>DATJHM010000054.1:0-16741 GCA_035493895.1 Ktedonobacteraceae bacterium
CTCTGCCAGGTTTAGACGTTTCTCTTTATCCAGCGGTTGCAGTTCCCATTCAGCAAACTGACTGTGGGAGAACTGTCCTCCCTGATACTCGGTGAAACGTGAGCCGACGATCCACGTTCCCTGACAGCGCAACGCCTCACGATTAATCAGGGCGATGATATCCGGGCGTAGAGCGGGAAGGATCTCATCCAGGCTATCGAGGCAGAGAAATGCTTTGCCGCTATTCACTGCCTCAATCAAAGTGTTTGCGAAGTGTGTATCGATCTGGAACTCTCCGATGGTCTTTTGGATGTATTCTGGCAGGGAGAGAGCGGTACGGGCCAGATCTGGCAGGGAGATGAAGATTGGGAGCGGCGCTGATATGTCGGTTTGAGCTGCCGTGATTGCTTGCTGGAGAAGCGCTTTCAGGGCCGTCGTTTTGCCCATGCCCGGACCGCCAAGCACGATGATGCGTTGCGAGACACTTTTCGCGAGTGCTTCGGCACCATCTTTTGCTTCGATGATCGTCGATGCTTGCTGGCTATTCTGTGGGGTAAATGGATCGTAGCGTAGGACCATCGGCTGGAAGAGCGTGTGCAATGGGAACGTATAACCAGTCGATGCAATAGGCAGGGTAACGGTGGTGTGGTGGGTGAGTAATTGCTCAAGGTACAATGTACGCATCGTTTGCTGTCTGGAGACCGGCATGATGACTTCTTTTCTTGCGGTGGTTATTTGTGTGTTGTAGCTGCTAAATAAGCTTGTGCAGCTTTGCTAGTATAGCAGGATGGGGAAGTATATACAAGAGATGTTCTGAAGATTTTTTGCTGCCGAAATTGTTTAAGGATGAACTCCGTTACCAGATTGATGGATGAGGTTGGCCATTTGTTTATCTTAAATGTGCATGAGCATGAAAAATACTTCGTGTAGCCGAATGACACCTTATGGCAACAAATTTCGTATTCTATTTTAGATGATGAGAAAGGCAAGAGCAGGCATAAGACACGATCGTTTGACCCCGGAGGGGACGTGGGATGGAGTTTCTTGCCAGATAGAAAGTGAGCAGGACCATGGCTATAGAGAGCAAAGCAATGAAAAAGCGCCTGGAAGAGAAGCGTGCAGAGCTGATCGAGCATCTGGGAGGATTGGATCTGGCGTATCCAAAGCCAGTTAATTCAGACGAAGCAAGTGAAGGTCCACAGGATTTCGAAGAGATCGCCGTTGATGCGCTCGAGCAAGAACAGGAGCAGGCTATTCTGGTCAACGAGCGGGCATTGCTTTCCGATGTGGATGCGGCCCTGAAGCGGATCGAGGACGGCACGTATGGGAAATGTGTCGTAGATGGCGTGCCGATACCGGAGAAGCGTCTGGAGGCGATTCCCTGGGCCGCGCGCTGCGTCAAACACGAGTCAGAGTTGGAGCAGCGCAATTTGAGCCGCGAAGAGTTGTACGATGCGGAGACAGAGTAGAGAAATAGGCGTGCAATCGAGGCGATGAGGTAGAGAATTTTTCAATCCGATATGATACAATACTGGCACTGTTGTCTTGTGTGTTTGCACTTGACCTCTTAACGTCTCATGCCTGAACTGTCCCTCCGGGGGGCGGCAAGAGCCAATGTCCTTTCGCAACCCGCCTGACGGTTTGAAAAAAGAAGGATCGGATTGTTGTGATAGCCAGACGTGCACGTCTTTACGATGCGATAGCGCTGCTTACCGTCATTGTGATTGTAGCGCTTGATCAGTGGACCAAGAATCTCGTGGTAGCGCATTTAAGTCCACCCTGGGGACAGATGGTCCCACTGATCAACCCGTATCTCATGCTTTACTATATCCAGAATAATGGAGCCGCTTTTGGTATGTTTGATGGTGGTTCACATACCATCATTCTGACCGTACTCATAGCGCTGGCGGTGGTCGTCGTAGGCTATCTCTACAGTCGCATTATCAATAGCGGGACGTTGATTTACAAGCTTGTTTTTGGGATGATCATTGGAGGCGCTCTGGGAAATCTGGTGGACCGGGCGCGCCATGCTGGATACGTCGTTGATTTTGTCTTTTTTCGTATTCCGCAGATTGGTTTTAATTTCGCAATTTTTAATGTGGCAGATGCCTGCATTTCCGTCGGGGTTGTGCTGCTTTTCCTCCTTATTTTGTTTGGTGGCGTGAAGCAGGGTGGAGCGGCCGATGAAACAGAGCCTGGAGTGGCAACTCAGGGCAAGGTGGCAGGAGATCTTCAACCAACGGAGCATGATGTTTAACGCAAACGATGTCGATGGACAGAATGGAACGAAGCCTGTCCTTGAAGTCCCTCAGGAAAGCGTCTGGCAGATTCTGCCGGAACAGGTAGGATTGCGCCTGGATCGCTATCTTGTGGCGCAACGCCCGGAATTGTCACGGACAATTGTGCAGCAATTGATTACAGAGGGGGCGGTGGTGGTCAATGGGAAAGTGAGTAAAGCAGGATATGCGCTACGCAGCAATGATGAGGTGTGCTTGCGGCATGTTCTTCCCTCATCGCAGCAAAAAAATGTAGAACCGCAGACCTTGCCTCTGGACATAGTGTACGAAGATGCCGATCTAATGGTCGTGAATAAAGAGGCGGGGATGGTGGTGCATCCTGCTCCCGGCCATAGCGACGATACGCTGGTGAATGCGCTGGTGGCGCGCTATCCGGAATTGCAGCCGGAAGAGGGCGATCTGCGTCCGGGAATCGTGCATCGTCTGGATCGGGATACCTCGGGCCTGCTGCTGGTTGCCAGGAACGTACGTACGCAGGCGGCTCTGATTGATCAAATGAAGCGCCATGAGGTAATCAAACGGTACCTGGCCCTGGTGCATGGGATGGTCGCGCTGGATAAAGGGAGTATTGATGCACCCATTGGACGTAACCCGCGCAACCGTCAGCAGATGGCCATTATGGCACAGGATGGCCGTGAGGCGCGAACACATTTCCGCGTTTTAGAACGCTTTTCGCGCCACACATTGCTGCTTTTACAACTGGAAACCGGGCGTACACATCAGATCCGCGTCCATCTCCAGGCGATCGGCCATCCTGTTGTGGGCGACCCTGTGTATACGACGGGATCGGGAAAGGCCCGGACCCATCTGCCACTGACGCGTCAGTTTTTGCATGCCTATCAGTTGGAGTTTGTCCATCCGACAAGTGGCGAGACATTGAAGTTCGAGGTGCCGCTCCCGCAGGATCTCGCAACAGTATTGGGAGAGCGGGATCTGCTTTAGAAGAGATAGCATTGCTTTCGCTGAACTGATAGTTGTGATTGATCGAAAGTGTCCTCCTGGCATTGCTTGAGAGCATATGTGCCAGGAGGAGATTCGTACCAGGACAAAAATTGCTTAACGTTTGCTACCCTGTAACTCGCGATTGGGCTGCATGGGTTTACTGGAAGACTTCGGGCTATTATTGTGTGCGGCCTGTGAGAGGACGGCACCAACGGAGAAGCCGACGCGCTTGCGTGCGGGAATCGTGATCTGGTCGCCACCGCGGATCGATTTGACGCGGCGTGGTGCAACATCACGGAGATTCCAGGTTCCAAAGCCCATCAGGCGAACTTCTTGACCACGCGAAACATCTTCGCGAACAACTTCGGTAAAGGCATCGATCACCTTGCTGGTCTCTTTCAAATTTAAGCCAGCTCTGGCGGCGATCTGGTGGATTAACTCGTCTTTACCTACAACAACGTGCTCTTTGTCAGGTGAACTTGACTTCATTATGTATACTCCTCACTTTAAATACAACGTAGGTGATAACGCTACTCCTACGAAACTCGACAATGCGCATATTCCCACTGTCTGTTGTCAGCCTGTCAGCTTTGATCAACGGCACACTTGTCTTGCGCGTTGGAATGGTCTCACCACTCATTTCCACTATACCGACCCTCACCAAATAGTTTGCTTGCTCTCTGTTTCTTAGATGCATTTCTTGTCAAATCCGGGGCAATAATTTGCGAGCAATTTCGCAATAATTGGCGAGAAAATTGAAGGAGCATGGGTAAGTCGGGGCAGTTTGTCAGGAACGTATCGATTCTGGTATTCGTATAGACATAGAACAATATTACGATGCTTCTGTTTTAGAAGATAAATAGTTGTGATAAGCCTATGTAGTTTCTTGAGAATGCATGCATATATTTACATGAATTTTACCATGCAGGAGGCAAACATAGAGATGCAAAGAGCCTGGAAAGAACGTGAGGGAGTGCCGATAGGATCGTCGGCATCCCTCTGCGAGCGTACTTATTCCATTTTGGGGTGAGGGGGAAGCTGGCCCATTTTATAACCCTGTGGGATATCCATCTGCCAGATCGAACTGGGTACTCGCGTCGGAGAAAGCCAGGAAATTTGCTCATACATGGGCTCATCGCTCTGCTGATTCACTTCCAGCACATTGACCGGCATATAATGGCTATCCAGCAGAAGAATATCGCCCTGAGCCGTGCGTATGCGATAGACCGCCTGTCCCTGAAACGTCTCTTTGCCCAGATAGACCGCCTTCCCTGTTTGTAAATCCGCGCGGAGTTGTGTCAGATCGAAGAGAGAGTCGTCGCTACTCCAGGCATCGGCGTCCCATTGTGCCACACGGTGCATCGTATCCATGCCGAGCGTTTGATGGGCATCGCTCACTGCCTCGACCTGTAACTGGTTACCCATTTTTGTGGTGACATTCATCTGATTCGTAGCGAGATTGTGATAGGTCTGGATACGGTATTGTTTTCCATCGCTGCCCGTCATAACCTGGCTATGGTAGAGAACATAGTTATTCCAGGAAAGATTGGCTGGCAACTGAAAGCTTTGCTGCACATTTAAAACAAAGAGGAGCGTAGCGATGGCGACGATGCTCAAGCAGGCAGCCAGAGCGGCGACGAGACTTCCTCGCGAGAGCAGACGATGACGACGGCGAGAGCGAGTGTGTTGTGTGGTCGCGGCTATTGCGGCCAGAACTGCCTGATCCACCTGTGCTGAAGGGTGTGAGCGTGCCATTTGCGAAATAGCTTTAGTGACCGGATCAAGCATGCGCCATTCACGAGCGCAATCAGGGCAATGCTGGAGATGATAGGACAACTGGTGGCGTTGTTCATCTGGGAGATCAGCGGCGATAGCAAGATAGCGTTTGACCAGAGCACATACTTCCGGATGAATCTTATCCGTAGGAGGTAATGGTGGCAGGTCAGTGTTATTCATAAGCGTTTCTCCGATATTCCAGCCCCATCTTTCAGTAAGCGTTGATAGTGCAGTGCAAACATTTTTTTTGCACGCGAGATGCGCGTTGCTGCGGTATTGGGCGTGACTCCGATGATACGAGCGACTTCCTGATAGGGAATGCCCTGTGCTGCACTCAAGACGAGAGCGATCGCATAGTCTGCTGGCATATCGCGCAGGGTTATGTGGATCAGCTCGCGTTCGGCAATTTCGGGGATGCCCCCGCTATCAGAGAGTGCGCGTAGCGTATCAGGCTTGAGCTCTTCATCTTCCATAGTATCATGCCATTGACGGCGAACGCGGGGCCACCAGGAAAATCGTTTGCGTCTGCGCATAAGATCGATACAGAGATTAGTAGCGATGCGATACAGCCAGGCAGAAAGATGTTCACGTTCATGCAGCGTTTCCCATGCGGTGCAGGCACGGATAAATACTTCCTGCGTGATGTCGTCGGCATCCTCTTGATTGCCTAACAAACGATACACATAGGTATGGACCGGGCCGCTAAACTGCTCGTAAAGTTTGACCAGATTGATCTCCTCTACCGGGGCATAGCGTTTATGGTAATCCATAGACTTATTGAGCGTCATGCGAGCATGTACTTTCTGCTGAATGCTACGTTGAGAGACCTTTTCAGTCTTCTGTAGGGTAGTATAACAAAAAAAATACATCTGGCAATGTTTTTTCGCCTAATGAGATTATTTTGCTGGATAAAAGGGAGCAGGCATTTTTTTACATGCGTATAATCTGGTAAAAAACGCTCTTCTTGAACGTGTCATAAGCATACTACTTTTATTTTACGAGGAAAAGGGGATGCGAAGGTGATGGCGGATCATACTATTGCGCTGATTATCCCGGCCCTCAATGAGGAACGCGCTCTGGAGAAGCTGCTGGCAGAACTGCCGCCTCAGACGCTGGACCATATTATTGTAGTAGATAATGGAAGTACAGATACAACTGCGCAGGTTGCCAGAGATGCAGGCGCTCAGGTGGTCAGCGAGCCGATACGCGGATATGGTCGGGCCTGCTGGAGTGGTTTTTGTGCGGCGAAGAAGCTGGGCGCAGATCTGCTGGTATTTATGGATGGGGATGGTAGCGATAATCCCGCGGATCTCCCTGCCATGTTGCAACCGGCTCTAGAAGATCAGGCCGATCTCGTGATGGGGTCGCGTGTCAGTGCGTTGGCCGAACGGGGCGCAGTGCCACCGCAAGCCCGGCTGGGAAACTGGCTGGTGAGCCATGTGATCAGTCTGCGCTATGGGGTGAGCCTGCACGATGTCGGCTCATTTCGTGTTGTGCGTACCTCTCTGCTGGAGGCATTGCAGATGCGCGAAATGACCTTTGGTTGGCCTGTGGAGATGCTGGCGAAGACGGCCCGTGCCGGGTATCGAATCAGCGAGCTTCCTCTGCATTATCGACGGCGTCAGTATGGTCACTCGAAGGTGGCTGGAACGCTGAGCGGTAGTATCAGGGCGGCCTATCTGATGCTGCGCACAACGGCCCGCTATGTTGGAAGAAGGAGAAGGAATGTCTGATACTGCGTTATTGATAATGACCCGTTATCCGGAAAAAGGAAAAGTGAAAACACGTCTCGCGCGAGGTATCGGGGATGAGGCGACATTGCAGGTATACCAGGCATTTCTTATAGATCTGGCTCTCCGTTTTAAAGAAACAACCAGTGATCTTTACTGGGTCTATACACCCGCTATGCCCGGTTTTCATGCGGCTCTGGCAGAATTGATTGCGCCCGTCCATTTGCCCGGGTCCAGTTTCCCTCAGCAGGGGGCGGATCTGGGAGAGCGCCTCCTTGAAGCCTTCCGCACGATTCACGCACAGGGCTATCGTGCCGCAGTTCTTATCGGTTCAGATTCTCCCCACATTTCTGAAGATACGATATCACAGGCGATGCAGGCAATGGAGCATGCTGACGTGGTGCTTGGGCCATCGGTAGATGGTGGCTACTATCTGATCGCGATGCGCCAGCCTCACGATGTCTTTACGGATATTCCGATGAGCACAGACGCGGTATTGCGTTTGACCGTCGAGAAGGCGCAGGAGCAAGGTTTGCGTGTCCAATTGCTTGAGCCGTTGCTGGATATAGATGAACATGTCGATCTGCTCACCCTGGCACAAATGCTTGAGGAAGAGCCTGATCTTGCGCCCATAACTGCCGCCTGTCTTGCACAGGTAAAAAAGGAGTTTTGAAGAATGACGACCACTTCTATTGTGACGTTGCCACGCTCAATTTATATAGAACCAACCAGTCGCTGCAATGAACTCTGTCAGCAATGTCCACGCACGTTACTCTCACGCGAAGAAGATCGCGACCTCCCCTTTGCGCAGTTCCGCGAAATTGTCGATCAATTTCCCGTATTAGATCGCGTCGTGCTGCATGGACTGGGAGAGCCGCTTCTCAATAAAGACCTTCCGCTGATGATTCGCTATTTAAAAGACCGAGGAACCTATGTCCTGTTCAATTCCAATGGCACACTGCTGACGAGCAAACGCGGTCAGGCCCTGATTGACGCGGGCCTGGACGAGTATCGCCTCTCGATGGATGGTGCGACGCGTGAGATGTATGCGCATGTGCGTGGCGTTGATGCGTTCGATAAGATCTGGCGCAATGTGCGCAATTTTGTGCAGATGCAACGGGCGCAGGATGCAAGCAAACCAGCGGTATCGCTCTGGTTTACGGCGATGCGTGAAAATCTGGGCGATTTGCCGCGTCTGATCGAACTGGCCGATGAAAACGGCATTCGTGAAGTGTACATGCAGCGTTTTGTCTATTTCGAGAAAGGGCTGGCGATGGCGAATCAGGCCCTGTTCAAACGTTCAAGCCGGGAAGAGCTCGAGCTGGTCAGGAAGTGTGAGCAGATGTGCAAGGAGCGAGGAATTCAGTTCCGCGCCGCCGGATCGGCCACACCCATGGAAAGTATCGTGCGTGACTTCGGCGAGCGTCCCTGGTCCGGTTGCCAGCGTCCCTACACGTTGACCTATATTACGTCAAGCGGCAATGTGCTCTCCTGCTGTTTTGCGCCATTTGGACATAGAAGTGCGAAAGAATATCATGAAGAGCGCGTGCTGGGGAATGTGTTTCAGGAGTCGATCGAGAGTATCTGGAACGGCGAACGCTACGAAGCCTTCCGCAGCGCATTTGAGAGTGAGCATCCCGCGAGACATTGTGAGCAGTGTGGCCTGAACTGGAGTTATTAATGGGCAAGCTGCGTTCTACCTTGCAACGGTGGCGGCTAGCCCTTTTGTGTGTCCTGCTGGCGATAAGTCTGGGTATGGTAGTGGTTCTGGCGATTACCGAGCCCTCGGATTCGCAGCCGTTAGGGCCTTTTGTGGGGCTCTGGCTGGCCTGTTTTCTGCCCTATATTGCTGCTTGCCTGCTGGTACTGGGAACCAGAGAGCAGACGGGGCGAACGCGCTGGATTGAGCTGGCGGTGATCATGGGGGGAACGCTTCTGCTGAGCATACTTTTTCTCGGCAAAGATCCGAATCTCTCGCGTGATTCCTGGCGCTATCTCTGGGATGCGCGTGTGACCTTGCACGGGTATAGTCCTTACGTGTATGGTCCGGGTGATCCTAAACTGCTATCATTGCGCGATTTTTTATATGACAACAGCCGTTTTAGAAATGTGCCGACGCTCTATCCGCCGTTTGCAGAGTTTGTCTATTTGCTCAGCTATCTGGTCGCGCCAGCGAATCTGGCCGTGCTAAAAAGCATTTTCGTAGGCTGTGATCTGCTCATTTGTGGCTTATTAATCCTTGCACTGCAAAAGAAAGGGTTGGACCCGGCGCGCTGCATTCTCTATGCCTGGTGTCCCTTGCCAATCATCGAATTTGCATTGCAGGGGCATGTCGATGTGGTGGCCGTACTGCTGACGGTGGGGGCTATTCTCAGTGCGCAAAGCCAGAAGAGAGGTGCGCGCGCACTGACGGGATTGTGTATTGCATTAGCAACATTGGTGAAAATCTATCCTATTCTGCTGTTGCTGGTAGTGTGGAGGCGGCGAGATTGGGTGCTCCTGCTGACCTGTTTTGGGACGATTATACTGGCCTATATACCCTATATCATTCTGGGGCATGGGCAGGTGTTGGGCTTCTTCGGTACCTATGCAGGTGA
The DNA here is from genome assembly GCA_035493895.1 of Ktedonobacteraceae bacterium. Lineage (GTDB taxonomy): Bacteria > Chloroflexota > Ktedonobacteria > Ktedonobacterales > Ktedonobacteraceae > DATJHM01. The sequence goes on from DATJHM010000054.1 coordinate 9,322, forward strand.
GAGTTCGGGCAATGGGGGACCGGTCTCGCTGACCGCGCGCTGGTTGTGGCTGCATGTGGGCCTGAACGGGCGATTGGCGGGATTGTTTGTCTATGGCGTTGATGCGCTGTTCATGGGCAGTGTGGCCTTGCTGGTCTTTGTACTACGACAACGAGAACAGATGGGTATGGAGGTCTCGACGTTGATCCTGGTCGGGGCGATCTTTGCCATCTCGCCTCACATCTTTCCCTGGTATACGACCGCGCTTCTCGTCTGGATCGCGCTGGTATGGCGTCCGTTGCGCACAAAGAGTGGGCGGCTGGACGCGGGTGGTCTGGCGAGTGTGCTGGCCTGGTATTTTCCCTGCGCTACGATCGGTAGCTATTTTCTGTTAGGCCCACATCCAAATTGGACCTGGTATTACGTCCTGGTATATGGCCTGACGTGTGTCGGGCTTGGAGTTGCTATTTTCCTGTGGCGCAAGCAGAGGGAAAAGAAAATGGGAGAGGTGAGTCTATGAGCAGGGGGAGAAAGCGATGCAAGATCCTGAACAGCCAGCGATAACGGAGTCGGAGAAGCCCTCTGAGCCGGATCGCAGCAAGATGTGGCGTAGTCGTCTTAGCGGGGCCCTGCTAGCACTGCCTGCTGGCCTTGTGGCGAGCATTCTGTCAGTAGTAGTCATGGGTAGTTTGTTGTTTCTTATTGGCACGCCAACGCCAGTGGAGATGTTTGGCGATTTTGTACTTAAACACATCGATGTCGGCACTTTTCTCAGGTTACTTGCCACATTCAAAGGGGCGGAGTCAAAATCGGCTCCTCTGGGTCTGGCGTTGTTGGGCATGGTCGTGCTGGGAACGCTGCTTGGTCCGCTCTATGCCGCGCTGGTGGGCATCCTGCCGCCTGTGAGCGGGTATCGTCCTCATCGACGAGAATGGTTCACGGCCCTGGGTTTCTGCCTGGTGATGAGTCTGCTGGCAATCGTGCTTTTCTGGATCGAACTGCCTCAGAACCATTATGGCTTGCCCCTTTTCTGGGCGCGTACGCTGGCAATCGTTGCGCTCTTCCTTGACTTCGGTGTGTATGCTGCCGCGCTGTGTCTCCTGTACCGGGCACTGTTGCCCAAACAAACGATGGCTGGAGAGAGAAGTTCCGCCGGGAGGCGGCAGGTGCTGGCGGGGGCTGGTGTGGTGATATTGGGGATTGGTGGGGGACTGGCAACGCTGGAATTACTGCGTACCTACATGAGTATGTATACTTACTACGACGGGACAAAGTACTATCCAGCCGGTAATAAGACGCCACCTATCACGCCAAACAACCTCCATTATGTCGTGACGCAGAATCCGATTGATCCTGCAACGGATATTACCCTGTGGCGTTTAGAGATCACCGGACTCATTCAGCGCCCGGGTGTTTATACCTATGATGAGGTACTCAAGTTGCCCACTGATGAGCGTGCGGTGACGTTGGAATGTATCGCCAACGGTGTTGGTGATCATTTTATCAGTACGGCGGTCTGGAAAGGTGTGCCGTTACGAGCGCTGTTGAATTTGCATGGCGGGGCGCAGCCGACGGCAAGTTATATCGCTTTCCATAGTGTGGATGGATATACGGTCAGTTTGCCTCTGAAAGAGGTATTGGACGCTGATCCATTACTGGCATATCACATGAATCAGGTCGCGTTACCCGCACGTCATGGCTATCCTATGCGTGTGTTGATTCCAGGGCGCTATGGCGAAGAGAACCCCAAGTGGTTAACGCGTATTGAGTTGACTGATCATTTCGTGTCAGGATTGTACACGGACCAGGGCTGGTACAACGGTCCCATACCGACTATCAGTCGCATTGATGGACCAAAGGGTACGATTCCGGTAGGTCAGCCAGTAGCAGTTGCGGGATTGGCCTTCTCGGGGTATCGTGGCATCAGCAAGGTGGAGGTGAGCACCGACGATGGGACGACCTGGCAGCAGGCGGCGCTGGACCCACCTCTCTCGAAAGATAGCTGGGTACTCTGGAACTGGTCGTGGAAACCGAACCGACCTGGAACGTATATGCTGGTAGTGCGTGCGACCGATGGGACTGGCGAGACGCAGACTGCGAAGGCCCGAGGAACTGTGCCCAATGGGGCAACCGGTTATCATAAAGTAACTGTCGTTGTTGCATAGCGCAGGAAAACCGTGCGTACAGGCTTCGGCAGGCCGCATTTCTCTCCACACGAAGGATTGTCAATATGCAGTGTAAGACCTACTTAGAGCGTTGCTATTATGAAAAGTACCTGTTAGAGATCGCAATTGTCACGTTAGAACGAGGGGGTGTCACGTCAAAAGTTGACACCCACCAGTTTCTCGATGCGATCGATGCCTGGGGCTTACCCAAGTATCCAGGCAGGACAGTCATTCTTACTCCTGAGGCGGACCTTGTGGAGGAATTGAGACAATTTATTGACGAGAATGAACAGGATCTTCTGGAACCGGACACCTGGCTGGGGACGTGGGTGGACCCGCAGACGCAGCGCTATTATCTGGACCTCACGATTATTCGTCCGGTGTTGGAGGAGGCGAAGCGTGAGGCGATGGAGAGGAGCAGGCAGGAGGGGCGTTCAATCGTGGCTGTGTATAATTTCAAGCGCAACCTGACCGTTTATCTTTAGCCTCAACTAAAAAAGAAATGCGAGAAGACGGGTAAAACCGTCTTCTCGCATAAAGAATAAAAAAAGAAGTTTTAGACGAAGAGTGGTTGCATCTGTAAGCGATCAACCATAGCCTGCATATCCTCATCCGACGTGCCAGTCTGGAAGCGGCTGGCGGCATCGAGCACTTTCGGCAGGAGATTGATATCGCCAACTGTATTGAGGAAAACACCGGGTCGTTTGAGCACCCAGTGTACTGCGCGATCAATATCCGCCTGCTCTTCCAGGGGAGCATACCACGTGTTGCGCGTATGATCATCGCCGAGCCATGGTCGGTAAGCAATCGATTTGATCGTTTGCACGGCAACGTTACGCTCCTGACAGGTAGCAAGCAGAGCATTGAAATTTTCGGCGTAGTAGGGATTTTTCAGCGTAACAAAGTTATTGGGAAGTAGCACCGAATCAAAATCGAAGCGCTCCAGACTGCGCCGATGGGTGGCCGCAACCTGTAGCCCATGTCCCGTTACGCCAATTGCGCGGATCAGGCCCTGCTTTTTGGCCTCGATAGCCGCCTCAATGACGCCGCCGGGGCTGAGAGCGATATCCCATTCGATAGGATCAGAAAGATTATGGAATTGCCATAGATCGACATAATCGACATTCATGCGTTTCAAAGAGCGGTGGAGCTCTTCGGTTGCCTCTTTTGCGCGGCGCTCGCCCGTTTTGGTCGCGAGAAAAAATTTATCGCGATATTTCGCGAGCCAGGGAGCGATGCGCAGTTCTGCATCACCATAGCTGGCAGCAGTATCGATGTGATTCACACCATACTGAAGAAGCACCTCAAGCGTGCGATCGGCATCATATTGTGAGACAGAGCCGAGCGCAGCTGCACCAAAAAGCGTCCGAGTGCTCATGTGACCACTGCGCCCAAAGGGCTGTGTGGCGATTGTCATCGCGTTCCTCCTCTTATAGATCGATAGATACCAGTATCATATCACCCACAGGGCGGAACGTTCAAAAAAACTGAGGCGTATCGGCGTTATTCATCCTTGACAGGGGAAGAGAGAAAAACATATGCTCAACAGAGCGAGCTTGCTAGTATCGTTGTACAAGGATGTCATAGAGGAGAGTAAGAGTATGGCAAGGCTAAAACAAACTGCAGTATGGTGGTGTTGTGTGCGTGAAGGGATGTTGACGCCCGAGCAATTTATCAGCACTGTTGCGGAGATAGGCTATGATGCGATAGAAATGGCAGATCCAGGTTACTGGTTGCAAATCAAAGAGCATGGACTCAAAATTGCTACGATGAATGGGCATGCTTCGATTGAAGAGGGTCTCAATCGGCGCGAGGATCATGCGCGTATCGAGCAAGAGATCCTGAAGAACATTGAACTGGCTGTAAAATGGGAGATCCCTTATTTGATCTGTTTTAGTGGAAGCCGGGCCGGTCTTGCTGATAGCGTCGGGGCAGCGCAGACGGCTGAGGGTTTGCAGCGTGTCGCGCGTGCGGCGGAGGAGGCGGGAGTGACGCTTGTGCTGGAACTGCTCAACAGTAAAGTTGACCATCCAGACTACCAGTGTGATAAAACTCCCTGGGGCGTAGAGGTCTGCCAGATGGTGAATTCGCCTGCGGTGCGATTGCTGTACGACGCCTATCACATGCAGATCATGGAAGGCGACCTCATTCGCACGATTCGCGAGAATCATCAATGGTTTGGGCATTACCATATTGCAGGCAATCCTGGTCGCCACGAGCCCGATGAGACGCAGGAGATCTACCATCCCGCGATTTTTCAAGCGATTGCTGCGACGGGCTTCACAGGCTACGTGGGGCATGAGTATGTGCCGGTACATGATCCGGTGGAGAGCTTGAAGGCTTCGTTTGAGATGGGGAATATTTTGGTTTAGCGGGGATGATGAGAGGGTCTTTCTCGTACTGTCGCGAGATGGGAAAGTTCGTGAAAGTACGGGAAAGACCGGGGGAGTTTGGGGGATTGGCTGTTAAATTTCGGGCATCTTTTGGCGCTTAAAATGGTTCTTACGTAGCCTTTGTCAGAAATATAAATTATATCTTATAGTTTGCTATTTTGTTCATGTTCACGCTACATCTTTTCCAAACGCCATGTCTGCGTTGGCCCATCACAATAGCCAGATGCAAGCAGTATATTATTGACATTGAAAGCTATACTGGTAATCTGTGTGTGTGGCTGCTGGATATGGTAGGTCGTTACCGACGGTGGGATTTCCCACAACCATACACTTTCCTGGAAGTTGTTTGACTCAATGGGTTTTCCATCCAGGGCAAAGGCCCGTTCGATTACGGCCTGTGTAGCGTCATGTTGGACTGATTGAGATGTGCCATCAGTTACCTTCCATACACGAATACTTCCGTCTGCGCTCCCAGAAGCAATATGTTTGCCATCGGTGCTGAAAGCGAGGCAGCTCACTGTTCCTTTATGCCCTTCCACCAGGCGTAGCAACTGACCGCTGAATACATCCCAGATCCCAATGTTTCGATCCTCGCTTCCTGAGGCAAGCAGCTTACCATCGGGACTAAACGCCAGGGTAGTGACTTCTTGTGTATGACCATGGAGGATGTGCAGGGGAGCTCCTCTCTTCTTGATATCCCAGAGACAAATTGTGCAATCCCTGGAGCCCGATGCCAGAAAGCGATCATCAGGGCTAAATGTCAGGCAACGTACATCATCTGCATGTTGCTTGAACGTATGTAATGGCTTTTTCGTGTTATCGAGATCGGGTTTGTACCCGGTGATGTTCCAGATACGTATCTCTTGATTGTCACATCCCACAGCCACTACTGCGTCATGCGAGCTAAAAGCCGCGCTGAACACCCGTTTCTGATTCCCTGGCTGGAGGGGGCGTTTCTCGCCCTTCATCCAGATACAGAGCGAGCCGGAAAAAAGAGGGGTTTGTGTCCATGTTGCTATCTGTGTGCCATCTGAGTTGATTGCGACCCCTTCCTGCCCCTGGCGTCCTGGAAACGCTCCAATAGCACCCACTAGTTTCCCTTCATTGACATGCCAGAGGCGAAACGTTCCATCTTTGAGACCTGAAACCAGGAGACGCCTATTTGCAGTGTAAGCTCCACTGGCCCGGGTACTAAAGCACGTTTCGAGACGATACACTTCCTGCCCACTTTCGCTGTCCCACCAGCTCACCATCCCGTCGTTGCCGCAGGAGATGAGTGTACGCCCACTGGGACTAAAAGCCAGGCCTTGAATACGTTCTCTGTGTCCTTTGAACTGTCGCAGCAGGTGTCTGCCAGCCACATCCCATAGGCAAATCGGATCTGAGGACTGGAAGGGGCCTGCTTTCTTATTCTTTTCTCTATCTCTATCTGCTATATATGTTGAAGCGAGCAGTTTCCCATCAGCGCTGAAGGCTGGTAGCCAGGTTTTTTGGTCGAAGCTCTGTACCAGTCGTCCAGTTTCTACATCCCATACCGAAGTCTGATCGATTGCTGTACTACCGCCAATATCGCCACCAACTAACAACATTCCATCAGGACTAAATGTCAGGCCATGTATCCGTTCGGCATGCGGGTGCGTCTGCATCATACGCTGTAATCGACCGTCAGCGACGTTCCAGAGCCAGACTTTATTATCTTCATAAGTGCCAGCCGCAAGATACTTGCCATCTGGGCTAAAAGCGATACTTTTTGAAGCTCCATAATCAATCTCGAGATTGAGCAAGTGACCATGCTGTCCGTTCGCTACATACCAGAGTTGTATTCCACCATCATACATTGCGACGGCGAGCAGGGAGCCATCTGGGCTGAAAGCCATATCAGTAGCGATATCATCCTCATGTACGCGGTTGTGTATAAGCTGGCCGTTTCGCAAATTCCAGATGGCTAACGCATCTTTTGAGGCTAACGCGAGGATGCTACGCTCACGGTCTAAGGCCATAACATGTGAGGAGCGGCAGGCAATGCTCCACAGCACTTCCTGGCTGCGTATATTGATGAGCATCACGTGAGTATATGCGAGAATGACAGCCTGTTCATCGTCCAGGGCAAAGGCATCCGCAATCGCGTAGAGGCGTTGGGGCTGCTCTGGCCTCAGGTTCTGTAAATGAGGATCAACGAAACGGCCACGCAGATGGAGCAGTGTCGGATAATTGGTGGACATACAAGCAATCTTCTTTCTCGTAATGACTGGAAATGCTCATTTGTAAAGCTATTTTAACATGTGATGTGTAGATAAGCCAGCAAAAAGCAACTTTGTATTGCCAGGAGCAGCCAGATTATGGAATATTAAGGGTGGGCTAGCATTATTGAGGGGAATCGAAAAGACGTGTAAAGAGCTATCATTTGGTAAGAGTGGCCTTTTGCAATTTGCCCACATGGAGACTCTCATTGTAAATGAATATATACTCACTGGTAGTTCATTGGTGAGAAGGCCTTTGGGGCCTTTTATATCACTCTCACATTATGGTGTTTACAGATGAGCCACAATATGCTGCAAAATCATTATTTGTCTGATCCACACTTGACGCATAAACAGGAATAATCTACACTTATGTCTCATAAAATAGAGAAGGGTTTTGCTATGCCAACATCCTACCCAGATGAGACCCGCAGCCACTACCTGGATGCCCTCCTTGCCAGTTCTAGCACACTCCACTTCCCCATTCGTTCTGGTCAGCACCATCTGCCATTACAGACCATTTTTCAGCCGCTGACCCTACGCCACGGCCCGTTCTCTTTTGAGGGCTCCAATCACACCACATCATTCCAGGGAGAGACAGAAGGGACTATGATTTGACTGTCTGCGAAAGTGCTGCCAGGGC
>DATJHM010000055.1:0-62780 GCA_035493895.1 Ktedonobacteraceae bacterium
CTACTATTGGCAACATTCTGAGAGAGCATCGAACTCGGCAACATGAAACGCGACGCAAAGCTGGTTCCTCCTGGCATGACCAAGATCTTGTTTTCTGTGCAAAAAATGGGAATGCCCTGTGGGAACCCAACGTTCTTCGGACATTTTATCGGCTCCTCAAAAAGGCCGAATTTCCGGATATACATATTCATGACCTCAGGCATAATGCCGTCACCTTACTGATTAGTCTGGGTGTCAATCCGAAAGTGGTACAGGAAATGATGGGCCACGAAGATATCGAGACCACCATGACGGTATATGGACAAGTCAATAATCTCATGCAAACAGAAGCAGAGGGGAAGATTGATGGGCTGCTAAAACGGCTTTCTTAAAGCTGGTTACTGTCAATGGAACTGTCATTGGGCAGTTTCTTGTAATAAGGGAATTACGAGGAACCGCCCGAGGAGCGCCCTGAATGGCATACCAACGATTGCAAACATGGCGACAACCCTATGTCACAATTCAGCGTGATGATGAGTGATGAGCAGAATCTGTTGTTGCACACGCAGGCGCAGCGTTTCTGGAGCGAGCACCTTCACCTCAGTAGCCAGACCAATGATCACACGCACAAGCCAGTCATAATCCTGAAGTCGGAAACGTTCGCAGAGCCATCCGCCCTCTTCATCTCGCTGCTGGATGCAGGGCCCCAGATAAGGATCGCGTTCCAGCATAAGCACACCACGCGCAGTCAGATGGATACGGACTTCTGGGAGCGAGGGATGGCCATAAGGGAGTGGGCCTGAAGGAGCGGGATTCGTCTGTGGGGGCGACTGAGCAATACGCACCGCGAGAAAACGATCGACGCGGTACCGCCGATTTTCACAGCGTTCGTAGGAATACGCTTCACAGTACCAGAAACCAGTGGAGGTATACAGACGCATGGGAAGGATCGTTTGTTGCGAAACGCCCCTCTCGGAACGATACGTCACGGAGAGCCATTGTTGAGCGCGAGCACTTTCGAGAAGCTGATCGAGAAACGGAGTCTGGTATGTTCGCAAGGGCAGGTCGAGAGAAAGCGCCTGCTCGAACTGGTCAATAGCAGGGCGTGAGCGTTGGGGTATAAGCGTCTGAACCTTCGCCAGCAGCGATTCACGTTCCTGCGGGAAAGGAGTTTCGGCGAGTTGAGAGAGGCTGCTGAGCGCCAGACGCAACAAAAGAGCTTCATGGAGCGTTAATGCGAGTGGGGGCAAAGAATAATCGGGCATTAATGTATAGCCACCGGACGCCCCGAGATCAGCGACAATCGGGATACCCATTTCACACAGGGACTGGATATCACGAAGAATCGTGCGTCTGGACACTTCAAAGCGCCCAGCGATCTCCCCGGCGGTACGTTTTCCGCCCTGTAAGAGCAAAAGAATAGCAGTCAGACGGTCAATACGATTCATTTTTTCTATCCTGGTTTGTCTCTACCCTTCTGGCAGTTCAATGAGCACCACACAAGAAAGGAGCAAGCTATGTATCTACAGCCACATCATATGAGAGTCATTGAGCGCCTCACAGAACATTTCAAAGATGATACACGATACCGGGCATTGATTGTTGGTGGCTCGCTGGTCAAAGGGTGGGGAGAAGTAAACTCAGATGTAGACATCATGCTGATTGCCAGCGATGAAGAGTATGCACAACGGGCCAGTAGCAGCAATTTCTGGTATTACAATACCGAAATGTGCGACTATCCGGGGGGATACGTCGATGGGAAAGTGATCGACCTGCAATTTCTCCACGACGTAGCAAAGCACGGTAGCGAACCAGCGCGGGCAGCTTTCACCAATGTACTCATCGCTTACTCCCACATTCCTCAGCTTGACGAGCTGATAAAACAGATCCCAATCTATCAAGAAGCCGAACGAGAAGAAAAAATCCGGTCATTTTACGCTCAGATCCAGATGCAAAACTGGCTCGTGCACGAAGGCGAACAAAAAAAATCGCCCTATCTGCTGGTCCATGCCGCCAGCGAAATGGTCTTCTATTCTGCACGCCTGTTACTGGCCTACAATCGCATTCTCTATCCGTATCATAAGTGGTTAATGCGTGCTGTGGAAAGTGCGCCGGACAAGCCTGCAAACTTTCTTGAGCGAGCAGAAACGCTCCTGAAACAAAGTACCTCAGCCAACGCTGAGGCCCTGTGGGAGTGTATCACAGGATTTCGAGATTGGAATAGTTCCGCTGATCACTGGCCGATGCGTATCATGCTCGATAGCGAATGGAACTGGCGCGCTGGACGGGCTCCGCTGCAAGATTGGTAATTGATAGTGTAAAACAAAGAAATGCGTATCGAGCGGAGATATCTCCGCCCGATACGCATTCATCTCAAGACCAGAGTGCATTAATGGATGAAAGCGAGAAGATGCGTGGCAGCGGGTACTGCGGCATCGATGATGAACTGAGCAGCGAAAGTCAGTACAATCAGAGCAGCGGCAGCCAGCGTGATAGAAGTGCCCAGGCTGAAAGGCGTCACCAGGCGGTCATCTTTCACAGGAGCGTCAAAGTACATCGCTTTCACGATCTTGCCGTAGTACACCAGCGAGACAACACTGTTCAGGAGAGCAATCAACACCAGCCAGCCCTGACCAAGGGACCAGGCAGCGCTGAAGAGGAACACCTTACTCCAGAAGCCAGCAACCGGAGGGATGCCAGCCAGAGAAAGAAGACAGAGAGCCGTCCCGGCGCTCAAGAGAGGAGCGCGACGGGCAAGGCCGCGGAAATCCTCCACACGTTCGCCGCCGGTCAGATTCGCCAGCGCAATCATCCCCGAGAAAGCGCCCAGGTTCGTCACCACATAGACCAGGATAAAGAACAGTACAGCAGTATTGCCATCCGGCTTCTGCGAGGCCAGACTGGCAACAAACCCGACGATAATGTATCCGGCCTGTGCGATACTCGAATAGGCCATCAGGCGCTTCACATTCGTCTGTACAGCGGCAACCAGGTTCCCATAGGTCATCGTCAGAGCAGCGACAATCGAGACCACAATGATTAGAGGCATGAGATCGACCTGCCAGAGACCGCCATACATAAAGACGCGGATCAGCGCAGCGAAACCAGCTGCCTTCGAGCCAACCGAGAAGAAAGCCGTCGCAGGAGTGGGCGCGCCCTCGTAAATATCGGGAGCCCACATATGGAAAGGAACCGCCGAAATCTTGAAACCGAAACCGGCCACAATCAGAATATCGGCAATCAACACCACCAGATTCCCATCAGCAATTTGATGGAACGAAGTCGCAATACCGACCAGATCAGTCGTACCGGTCAGACCGTAGAGAAGCGCGAAACCATAGAGCAGGATCGCCGAAGACATCGCCCCCAGCAAAACATACTTCACCGCAGCTTCAGCCGAGCGTTCGCTCGTACGGATCAAGCCAGCCATGACATACAGAGGAATACTGGTCAGTTCGAGCGCGATATAGATCGTGATCAGCTCGCCAGTACTCGCCATAAACATCATGCCCGCGACCGAAAAGAGCATCAGAGCGTAGAACTCGCCATCGGCCCTGACATACTTCCCGACATAGTTATAAGAGGCAAGGATCATCACAGCCGCGATGATCAAGAAGATAATATCGAAGAAAAGGGCATACTGGTCCACCACCAGCATGCCAAAGAACACCCGGCTCGTCCCAGTAATGGTCAGAGCCTGTGCAATGGCGAAACCAGCGGGCACAATCAACCCTACCAGTGCAACCGTGGCAACGATGATGCGGCGTTTGGCAAAGAGGTCAACCACCATCACCACCAGAGCCAGAAGCACAAGCGTCAGTTCTGGTGCCAGTTGGTACAGATCAGACACGTGAAACATTTATGTAACTCCTTAACTCCACCTGAAAGAGCGCCCATAGGCGACCATTCTGGTCGTCTATGGAACAAACGCCTTAGCCGTGTCCAGCAGGTGAGCCAGGCTAGGGGTAATCACATTAATCAACGTAGCAGGATAGATACCGACGGCCACAATCAGTACAGCCAGCACAACCAGAGGAACTGCCTCACGAACAGAAGCATCTGGTAGCCAGTTCCATTTTGGATTAAACGTCCCGAAGAACACGCGCTTCAACATCCAGAGTAGATACGCAGCGGTCAGAATCATCGTGAACACGGCAACAATCGTAAAGACCGGCCAGATGCGATAGCTACTCGTAAAAACCATAAACTCAGCCACAAAGCCAGCCAGGCCAGGGAGACCGAGCGAGGCCATGCCCGCATACGTAAAGAGCGTCCCCAGGAACGGCATACGCTTTGCCACACCACCGAAAGCCGCAATCTCGCGGGTGTGAGCATGATCATAGATCACACCAACACAGAAGAAGAGCAGGCCTGTGATAATACCGTGGCTAAACATCTGCACCGTAGCGCCAGTCAGAGCCGCCTGACGGAACGCATCGCTCCCCGAGGCAGCCGCAGCGGCAACACCAAGCAGCACAATGCCCATATGGCTCACGCTCGAATACGCGATCAGCTTCTTCATATCGGTCTGTCGCAGACAGATAGCAGCACCGTAGATAATATTGATCACCGCAAGCGTCACCATCCAGCCCGAAAACTCGCGAATACCGAGCGGGAAGAGACTGAAACAGATGCGGATCAAACCATAGGCACCCATCTTCAGCAGGACACCCGCCAGAATCACACTCACCTCAGTAGGCGCATCCGTATGCGCATCCGGCAACCACGTATGGAGAGGGAACATCGGGATTTTGACCGCAAAAGCCACAAAGATCAAGAGGAAAATCAGCAACTGCGACCCGACCGTAATACCCAGGAACGTGACCGGATCATTGAACATGTGCGACGCCTGCGAGAAGTACGCCATGCTCGCCGTAGGAAGACCGCCCTTGCTCACATTCATGAAGTAGAGCAGCAGAATACCGGCCAGCATAAAGATACTACCGAAGAACGTATAGAGCAGGAACTTCCAGGCAGAATAGACGCGACCAGGGACACCATGCTTGATCTGCTGGTTGCCCCAGATACCGATCAGCAGGAACATCGGAGCCAGTTCAACCTCCCAGAAGAGGAAGAACAGGAAGAGATCCAGCGCCATAAACACGCCCATCACACCTGCCTCAAGTAGCAGGAGGAGCGCCAGATACTCTTTGACACGCTCTTTTTCCCAGGCCCCGATCACCGCCAGCATCGTCAGGAGAGCATTGAGCAGCACCATCGGCATACTCAAGCCATCGACGCCGACAAAGTAGTGAATATTGAGTTTGACACTCCCCGCCGTAAAACTAATCCAGGGAATATCAATAGAATCTTTTAAGTTATTGAGATCGCCGAAGCCACCAGGCAGCAGGCGAAAGAACACCACAAGAGACAGCACAAACACGAGCGCTGAACCAACCAGAGCAACCCAGCGTGCCGTCTTTACTGGAGTAGCATATACCGCCAGAGCAACGAGCACTGGCAGAAGGATAATCCAGGTGAGATCACTGGAGAATATCGACATAATTCTCTTATCCTCTCGTAAAGATCAGCACAAAGACCAGCACAGCCAGCAACGCAACGCCACCGAAGAAGCCAATCATATACGACTGAACCTTGCCAGTCTCCACGCGACGCAGATCGCGACCAAAGATATTCACCAGGCCAGCAACCCCATTCACAATACCATCAATCACATAGGTATCGAAGAGTTGCGCGAGGAAGGCAATGCCGCCGAGCACAATATACGTAATGATCCAGTTGTACAGATCGTCGATGTACCAGCGATTGAACAGGAAGCGATGGATAGCGCGTAAGAACCCATTATTTTCAACAGCCGCATGGAGCTTTGCCGCGTCCACCCGCGTGTAGAGGAACCAGGCCCAACCCAGACCAATGAACGCCACCACAACCCCAACCCAGGTATCAACAGAGCTCAACATCGTCCCAATATTGAGAGGAGGAGCGCCAGGAGTGACATACCCGAAGAAGCCCGTCCAATAGCCTGCGAAAATGGCAAACAGGGCCAGGATCATCAAAGGAATAGTCATCGTCAGAGGCGACTCGTGAGGCTTGCCAGCACCGCGATAGGTGCCACCCCAGAGGCCAAGAACCTTGCCGTCTTTCCCGCCGAACGCCTGAATATAGGCGCGTAGCATATAGAAAGCTGTCAGACCGGCAGTAAGCAGCGTAATGACATAGAGAGCGATATCGCCCTTCTCCAGAGTCATACCGATAATATTATCTTTACTGTAGAAACCGGAGAGGAAAGGGAAGCCCGAAATCGCCAGCGTAGCAATCAGCCAGGTGATAGCCGTGATTGGCATGCGAGACGCGAGACCGCCCATCAGGCGCATATCCTGAGTCTCTTTATGAGTGGCATGGTGCAGAGCGTCGATGACACTACCGGCCCCCAGGAAGAGCAGAGCTTTGAAGAAAGCGTGCGTAAACAGGTGGAACATACCGGCGCCAGCATTATCAGCAACGCCCAGGCCAACAAACATATAGCCGAGCTGACTGATCGTAGAGAAGGCCAGCACACGTTTGAAGTCGATCTGGACCAGAGCGACAGTCGCGGCGAAGAAAGCCGTGATACCACCAACCCAGGCAACCACCCCCAGAGCAGCAGGATCAGCCGCAGCGAAGAGTGGGAACGTACGAGCGACCATATAGACGCCAGCAGCAACCATCGTCGCAGCGTGGATCAGAGCGCTTACAGGAGTGGGGCCTTCCATAGCAGAGGGGAGCCAGACATGTAAGGGGAGTTGAGCAGATTTACCAATGGCACCGCAGAAGATACAAATCATCGCAATCGTCAGCAGCGTCTTATCCATCGTAGGAGCGAGACGGAACAGCGTTGAGAAATCGAAAGTACCAAAGGTAGTGAAAAGGATCATGATACCGATAATGAAACCGACATCACCGACGCGGTTCGTCACAAACGCCTGGAGCTGAGCGCTGGCAGGAGAGGGACGCTGCTCATCGGGCTTGGCGCGTTTATTGATCCAGAAACCGATCAGCAGATACGAACTAAGGCCGACCAATTCCCAACCGATAAATATAACCAGGAAATTCTGAGCAAAAACGATCACCAGCATCGAGAAAGCGAAGAGAGAGAGATACGAATAGAAGCGAGCGTAACCAGCGGAGTTCGACATATAGCCTCGTGAGTAGATTTGCACGAGGAGAGAAACCGTCGTCACGACCGTCAGCATCGTAATCGCCAGACGATCCAGATGGAAAGCTATCGTATAGTTCACGCTGCCGAAAGAGGCCCAGGTATAAGAAAAGACATCGACCCCTTGCGTTGGCAGAGAAGAAGGATCAGAGAGGCTAGAGAAGAGTAGAACCCAGGAATAGATACAGGCCAGGGCCATAATAACGATACCGACGTAAGCGCTTGCCTTGGCCCAACCAGAAAGACTGGGGACCTTAGGATCATCGTCATCGTCCTGAGCATGTTCGCCGTGATCATCACCATGAGCGTCATGTGAATCAACCGCATGAGAATTACTCCCATGAGCATCGGCTCCTCCATGGGAATCGCCATGGGCCGGAGAGGAAGCCACGCGCGGGCGACTTAACAGATCCCCCATGCGTGTCCCGAAAATAATGATCACAAACGCCAGGAGTGGAGCGAACAGTATCAGTCCGGAATAGGTATATAACATAGAACACTGTGCGTTTTAGAGAGGCAAAAAGCCAGAGAAACGCACATCTCCTTTCTGGGAAAACCTGGACTGAAAAGATTAAAACTTCATCATATTGATCTCGCCGACATCGACAGTATTGCGTTTGCGATAGATTGAAATAATCATAGCGAGCGCAACAGCGGCCTCGGCGGCGGCCACAGTAATAATGAAGATAGCAAAGATCTGACCGGTCAAATAGCTCGAATAATTTCCATAAGGAACAGAGGGAGCAGAGACCTTGACTTGATTAAAGGCCGAAAAGGCGACCAGAGTTATATTGACAGCATTTAACATAATCTCGATGCCCATCAATACAGCGATAGCGCTACGTTTAGCGATAGCGCCGTAGAGGCCGATACAGAAGAGTACAGCCCCGAGGATCAAGAAATGATTGAGAGTAAGCATCGCAATTAATCCTCCCGACCGATGACAATTGCCCCAACAATCGCAACGAGCAGAACCAGAGAAGCAATTTCAAAAGGCAGAACATAGCTGTACGTCGTAGGACTGTACAGTAGTTGGCCGATGCGAATAACATTATCGATGCCAGAAGGCAGTTGACTGACGCCATTCGTCACCGTATTTTTAATCGCCATCGTGCTCGTAGTAGCGGCATAGATAATCGTTGCGCCAAGTAGAGCGCAGATTACCACAGCGATCCCCCAGAGACGATTGGTAGGGTTCGTGCGCGTCAGGCCAGCGATACGTGTCAGCATGAGCGCAAAGAGAATAAGAATAGTCACCGCACCAGCGTAGATGAGAATTTGAACAATAGCGATAAATTCAGCGTTTAAGATGACATAAATACCTGCCGCGAGGGCAAATACCACCACCAACGCGAGGGCGCTATGTACGATATTGCGGAGACTTACCACCATCAATGCCGCCACAGTCAAGAGGACAGCGATGATCCAAAATATGAGGGTGGCTAAATCCATAAAAAATCTACCTCCAGATTTTATTGGATCGTAATTCAAGTCTTCGATTAAGAGGAGAAGATTACAATCGAACGTTCATTCCCGCTATATGTATTGTATCATTCACAGCACGACGCGGCATTCTCAACATCGTGGGAATGGTAAGGAAAACGTGAAGTCCCATTGGATTCTAGCAAAACCCGGGGCTTGTGGCAAGAGCTATTTTGCCCAGGAGCAGAAAGAGTGAAAAAATAACAGCCAACAATAGCCAGAAAATACACCCATTTCTGACCTACCACCTAGTTACACGAGTGAGGGTTACGGAGGGTCACAAACCTATGCTATAATTTTCACAAAAGGATATTATTTTACTTCAATTTCATAGAAGGCGTGGAAGAGGCAGGCATGAGTGTAACACAAATGACCCCAGAGAGACGAGGAATAGAGCCAATGCGCTGCAATCGCTGCAACACAGCGCTGCCACGGGAAGCAACCTTTTGTGGGCACTGCGGAGAGCGCGTCAACAAACAGGGCGACACGACCTCCTCCCCAAGCAACACCGCGATTGAAGAACGTTATCAACGCAGGGACCTTATACAGCACCTTTTCAATGAAAACAACGCACAAACATCGCAGATAGTACAACTCACACATGCCTTTGATACACAACAACTGCGGCCTGTGATCATCCGAGATCTCAACGTCAGCAGTTTAGTCGAGGAAGAGCGAGCCAGGGCCATCGAAGTAGCGCAGAACGAATATGACCGGCTCAGGGAACAGAAGCAAGCGGATACCATGTCAGTCATTGCCCTGCACTATTACGAGAAACACATCTACACCATTAGCGGTTGGCCGAAGATGCGCAAGAAAGAGACAAAAGTGGAGCAGTTCCTCACCCTGCATGATCTCCTGCAAAGTGGAATTGGTCTACCCGACGAAGAGACCGCGCTCTCCTGGGCCTATCGCATCTGTAAAGCCCTTCAGCAGCTTCACGAGCAACATATCATTGTTGGTAGTCTTAATCCTCGGACACTGGCAATGAACAGCAACAACTATGACGGCCTGCCCGCCGTCATGATCTTCTGGCTACCAGAAGAGATTCGCGCACTGATTCAGGCACAGGGAACAACAGTTCCCATTTCGAGCAAACATTTTAGCGCACCCGAAGTCTTTCGAGGCAAGGCAGAAATGCGCTCCGACGTCTACAGCGTTGGAGCGCTCCTGTACCAGCTACTGACTGGCAGCGTCCCCGCAAGCAAGCAGCGCAAACGAGCGCCCCGTGAGCTTGCATCCAGCATCAGCAGTGGAATAGCGTCGGTCGTCATGCAAGCTCTGGCAGACAATCCAGATGAACGTTTCCAGAGTGCGGAAGAGTTCGCAGACATTCTCCTGGGCCTCTGCTCAAGCACAAAAACCATCCGCCCAATCCAGCATCCACCTTTGCTGAGCAAGCCGGAAGCCCCATCCCCACAACCAGAAGCAGAGTGGGTCAAGGCTCATGAGAAAAGCACCATCCAGACAGAGCAGCCTGAACAAGCAAGCATCCCTTCCTTAGAAGAAGAAGACATAAAAGAAGAGGCAATACCCGGTGAAGATGCAGAAGCCATCACCGTAAAAGTGACCCCGCTTCAGATGCAACAGGCTCGCTGGCATCTGGCGCAACTGGCCAGCGAAACAAAGAAAGGAAACGCAGAAGAGAGCAATAGAAAGACAGATCGTGTAAGCGAGGAAGATGAGAAAGTCCAGCCGATCTCATTTCCAGAAGTGCCGAGCACAGAAGAATCCCAGCTCTCCGAAGACGAGCTACAACAAGCGATCCAGCGCAATACAATAGCAGAGACGCCAACCACACAATTTCCCCCTGTGACGCAAACGCCGGAGAGATACGAAAAAGGCGGACAGCTTCTCAGTCATTTTCGCGAGCAATTCAGCAATAAGTTGCCCGTCGTCAGCAGTAAATTGCCCGCAATCAGCAATAAGTTACCAGCCATTCCGCAAAAGCTACAGGCCACGCTGGCAGCCGCCATGCAGATCGCACAGAATCCCGGGATACGAGAAAACATCTGGCTCAAACGTCTGCAAGAATTTGTGTTCGGTGAACAGCAACATAATATAGCAGCGGCCGCAATTATCGAGGCACCGCTACGTATTCATCCGCGACAGGCGTACACGCTGCGTATTCATCTGATGGGGCGCGATAAACTCACGGCGCGCCTGGCAAGCAGAGCAAGCGAGGGGGGAATGGGATTAAGTGGCATGCTCTATGGAGAGCAGGTCCATATAGAAGTTCGTTCGTCCCTCTTCCAGAATTATGCGTACGTGATTCAACAGGCCAATGTCGAGATACCCCACGCAGGATATGCAGCCGAGGTCATCATTCCGATGCAACCGCTCTCAGACGGGCCGAGCGGGCGACGTGAGCGGCTGCATGTTTTGTTCAGCGACGGGAAACGTCGGCCATTGTATGAGCGACCATTTGCCATCGAGATTTATATCTCGCATCTGGTATCGGCGGGACAAGAGGGGCATAATGCCCTGACGATACCGCTGTGATTCAGTGGGCGCGAGGGGCGTGAAGTGAAGTAGCGTAGACCCAGTAGTGGCACGGTGAAGTGGAACGGAACAGTGCCTGCGAATTCGCTCCACCCCTCTCGCCCTTGAGAGGAGAAGCGCTTCACTTCATGCATATTGGGCAGGCGTTTGTTATGCCTGCCCAATATGCATCAACCAAAAGGCCGAGAAGGGGATTTCGCCCGAACCCAGTAGCGGGGCATCTAGCCGAACAGGAAGACGGTGCCGCCCATCATACAATAGAGCAGGATCAGAAGCAGGCCCTCCAACCAGACCAGTTCGCCGTCACGGGTGATTTCGCTGAAGAGGAAGGTGGCCAGAGCGAGTACCGCCAGCTCAATCAGGCTGAAGACCAGATCAAGGCGCTTGACCGTAAAGAGGCTCACGAGAACCAGGAGAGGCGCAACCAGCAGAGCAATCTGAATCGAAGAGCCAGCCGAAGCCGCGAGCACCATCCCCATGCGTTTATCCAGCGCCATAGAGATCGTATTAAAGTACTCAGGTAGCCCACCGATCAATGGTAAGAAGATCAGACCCACAAAGGCAGGACTCCAGCCCAGCGTCTCCGTCACAGGCTCAATTGAGCTTACTAATATCTCCGAGAGTACCGCGACACCAGCAGTAGCGGCAGCCAGCAACAGTATTCCCTGCCAGACGGGACGTTTTCGTCCGTGAGCATGAGATGAAGCGTTTTTCTGTCCAGCCGGAACTGCTGGAGCCGTTGGGGTTGCTGGAGTTGCAGGAACAACCCCTGCCAGCACAGATGGCGGTAGAGCAGGAGGCACAACTCCTGGCGACTCCGCATCCGAAGCGCCACCGGCTTCATGCTCAACAATGGCATGGACAGCGCTATCAATCTGGCGCAGGACACCGCTTTTGCCCTCATGATCGCTTTTAGCGATGTGATGGCGATATGTTAACAAGCGAGAGATCGCCGCCATAGAACGAGCACCAATAACAGGATCAAAATCCTCCTCACTTCCGCCTTTATCACCAATGCGAAACACGCTGAAGAGAATAGAGGCCAGATAGCCAAGCAGCAGCAGGATCGCCACCACATCCGACAGTTGCTCGCCGTGAAGCGCAATTGCAGACTGATGTTCGCGCGCAGCCAGCAACTCAGCGATCGTCGGCAACATCAGGCCACCCACACAGAGCGCCAGAAGCGAGGAATACTGGCTGGCTGGCCGGGCCTTAAAATGCAGGCGTCCATGTTTGATGCTCCCAATCAACACCGAAACGCCCAGCACCAGCAGAGCATTCCCAAGAATACTCCCGATAAGCGAAGCGCGTACCACATCGACGAGACCAGCACTGAGAGCAAAGAGGCTAATAATCAACTCAGTGGCATTGCCAAATGTCGCAAAAAGCAGACCGCCGATCTGCTCACCGGTATGTTCCGCCACCATCTCGACGCCCTGACCAAGCAGTGCAGCCAGAGGTATGATACCCAGAGCTGCAACAACAAATACAAGCAGCTCAGGGGCATGGAAAAGCTCGAGCAGCGGAGTCAGCACAGAGAAAACGAGCAGGAAATACAGCCAGCGTGGCATCAAACCCTCCCCAAACTATTTCTGCATATATAAATGCAAATCAACATCGTCATCACGAAGTAAACCTGTGATACTTGCCCAGATACCAGCGAACAGTCAGCACAAATTCAGCATGGCTCCAGGTTAAAGGCGAGACACTGAGCGGCTCACCAGTAAAAGGATGAACCTGTTCAGCCATCACACCGCTGGGCAGAGCATGCGTCCTGACCCACTCGAGCAGCGGAAGGGCCTGTACCAGTTCCTCCAGCGTAGCCGCATGGGCAATGCGATACTGAGCCAGCCAGAGCGTGCAGATGAACCAGGGATTGCCCTGGGCTTTTTCCAGATCATGCGTCGTCTGATAGTAATAATCATTTTCGTAACGAGCCATCCCCCCAACCGAAGTATGCACCCAGAGACGCTGCTCCAACAAACGCATCGTTTGTTCGATATGGGGATCGTTCGCCGGGAACATCCCGAAGAGAAACAGGCCACAAATACTACTATCTAGCGTAGTATCTACCTGAATAGTACCATCCGGCGCAACATTAATCATACGTAGAAAATGGCCGGATTGTTCACTCCAGAGATAGCGCAATGTAGCCGTCTTGATCTCATCCATAGCCGCACGATAGATCGTCACCAGCTCGTCCTCGCCGAACAATTCAGCGAAATTTGCCGCCGCACTCAAGCCAGCATAGACAGCCGCGACCGTGAAAGAGAGAATCCCGTGGCGTTCCTCCCACAGATCATACGAAGCTTTCGGCAAACGAGTTACCTCATCACGAAAATTGGCCATAAAATTGGCTGCCGGAGTGACCAGCGTATGATAATGAGGGGCAACAAACTCGAGATCGTGAAAAATGGTGTAGTGTTGCCAGAGACTATAGACCACAAGCGCCGTCTCATCTTCTTGAATAGGAAGTTGGATGACCCCATCGCTATTTATCCAGGGGTGCCAGCTACTGCCCCATGAGCGATCGGGATTATATTTGTGCAGGAGATAGCCACCTGGAGTCAACACCGTATTACAAAAATCGTAAAAATTGCGCGTAATCTCGGAGTACCCGGCGTGGCTGAGTGCATTGGCAACCAGCGCGCCATCGCGCGGCCACATATAAGAATAACTATCTTCTGAAAAATGCTGTACATCGGCATCATTGGCAGCAATGATAGCGCCCCCCTGATCAATTTGTGTACGCAGCACCAGCAGGCTTTTTTTGTAAAGCAGGACCAGTTCAGGCGAGAGCGTGGCAAAATCTTCGGCATCTTTATTGACCCAGCGATGCCAGTAATTCACAGTACGTTGCACAAAAGCCTGCGGAGAGCGCCTCTTCACCAGTTCATTCAGCTCAGTCACAGCCGAAAGACTCTCCCCCGCTGCCAGCCAGTGATAGGCTTCACGGCTCCCCTGAGCAGGGATAGCAGGCAAATGCAGCGCCAGCGTAGAATCAACGGAGCCCTGAGCAATCGGATTGCGTCCCAGAATACCATCCTCGGCATCGCGCCACGTGCCCTCAGAACCATGGAAACGTTTGACACCCGTGGCCCAGCTACTAATACCATACAGATCCTGAACGTCATATTTCACCATGCCATTCAGCAAAAAATACGCCTTGAGTTTATAAGCCACCAGGGCCTGTTGTTCTGGATGATAGAACACCGTATTGGCCGCCACATCATTCCAGAGATACCAGTCATAATGAAAGAAGAGCCGTACCTCGCGGGGTTGTGCAGCCTGATTCAGCACCGTCATATGGCGCACAAAGAGCGGGCGATTGAAATCCACCGTATCCTGGAAAACCAGCTGGATCTGCAATGCAGGATGGCGAAGAGTCACATGCGTCACCAGCGTCTCATCCTCATAAAGCATCTCACGTTGCCACTCAGGCGCATCCAACCAGGAAAACTGACCATCAACCCAGATACCGGTGTGAGAGATATCGCCCGAAGTATGGAGTTCCTGGCCAACACGCGGCCAGTAGATATCACGCAGATTATATTGACTATCGAAGTTCAGCAACAGCGAACCATTGCCCAATGGAAGGTCTCTTGGCATTTTAGACAAACTCCCCTACGTATAACGTCATTCAGCGCATTATATGCCAGGCGAAAGCGAGCATACAAGAATATTCCCACTGTCTAAACGTTCTTATATGCTTTTTCTTGCAGTTTCCCTGGCGGCAAGAGTATTTGCGCAAGCACAAAAAAACGGCAGAAGAGAGGCTTGCACGGCTCAGCCCCAAACACCTATAATCAAACTATGAAAAGCTCTCTTTTAGCGCGGCTCCGACGAAATGGAGCCTATTATTTGATAAGTGCACTTATCCTGATCCTGGTTATACCACTGTATCAGGCGCTCGTCCTGAGCCCACAGGGTTATGGCACCAGCCTGAACAGCAGTGAGCATACCGCTACGTATCTGGCATGGGTTGGTACGCATCTTCCAGCATTTTTATTGTACCGTGTCCTGCTCATAGCGGCCTTCGCGCTCATTTTGAATCTGCCATTTTCTCTTTATCGGATTATAGTCGCACAGGAGATCATGGTCCAGCAAGAGAGAGAAAATGAGGAGATCGCAGACGAAGAGGAGGTTGCGGACGAAGGCGAAGAAGAGATAGAGGAGGAGGAGGAAGAGGAAACCAGCGATGGATTGCCAGCTCATGCCTGGCGAGGGAAAGGATTCGCCGTCCTTGCGGTCTGGGCGGGAATGGCTGGGATCGGACTCTATGTCCTGAGCAGTATAGCCAGCACCATCTATCTGCTGATCGTCAGCCAGGGATATCAGGTGGCGCAAAGTCTGCCCGGCGGATTTAACAGCCTGACAGGCTTCTTCTCCGTCACCACAAATACCGTCAGCATCGGCCTGCTTGCGCTGGCAACGCTGCTCTTTGGAGCAATGATCGCGCGGGGAGGACGTAATTTCTGGCCGGGCATCTGGGTTGCCTTCGGCTACGTCGCAATCGCAGTAACGGCCCTGCTCAGTGGGAGTGCAGTCAGCGTCGCGAGTGCGCCTGGAGGCGGGCAGGCACCGCTTTCCTCGCCAGCGATCTTCCTGCTTGCGATATGGAGTGCCTGGTTAGGAATTATGCTCCTCCGTCTGGCCCCCGAAGCATAGCGATCGTATCCTGTGGGGCAACGAGAAAGAGGAGCAAACCTTCGCAAAAAAACATTGTTACACAGGCAAAGGCAACCAGGAGCGCGAACCGAGATCGAGCTGAGAGAGTTCAGCAGCGGAGAGGCGCCAACCAGATGCACCTGCATTCTCGGTTGCCTGCTGGAGATTTTTTGCGCCCGGAATAGGAATAACGCAGGCGTCTTGTGAGAGGAGCCAGTTGAGCGCCACCTGAGCAATTGTCTTATCATGAGACAGGGCAACCGTCTCAATCATTTGTATCAGAGGCTCCATCTTCCGACGATGGGCGAGAGAGAAGGCACGCAGAAAGCGACGCGTGCCTTCCGGTTTGAGCGGCTCAGCATTGCCCACGCGATACTTCCCCGTTAACAGGCCCTGTTCTAGAGGACTATATGCAATCAGAGCCACATTCAATTCGCGGCAGGCAGCCAGAACACCGTTCGTCTCAGGCTGACGATGAAGCAGGCTATAGTGAACCTGATTCGAAGCCAGAGGAATATCATGGCGAGCCAGACGTTCATGGGCTTTGCGCAACTGAGATTCACTATAATTGCTGACTCCCACAGCACGTATCTTCCCCAGATGTACCGCCAGAGCCAGAACATCCATCAGCGCGTTTACATCGAGCAATGTATAGGGCCAATGAATCTGATAAAGATCAATCTGCTCCACCCCCAGGCGCTCCAGACTTGCATCGAGAGCAGTCAGGAGCGTGCGAGCATTCAAGCGATTGGGCAAAGGAGCGAACTTACTGGCAATCACAACAGGACGCCCGTCAAGGCGTCGACACTCGCCAAGAATGCGTTCAGATTCCCCGCCGCCATACATCTCAGCCGTATCAAAGAAATTCAGGCCCGCATCCATGCAGGATTTGTAAGCCTGCATAATATCCTCATGCGTATGCGTGCGACCATAGCCCCAGAAGCCCTTATCGCCCCAACTCCAGGCTCCCACTCCCAGAGCAGGGAGCATAATGCCAGAAGCCCCTAAGCGACGCTCATCCACCCTGATCATGATCTACCTCCAAAAAATAGATTTTTTTGTGTGTCTCTATTAGCTATACACTATGAGACAAGGAGAAACAGATCCGGGTAATAGCACAACTACAAAGGGGCATACAGCCCTTTACGAACTTACAGAGCCAGAGAAGGAGCTTTGAGAGCAAGGAACTCGTAGCCCGAGCGCCAGCACTCAATAGCTTCCGCCGCCCGGCCCAGATCTTCGAGTGTCTGCGCCCAGCAGCCATAGACCTCGGCGCGATCGGGATAGGCCTGAGTATGCTCGAGCTGCTCATTGGACTTCTCAAACCAGCCAACAGCTTCTTCCAGCAAAGCGAGGCGATGTTCTTTATTGTCCGAGAGGCGAGCCTCCTCACGAGCGACCTTCCCAATGGTGAGCAACGTACGGCCGCGCATATGGACATCATCGGAGCGGGTCATCGTCTCACGAGCAAGCTGGCAATAGCGTCTGGCCTCCTCAAAGCGGCCCTCAGCGCAGCGTAAATCGGCCAGATCGGCACAATTGACCATCACCAGAGTAGCGCCGTTATAGTTATTCGCAATCGCCAGCGACTCAGTATAATGATCGGCTGCTTTATGGCAATCGCCCAGGAGGAAATGGATACGGCCAAGCACATTGTGCATGCGTGCTTCCATAGAGCGTTCCTGGCGTTGTTGATACAGGCGCAGGGCATCTTCAGCAGCCACGCAGGCCTTCACGAAATCGCCGGTATAGCGATAGACGTTACAGAGGCCATGATAGATGTGAGGAACATCATCCTCACGAGAATAGTGGCGACACAAGCGTAGCGCCTCTTCATAGTGCTGGATCGCTGCCGTATACAAGCCCCGCATCAGGCAAGTCATGGCCAGCGAATAGCGAGCTTTGATGCGCACCGCGGGCAAATGAACGCGCCGATCATGTAAGATCTTCAAGCAGAGAGTAAAGTGCTGAGAAGCGTCTTCATAATGCGAGAGATTTACAGCAGCAATGCCCAGATGTAGCAAAAAAAGCACAATGCGTTCGCGTTCCAGAGAAGACTCAGACGCATCGGGAGGATTAGCCTGAGCGAGTTCGAGAAGAGGAGAAAGCTCACGTACTGCATCATCCCACTGTTTCCGCTGGATATAGCACCAGCCAAGGAAATAGGAGATATCGCGCCGTTGCAGTTCGGTAACAGGTTGGAGAGACTGAAGCGCAGAGAGAGCGGCTTCATGTTGGCCTTCTTCAAGCAACAAACGTACTCGATAGAGGATCATCTGGATTGGGGCATCTTGCAACATAGAAGTTCATCCCTGTCATTATCATCATGCTCTATAATATGTTCATTTACATACATGCAATTATAACACATTCATTGAGAGTTGAATAGCCTTTTACCCGATATGGTAACAAAATATAAGCGCAACAAAAGAAAAAAGAGAAAAAAGAGAACGGGAATCTTTCTCCCCTACCACCGCGCCCACAGAGTGGTAGAGCAATTCCCGTTAAACAAAGTATAACGTAAATGTTTCTTTTACACAAGAATATAGTACTTGTAGTATTTTTACGAATTTAAGCAGTAAAATAGTACCGTAACAGAAAATGAGTCACGCGTCATAGTATAGAAGTAGTCTATTGATCTTTTGCCAGAAGAGAGTCATGCGAGAACATAGGGAGCAATTTGCAGGTAAAGTTAAAGAAAGACTCTTGTTGCACGAGCTAAAGGTGCGTGGTAGACTGGCAATGATAGAGGAGAACAAAAGCCAGGAGCGTTCCTGGCAGGCTTACCTCAAGCATTTCTCCATATGGTAAGATGTAGTTGGCTTTCATCGACTCAAAGCTGAACAATGAGTAGTGAAGAGGAACGGAATAGTGGAGATTGAAACGGGGACCAGCCAAAGGAGACACATCGTGCAGGGAAATTATCATGCCAGAGACCACTTTGCAGGACGGCGCATAGTAACCATTGGTGGCGGCTCAGGTACCTTTTCTGTATTATCACACCTCAAAAAATATGCATTTAACATCACAGCAGTAGTGAATATGTCAGATAGTGGCGGTAGTTCCCGCAGACTCATGGACGAATTTCGCCGACAGCTTCCATTGGGAGATTTGCGGATGTCGCTCGTAGCGTTAGCGCGAAATGGGGCATTGTGGCGGGAAATATTCATGCATCGTTTCGAGCGTACAGATGAAATGAGCAATAATGGTGGGGTTGGGGGGCATAGTTTAGGGAACTTAATTTTAAAAGGCCTGCAAGATATCAACAATGATGATCTCATGTTGGCCATAGAAGATGCCCAGGAATTGCTGGATACAGCAGGACATGTCGTACCAGTAACGCTCGCCCAGACCTCCATCTGTGCGGAATTAGAAGATGGCAGTACCATCTGTAGCGAGACAGAAATAGATACACGAGGGAAGAAGCATCCAGGATACCTCTCGCCGATCAAGCGGATTTATCTCGATCCCGCAGACGCCCCCGCCTGTTCCCAGGCAGTGAGAGCGATTCGCAGGGCAGATACCATCATTATCGGCCCAGGAGATTTATACACCAGCCTGCTCCCTAACCTGCTTGTGCAAGATGTAGCGAGGGCCGTGCGCGAGTCAGACGGAGAAAAAGTCTACATCTGCAACCTCATGACAAAGCATGGGGAGACCGATGATTACAAAGCTTCTGATTTCGTTGATACGATACATCGTTATCTGGGAACACGGGTGGATCGGGTCATTTTAAATGATGGTCCATACACACCAGAAGTTTTAAAGATGTATGCCGAAGAGCAAAGTGAACCAGTCAGCATTGATCGTGCCCGCCTGGAGAGACTGGTGCCTAATCTGGTTATTGAACACCTCAATCTGGAGGACGACACGCTGGCACGTCATGATCCACAACGGCTTGTGCACGCCCTCTTCCCTGGAGAGTAAAACAAGGGAGCGCGGTCCCTACCTGTTCTGTCCTTCGAGCCGTTTCTCTGTTGGTACGATCAACAGGCATTTTCTCGCTTGAAGGATCAGAACAGATAGAAACAGGGCTTTCCCCTGTTCAGAACCGCTCTACCTGCGGCGGAAAAAGAGCCAGCCCTCGCACATCCCCGCCAGTCCACCGAATAATAAAAACCAGACAGTGCGTTGCTCAGGGCTTCCAGCCAGACTAAATAATCCACTATTGAGCAAAAGATATGTCAACATCGCCAGCACCAGGCCAATATAAGGACGAGTAAACCAGGTCACCACAATAAAAACGGGTGGATTATACATACGTACACGACCAAGACAAATCAAACAACTAATGCAACCACCCAGCAGGCCATAGACAAGGACCAGCCAGGGAACCCCCAGAGGAGTAAACGTTTTTGTCAGGACAGAATTCCCAAATCCACCCGCCTGCAAGACCGCAAACGTCAGTACGCCCAGCAAAATCAGCATTAAATAGACCGCGAAGACGGTCAGCCAGGGATTGACCGTCGTAGTAGGAACCGAGACGCGCACCATCTTAGGCAGCATAGGCAGACTCGTATTTTGCTGACGCCAGGCCGGTAAAGACTCTGTATCTCTCTCTCTTTCAGAACGCTCCTCGCTCAGAGGAGTAAGGCTCACCGAAGGAGGCGCAACCGGCAGCATATACGTATCAACATAGGAATCGGGCAGGCGCTGTTTCCGAGCGGTCGCCGCCACGCGCTGTATCAGCAGCGTATCATCGCTACCGGGCTCAGTAGAAGCGCGTTTCAGGCGTTGACGAAGATGGTCAGCCGCCACATACGTCGTCACCACAATATCGCGGTCCCGATAACGCTCACGAACCGTCACCTGGGTAGCTTCAAACAGAGCCGAAGAAGACGAAGCAGTATGAGCAACATCGAGCAGTGAAGGCTGATTGCCCGTGCGTTCAATCACACGGCGAGGAATGCGATACAGCACGCCCCAGACTTCCGCCTGAGGATCGTTCGAAGGAACAATCGTAGCCAGCAACTGACCGACGCTTTCATCGGGAGTCGGGCCACGTCCAAAGATCAGCGCATAGCCCTTGAGGAGAGCCGGTCCGTAGAGCATCGCGACGCCGTTCAAACGTTCGGGACTATTCAAGAGCATCGGGTCCATTTCCAGGCCATACTCAAAGAGCCAGACAAACTCCTGCGACTCCTCCAGGGAAGGTCTGGGGCGCGACGTCAAAGGGATCGCGGGCATGGCAGGGATCGCACCAGAAGTGGTATGTTCGGCCCCGATATCGTCCATCTCTTCAGGAAGAGGAGGGGCCGAAGGGGCCTTGCTGGGGAATCCAGGCACGAGAGGCGTTTCTCCCGCGCCAAACGAAAGCGGCTTAGGGGTACTACTGCGTACTATAGGAACACCGGGGGCAACCTCATTGACCGCCACCACGTCGTGCTTCTCCGTATTTTTCGCTGAAGCACGTTGCCTATCACCAGATCGAACACGTTGTTTATTATTGGTTTCCACGGTTTTTTCCCTCTAATATGACAGATCTGCGAGGCTGAGGGGAACAACTACCACCATCCTCGTCACTATGAAGCTATTTTGCGCACTATGATACATAAAACAACAACAGCCTCTATCATGTCAGGATACTGCCGGGAAGCCAAATTACCAAATGCATAGGACAAGAGGGGGAAAATAGACAAATGCAAAAAAATGTTTTTAACGGAGAAAGCTTCATTCATCACAGGGAATCTGCTGCTTGCCCGCTCAATCGTTGCGCATTCCGGGCGGCAGTGGCAGCAAGCGTTTGAATAGCGGGCAGGTCGAGCGCCCCCTGTTCACTGATAATACTCGTCAGGAGAGGGTAAGGCGTACAATCGAAGTAGAAATTGCGCACATGCGTACCCGATAGAGCCTGCTCCAGCACCTCTTCGGGCTCCTTCTCTTCCAGCAAGGGCAACGTCGTCTGCAAGAGCACGGGAGTGATCCCGGGCCAGTTCTGAGGAGAAATCTTCAGGGACTCACAGAGCACATAGAAAGGGACATGGTAGCCCTGCGCCGCCCAGGCAAGCAGAGCCGTGCCAGCCTTATTGATCACCTCGCCGTGGGCAAGAATACTATCGGCACCAACCACCACGGCATCACAAAGAGGGAGAAAAATAGCAGCTTCCGCATCCGTAATCAGCGTCACAGGGAGAGCATGTGCAGCCAGTACACGTGCCGTCTCCCGCCCTTCATAGCGCGGACGGCCCTCCGTCACAATCACATGCTCAATCTGCGTATGCAAGCGCTGCAACACCTCCAGGACCGTCCCAGAAATGCTGCATGTCAGGATACGGCCATGAATAGAGGGTTGAGCGGCACGAGCGATCTGCTCAGTAGCAGTATCGTAGGTCTGCAAGAGCTGCGTAGCCGCCTGAAGCACCGCCATCGATTCTGGCTGAGGGGCAACGATGTGGCCGACAGCCGAGGAGAGTGCGGCCATTGCCGGACGCAGCGATGCAAGTTCGCGAGCGGTAGTAAGCAGGCGTTCGGTCTGCTGATGAGGAGAGAGAGAAGAGTGTAGCAACTGAGAGGCCAGATCGCGCAGCAGGAGAATAGCTTCACGCACAAGCCAGCGCGAACCGTGCTCGCGATCGTCACGAATCTGCGCAATACGTGTTTCAAATTCCTTCATGAATCCCTCTCCAATAGACTAAGGTGAAACAATATTGGTCTTTTTCCAGTTACTATATCATATGTATCGATCTGCAAAAGGGCAAATTATTACAGAGACGTAATTTTCAGCATTGTTATTTTAGAAAATTCCGTAATTATCGTCTCTATAGTATAAGAGTAAAAATCTCTGCAATCCACTTATTTCACGATCTCCTACCAACAGATTGTAGATATACACAATAGTAGATGCACACGTCGGTAATGTGGCAATACCGGATAGAAGGTTGATCGAAAAACTTCTCACACCGGACAAAGTAGACTGAGCAGGCTTATCCATACTGGAGGGCCAGGTTATGAAATACGAACAATTACCCTACGAGCTTTTCCTGGAGATGGAAGAAGAACCTCAATACGCAGATACGCAGGGACAAAGCATGATCCTCCAGGCAAAGATTTACGAAAAGCAACCGGAAGCATTTTCACCGCAGTTCCGCAAGGCAGTCTGGCTGGGAATCCTGCTGACGCTTGTTACGGCTATACTCGTCTCTTTTTGCCTGCCAATCATCAGCGGCAATCTGAGCAGAACCTTTTTCCCGTTCTGGCTACATGGGCTTAACCACGCGCTGGGCCAGTATCTCTTCTGGTTACAGAGTCAGAGCAAATGGATCGGCTATATTGATGGTGTCCTATTAGGATCAGGAGCAGTCCTCCTCATAGCCACCAGAAATTTGCGCAGAGGGAACAAGGGGCAACGTATGCTCGCGCTCACGCAGATCATCGGGGGAGCGGTGAATATATTCTTGCTGCTCATCCCCATTGTCATGTACCTGCCAAACGTCCTGCTGTGGCTGCTGACCGTACTCGTCGTACTGGCCGCGCTCATCCTGGTCATCTCGCTGGTGCGAGCTTTTCTCTTTTAATTTAAATATGAGAATATAACGATCCAACTGCGAAACGCTCCCTCGCAGGTGGATCGTTGCGATTATTCGGGTGGGACAAGAGAGTCTGCCATAGCATGGTACATTGCATAGACATACAGATTTTTGTATATTTTATAGTAGTATCTACCATCTTCGCTGGTTTTTCTTCGTTGCAGATTCACCGAGTATTGTCTGCCACCCTCAGATTGCTGGCAGATATTCGATAGCAGCTCGTTTTTGTACACGTTTTTGCCGTCTTTTACAACAGGATATTCAGGATGAGTATGTTTATTTCATTCTTTCCCCCGCTACTCAACGTGGTAGTGACGGGCATTTTTGCGGGAGTAGTCATATCGCACTATTTGCGCCGTCATCGCCAGTACCAACTTTTCTGGAGCATCGCGCTTGGCATGGCCTTTCTTGCCACGTTGCTCTATGTAGCGATGTTGCTGGTACAGCCTACCAGCGAGATAGGAATGCTCTTTTTCCGAGGCTACTATATTTTAGGGGCAGCGCTCATGCCAGCATGGCTGGGTCTGGGAAGTCTGGCGCTGGTCAGTAACGGCATAGTCACACGCATCTGCCTGACCGTGCTCTATCTTTTAAGCGTGTTAGCGGCCTTCTTTATCTTCTTCGCGCAGATCGACAAGGCGCATCTGAGCCAGATTGCGGGCACGCCGGGTGCAGGCGTGCTGATTCCCGGGCCCTGGCTGGTGCTATTAATCGTATTAAACACCCTGGGAGTGGTAGCAGTTGTGGGGGTAGCCGCCTACTCGGGCTGGAAACTGGCACGCAAGCAGGACAGTATCGCAGGTCTGCGTACAAGCAATCTGTGGTGGGCGAACGTGCTCATTCTGATTGGAGATCTGCTGAATGGCATTGCAGGCAGCATGGCTCGCTTCCTGAGCATTCAGAGCACCTTCTGGCTGATTATGGCAGTTGGTTGGAGCGTCTTTTTTGCGGGCGTCCTTCTGACCAGTCGACGTTCCAGCCAGGCACCTACCCCGGCAGGCAATACGCAAAGTAAGAAACAGTTGCGCCCGGCCAGCGCCCGGCATGCAGGATAAAGGAGACGTTACCTCGATTCTGACCCCGTAGAGGCGCGGCTTGTCTGCGCCGCGCCTCTACGGGGTCAGAATGATTACGAGAGCATGTATAAGGTTTAGCTCGTGGCCTGGAGTTCGCCGAGCGTCACGTTAATCGTGAGTTGCTGCGATCCGCGATAGACCTTGACCGGTACTTTATCGCCCAGGTTCCTGGTAGCCATAATATCGCTAAGCGACGAAATGTCGTTCACATCCTTGCCATCAAGCTGGACAATCACATCACCAACACGCAGACCGGCCTTCTCAGCAGGACCGCCCGCAACGAGCGAAGTGATCAGCGCGCCATGATCGACGGCCAGATTATTTTGCGCAGCCATCACCTGATCAACCGTAGCAACACTCACACCGAGGGCTGCACGACCGGAGTGAATAACCTTGCCATTCTGAATGATCTGCGGCACGATATAGTTGACGCGATTAGATGGGATGGCAAAACCAACGCCATTGGCAGGCGTATTAAACTCTGGATCAATAGCAGTCAGCGTAGGAATACCAACCAGATTGCCTTCCAGATCAACAAGCGCGCCGCCGCTATTGCCCGGATTGATGGGGGCATCAGTCTGAATGGCATTGGGGATCGTGACCCCGTTCTGTCCCTCGTCAACCTGGCGACCAAGGGCACTGACAATACCATTCGTCACCGTCTGAGTGATCCCCAGTGGATTGCCGATTGCCAGCACTTCCTGCCCAACCATGAGCTTCGAAGAATCTCCCAGTTTCGCCACCGCCATATTCGCAGGCGGATTAATCTTAATCACCGCCAGATCATCGGTTTGATCGGTGCCAGTCAGTTGCGCGGATAGTTTCGTACCATCGGAGAGCACAACCTGAATATTCTGGGCTCCATTCACCACATGATCATTGGTGACAATATAGCCGCGCTTGTCAATAATCACGCCAGAGCCGGTTGCGCTCCCCTGAGGGATCTGGACATTCACCTGCACGACTGTCGGGCGAACCTGAGCAACCACCGCTTCACGCTGCTGCTCAATATTGGTCGTTCCGCTCACAGGAGGTACAGAAGACGCAGTACTATTTCCTGACTGTAAA
This sequence comes from Ktedonobacteraceae bacterium, assembly GCA_035493895.1. GTDB lineage: Bacteria > Chloroflexota > Ktedonobacteria > Ktedonobacterales > Ktedonobacteraceae > DATJHM01. The sequence continues at coordinate 25,458 of DATJHM010000055.1, forward strand.
CCAGCGGCAGTGGGATTGGCAGTGGCAGTAGAACCATTGTGGCCAAACTGCCAACCGGCAAAGAGGCCTGTACCAAAGACAATAGCCAATACCAGAGTTAACGCGATAATCGCACCTGTACGCAAGCCCTTTTTCGCAGGTTTTACGGGAGGGGTAGACCCGGTAGAAGCTGGCCCATAGGGGGTCCCTTGTGAGGCAGCGTAGATTCTCGGGTCGGTATAGCTACTAGAACGGTATGTCTGAGGGATTGGCTGATACACATCAGTTCGATCATTATACAGAGTCGCCCCCGTGGCATCAGGAGATGATTTCGTCCCCTGCTGTCCCGCCAATGGGTTTGTCAGACGCGAACCCTGCTGGTAGGGAACCTGTCCCGGCTCCTGGTACGGAGAGTTTGCTCCTTCATTCACGTCTCGCGAAAGCATTGCTCTGCTCCTTCAATTAAATCTATCGTCAGCATTACTTGCATACATTGATCAATGTTGGTACTATGGACTCACTTTCTTTGTTCTATTCCATTACCTGAGTATACTGTAACGCAGTATCATCAGAAATTTTTGAGAGAATTGTAAAGAGTTTGTATGAATGCACCACACGAACGTAGCATATTAAAACAGCAAGCGCAAGAGCACTTACAGGCCCGCCACTGGCTACAGGCAGAAGAAGACTTCAAACAGTTGCTAGCAATTGATGCACAGGATGAAGAAGCATTGCTCGGGAGAGCAGCAGCACTGGATGGGCTAGGCCAATTTGATGCGCTCTATGAAATTGCGGAGCATATAGTAGCTATAGACCCGTCCTCAGCCGCAGCACTGGCTTTTAAAGCGCGAGCGCTGCAAAAACTTGAGCGGCTTTCAGCGGCAACCATAGCCAATGATCAGGCTCTATTGCTCGACACCAACCTGGGCCTGGCCTGGATTAACCGCTGCGGCCTTCAGCTATTGCAGCAGAAATATCCAGAAGCACTGCGCAGTGCATTGCGTGCAACAGAACTGGCACCCGATGACGCTCGTGCCTGGGCGAATAAGGGCATGGCACTCTACAATAACAACGCCCTCTTCGAGTCACTGGAAGCGTTCAATACTTGCCTGAAGAAAGAGTCCGACTTTCTGCTCGCGCTACAAATGCGAGGAGAAATATTTTTGCGCCTGGGACGACTGGAAGCCGTTTTCAACAACGCCAGACAAATGCTGACGCTCTATCCGCATGATTTAACGGCTCTGACGCAAGCCTTGCAGGCGACGCGAGGGCTCGAATACTTCGAAGAGTTGAGCGAACTATCGCAAGCAATGCTGCAAACCGTACCCGACAGTCTTTTTGCCTGGGAACATCTTATGCGAGGACTGCGCGCCCTGGGAAAGTTTGACGACGCCTTAGACGCGTTGAACCATCTGCTCGCACTGGATGCCCTGAATGTGCGCAACTGGACATTCAAGGCGGACACGCTGTATCGTCTGGCCCGCTATCGGGAGGCCGTCAACGCGGGCTCTCAGGCCCTGCAACTTGATCCTGAATTTCCGCCCGCGATACGCATCCATGAGAAAGCCCTGCGCCTGATGTATCAGCGCAAGGAACGCAAGCCAAAGCAGAAGGAATAATCAGATCAGCCGCTCAATCGCAGGAAGCAGCACATCATCGCGCCGGGCCTGGAATAAAGCGCGCAATCGTTCGGGCACGAGTACGCGGATACGACGCTGATGCTGCTCATAGCGAGCGAGATCGTCCGATTGCAGGCCAGTGACCTCCACCCAGGTCATCAACGGCTCCATGCCGACCGGGGGATGAGCAAAAGAAATCCAGACATCCATCTCCCATTTCTCAGGACGAGGGATATCAAAGAGCAGCTCGTAATCTGCTATTTCTGTTTCCAGCGTAGCTGCCAGTTCGGCCGCCAGAGACTGCTCAATGCGACGGCGGCGTGCGGCATCCCAGAAAAGCGCATCGAGCCGGTTAAACAGGCGTCCGGCCTGACGGCTCACATCAAGAGCGACCTTATAGGGGCGGCGCAACGTCAGATCGAGGGAGAGAGCCCGCACACTCGCGGGCATCGTATCCCCGCTCAATAAGTGGAGAAGAGAGGCGTCATCCAGGTCGGTCAGTTGTTCTGCGTGCAGAGCCTCACTGCTCAGAGCATCGTGCACAGCACGCACCAGCATCGCCTGCATTGCGCGGCTCGTGTGATGCCAGTAGATATTGTCGAACATCTCCTGGCGCGCATGAAGGAGAGAGTGCAGAGGACTGATCCCCTTGTGCGTCACAACCATGCGCTTCAGACCATTGACATCCTGCACGCGCAGCGCCCCCAGCAGGCGTGAGACATCAACTCCGCCATAAGGCACGTTGCAGGCGCGAGCATCCCGCGGCAAATAGTCGAGCTTGTCCACATCCAGCGCCCCACTGAGCAGATGGCGAAGTAGCTCATCATCGGGATGTAACGCTCTCTGCTTGGGAGGATCAATCATATCCGCGACTCGCCCGGGAGAGAGCCGATAGTCGCGCTCCAGAATCGTGGCGATCTCGCTATTTTCAATAATTGCCCGCCCCACTTGCTCATGGTGAATAATGGGCGCACCCAGTTCTTCAATCGTATGAGAATAGGGATAATGACCGATGTCGTGGAGCAGGGCAGCCACCACCAGGGTTTGAATGCTGCTCGTTGTCACCCCATAGAGACCACCCGCCGCACCCTGCTGTAGCAACGAACGCAAAGCGCGCACCGTCAGATGATAACATCCCAGGCTATGCTCGAAACGCGTATGGGTCGCTCCCGGCCAGATACGATAGACAAAACCAAGCTGTTTAATCTGCTGCAAGCGCAAAAATGCGCGCGTGCCGATCAATTTTTCTTCGCGTTCCCCCAACGGAATCAAATCGTATAAGCTATCTCGTACCGTACTGACCGATTGTTCATCGGGTAGCAGAGGATAACCACCTGCATCCCGCCAATTATGCAGCATTTCAGCCTGAACCTGCGTCTCCTCACCCCGTTGCAATGGTGGTTGGATCTGGCGTCTGCTGCGACTGGTTTTTGCTCGTTCTGCTGGCATCTTCATACAAAAATTGTAGCAGATCGTACGTATGCATGTCGAATGCCACAGTCTGAAAAGGCGGCCAATTTAAAGACGATAAAACAGGTTCAAACAGAAAAAATCACCAGGACATACAGGACCATTTGGTTACCAGAGTACAATTTTTCGTGATTATGCGGTATATATAACTTTGTACAATAAAATAAATAAAATTCTAAAATATGCGAATATTCTCTAAAAACAGGCAGTATCAGCATTATATGCTTACACGTTCTGACCGTTATGGCGTGCGTAATACAGTTTGCTTATTATGAATAATCAGAGTAGTAAAAAACATTACTCGAGGAGGTTGGGAGTTTAGATGAGGAATAGGAAAATTTCAGGCAGTTCAGCTTTTGCCGTCACAAAGGGAACAATCTTACGTATTGGCATGATCATTTGCTCGCTGCTGGGCGCTCTGACGATTGGCTTCACAATCGTCAATCAACAACATACTCAGGCTGCAAGCGACAATCCCATCACACAAAAGACAAGCAAACAGCCATGGGGTGAGGCATTCGATGGGGCAGGCCATCTGTGGATTGCCGAGCCAGACTGTGATGTTTCGCCCGTTTGTAGCTCTCCTCCTGCGTCTGGCGTGATAGGAGAATACGATGCGACGACGTTGAACAAAATTATGGACTTTATGGCACCAGCCAACGTCAATCCAACGTTTGTCGCGTCTGATGCCCAGGGAGCGATCTGGTTTACCGATCCTTCTCATGGTCTTATCGGCCAGCTTCTGCCGGACAAGGGTACATGGACGCTCTATCCTCTCGCAAATTCCACGCCGTATGATCTGGTGTTTGATGAACATGGCGAGATCTGGTATACCGATTTTCAAAAAGGCGCAGTTGGTTTGTTCGATCCTGCCACAAAAAAATTTCTTGGTAGCGTAAAAACACCAACTCCCAGCATTGTGTATGGCATCACCAGAGGTCCTGACGGAACCATCTGGGTCGCAGAAAACAATACAAATTTTATTGCCAGCTTTACACCGACCGCAACGACTGAGGGCCTGACATTACATGAACATGCTGTGCTGACCAACCAACAACATCTGATTACGACAGACAAAGCAGGCAACGTCTGGTTCAGCACAGGCTTTACTGGTCAGATTGGCGAGCTACCGGTCGGCTCCAGTACAGCGTTGACCTATTGTGTCTCCAATGCGACCAGCGCCGATCCTCACATCTCCGGCATAGCCGTCGACAGCACGGGCAATGTCTGGTTCACGGACTCACTGAATGCGCTTATAGGGACGCTGAACCCGAAAACTTATGCGAACGATTGTCAGGTGCCCAATAGCAGCGCAGGCGTCACAACAATAGCCGTTGGCGCAGGCACTCATCCGCACGATGGGTTAATCATTGATACGGCAGATAATGTGTATTTTACACAGCAGTTCAACAATAGCGTCACAAGAATACCACCGACGCTTGTCGTGACCCCGCCCGCGACCACGCTGCCTCCCGGTCCGGTTGCGAAGACGTGGTACTTTGCCGAGGGGCGCGTTGGGGCAGGCTTCCGTGAGTTTATCACCATTGGCAATCCCAGTCCCAGCAGTAAATGCACTGTAGATATTATCTATTTGCGCGAGAATGGCAGCCCGGTTCCCGTACAGGTCAACATTGGAGCCGCCAGTCGTTGGACAGAAGAGGTTGGGCCCGATCTGAAAACGGCGATCAACGGACCCGGCATCTCGGTAGCCACAATCGTCACTAACGATCCCACCTCTCCCTGCCCTGGCATCACCGCCGAGCGTCCGATGTACTTTAACTGGCACGGCGATATGAGTGGGAGCGATGTGGTGGGGGCCACGCATACAGCCGGGAATTTCTACTTTGCAGATATTCCCAATGGCAATGGCTACACCTCATTTGTGACCATTCTCAATCCGCCAGGAGGGCAGGCGGCGACCGTCACGACGACCTATTATGCAGGAGGCAACAAACTTGGTCAGCAGACGCTCGTAGTGGAACCCGGCATGCGTGGCACAATCTACCCGGCTCAGGCAAATCTGCCCGCGCATAGCTCCGCCGTCGTGACCTCGACGCAACCAGTGGTAGTGGAGCGACCGGCCTACTTTATGAACGTAAACGGCGGGTTCGCGGGCATGATCACGGGAGCCAGCTCAGTCATCGGCTCACAATCGCTCCAGCATGAGTGGTTCCTCGCTGAGGGCTATGCGGGCCAGAACAGCTCCGGGGGCAGGACGCAGGAGAACCTGATCCTCGCAAACGTCGACCCGAATAACATGCCTGCAAACGTCACCATCAACCTGGAATATATCGATGGCAGTAAGCATCCCTTTCAGGTGACAGTCGCCCCGAACAGCCAGGTCATCTGGAACGTCAATCAGCAGGGAAACAGCCCACCCTCGAATGAAGTGTCGGCAGATATCACCTCTACGGGCGCGGGGATCGTGGTTATGCGCCAGATGTACTTCAGTTATGCCCACACCATCGCAGAGTCAACCCTGCATGCAACGGGCGGCACCGAGGCAACCGGTCAGATCGGGAGTTTTTCCAGCTACACCTTTGCCGAGGGGTATAGTGCAGGAGGCTTCAACGAATGGCTGACCCTGCAAAATCCGACGAATGCCGCCGAGACCATTACGATTACCATGATCAATAGCCTCGGCACCGTCAGAACCATGGCAGTCACGGTTGGACATAATTCGCGTTCGACCTTCGATGTGACAGCATATGTACGTGCGAACATGGCGATCGTCGGCAATACAAAGTCCTACGAAGTCTCCATGACCGTGCAGAGTACCAGTGGGGCACTCTTCGTAGCAGAGCGCCCTATGTACTTCAATACCACTGGCTCCAGCTTCCCGGTTCAGGGAGGGACCGATGCCTTTGGGTATAGCGGAAATTAACGTACAGAGCGGGGAGCCTGGCCCCGCTCCGTACAACCCTCATGGTCGCGAGGGTAAAAGTTTGCTGTCCCCTCCCCTTATCCAAAAAGCATATTCGCAAAAAATGGCCGGGGAGGCTATACTATAGAAAGGTAGAGATTTAGCACTCTGTTGACCAACTGGTGTACATGTAACTCATTTGCATGAAATGACTGAAAGATACAAATCGTATGGAACAACAATCACCCTCTATTCGTTTGATCGTTATCGATATCGACGGCACCCTCCTGAATCCAGAGCAAGAGATTACGCCCCGCACCAGAGCAGCGATTAAAGCGGCTCAGGATGCGGGGATTGTCGTGACGCTGGCAACAGGACGTCGCTACTACAGTGCGCGCCCGGTTGCCGAAGATCTGGGCCTGGAGATACCGCTGATCCTCTGTGATGGAGGGATGATCGTACAGCATCCTGCCGGTGATTTGTTGCAGGCGCAACTCTTATCTGCGGATATCGGGCAACAGGCAGTGGATATTATGCGGCGCTATCACATACAACCGGTCTCTCAGAGTATACGAGGAAAATATGAAGAGACGCGTACGGGGCCACAGGAATACGATAGTGAGTGGGTTATCAACTACTTTGCATCGTTCCCCTACGAACTGATCCGCTTACCCTACACAGAGCTTTGCAGCAGTCAGTCTGATCTATTGCGGATAGTGGCATTTACCTCACTGGAACTGGCAGAGGAGATGTCCCTGGAGATTGCCGAACTGCCGTGTTCATGGAATGTGACCCATCTGGGGAGCTATCAGAGTGCCGAACTGGTTGTAATGCCGCCAAACTGCACGAAAGCGAGCGGCGTCAAAGCACTGGCCGATCGCCTTGCGATCCCGATGGAGCAAGTAATGGCGATTGGCGATAACAGCAACGATATTGAGATGATTCAGGAGGTCGGCTGGGGAGTAGCGATGGGACAGGCCCTTCCCAGACTCAAAGAAGTCGCCCATGCACACACAGCCAGCAATGCAGAGGACGGAGTCGCTCTGGCGATTGAGCGTTACGCCCTTCTTTCAGAACGTACAAGCGCCTCAAACTCTTTCAGCCGCTCCACCTGCCTGTGATTTGGAGCCGCCTGCCAGCGTCTCTGTTGCACCAGAGTTAAGGCATCATGAGCATGCATACCATCATGGACCAGTACTGCGCAGGTCAGCAGGACACTGCGCCCAACGCCATGCTCGCAGTGAATGAGCACCCGGCCACCTTTTTTTAAGCGCTCGTTGACCCAGACGGCACCCTCGGTCAGTTGCGTCAAAGTCAGAGGGTGCGTATCAGGCGTAGGAAGATAGAGAAGCTCGATCTGCTCAAGCTTCAGTGCTTCAGCATCATCTGAATACTCAGAGCGCGTATCTACCACCTGCGTCACCCCCAGACGAGCCAGACTGCGAATATCATCGGGATGCACACGTCCACCGACCGCCAGATGCGACGTGACCCAGCTCAAATTCAGCGTATCGGGCAAAGGGATATGCAATTGTTGCGCCAGACGCTCGCCCGGAGAATCCTCCGGGAAAAGAAGCGCGGCAATACGCGTCCAATAGCGATACAGCAAGCGCACGATCCCGGTTGAGGCCCAGCGTGTAAAGGAAAAATGCACATTTGGGCGCGCTTCCTCAGCCACAAGAGACTCGTCCAACTGGTCTGGTTGCGGAGTTGCCGAAGAGAGAGGCGCATCATGCTCATTCGTCTCCATAGACGGAGTTTGTTTTGGTTCAGAAGTCATAGCCAGCAAAACCTGTTCTATTCGTTAGACGGCAAGAGGTGGCAGCGAGGCATCTGGCTCGCCAGGATTTCCAGTTCCAGGAACACCATCACGCCGCAATACGCGCTGAAGGGCGGCAAGAGCGCACTCGATCATGCTATCATCGGGCTCACGCGTCGTCAAACCTTGCAGAGCCAGGCCCGGGGCAAGCAACCAGCGCACAACAGTAAACCGATAATTTGCAGCACCGAGGCGCATCAGTTCGTAAGCAATCCCGGCAACCACTGGCACAAGCACTATGCGTAACACAATTTTGAGCAACAAAATGGGTGGATTGAAGAAAGCAAAAACTACAATCGAGACGACCATCACGAGCAACAAAAAGCCAGTGCCACAGCGTGTGTGAACGCGTGAGGCGCGCCGTACATGCGCAACATCCAGTGGATCACCCTGCTCAAAAGCATTAATGGCCTTATGCTCGGCACCATGATAGCCAAAGACGCGTTGAATATCAGGAACGCGCCCGATGAGATAGAGATAGCCAACCAGCAGGGCAAGGCGAATGACCCCCTCCACAAGCAGACTGAACACCCCCTGGCCGATCTGATTATGCAGCAAACTGGCGAGAAGCAGAGGTCCAACGAAGAAAACGGCAACGGCGAAACTGAGCGAGACGAGCAGCGTGAGCGCCAGCGCGGCCCCGCCGAGTTGCGCTGGCTTCTCCGGAGCCGGAGGAAGCGCGGGCACCTCACTGGCAAGCGGCGTGGGAGTCTCTGTTACGGAGATTCTCGTTTCAAGAGCATCGGGATTGAGCGCGCCCGTGGCAACATTTGCCGATAACGTCATCAGACGCGTACCCAGGACAAGCATTTCCCAGAGGAGAAGCATGCCCCTCAGGAAAGGCAGGCGAAACCATGCATTCCGGTAGAGGCGCGGGTCCAGAGCCTCCTCATAGAGGTAGATGCTACTATCTGGACGGCGAACCGCAACAGCCGCAGACGTACGCCCACGCATCATCACCCCTTCCATCACCGCCTGTCCGCCATAATAAAATTTCGCCATGCTTCTTTCCTTTCGCGATCCTGTGCTTTATCTCCAGTTCCGTCTAGCTCTTCTCATTGTCAAGGGAGCCACCCATCAACGTACTTGCCAGTCCCCTGGTGCGCAAACGTCCTAGCTGGCGCATCAGCGCGCTCTTGTTCAAAGACAAAGGTAAAGGACGATGCAGGCGGCGCAGACGAATGGCAGAACGTACCCGACCGGACATCATACGCTGGCGATGCTGGCTTTGCGCACTCAGCCAGATGCTCTCCGCCTCGCGAGCAGGCAGATAGCTCAGAATACTATGAGCAATATCAAAAGAGGCATAGGGGCGACAGAGCTTCTGGGCATTTCGCAAACGACGCTGCAACTCAGGCGACCCGGGCTTAATCAAACGGCGAAGCGCATCTACCAGCACCGCAGGCTCATGCGCAAAAACGCCAACATCGTTACTGATGACAAACTCGACATTGCCCTCTTCCTGGCCGGGGACATAGCCACTCAAAATAATGGGCAAATTACAGGCAAGCGCTTCACAAATAGTGCCGGGTCCCGCTTTCGTGATAATGACATCGGAGGCGCGCATCAATTCAGGCATATTCTGGACAAAACCGAAGATCTTCGCAGGCACATGCAAGCCCGCACGTGTACGTTGCAATTGAGCATAGAGGCGACGATTGCGTCCCGTCACGACCAGAAGTTGTACGGGGATACGAGCATGAGAGATCGCGCGCACGGCAGTATAGAGACCGCCAGCGCCATCTCCGCCTCCCACGAGTAGCACGACAGGCAACCCTGGCTTGAGCCCAAATTTGTGCTGCAAACTCGCCTTGTTTTCTGTCGGCAACGTAAACTTTGGATCAATCGGCATTCCCAGCATATGTACGCGATTGGCATCCAGACCACGCCGCAAATATAACTCTTTTGCCTGCTCCGTAGGCACGATATAGCCATCAACACCGGGCGCAAACCAGGCATAATGGACACTGATCAGATCAGTCACAACCGTCAGGAATGGGATATCCAGGCCAAGCTCCAGCAACGCATGAACTGTGACATGATTGAGCATAGGATGAATAGAAACGATAATATCAGGCTGAACGCTTGAAAAAAGGCGAAGCAAACCATTCAGAATGAGCGGAGACGCAAGAGATTGTACGGCCATAACCGTGCCTTCACGATTACTGCGATGAAATACCTCTCCAAAAAGGCGGGGATTATAGCGAATTGTCGGACCATAGAGTTTCACCGCCTCACGCAAAGGGAAGCGACTATACTCTTCAAAGACATCAACAATCTCAATACGATAATCTATGGGAGGAGGATCCGCCGCATCGTCATCTTGAGCGAGCGGCTGTTCAGCAGATAGAATGGGGAGTATTACCTCTTCCATGGCGAGAGGAGTTATAGGATGACGGGCATGCCATTCGTCCTGCTCTTTTTGCGCAATCAGCTTAATAGCGCCACTGATCGCGTTAGCGGCGCTGCGATGCCCAGCCCCGGTATCTGCAATGAGAAATAAAATTGTACGTTGTTTGGTGCTCAGATGCCTCACCCTCCCTGCTGCTTATATAGCGCACGAAGAAATTGCTGCACGGAAAAAAGGGATAAAGGATGTGTTGTTTGCTCCTTTATCCCCTCATTCTTCTGTGCAATTACTCGTCTTGCAAGTTAAAGCGTTTGCGGAAGCGCTCCACACGACCGGCTGAGTCGAGAATACGCTGCTGGCCGGTAAAAAATGGATGGCAGCTCGAGCACACATCAACCTTGAGTACAGGTTTCACACTGAGCGTTTGAAAACTATTGCCACAGGCACAACTCACTGTGGACGTAATGTAATTTGGATGGATTCCCTTTTTCATGACAACTCCCCAATAGCAACACTGGCTTGATTCTATCTCGAAGGCCTTTTTCCCAGCCTCCTTACCTCATTCGATTGAAAGCGCGTCAAACGATGCAAGCATGATTGTACATGTAAGGTCTCAAGACGTCAAGATGGTATATAACAAAGGCATGAAATTCTAACTGTGCCCACGATCTCATTTTACCAGAAAAGCACAGGAGTGGCACAGGTAAGACGCCCTTTTTTTTCATGACTCGCTGTATATAACAACCATAGATGCCATTTTATGCCAGGGAGTGACGACCGACAAACAATCTTCATGAACATTGCACGTATCGAGGCGATTCCTCTTTCGCGAGTAGATATGATACACTACAGCCATGGCATTCATACAATTGCGCTCTCAATCTTTTTTGGAGAGAACGCAGTAGATAGGTATGAAGCTCACCCAATACGCATTAATCTACTATTTGATCCTTTGTAGAGGCGCTGTGTATCTATGCCCACTGTCCCCGTAGAGGCGCTGCTTGTCTGCGCCAGGGAATAGTGGGACGGTGAGCATAGGATACACAGCGCCTCTACGGGGGGACATGCGAGTACATAGCTATTTAGCACACTGAGGTATAGAACCGGACATGATTGAACGATATTCCCTTCCCGAGATGGCTGCGATCTGGTCGGCGGCCCATAAAACGGATATGTGGTTACAGGTCGAGCTGCTCGCCTGCGAAGGCTGGGCGCGTGAGGGCGTGATCCCCGCCGCGGCCATGGAGAAGATCCGCCAGGCTCGTTATAACAGCCAGCGTATGCACGAGATTGAGGAGGAGACGCACCACGACGTGATCTCTTTCTTGCGCTCGATTCAAGAACAACTCGGACCCGAAGGCCGCTTTATTCACCTCGGCCTGACTTCCTCCGACGTCCTCGACACTGGTCTGGGAGCGCAATTGAAGGAGGCGGGAGCACTGCTGGCCGCTTCTCTGAAGACGCTGACGGATGCAGTTGCCCGGGCAGCAGTGAAACATAAATACACGCTGATGGCGGGCCGTTCCCACGGTATTCATGCTGAGCCAATGACCTTTGGTCTGAAGCTGGCATTGTGGACCGACGAGTTGCGGCGCAGTCAGCAACGACTCGCGGCGGCAATTGAGCAGGTGAGTGTGGGGAAAATCTCTGGTCCGGTCGGCACACATGCCACGGTGCCACCTCAGATCGAAGAATTTGTGTGTGAACAGATGGGGCTGGGCGTTGAGCCGATCTCCAGCCAGATCGTACAACGCGACCGACATGCACACTTTATGACGACACTGGCCCTGGTCGGCAGCACGTTGGAGAAGATTGCGCAGGAGATTCGCCATCTGCAACGTACCGAATTGAGCGAAGCTTTCGAGCCTTTCGGCTCGGGTCAGCAGGGATCTTCGGCCATGCCACATAAGCGCAATCCTGAACTTTGCGAGCGCATCTGCGGCCTGGCGCGTCTGCTGCGCGGCTTCGCCGTGACGGCGATGGAGAATGTGGCCCTCTGGCATGAGCGCGACATCAGCCATTCCTCAACCGAACGTGTGATTATTCCCGACGGCTGTACGATCCTCCATTATATGCTCCATATTACGACGCAGGTCATGCAAGGGCTGGAGGTCGATACGGAACGCATGCTCGCCAATCTCAATATGACCGGTGGCCTGGTCTTCTCACAGCGTATTCTCCTGGCATTGATCGATAAAGGCGTGGGGCGGCAAGAGGCCTATAAGATGGTGCAGCGCAATGCGAAACAGGTCTGGGCAATGGCCAGTCAGGGCGCTATTCAGGGTCCAGCTCTGCTCGAAGCACTTGCGGGAGATGCTGAAGTCGCGCATTATCTGTCGCGTCAGGAGCTTGAAGAGCTGACAAATACCGATTTTTATGTTCGGTACATTGATACAGCCTTTAAGCGTATTGGTCTGTAAAGGGACTTTTCCATGCTATGCTATGAGCAGGCGGAAAGCCTGCTCATACAGTTATTTTTCGTCACATGATAGACTATCAATTTCCAGAGGAATAGTGGCAAAGGATGAAGTGTTTGGCAATAGAATCACAGGTCGCGCAAAAAACTATCAGGCAATCAAAACAGCGCTCGCCTTTTCTGCCCCTACTTCTCCTGGCAGGCTGTCTTGAAATTTGCCTTTTACTCTTACTGGCACTTTCACCGCTACCTGGTCTGCATTTAAGCCACACCCCTTTACAGCAATGGAGTTGGACGCTACTCCCCTCACAATTACTCACGTCTGTCGTCACGCAACTGGCGATGCCGGGACACAGGCATCTGGCTTCTTACTGGCTGGGCGGCGTATTTTTACTGATGCTCGCTACGTATGCAACGGCAATTCTCCTGATCTGGCGTCGACGAGATCGCATGCCAATCAAGCGAGGCTGGCTCTATTTTCTGCTTGGCAGCACAGCGATATTTGGCATTACGCTGCTTTTCCAGCCGTTGCTCTTCTCAGACGACGTCTTTACCTATATTTTCTCTGGCCGCATCCTGACCATCTATGGCGCTGATCCATTAAACACAGCTCCATTGCAGTTTCCCGCCGATCCCTACTATGTCTATGTGCTCTCCGGCCGGGATCTGCCCAATATTTTCGGCCCACTCTGGCTCTGTATTGCCTCCCTTCTCTCATGGATAGGAGCGGCAAGCGGGAGCATGCAGCTGACCCTCTTACTTTTTAAGGGGTTCGCGCTGCTCATGCATCTGCTGAGCTGTTACCTGTTCTGGCTCATTCTGCGCCGGGTAGCCCCTGAGCGACGCATATTGGGGACGTTGCTCTATGCCTGGAATCCGCTGGCTGTGATCGAGCTGGCCGGTGGTGGACATAACGAAGGATTATTGATCTGTCTGCTTCTGCTCGCCACGTGGTTTTTTATTCATAAGCAGAGGCACTATCAGTGGGCAGCTCTGTTCGTATTTGGTCTGGCAATCAGCGCAAATCTTCTCGCTCTGCTGGTAACGCCACTCTACCTCTGGTTTGCAGCGCGCCGCGAAGAGCCATTTTCCCGAGCCTTCTGGAAAGTCTGCTATCAAGGCCTGCTTGTTTTGTTGCCAGCACTGCTCATCTCATTGCCGTTCTGGCGCGGAGCCACAACCTTCTTCGCGATCACATCGGCCGTTGACATGAATCATTTCGTACATTCGCCAACGGGAACGCTGGTAATTCCGGTACAAAAACTCTTCGAGTTTGTTGCGCAGCAGGCCCATTTACCGCCATTCCTGCAACCTGCTGTTGCGGCAGACGTGACCTTGCGGGCATCAGCGACTTTTATTTTTGTAATTATTTATGCCAATCATTTTGCCCACGTGCGTAGTGCCCCCCTTAGCCCGCCCAACGCCCAGACAAATAGCCCATCAATACAATCATTTTCGCCACCAGGTCTGGCCGTGCTCTTTAATAGTTGCAGCCGCACCATCTTCTGGTACCTGGTCCTGGTTTCTGGCTGGTTCTGGCCGTGGTACCTGCTCTGGCTACTCTGGGCCGTCGTTTTGAGTGACTTTGATGCCTTTACTTCGGCCCTGTTAGTGCTGTCTGGCACAGCGCTTTTCATCTATCCCTTTGTCGGCTTTAGTCGTGGACCACTCGCAACCTATCAATCAGCGTTAATCTTTGGTATCCCTCTTCTCTATCTTGTTATTGTGAATCTCGTGCAGAGATATGTGGAAAGGACGCGGAGAATACATGAACGACGAGGTCAAACAACGTAAGATTGAACATGTCAGTGTGGCATTGGGACAGGATATCTCGGCTGCGCAGCAGGCAAACTGGCAGGATATACATTTTGTGCACCAGGCATTACCCGAGGTAAATCTGGACGAGATTGACACGTCCGTCACCTTCTTTGGGCATACATTGCGCTATCCCATCGTTATTTCCTCCATGACAGGAGGGCACCCGGATGTCACGCAGATTAACCGCAATCTGGCAAAGGCCGCCCAACACTACGGACTGGCGCTCGGCGTGGGAAGCCAGCGAGCGGCAATCGTCAATCCCGAGCTGACCGAGAGCTACACAGTTACCCGCGATACTGCGCCCGACGCATTTCTGATTGCAAATATTGGCGCACCACAACTAATTCCACAAGCCAGACATCGCGCATTCACGTTTGCAGAGGTTCAGCAGGCAATCGAGATGATACACGCCAACGCCCTGGCGATACATATGAATAGTTTGCAAGAGGCAGCTCAACCCGAAGGAGATCGCCGGGCCTCTGGAGAAGCCAGGGCATTGAAACAATTAATGGGACAACTTTCGCTTCCCGTGATCGCGAAGGAGACAGGGGCAGGCATCTGCCGCGAGCAGGCGCTGCTGTTACAAAGATGTGGAGTGAACGCAATTGATGTAGGAGGGGCAGGCGGAAGTAGCATGTCGGCGATAGAGGCGGCTCGCTCGAAAACGCGCGGCGATGAACGCACGCTGCGTATTGGGGAACTCTATAGAGATTGGGGAATCGCAACACCGATCTCGCTCGTTGAGGCGAGCACGGCTCAGCTTCCTCTGATCGCTACTGGAGGCGTACGCAATGGGCTGGATGTAGCGCGCGCGCTGGCGCTGGGAGCCACGCTCGTGGGGATGGGTTTTCCTTTTCTCAAAGCTGCAAGCGAGAGCTTCGAGTGCGTCTGCGAACTCTTAGAGAATCTTCTGGCAGAGTTGAGAGTTGCGATGCAATTAAGCGGCGCGGCAAACATAGCCCAATTACAGGGCGCCGATGTGGTGGTCACCGGCTATACACGCGAATGGCTCACGTTGCGCGGATTTGAAGAGGACCTGAAGGGGATGGCCCAACGGCGTTGGAGAGGAATTCTCGGGCAGGGATAACATCCTTACGGGAACTTTGTGAGATCTTCAGGAGTATTCAGGTTGATAAAAGAGCGCAACTGTGGATCGATCTGGCGCAGTTGCGCTTCCGGGATATAGCGTACTAGAGCGACATCGAGCAAGGAGCGGGGATCGCGTCTACCAGAGCGTAGACGATCCTCGATCAAAGGGAGCAAAGTACGAGGATAAATAGCGAGCAGAACCTGTGGCGTGTCCGCGACAACCGGCATAAGGATGGCTTCATCCAATGGCTGTGAGAGCAAAAAAGCGAGGAATGCGGGCTGTACGAATGGCATATCGACGGCGACCACCAGTGCATGCGAAGTATGGATGGCGCGCAATCCACTGTAAAGTCCCATCAGTGGTCCATAGTCTGGCACCTCGTCAAAGACAATGCGCACACCGGGGAGATTCTGCCCTGCACACTGCGCAGGATCACGCGCCACAAATACGACTTCCGGACACAAAGAAGAGAGAAGCGTACCAAGCTGTTCAGCAAAAGAGCGCTGAGCGGTACGCTGTTCATCGTCCGGCAGAGACAAAAAAGCCTTGTCACGCCCCATGCGGCGGCTGCGACCACCTGCGAGGATAAGCGCGCTTACTGTATCCATCATAAGTACTCGCTAGCGAGAGCCAACTTTTGCTTTACGCTTCGCAGGTTTAATATACTGCTGTCGATTCTGATATGCGACAAAGCTGGCACGCTCTTTTGGATACTTCCTCACCAGATAGACAACCCAGACTATCGCCCACGACAGCAGGCCAACCAGCCAGAGGTAGCGCCAGAAACGCCAGGCGAAAAAATAGCCCGACAGATAGACACGAGAGAAAATTAAAGGTAGTCCGACAAAAGCGATAATAGCCAACCAGCCCAGATAGCGATCAAGCATGTACTTTATCAAAGGGCGGCTCTTGACGAAGCGCTTGCGTCCTTCTACTGAATAATAGAAGTAGATGAGCAGCCCCGCGCAGCAGAAAATGAGCCAGGGCCACAAGAAATGGAACGTTTCCGTGCCCGCTGGATTCAGGTTTTGTCCGGCAGTAACAGGATCTTGAAACAGCCAGTTAAATAGATTGAAGTGCATAAGAATGAACTCCCTTCTTAGCCTATCCTCAGTATGCAATGTGCCGATAATGATAACATGGATAGACCCGAGAGTCTAGTGCAATGTGACAAAAAAGCGTCAGTGGTAGAGGCTAAAGATCAAGATTATCCAGTGAACATACATAAAGAATATCTGGTCACGGATTTATTTCAACAGCAGTATATCAACATTGAAATTTGTATATCAATAATAATATATAACCTACCATACTGGTAACATAAATAAGTAAATACTTAGGCAATGTCTGAGAGAGAGTGCGAAATGGGAATACACCCCTGCCCATCGTGGATTCAGCGCAGACGTTTTCGCCTAAAAGCAGAGGAATGCGTAAGTAAATACTTAGCACAGATTTCCTTAGGTTGAGAAAGGAGGCTCGCACATTTCTGAACCCTGCCTCAATTTTGCAGAATAGAAAACGTTACCATGATCGCAACATTGCAGCCTTGATATCCAGGTTATCGGGAGGCCACCACTAATATTTCATGAACACGTCATGTCATATTGTCATCCTTATTACATACAGCCTTACGCGCAGAGGAAGAGCCAGATTGCTATACTGCATGCTTAGACCATACAACGCCAGAATTATACCTCCATGTCTGGTAGGGTAAATGAGCATCTTTCGAGCGGTTGCATCTTGAAAAGCCTTTCAGGTAAGAAGATGACGGCATGACGTTATGTTTTCATGAATGCTGTTCATCATGCCTGATGTGCACACACTTTTTCAGACCGGTAGTACGGTGATTTCCTCTGTGCCTGATATATTGCTGTGGCAGAACCACCCCACACGATCTTACAAGTACATGAGCACAACGCAAGCACTTGCTACGGCTGAAAACAGTTAGTGTTACTAGCATGACATTATGACACCGCGACATCATGATTTTATGATGTCATGTAAACAGGATAGCATCTGTTTCAATCGATTGGTCGTGCACTCATCCCGTACTCCAGTGTTCCCTTGAATGAAACGAGCTTATCAGATCAGGTGGAGCATATGGGCATAGTGCAAGCATTTGTTGTCTGAAGAGTTTTCAGGCAGCCAGTAAAAAAAGGAGTTTGCAAAAGATGAGTCGTATTTTGCAGAAGTGGATCACGAAACTGGGAGCGAGTCTCCTGCTAGCAAGCATGGTGCTGACCGCCTTTGTTGGGCATGCAGCCTTCGCAGCTGGCTGTGGAACGCCGATCACAGGTTCCGGGTCGAGTTGCACCATCACCTTTGTCACATTCAATCCTTCCGGCGTCCTTTCGTACCAGAGTGTGAGCTCTCTCACGGTCAGTAATGCTGATCCGATGACCCATATTGGCACCTTTAGTTTTGATAGTACAGTAGGTGATGGGCGTGGGGGAACCGCAGGATGGTCATTGTCAGCCTCCACTATGGGACTTACTACCACAGGCGGTCATCCCGTTTTTCCACATTTTAACGGCAGGGACAGCGAAGGTGGTGCGCCAGCCAGTATCATTACACTCAATCCTCTTGCTGGTGGGAACTGTGGTATTCCCCATCTTTTCTCTGTAACGCTTGATAGTACCGTTCCTGGCAGTACGTTTGCCAGTGCTGACACCGGTACTGCGCCTATCGGCTGCGTCTACAATATCACCACAAACGGCTACATTGATTTCAGTGGTCAACCTGCTGGTAGTTATACAGGTGATGTCACGATCACGCTGGCGTCAGTATAAAATCATCGGCTGACCAGTGTGTCCTGGAGAGGAGGGTGCTGCACAGTACTCTCCTTTTCAAAAGAGCAAGAGAACCACGACAATCTTCTATTCAATCATCCCCCTGACCATCCTGCTCTATTCTCTTACAAGGCTATTTCCTCCGCAAAAAACGTTCGTCTTACCCAGGAACACCCGCTGGAGTACGCACACAAAAACCTCTTCAACATAGATATACTTCAACCTCAGGGTACGAGAATGGAGCCGCAAATTAGGGGAGCTCAATCTATGCCAGCACTGAAATATGCACACTAATCATTTTTCTGGCGCTCCATAATAGTAACATACGTAAGTAGTAGCATACGTATGTACGTATTCAGATGGGATCTGAAAGAGCGTTTCAAATGGGCACTTTTTTGCCCATTGTGTGCCGATCGCATACACACTCTTCATACACACGGAGATTCGTGGATCGCATGGAAGTTCGTACGTACCCTATCTCTGCATGAACTGTTTCTCGCTTGAGAAATAACGCTCACTATTTTTTGCACCCTGTCCCAGCTCTTTGTGTCCCGGACAACTTTGCACACATGATCTACTCTGTTTGTCAATCTACCAGTCTGGGATTGTTGTAGGGATGCAATAGAACAAAGTACATCCTGGGCCACAGCCGATTTTCTGGCAACGATACAGACCAACGTTGACAGAATAAGGACGCCATGACAGCAAAGCTTATCTATAGCATGTCGTGACGTCTTGACGTCTTCTCGTTACAACTTCATGCCAGCCTATCCGGCGAAGAAGGTGAGCACAGTTCGGGAATTGCTTGTCTTAAAACTTCTAGGGCAAGGTGTAAGTCAAAAGAAAGGGGTTTTCAAACAATGGGTCATACGTTGAAAATGGGCCTTCTGAAAGTGGGAGCAAGTCTCCTGTTAGCAGGCATGGCAATGGCGGCCCTGGTTGGACAATCTGCATTTGCAGATCCTTGTGGAACACTTATAACAGGAGACGGCTCAAGTTGTACCATCACCTTTAACGCTTACAATCCTTCTGGTGTCCTCACCTATCAGAGTGTCAACTCGGTTACCGTGAGCAATGCCAGCGCTTCTACACATATTGCTACCTTCAGTTTTGCCAGCAGTGTCGATGATGGTCGTGCCGGGACGGCAGGCTGGTCGTTGACAGCCAGTACCACCGGGCTCACCACTACAGGCGGTACTGTTTATCCACAATTTAACGGTAGTGGTGCTCCTCTTCATGGTAGTTCCAGTACCGTCATAGCAACACCTAACGATACTGGCAATTGTGGCACTGTCACCCTTTCTACCGCCGATACTACAAGTCCCGGTGCCATATTCGCCAGTGCTGCCACTGGAACAGCACCAATTGACTGCCACTACGCACTCACAACGAACGGCTACATTGACTTCACAGGCCAACCTGCCGGTAGTTATACAGGCGATGTCACGATCACACTGGCGTCAGTATAGGATAACCTGCATGCCAGACATCCTGGAGAGGAGAGTGCTGCACGGCACCCTCCTTTCTCAAAGGAGCAAGCAATTGCTGATGGGGGGATCATGGCGGTGCGAGGAGGAAGAGGCTGTATAGTATTCCACGATGACAAACCTCAAATGCCAACTGTATCTCTTCGTTCTATATGTCTCGCAGCGTGACTGCTGAGAAAATTTATTTCTCAGCACATCACGTGCGTTTCGCTAATAATCCTTCATCATTGCTGCTTCCATCCATATGCAGGCACTTCATCTTTTTTTATGCGAAAACAAGGCGAGGAGGTACGCAATGTGCGTTTCATCTTTTTTCTCTTCCCGCTGGAGAATGTTGCTCTTACAGTTGGGAGTGCTGGTCATCATAATATTACAGCTAGCCGTATGGGGGGTCGAGGGCGCGCATGCTGCATGGGGTGAGGGAAGCTCGCATGCCGTACGAGGAGTCAGGAGCGCGCATACTACACGAGAGATCAGATCGCATCCCACACGCAAGGTGAGCAGTTCGCATATCACACGTGGGGTTAAGAGCGCGCATGTCGTAGTACGACAGGCGCATTTCGACATAAAACCGATCTTTTATCCTTATTATGAGATGACACCCAGAACAACGTTCCTCTATACTACCCGTCCTGGCGCACTGATACGCGATAGCCTCTACGTAAAGAATAATGGGACGGCAAGAGGTACCGTCACTCTCTATTCAGCTGACGCATTCACTGGTCAGAGCAGTGGAGAAGCTTTTTTCATGCGCACTGATCTACAACGCAATGTAGGAACCTGGATTACCTTGAGCAAACATCGCGTCACCCTCAATCCTGGTCAGAGCACCACGATCCCATTCACACTGAGAATACCCCATCATGTACGCCCCGGCCAACATGCGGGCGGGCTTGTTGCTGAAGAGCCTATCCAAAAACAGTCATCCACCCAGGGGCTTTATAGGGCCACGGTACGCTTACACACACGAGAGGTTCTCGGTATCCTTATCAATCTTCCTGGCAAAATCACTGAGAAGTTGAATGCAACAGGAATCATCTATAACAAAACGAGCACCTACCAAAGTGTGCTGGTTGGTTTGTCGAATACAGGTACACAGCTCCTTCGTCCCTCTGGAAGACTGCGAATCATGGATCAGGGAGGACGCTTGCTCCAAAATGTACCCATGAAGCTGGATACAATCCTGCCATGGACGGTAATTCGTTATCCCGTGTATATGCATCGTCATGCGCTTCATCCGGGGACCTACTATGCCACATTGACACTGGCATACGGACATAAGCACACCATGCACTATGCAACGAGCTTTGACGTACCATTTCCTCCACTCCCAATAAACATCCCCGCCGCCAAAGTGATTTCTGATCTGGTAACGCCCGATACAAACTTTTTTGCTCTGCTGACTCCCTGGCATTATGCGGTGGGAATCACGATCCTGTTTTTCCTTCTGAGTGGTCTCTTTCTGTGGAGCCAGAAAGCCTACGCATCTACTACAAGTTGGCGCAAGAAATTGGGCGGCAAACAGGCGAAAAAGGACGGTAAGCAGGTACCGGTACTTCATCACAACGGGAACGGGATACATGACCTTCAACCAATAAAGGTATCGGGAAAAGCGAAAAAGGAGAAAAAAGAAGCACTCGTTGAAAGCCAGGCGCATCCAAACAATACGCGTCAACATCCTCCCAAATAATGATCGTAAGATGATGCCTGATTTCCTCATGTCAGTGCATCATTCACGCAGAATAGCTCAGAGCAGAAAAGGCCAGTACACCAGATCGTATGACGCATCTTCTCTCTGGCTCTTCTGCGTTTTGTCCTTACGTGCATAACGATCGTCGCAAGAAAAACGCTCCCCGCTACGTAGCCTCTTCTCATAATTACTTAGATCACATCGCTTTTGCTGGAAAGCGATTCCTCTTTGCAACGTACAGAAAGAGCCTCTGATCACGCACATACCTCACGCTTAGTGTCCCGGAATAAAACCACAAATTGATGAGCACTCTTTGTTCCAGCACTGAAATATGTGCACTGATCACTTTTTTTGCACTCCATAATAGTAACAGAAGTAGGTACGTACTTAAAAAAGGCTTGAGGGGCATGCTTTAAATGAGTATACATTTTCTACTTGTGAATTGATCACAAGCACACTCTGAATCAAAGTGTGGAAGTCATTTAATACTCTACCTACGAAATATTTCACGATCGTGAGCTGAACTATAACTGTATCAGACAAAGAACGTGAGCACATTTCGAGAAGCTGTTGTCTGAAAGTAGTTCAGGCAACGTAGAAAAGAAGAAAGGCGTTTCAAATGATGGGTTATACGTTGAAGAATCGTCTCCTGAAATTGGGGGCAGTTTTTTTGTTGGTAGGTATGCTAGCTATGAGTGTACTTGCTACAAATAGCAAGACTGCTTTCGCCGCTCCTTGTACAGGCCTTACTGGTGACACTCTCGTAGTTACTGGTGCTTCAAGTGACTGTACTATGACCATTACTACTCAGTTCCCCGCTGGTGCGCTTGCATTTAACAATGATGCAGCAGTTACAACTACAGGTGCGTCATCGACAGCCCCTACGAGCTTCAATTTCCATACTACTATAGCAGATTTACGCGGTGCCAACGGCGATGACTCCGGGTGGCACCTGGAAGCGTCATCAGCAGGTCTGACTCTCGGTGGTAGTGGTACAGGAACTCATATTCCTCTGACTGTGGGATCTACTGGTTCGACCGTCAGTTGTACACCTGCTTCTGACGGCATATGCCCGACCGTGGATCCTACGTTTACACCGCAGACACTCAATACCAACGGTACTACCGCTGCAAGTTTTTTGAGCGCAACATATGCAACTGATACTAGCGCAATTCGTGCGACCTTCACGATCAACACAGTTGGCTCATATGACTTTTCTACTGGTGCTCATCCTGCTGGCGTCTGGTCAGGCACCATCGATATCGCACTTTTTAATGCACCTTAATCTGCTTATCAGGCAGATGAACGGGAGAATGCTGTTATTGACACAGTATTCTCCCGCCCTCCAAAGAATAAGTTGATCACATTACATCAATGCCATGAATATACCGCAATTTTATGCCATAAATCGACAAAGGAGGCTTGTATTGTACACGTTATGGCATTTTCTTTCCCGACGGATGTTCTCACATTTATCCATGGGAATGTTCATTACCACGCTTCTCTTCTTCGAAATTTTAGGAGCAGGAATTGCGCATGCTTCTGATGGGAAAGCTCATTTTAGCGTAGAACCCACCTTTTTCCCTCAGCATGAGATAACACCTAGATCATACTTCACTTATTACAGTCACCCTGCCACTTTGATTCAGGATAGTATACATCTAACAAATTCGGGTTCAGCAAGAGGAACCGCCAATCTTTATGCAGTCGACGCAACCACGGGTCAAACAGGGGGAACAACCTTAGTTCCTCGTAATACTCCCCAGCATGATGTAAGCACCTGGATCAGGCTAAGCCGTCAACAAATCACACTGAATCCCGGCCAGAGTCTGGATATCCCATTCACCCTGCGGATACCCGGCCATGTACGCCCTGGCCAGCACATAGGAATCATCATTGCCCAAAGAATAGATCAGCAAGTATCACCCTCAATATCTGGTTCCTACAAGACCAGGGTGCAAGTACGTACGCTCACAGGACTCGGCGTTCTCGTCAATCTTCCAGGCAAGCTTGTTGAAAAGTTGGGTACAACAGGCATCACCTACAACGACATGAGTACCTACCAAAGTGTACTGGTGGGACTAAAGAACACAGGCACACAAATGCTACACCCTTCTGGAAGCTTACAGATAACAGATACACAGGGACGACTCCTGCAAAATATGCCCTTGAAACTGGACACGTTTCTACCACAGACAGCAATTAATTATCCTGTCTATATACATCGCCGCGCGCTTGCGCCGGGAAGATATGAAGCTACATTGATGCTGCGATACGAACATAATCATATTCTAAACTATAAAACAAGCTTTTATGTGCCATTGCCACGGTTACCAAGGAACACACTTGTTACCACAGCGATCTCCGAGCTGGTAACACCCGATACGTTGACCCCCTGGCATTACGTTGCGGGAATAGTCGTTGCATTTCTTCTTCTGAGTGCGCTCTTCTTCTGGGGCCGAAGCGCGTACAAAACCGCAATGAAGTTGAGAAAGAAATTTCACCGCAAGAGAACAGGAAAATGACTGGCGCTGGTTCCCCGTATGCGCCGGGGTCATCGACCAAATCAGGGCTTCATAGCGCAAGCCTGACGGCTACCGAAACAGATAGGCACAGATAAGCCGTACCGCTACGAAGGATGAATGGAGAGGATAAGCTGTGCAATACATGCTTCCCCATATCAACGATTTATAATATAGTTACGTTATGTAATCTTCCATCCAGGCAGGTTTTTTGATCATCTTCGGTTATTTGCGCACAGAGAGGTTCTTACTTTGAAAAAAATCGTCATTCTTGCAGAAGGTGCCTTTGAGTTGCATTATGGGAAAACAGCAACAGGCGTCATACGGTATGGACGAGATCAGGTCGTTGCAGTGATTGACAGTACGAGGAAGGGTCAGGATGTCGCTCAGGCGCTGGGCGTTGATCTTGGCAGAGGCATTCCTGTGGTACATGATATCCACGAGGCGTTACAGTATCAGCCGGATACACTTCTTATTGGCATCGCGTCTCAAGGGGGGAATCTTCCGGATGCATGGCGCTGGCAATTGCTTACGGCGATGGAGAAGGGTCTGAATATTATCAACGGCCTGCATGTCTTTTTCTCTGAAGATGAAGAACTACAAACCGCGGCGAACAGGTGCGGCGTCACGATCTGGGATGTGCGCCGTCCTCCCGAGAAGCGACGGGTTGCTCGCTATATTCCGCATCGTCCGGGCAGTCGTACTATTCTTGCGGTGGGCTCGGATTGCGCAACGGGAAAAATGACGGCGATGCTGGAGATGAACCGTGAAGCACAACTGCGGGGATTGAGCAGCGATTTTGTGGCCACGGGGCAGACGGGCATTATGATTTCGGGGAACGGGCTGCCGGTGGATCGCATTATCAGCGATTTTGTGGCGGGCATGGTCGAAGAGATGGTACTTGATTTCACGGCCAGACATGATTGGGTCTTTGTGGAAGGACAGGGCGCGTTAAATCATCCAGGATACTCACCTGTCACGCTCGGACTGATTCACGGCGCACTGCCAGATGCGATGATATTTTGCCACAAAGCGGGCACAACCGGGATTGAAGGATACGAGAATTGCCCCTTCCCTTCACTCTCACGCATGATCGAGATCAATGAGGATGCGGCGAACTGGCTGCATCCCAGACATAATAGCAAAATCGTCGGGATATCCCTCGTGACCCCTCACCTTTCAGAGGCACAGGCGCACGATGAAATAAAAAGGATCGAGGATGAAGTCGGCTTGCCTGCAACCGATATCTGGCGTTTCGGCGCTGATAAGCTGATGGATGCGCTGAGCAGGCATTTTGAGGCGTAATTTTTCGGCCTGAGAAACGGTTTTTTTTAGTGGCAAAGAGGAAGATGAACCTCTGCCACTCCATGTTACATAAAAGTTTCACGTCAATCCACCCCCCATAGCGACGTGATTTATATGCGATCCGCCTCAGACGCCGAAAATCTGGGTCTGAGGCAGATCACACCCACCCACGAAGAAGCTAGAAAATACAAGCTCCCCTGGCGCAGACAAGCAGCACTTCTACAGGAATAGGTTAAGATATACCAAACGTATTCGATCTCACGTTCGTATTATACGAAAGATAGTATTTTGTATCACACGATATCTTAGCAGATCGTTTTACAAAAGCTGACCGAGAACTATGTGGCGGAAGAGTAGCTTTTACAGGTTTTTCAATCGTGCCTTGAACTGTACAGGTGATTTGCGGCGCAGATCACGAGGGGAGGTTTTTTCACATGCTTTTGCAAGCAAGACATCGCGTGGGTGCACTACTCTTGCTTATTGGCGCACTGCTGGCGGTCGCAGGGGAAATCATCAACGCGTTTAATAACGTCCCACTGAGCACGACCTGGACGCTAGCAATTGTGCTGATTGTACTGGGAATCGCGGTTCTGGTCTATGGCATAAATATGTATGTTCAGCTATCTGAACAGGTCAATATATCTGGCTCACTGAGTACTGGCATCCTGTTTCTGGTTGGTATCATCGCCATTGTGGGCACGATCGCGATTGATGGCGTGGTCCTGCCCTTGCTCTTCGGCATAGCCAACAAAATCGCCAGCACCATTAATCCGCTGGGTTCGGGAGTACAGGATGCGACGAATACAGTAACAACAGGGATCAATAGCGCTACAAATTCCGTTATGAATATTATCAGCCCCGGATCGGGACAAACGAACATTCCCGCGGCCAATATTCCTCAGGTCGATGGATTAGCGCTTGTCAACAGTATGCTCGTAGGGATGAAATTGCCGCCGCTTGAGGTCATCGCAAACTGGGGACACGTTTTTCTCACAGGTGGTCCGCTCGCCATCGGGGGTCTCTTGCTTGGCCTGTCACTCCTGCGCGTGAAAGCCCTTCCGCAACAGGGCGCATTGCTTCTGACTATCTGTGCGGGCCTGAATCTCATCTTACAGATCCTGATCATTGCGCTGGGTGCGAACAATGCCCTTCTCATCCTGACGAACATCGCAGGCATCCTCTTTTTCCTGGCGCTGGCCTGGCTGGGGCTCACGTTCTTATTCCCGGAAAAGCTGGACTTTACGCTGCATCTGCCGTTCAGCGAACAGACAAAACAATCCATCAAACATGCCACAAAACATTCCGCCTCTTGATCGTGACAGAGTATCGCAAAAAGTGCCTTTTGCGATACTCTGTGCTCTCTCTCGCCCCCTATACATGCTTTTCTTTCAAGCGCAGGCAATTCGTGTTACCATAATGGGAGAGTGTCCACCAGAAAGTAAAAGGATGTATAGAGTATGATTCACCTTAGCACCAGACCCATTGAGCTGACGTTATCAACCCCATTTCGTATTTCACGCGGCGTGCAATATACCGCAGCGAATGTGGTAGCGGAGCTCAAATATCAGGATTACACCGGTTATGGCGAGGCAGCCCCGAGCCAATATTATGGCGAGAATGCAGAGACTGTCACCACCAACCTGCTGGCATTTGCCGACAAGCTCGGGGCTGATCCTTTCTTGCTCGAAGACATTCTCTCCAATCTGGAGAAAGTCATCCGGCTCCATCCCTCGGCAAAGGCTGCTGTCGATATGGCGCTTTACGATCTCATAGGCAAGGTGCTGGGCGTGCCCGTCTATCGGCTGCTGGGACTCAATCCGACCAACGCCGCCTATACCTCTTTCACCATCGGTATCGATACACCCGCTGAGATGGCAAAAAAGGTACAGCAGGCCAGCGCTTATCCCATTCTAAAAATTAAAGTTGGCACGAAACAGGATATTGAGATCCTCAAAGCCATTCGCGATGTCTCCTCAGCCGTCATTCGTGTGGACGCGAACGCTGGCTGGACACCGAAAGAGGCCATAAAAAATATTGAAGCGCTCGTCCCCTATAATATCGAGTTTGTCGAACAGCCAGTAACCGCCCACGATCTGGCCGGGCTCAAAATGATACGCGAGCACTCACCCCTCCCCATCATCGCCGATGAGAGTTGCGTCAGCCTCCACGACATTCCGCGCCTGAGCGAGTGCGTCGATGGCATCAATCTAAAACTGATGAAGAACGGCGGCATGCATACCGTACTCAAAATGATCCATACAGCACGAGCGCACAATTTACAGGTCATGCTGGGCTGTATGATCGAGAGTTCGCTCGCAATCACTGCGGCGGCACAACTGACGCCGCTGGTCGATTATGCCGATCTGGACGGCCATCTGCTAATCAAAGATGATCCATATCGAGGCGTACAGGTCGAGCAAGGGAAGCTCGTGCTGCCAGATGCTCCCGGCCTGGGCGTTGTGATGAGGTAGGAGCATCTCTTTTGCACAGGGAGATTGACCGGGGAGCTACATCGTTGTCCACCCGGCAATCTCCAGTTCGGAGCCAACCGCTGCAAACACGGTCGGCGATCCACCGCTAAGTGATCCGAACGAGAGGGCATAGGTCCCCTGCTGCGTATTCTGTTGCGCCAGTGCGTACATCTTCCCGTCACGCGAAACGTTGGACCACGCATACTGACTGCCAGGGCTGAACTGCGAGAGCTGCGCTGAATTATCGGTCGTCAGGCGCGTGAGACCGGTACCATCTGTATGTATCAGCCAGAGACCATTATGGCTCGGATCAGCCGTGCCAGTGGTAAGCGAGAGACTGCTGATAATAAAAAGCAAATCGTGCGGAGTCACAGCGCGCACCTGGATGATTGCATAGTGAGAACTGGTAAAGACGGACTGCGCTTTTCCACCCAGAGCGGGCAGTTCAGAAATCTGGGCGGGCGGCTGATAGATCTGGTTGCCATTATCGTACGCGACAACAACATGCGTCAGATCGTAGCTACTATCCACATCCGCAATTGCATCCTGCTTGTTCTTACTACTCTGTAGTATCGGAGTCAAATCTTTAAAGGTCTGATTGGGGCCCTTGGCCGTATCAAGCACGTAGAGAGCGTCAGGGAGACGACTGGCATAGAGGTTCGTCAGATAGATATGGGTATTATCCAACCATGTGCGCAGAACAAGACCGCTTGCCAGTGGACCGTCAGCAGTAAACTCCGTTTGCAACTTGCCATTGGTCACATCCAACAAACATATCTTGAGTTGCTGGCTGCCGGGAGCCTGACAGCCATAGAGCATCACATTTTGCTGATTGAGGGACCACTGAGCGACACTGAGAGGCGATGCCTGACAATAGAGCGTTTGTAGACCCTGCCCATCCATACGTACAGCCTCCAGAGCATACGACGTCGCAGTGGACTGCATACCGCTCATCGCCGTGAAGAGCACCCACTGGCCATCGCGCGAGACCTGGGCATTTTCAAGCGCAACAGAGGGAATCTGGGCAATCAACGTTCTGGCTTTCGTCGCAACATTGTAGCGGTAGAGCGAACCAGAGATAGCCTGGGAGGTCGTTTTATTCTCCTGATTGTCTACATACACAATATTTTGCTGCGTGCCAGACGCCAGAGGAGCTGTGACCAGAGCGCGCCCGTTGCCCGTGGTAGGGCAACTGGTGAGCGTAGCAGGCATCGCAACCGTGTGCTGAGCACGCGTATTGGAAGCAGCTTTTGTCGTGAGACTCGCAGTATGAGTTGATTGGGAAGAGGAAAAGTTACAGGAAGCCAGCAAGCAAAGCAAGACGCTCCCCTGAATAATAGCAAAAAAAACATCTTTTAGTTTCATAGGGAATAGAAACTTTCTTTATTAGTGAGTCTTTATGTATGTCATCGAACAGTCAATTTATAATATCTATAATATTCACGATACCACATAGTCTTTCACCATTGCATCTATGCGGAGAGAAATAAAAACAGAACGCCCTCTTCCCCGTAGAGAAGAAGGCGTTCTGTTTTGTTTGTTTCTGCTTGAGACCCTCGATACCAGTTTGTAGTTGACAGACTAGTATGTTTTGCGTGTGCGGCGAAGCTTGCGCATCTGCGCAGCGGCTTTACGTTTGCGCCGGGCCTGTGGGCTCTCGAAATGAGCGCGACGACGGATCTCGGAAAGAATACCATCCTGCTGCACTTTACGATTAAAACGCTTTAATGCGACCTCAAAGGAATCGCCAGGATTTAGCTTAACCTCACTCATGGCTTACCAGCGCGATCTGCGGTCATTTCCACGACCACCCGACGAGCTTTGGGGCTGGAAGCAGTCGCTACAATAGACCGGCTTGTCACCGCGAGGCTGGAAGGGTACAAGAGCCTCGTTGCCACAACTAGAGCAGGTGGTAGAATACATCTGACGAGGCTCACGGGAAGCGCCGCCGCGCGAGCCACCACGGGAACTGCCACCGTTTGCGCGACGCGCAGAACGGCAGGAGGGACAGCGACCGGGAGTGTTTGTAAGACCACGGCTGGCGAAGAACTCTTGCTCACCGACAGTAAAGACAAATTCCTGGTTGCAATCGCGACAAACGAGGGTCTGATCACTTAATGACATGTTTCTCTCTATTCTTGGATCTGTATCCGGTATAATGATCTGTGTACGGCGCGGCTGCAACTGAATAACTATCGAAGCAACAAGCACTGCACTATACAACTTTTAGTAGTATACCACTAACTTTGTGGCATTGTCAATCTAATGGTTTTTCTTATCGTTTGGCTCTAGATGAGACTTTATCATTTATATTTTGCATTTTTGCCAGGTATCACCTCTTTTTCTGTTTCTTCCTATACGCTATCACGGCAATTTCAGGAGTATTTCATATATCTGTATTTGCACCTGAGCATTCCCTGAGCGCATATGTTATGCTTAGCCTGAGAGCACAGGTCGTCATATTGAGGCGGCCTATGATATAATACAGCTATAAGCGGCTCTCTCCGCATTTTTCTACCCTAAAACAAGCAAAATATGCCCTGGTAAAGAGGATTTGTATGCCGACACGTGAAGATGCTTATCGTTTTATGACCGAGCATGTGAAAAATGAAAGTTTACAAAAACACATGCTCTCTGTAGAAGCAGCCATGCGTCACTACGCACGTAAATATGGCGAAGATGAGGAGCTCTGGGCAATCACTGGTCTCCTGCACGATTGCGATTATGAAGAATTCCCCGATTTACGAGAACATACACAGGTAGCGGCCGGATGGTTACGCGAAGGTGGCTACGACGAACGGATTATTTACGCTATTCTTGCGCATAATGATCTCAATCTTGCCGAGAATCCACGCAATACGCAACTCGCAAAAGCGCTCTACGCCTGCGACGAGATTACTGGCATGGTCACGGCTACTGCGCTGGTGAGACCAAATAAAAGCATTCTTGGCCTGGAAGTTTCTTCGGTAAAGAAAAAGATGAAGGCGAAAGGTTTTGCCGCCGGAGTCAACCGCGAAGATCTCGTCAAAGGAGCACAGGAATTGAATGTCGAATTAGATGAACATATCGCTTTTGTCATTCAAGCGATGACCAGTGTTGCTGATACGTTAGGTCTGGATGGCGCTTCAGTGCCAAGCGCGCTTTCATCGTAACACTATGGCGCGGTACAGAAAACAGCAAGAGGCGCATTTCTTTAGCGCCACTGACATCGCAGAGTATGAATATTGTTCTCTGGCCTGGTGGCATGACCACTTTGAGCCGTTAGCATTGGCTGAGACAGACGATTTAATTGGACGCATGGTTGAGCTGGAGCATATGTTTGATACACAGGCTCCTCTTCAACCAGAGTACCAGGTAATTGAGCAGCTACTCAAACGACGGGGAGCCTTTGAGCAGGGACGTGACCAGCACGCTGCTTATGCAGAGCAGGTAGCAGGTCACGCCTCCGAAGCTCTACGTTTGCCAGCACAGAGAGCACAGCATATGCGCCGCCTGCTCGTAGCGGCATTGCTGATCCTGCTGGTAGCAGTCCTCCTCATCGCCGCTGCTTTAGTATTCAGGTAAGGATACCTTGATGGTACGCGACTTGTTCTTGCCTGTCGGTCTGGCGCTCTTCTTAATTGCGCTCGCGCTGTTACTGTTGCTCATTAACGAGTGGCGAGACCAGCGCCAACGCTTATTGAAAGAGCATCGCCATGCGCTGGACCTGCCTGACGGCGATCTGGTCTATGAGGACACCGATGGGCAGGGTGATCCCCTTGTCTCAAATCAATATCCCCTCATGGGCAAACCGGACTATATTATTCAGCTTCCCGACGGTCGTCCTCTGCCAGTCGAACTGAAACTGGGTGTACAGGACGCGAAAAAGCCCTATAGCAATCATATTCTGCAACTGGCCGCTTACTGCCTCATTCTCGAAGACTATTTTGAACTCCCCCCGACCCACGGAATGTTACGGTATGCTGACTGCGATTTCAGCATTGCCTATACCCCCGCTCTACGCAAAAAGGTGATCAAGCTGCTCAATGAGATGAGCGCGGTAGATGAAGAATACCAGCCAATCCTGACGAAACAACAGCCAGGCAAGTGTCGAGCGTGCGCGTTTCAGGCGATCTGTCCGGTTGGGCACGATAAATAAGCTTGCATGACAAAACAGGAAAAACCGGTTTTAACGGATTTTTAAAAAATCCGGGATGACTCATAATTTAATATATTTACCCGCATTGCTAAATTGTCCCCGTTTTACCCTTTTCTTTCTCCTCGTGACTCATGTAAGATGAGAAAAATGTGGGTGAGAAGAAGGGTTGGAGGAGCCTTTTGTACGATGTAGAAAGAGAGATCCAATTTGGTCTCGCATACTATCATTGAAAGGAGCTTTTTTTAATGGCTGATAGATATGAGCGTGGTAGATCTCGCGATGGTGGCTATGGTCGGTATGATAGTGGGCACGATACATCTCGCTATCCTGGCCAGCCAAGTGATGATATGTATCGCAGGGAGGCGACCTCTCGCTATCCTGGCCCGAGTGCCCGCAGTGACTCTTACTATCCTCGCCCGAGTAGGCGCAGCGAATCTACCCGTCCTGGTTCGAGTGACCGCAACTATCCTCGCCCGAGTAGGCGCAGCGAATCTACCCGTCCTGGTCCGAGTGACCGCAACTATCCTCGCCCGAGT
Organism: Ktedonobacteraceae bacterium; assembly: GCA_035493895.1. Taxonomy (GTDB): domain Bacteria; phylum Chloroflexota; class Ktedonobacteria; order Ktedonobacterales; family Ktedonobacteraceae; genus DATJHM01. The sequence goes on from DATJHM010000055.1 coordinate 57,820, forward strand.
AGGCGCAGCGAATCTACCCGTCCTGGTCCGAGTGCAACAGATCGTGAACAAAGGAACAAGCTATTTACACAAGGTCTGCACCTGGTTGGAGACGCTTTCAGCATCGCAAAAGGAGCATTAGGAAAAGATAAACCAATTGATACATTTCTAAAATCTGGAGTCGCTGTTGCAAAAGGTGCAATATGGGCAAGTGACCTCCAGGATCATCGTAAAGGCAAAAAACCTCTTCCTGTGAACCCTGAAACAGCTCGCAGAGAGCGAACGCACCACCTGGTAGACTCTGGTCTTGCTCGAACTAAAGGTTTGCTCAAACTGGGACAAGAATATCTCGATCTCGACCGGAATGATAAAAACAGCCAGGATAAATTTGTACGAAATACGGCTGCTGAGGGTTTAAGAACTGCAAAATGGGGAATGGACGTAGCGGACCATTTGGGGGAATCCAGGAAGAAAAAAGCTACCGAAGCTTCTGACAACAACAGAGGAAGGACATTGAGAAAAGAAACTCGTAAATTGAGACCAGATGCCAGGAATGCCTATATGCAAAAAGCACAAGAAGCGGCTGACCGCAGCGGCCATGCAAGAGATGCTAATAGGGGTAGATCGAAAAGAGGTGACCGTGTAGCGCCAGGATATGAGTCAACAACACGACGAGGACGAGACTACCCCACAAGGGATGATACTCCTCGCAGCCGCTACTATGGCGACGGTGACCCTGGTAGCGGTCGCCGCTAAGAGTAACGCTATTATCATCGCGATCGCACCTGATTTCCTTCCAAAAACTGCAAAACTTCCTTATATGCCTGCCAGAGGAAATCGTGGCAAAGCGCGATTTCCTCTTTGTGATACTACGCGAGCCGGGCAAACCGCACACTTCAGATTTCAGATGAAGTACGGTTAGAGGCTCTGGGGAACTGCAAGTCCGCGTCGGGGCAGAAGCAGACCGAGCATGAGAACAACCCCTGCGGCAAGGGCAAGCGGGAGAAAAGCAATTGCCGGGATATGGGTTATGTCCCAGAGCCAGCCTCCGATGAATGGGCCAAGAAATGCGAAGAGATAGCCCACAGTCAACATCCTGCCCGTCCATTGCGCAACTTCCTCTTGTTTCGCCAGCAATGCAGGTAAGGCAAGGCCAAGCGTATAGATGAAAATCGAGGTGCCACCCACCAGCGCCGCCCACAGTGGTTCCAGGAAGACCGGCGTCCAGATCCAGCCAGCCAGTGCGATCAGGCAGAGCACGCCACAGATCACAAAAGGGGTTTGCCGACCAACCAGTTTATCGGCAAACAAGGTAACCGCCAGACTGGCAGGAAGTTGTGCCGCATTCAATGTACCAAGCGCCAACCAGGTGAAAGATGAAGCGTGAATGGCCTGATTGTATGGAGCAACCCAGGCGTTGGTGCCGAAATAGATGAGCTGAGCGCCGCCAAGCAACAAACCGAGCGTCCAGGGATTGATTTGCGCAGGTTTGCGAGCTGACGTCGCAGGAGTAGATGGTATCGTCTCGGCCACCTGCTCGGCAGTATAAGTAGGAGGGGCCAGCCACAACCAGAGGAGGAGCGTTATCGCAATAGGGATACTCCAGAACACAAAACTGCTGGCCCACGCATCACGTCCCAACCAGCTGAGCATCAATGGAATGGTCAGCGCTGCCCCGAGCGTCTCGCCTATCACCAGACCATCGGTGTAGAGAGCAGTAGCCAGGCCGATCTGTTTAGCGAACCACTGACGGGCCAGAGTGGGAATCGCCGTCTGGGAACAGGCACTTCCAAGACTCAATAAGGCCGTAAAGCAGTATAACGGCACAACAGCAGGCCAGATGGCCCGCAGAGCAGCTCCGAGTGTCAGGAGCACAAGGCCAAAGGCGACCATAGCGCGCCCTCCCCCTCTCACCCGTCCGATCAGGATACCCACAGGCAACGCTGCTATCCCCATTACCAGCGTTGGCAGCGAAGTCAGCAGGCCCGTTTCTGTGTAGGATAGATGCAAATCATGGCTGAGCAAGGGCAAAATGGGCGGAACACCCAGGAGCGCGGTACGCAGGTTGATACCAACCAGAACGATCAGGGCAAAGGTTCGTATTCTGCGCCAGGAACGTAGCATCTTTGCATTGTCTGTCTCGCGAAAGTAGTCCATGTCCTTCTCCTTGTCTGAAGGGAACATCCCTCTTCCATCCAGGATGTTCCGAGCGACCGCTCTCCGTATTGTATGATAGTGTGAAAAGAAAAATGTCGATGTGTTATCTCGATAGCAGCGTGTGAAGAGAGATTTGCTGGAACCTCTCTCTTCGCACGCTGCATCGAGGTTGCCAGGAGCTATGTATGATTACCAGGAATGAAGAGAAGAAGTTCGGAACGCTGATCGTGACCGGGGCAAGTCGTGGAATCGGGGCCGCGGTGGCCAGACTTGCCGGGGAACGTGGTTTTCCGGTTGCCGTAAATTTTACAAAAGATGAGGCTGCCGCTCAGGAGGTTGTTCGCCATATCGTCGCCAGTGGCGGCCAAGCGCTTGCCATTCAGGGAGATGTGGCGCGTGAGGAGGATATCGTGCGTCTTTTCGAGACCGCCGAGCGAGAGCTGGGACCGATTTATGGACTTGTGAACAATGCGGGGATCACAGGAGGCGTGGCGCGGGTCGAGGAGGTCAGCATGGAGAGCCTCACAAACGTATTAGGAGTCAACGTCATCGGCTCGATTTTGTGCGCTCGGGAGGCTATACGAAGGATGTCCCTGCGCCATGGTGGAACGGGTGGAGCGATTGTCAATATCTCTTCTATTGCCGTTCGCGTTGGTGGAGCTAATGAATGGGTTCATTATGCCGCATCCAAAGGAGCTGTCGATAGCTTTACCATCGGGCTGGCACGCGAGGTTGCAGACGAGGGGATTCGCGTGAATGCGGTCGCGCCCGGGCTCATTGAAACCGATATACACGCCACAAATGGCATGCCTGATCGACCCGAGCGAATGGCTCCTGCTATTCCTATGAAGCGAGCAGGAACAGCTGAGGAAGTCGCTGAGGGCGTGCTGTGGTTGCTCTCACCAGCTGCCTCCTACACCACCGGGACTATTCTGGAGATAGGAGGCGGACGATAATAGTGAAGGATTGTATCACAGGTCATCGATCAACTCAGATGCATTTCGCCTCAAAAAGCCCTTGACATGCTATAATAAAAAATTGAGCAAGCGTTCGCTAGAGGATCTGAAACCCAACGCCTCTCTCGGACGTGGTACTGTTGGCGCTGGTCTCAATAAGATCCACCGGTCAGCAAATTTGCAACAAAAAAGGAATTTACCAATGAACGTTATCCATATACTGCTCCTCAAGCCCCAATCTGATGTCTCACCCGAACAATTTCAGGAGGCTATTACCGCCCTGCTCGCACTCCGACAAAAAATAGCGGGTATTGTCGATGTCCAGGCATATCCCAGCATGAAGCTTAACGATCCTAAAGACTACACCCATATCGTCACTTTTACGTTTGAAAGCGAACAGCATTTCGAAGCCTATCTTCCCCATCCCGAACACCTGGTGTTTATTCGAGCATTCGCTCACCGCTTCGATAACTTGATTGCTTTTGATTATTTACAAAATCAAAACCAGTAAGGGAAAAGCTCAAGTTGGTCGGCAGCGCTGCTGCTGCTGACCAGAGCGCTTTCGCTGTCCCCACCCCGGGCTCAAAGGCCTGGATAATAATCCCCAATAATGAGATAAGCTGACATCAATATTCTTGACTAAATATTGACATTCATAAGCAGGCAGATTAGACTAACCGTAATCCTATTGCCAGACGGTGGAGGCTTATGATAATTTTTTGCCTCCTCTGCATATTTCTTTGAGTAGTTCTATGGTAAAGAGAGAATACCTATGCATACAGTCCATGAAGTAGTGGAATTGAGTGGACATATCATCGACTCCTGGAGCCTGCCACGCGCCTGGGATATCATTATGGATCGCGGCGGCAACTTTGCCGTTGAGGAGATGCGAGTGGGGGTGAGTAAGACGGAGACGAGTTATTGTCGCCTGAAAATAGAGGCCCCCGACTACGAGGTGCTGGAACGCATCCTCTCCGAGATTCAGCAGCTCGGCGCGGTCCTGACACACGCTGATAATGTACACACAACTTCCGTCGAGCAGCAGGGAGTCCTTCCCTCCAAATTTTACTCCACAACAAATCTCCCGACCCAGGTACGCCTGAATGGGCATTGGGTTCAGGTTGAAGATATTGAGATGGATGTCGCCATTGTCGTTGATGAACAGCAGGGACGAGCCTTCTGTAGACCCATGCATGAAGTACAGATCGGAGATCAGGTCGTTACCGGTCACGAAGGCATTCGCGTCCAACCGTTTGAGCGCAACCGCGAACGCGAAACCTTTGCGTTTATGCAGAGCGATGTCTCCAGCGAGAAGGTAAAGGTGCTGGCAATCCAGGAGATCGCTCGCCAGATGAAAGAGGTGCGCGCTCACAATGGCAAAATTCTGTTCGTGCTTGGTCCCGCTGTTATTCATACAGGTGCAGGTCGCTATATCGCCGAGCTGCTGCGTCGTGGCTATGTGCAGGTTATCTTTGGCGGAAATGCGATCGTTACCCATGATGTAGAATCGGCTCTGTTCGGCACTTCGCTTGGCGTCGATCTGTCGAGCGGAGAGCAGGTTGAAGGCGGGCATCGTAACCATTTACGCGCAATCAACGCGATTCGTGCAGTGGGCTCGCTGGAGAAGGCGATCGAAGTCGGACTGTTGCGCGATGGGATTACGTATGAGGCGCTTAAACATAATGTCCCGATGGTCCTGGCGGGCTCGATCCGCGATGATGGTCCGATGCCGGGCGTGATCTCGGATATGCAGGCGGCTCAACATCGCATGCGTGAAGAGGTACGGGGCGTAGAGATGGCGATCATGGTCGCTTCTATGCTGCACGCTATTGCGACCGGGAATGTGCTTCCGGCACATGTACATACCGT
>DATJHM010000056.1:0-12066 GCA_035493895.1 Ktedonobacteraceae bacterium
TGGCGAAGATGCGCGAGAAGGGAGTTACGCCGAAGGATGATACGTGGAAGCAGGGGTATCGGGAGCCAGAGGGGCCGGATGTGGAGAATTTGGGGGAATTGCCGGAAGGATGGTGTTGGGCGACAGTGGAGCAATTGGCTGCGGCGGAAGATAATTCTATTACTGATGGTCCGTTTGGAAGTAATTTGAAAACGGAGCACTACAAAGCTTCGGGATTGCGTGTAATTCGTTTAAAAAATATTGGAGATGGTTTTTTTAAAGACGAGAAAGCATTTATTTCCCAAGATCACTTTGATAAATTACGTAAGCATCGAATATTTACAGGTGATCTGGTAATTGCAGCTCTGGGAGAACATCCTCCCCGAAGTTGTATTATCCCAAACTTTGTTGGTCCTGCTATTGTTAAAGCCGATTGTATTCGTTATAAAGTCTCTCCTCATGCTCTTAATACATACATTAATATTGTGTTGAATGCTGAGCCGACGAAGAAACGAACCTCTGCGATGCTTCATGGAGTAGGACGGCCACGCCTGAATTTATCCGAGATCAAATCTATTGCTATTGCATTTCCCCCTATTGCAGAACAGCAATGTATTATGTCCGAAGTCGAAGCGCAACTTTCCGAGATTGCGCAATTAGAGGCAACCCTTGAGGCCAGTTTGAAGCGAGCGGAGAACGAGCGGCAGAGCATTTTACGTGAGGCGTTTGCGGGACGGCTGGTGGAGCAGGATGTGGAGGATGAGCCTGCGAGCGTGTTATTGGAGCGTATTCGTGAGGAGAGGAAGAAGCGTGAGCTGGTTGAACAGGTACGTAAGAGGGAAAAGCAAATGGCGAAAGGACAGGAGCGAGCGAAACACAAGAAAGTCGCGCCGTTGTACGATGTGCTGGCCGACGCTGGTGGAGAGCTGACACCTGAGGAGCTCTATAAGCGCTCTAAGGAATTGCGCAAAGAGAAACCGGAGGTGGAGCGGGTCGAGGAATTTTATGTCGCGCTACATGCCGAGATGGGTGTGAGCCTGATCGAAGGGGATCGACCGGCAACCGATAAGATCGTCTTGAGCATCATTGAGCAGGAAGATGAGGAGCTGGAGGAAGAGCAGGAAGAGCATGCTCCCCTCCTGGTAGCAGAGACAAAAGCAAAATACGAAGTAAGCAGGCCGTCGTTGTGGGATGAATAGCTGAGGTGGAGTTGGAGGAGCCCATGAAACTACGCAAGCTGAAGATACAGCATTTTAAAAATTTGCAGAACTTTGAGATAGACTTTGGCGAGCACTCTTTTAGAACCGTTCTTCTTGGGCAGAATGGCACAGGTAAATCAAATTTGTTGGAAGCCCTGATCATCATCTTCCGCGATCTGGACCTGGGAGCTGCGCCCACATTTGCGTACGTACTGGACTACGAGTGTCGTGGCAATGAGATACATATCGATGCCGATCTTGCACGTGATAGGCGAGAATATATGCAAATTACGATCAGGCGGCACGACGGATTGCCAGAAAGAATTTCGTACAATCGATTTGCCAAAGATTCTGAACGCATCTATCTGCCCGGCTACGTTTTTGGCTATTATTCTGGTCCCAGTGATCGCATGGAAAGGCATTTTGATGTGCACCAGAATCGTTTCTATCAGGATCAGCTCAAAGGTGAAGAGTCGCAGCGTTTCCTCTTTTATGCGCGCAATATCCAGAGCCAGTTTGTGCTGCTTGCATTTTTTACAGAAGATGAGCAGGATCGATCAGATGATGGACAGAGTGCACGGAGCTTTCTGGATGAGTTGTTGGGGATAGAAAAGCTCATATCCGTGCTCTTTGTTTTGCACGAGCCGCCCTGGAATAGCAAGGAGGGAGACCCGCGTTTCTGGAATGCGCGCGGAACATTGGGCAAATTTATGGGACATCTCTATGATGCATCGCTGGCTCCTATGCGGGACAAAGTGCGCATCACCCCCGAATTTGCCAGCAAGACCACATTAGAGCATCTCTATTGCTACCTGCCTGACGAACAGGCGCTCAGGAAACTATTTAAGAACTATGGCAACCAGCGAGAATTTTTTAAAGCGCTTGAGAGCACCTACATTTCCAAGATTCTTGGCGAAGTAAGAATACGTTTAAAGATGCGCAATGCCGAAGAGCTGATCACATTTCAAGATTTTAGTGAAGGGGAGCAGCAACTCTTAATGGTGCTCGGCCTGTTGCGTTTCACCAGGGAGGACGAGGCGCTCTTCTTTTTGGATGAGCCGGATACCCATCTCAACCCCAATTGGAGCGTGCGCTACCTGGATTTTATGCAACGTGTTGTAGGGGATCAGCCCACGAGTCAGGTCATTATGACCACGCATAACCCATTGGTGATCGCGGGGTTGCAGAAGGAAGAGGTGCGGGTCATGCAGCGTAATGGAGCGGATGGAGAAATTTTTGCAGAGCAGCCGAGTGAGAATCCCAGAGGGATGGGCGTGGCAGGAATTCTGACCAGCGAACTATTTGGGCTGCGTTCGGCATTGGATCTGCCGACACAACATATGATCGATGAACAAATAGACCTGGCTGTGAAAGAACAATTGACACAGGTTGAGCAGCAACGCCTGGGAGAATTGACCGATCAGTTGGATAAACTTGGTTTTGCGACAACAGAAGATGATCCGTTGTACGCTGAGTTCCTCAGGCGCTTTGTTCGTCGTGAAGATCCATCTGTTCGCCAGCAAGTAACTTTGACACCTGATCAACAACGGGAACGCGCACGTTTGATCGATGATATTTTGAGTGAGATGATAGCGGAGGGTCGGCTGTAGTGCGCTACATCGATATGGTTCGTCTTCTGCGAAAGAGGGATGATTGGCCTCCATCAGAAGAGTGGCAAAGGCGGATTCGCCAGGCAGAAGCAGAATTGAGAAATCTGCCAGCGGGAAAAACGCGCGCTGACATTTTTAGCAAATATAGCGATGTATGGAGTAACGTAAAAGATCAGTTCCGCGGGATTTCCCATAACAAATGCTGGTATTGCGAAACGAAAGTGGAGCGAGGATTCGGTGATATGGATCATCACCGCCCAAAAGGTGGTGTGACGAAAACCAGCCATCCTGGTTATTGGTGGCTAGGTTTTTCCTGGCGCAACTGGCGTTTTTCCTGTGAGCTTTGTAATAGTAAATTGAATGATCAACCCAAAGATTCCAAAGATGGCTCCAAAGGTTCCAAAGGTAGGGTAGGCGGCAAAGGGAATGATTTTCCTCTGTTAGGTGGGGAGGATGGCGAGAAGCGAAGAGTCTGGGACGAGAAAGATTGCCCTGATTACGATGAATTGAAAAGGGAACGCCCTATGCTCCTTGATCCTACCAACCCCAGTGATCCCGAACTTATTACCTTCGGGAGCAATGGAATACCCCGTCCTGTAGAGAAAAGGAAAGATCTGGTTGAGTATCAGCGTGCCGCAATTTCTATCCAAACATATCATCTAGATCAGAGATATTTAAATAGCAGGCGCAAAGAGATCTACTTCAATATGCGCGGACTGATCGAGAAAATTCAAAAATATAAGCTTACCTATGCTGATGATAGCGATAATGATATGTTGGCAAATATTATTGAAGATAAGTTGGTAGAGTTGCGAAAGATGATTGCTCCTGACGCACAGGATTCTTCGGCGGCTAGAGCCTATTTGAGGAGATATCGACATTGGTCCTGGGTCGATCGCCTATTGACGGCCTCATAGAAGAGTATATATTATTGTATAGATGTTCTAGAATACGGAAACGTAGAAATGTTGGCAGGGATGCATATAGGCAAAAAAGGTGAGATGGTCTGTGTTGGACACAGAAGAACATAAACACGTTGGAAAAAATAAACAGGTAGGGACCGGGCTTTATGCCGGTCCGCGTTCCCCACCGGCTCTCTTGAATACTTCATCCATTCTCAGGTTGATGCGTATTGGGCGCAGACCAGCAGTGCCTCTACGAGGGCCGTGGGGATTAATAGCGAGAAAGAACTATTTCATTTATTATGAGCACGCAAACACAATATATCGTACAAAAACTCTGGAACTACTGTAATATCCTGCGCGACGATGGCATGTCGTATGGTGACTACGTAGAGCAACTGACCTATCTGCTCTTCCTGAAAATGGCGCACGAGCGCACCCTTCCCCCCTTTGACGAGAAGCCACGTATCCCCATTGGCCTGGGTTGGGAGACGCTGCGTACAAAAGATGGCGTAGAACTGGAGACGCTCTACAAGCAGATTTTGAGCGAACTGGGCAGCCAGGAAGGGATGCTGGGCATTATTTTTCGTAAAGCCATCAATAAGATCCAGAATCCCGCGCACCTGCGTCGCCTGATTGCAGACCTGATTGACGACATCAACTGGCTCAAAATGGAGGCCGATGTCAAAGGTGACGCCTATGAAGGGCTGCTCCAGAAGAATGCCGAAGATACCAAAAGTGGTGCGGGCCAGTATTTCACGCCTCGCGATCTGATCAAAGCCATCGTCGAAGTCATGCAGCCCAGGCCGCTGGAGCGAATCTGTGATCCTGCCAGCGGAACCGGCGGATTCTTACTGGCCGCGCACGACTATATTTCAGAGCACTATGCGTTGAGCCGTGATGAGCGCAGGTTCTTAAAGAACGAGGCATTTCGCGGCTGGGAGATCGTCGATAGTACTGCCCGGCTCTGCGTCATGAACATGTTTTTGCATGGCATCGGCGACGAGCGCGCACCCGATGCCCCGATTCACGTCTTTGATAGTTTGCGCGCCAAACCGAGCGAACATTTTGACATGGTACTCACCAATCCGCCGTTCGGGCGCAAGAGCAGCCTCAGCCTGGGACCCGGCAACGGCAGCAAGAAAAATGGCAGCAATGGCACTTCAGACGAGCGCGAAGCCGTGACCGTCAATCGGGACGACTTCTGGGCAACGACAAGCAACAAGCAGTTGAATTTTGTGCAGCATGTCTATTCCCTGCTCCGTCCCGAAGGGGGGCGTGCGGCGGTCGTGGTGCCCGATAATGTGCTCTTCGAGGGCGGCGCGGGCGAGACGATTCGGCGCAATCTCTTGCAGAACTGTGACGTGCATACTATGCTGCGCCTGCCCACGGGAATCTTTTACGCGCAGGGCGTCAAAGCCAACGTTCTCTTCTTCGATAAGCATCAGGCCAGCCCCAACGTCCAGACCAAACAGCTCTGGATTTATGATCTGCGCACCAACATGAATTTCACCCTGCGCACCAATCCGCTCACCCGTGCCCATCTGGACGATTTCGTAGCCTGCTATCATCCAGAAAATCGGAACCAGCGTCAGGAGAGCGAGCGTTTCCGCGCCTTCAGCTACGAAGAATTGGCGAAGCGGGACAAGCTCAGCCTGGATCTTTTCTGGCTACGAGATGAGAGCCTCGAGGGTACAGACAACCTGCTGCCACCGGCAGAAATCGCCGCCAGCATCGTCGAAGATTTGCAGAACGCGCTGGAACAATTCATGGCAATTGCGGAGGATCTGGGAAAGAGTGGGCGTGGGAAAGTGGGCCAAAGCTATCATTTGTGATAAATTTGGCGCATCTGTTGTTATAATCAGGGTGTAAATCTTGGAATTCCGTAAGCGGGAATTTTGACAATTAGGTGAGCGGTCGGGTATAATGAGCAAGAGAGTATGCTATTGGTTCCTTACGTCTGGAGCAGTTTGTCATGAAGGAGCCGCCTATCCCACTTACGGCAATTTCAGAGGCCCAAAGAGCACAAGCCACTGAGCGCTTTACGATCATTCGTTCGGCTCTGGAGGATGGCGTCACCCAGACCCAGGTTGCGTCTACTCACAACATCTCTGTGAGCACGGTACGTCGGTGGGTAAAGCGGTATCGTGAGAAGGGCCTGGCTGGTTTAGCTGACGCGAAGGCGCGTTCTGATAAAGGGAGGATCGGTGGGAGGCGGGTGGATTTGTACCTCAGATGCCAGCCTCTCTTGAACAACTTGACCTGTTGCTGTTAACGGTGGCCAAGACGCGCCGGGTTCAGCAAGATGACATTCATTTCATGATGCAGGTGGAGCATGTCTTAGTGGCAAACCAACTCCAGGTGGTGACCAAAGAAGTGGTGGAGACTGCTCGCGATAATCTCATCATTGGAGATTGAGCAGCGCTTCCGGATCGGGAGTTAATCAGCATATCGGTCGAGTTGTCTCAAAAGCGTTCAATTTCTTGAGACAGCGTAAAATACAAAAGAGCAGTAAATCATATAACTATTATCTGACGAAATAAAGGTAAGTAGTATCTTATGAAAGATGAAGTGAAAATTTTCTACTGCTATGCCCACGAAGATAAAGATATGCGCAAGGCATTGGATACCCACTTAAGCACATTACAACGTACTGGATTGATTAAGAGTTGGCATGACGGTGAAATCCTGAGTGGCGCTGAATGGGAAGAAGCCATTGCCACTGCACTAAACGCAGCAGATATCATTCTCTTATTGATCAGCCCCGATTTTATCGCTTCAGATAACTGTTATGAGAAAGAGATGACGAAAGCGCTTGAGAGACATGCAACTCACGCGGCTCGCGTTATTCCTATCCTTTTGCGCCCTGTTGATTGGGTAGGAACTCCTTTCAGCAAATTGCAGATGTTACCAGACGGAGCTAAATCTATTACGCTTTGGCCTGATCGTGACGAGGCATTCGATAATGTGGTCAGAGGTATCCGCAAAACTATTGCCGATTTCCTTGCTGAAAAAAATCAGGCATTGCCTACGCTAATCTTCCCTTCCTCTCCACCAGACGGCAAGCGGTTTCGGCTTTCTCTCTGGAAAGTTGTTTCATTTAGCTCTTTGTTGTTAATTCTTATCGGGAGCATCAACCTTTATTCTCTAGCACATAGCAATACAGTCCGTCTCCAAGAAGCAGCTACTGCAACAGTGGCTGCTTCTTTCCGTCTCCAAGTAACTGCAACTGCAACATCTGATAAGTCAGCTTACGAGGAGGGAATAAATCGTCAAGGGTTGATGGGAGGTTTTGATGCTGCACACTCAAACTATAACTCTTACGAACATGTTCTGAACGCTACAAACGTATCTCAACTACAATTAGCCTGGGCCAAAAAGATTTCAGGGTCCCCTTTGCAAGGCGGCCCTATAGTAGTCAACGACATTGTTTACGTGGCATCGTTTGATGGTGCATTACGGGCGTTGGATGCTTCTACCGGAGAGATTCTTGTTTTCTACTCCACCCAGAACGTCATAAACACTGATCCTACGTTCGCTAATGGAATTATTTACGTTGGCTCATGGGATGGTACATTTAATGCTCTTAATGCTCAAACATTAGATTATATTTGGTCTTATTCTACTCCTCAACAACAGAGAGTTGAATGTTCATCGACTTTTGCAAATGGAACGATCTATGTCGGTACTGATGAAGGAAAGCTTTTTGCTTTTGATATAGTTTCAAGAAAAATACGTTGGTTTTTCCAGACTCAAAATGCTGTTCGCGGGGCTCCGGCAATCGTAGGTAACACCGTGTATTTTGGCTCATTTGATGGGAACTTTTATGCGCTTAATGCCACTTCTGGAGAGAAAGTGTGGTCCTATCTCACCGGAAATATTGTGGGAGCCGCTCCAACCATCGCAGATAATATTTTTTACGATGGTAGCTCTGACGGAAAATTTTACGCTCTTGATGCAAAAACCGGGAAATACCTTTGGTCTTACACCGTAGGACAGTCTGTACAACCTCCTGCCATAGCAAATGGAATAGTGTATATTGGTGCTGAAAATGGAAAACTTTATGCCCTTAATGCAAAGACAGGAGCTCTGCGTTGGTCTCGCTCGACCCGAGGTCGCATTACAACACCAGCAACCATAGCGAATGGAGTAATCTACATCGGTTCTGAAGATGGAAAAGTCTATGCACTCAATGCAATAACAGGCAATCCGCTCTGGTCCTATGAAACCGCAGGACAGATTGATTCTCCTATAGCGGTTGCAAATGGAACTATTTATGTAGCCTCTTATGATGGAAAGGTATACGCCTTCCGCCTGAAAAACTGAGTAATCTATAACATGGCCATTTTTATCGTGTTATCTCAAAATCGACCGTTTTTTGAGACATATGGTTCTGCTTTTCTGAAGGTGCGTCGCACCGCCTCCACAAGCACGGGATTCCCTCTTGACGAATCTCAAAACTCATCTCAAAATCAGAATCTCAAAACATCAAGCAGTTGACGGGAACCTTGAGACAAAAGGAAGAGATTATGAAGATTGGCTATGTGCGCGTTTCCAAGCAGGAGCAACACGAGACACTCCAGATTGACGCTCTGAAAAAAGCAGGTTGTGAGAAATGGTTTGTAGACAAGATGACGGGGTCAAAGGCAGAGAGAAAAGGGCTGGATGAGGCCTTGGCGTATGTGCGACCAGGAGATACGTTCGTTGTCTGGAAACTGGATCGAGCAGGGCGCTCCTTAACCCATTTGATTGAGTTGCTCAAAGGTCTCCAGGAGCGTGGTATTGAGTTCATCAGTTTAACTGAGCAGATCGATCACCTTCGCGCCATGATCTCAAGAGTTGGATTAATGCGGCTCTTTTTTGAGCCTGGATGATGTTTGGGCGCAATTCGTCGAGATTGTGTTGCGATATGGCGAATGTATTTTCGTGTGCTCGTCTTTCTAAATTTTGCGGCCATAAAGTTCCATTTGCTGTAACCGAAGAACTCTGCAATGCATCTCTAACTTGAGAAGAAACTGAGATGGATATTGTGATTTTTTGCTCATATATGAAAGGCTCATTTATCGCGTCAGAGTTACTGATACACCCCCAGAAGATCCTATGCATTATTGCCTCCCATGGAGAAGTTCTTCTAGCTGTGCTTCTTTCTGCTTCGCCTTGCGGGCGGCCGCCGCTGCTTGAGCTGCCACCCGGCGTCGTTCGCGTACAAGCTCCTGATGCTCGGCGCGCCAGCGTTCGATGTCATCCCTTGTAAGAGACATAATAACGCGGCGATCGTAGACGGCGTAGTCGTAGTCGTTCCCTGCTTTGTGGAAGCTGCTGTAGGTGAGGATGGGGAACCTCTCCTCCTCTACCCAGCGTTTGCGCTCGGTCGTCGTGCAGCCGAGAAGCGTTTCCAGTTCCCAGGGAGGCACCGCGAGTTCAAAGGCGAAGACCTCAAAAAACTGAGCCCGGGCGGTCTTATCGGCCTCCAGATGTGGCGAGAGATGTTGGATGAGATTGCTCTTGATCTCACGCGCACTGGCGGGCAGCTTGAGAAAGGCCAGAAATGCTCCCAACTGCTCTTTGGAGATCAGAGCAGGCCATTCTTTGGGCAACGTAACCGTGTCGGCGAGATCGGGACAGGTTGCCGATGATCCCTGCGCTTTCAGGCGCGTGAGCGCTTTGAGCCATGCGGGCTTGCGTGCTTCCTCCAGCTCACGTTGGCGCGCGAGATACGCGGTCCGGCTGGTTTCGAGCTGCGCCTCATAGCGCTTCAGAATTTCGGGTAAGAGCGTCATGAAGTCCCGAATTGCGGCGGGCACGTTTGTTGTCAAGATATGGTTCAGCTCGAGGATAGAACTGAGGGGGAAGGAGAGCAATGCTGCTTGCGGCTCCGTCTCAGCTTTGACGCAGTATTGTTCTGAGAGAGTCGTCAGGCGTTGTTGTATGGTATCGTCGTGTCGGAGAAAGGTGAGTTCGGGTGCGCCGTCAAAGAGTTTGCCTTCGGCATTGAAGGCCCTGCGAAGCGGGCCCAGGTCGATGGACATGCTGGCAAACTGTGAATCTGTCTCTCGCACGCTCATGTATGGGCGATGGTTTTTCTGGCACTTGCTCTGGACGAGAGTGAGCACTCGCGTGGGCATATCAGGACTCAAGAGCAGATAGCCCTGCTGCCATGCCTGCTCGATCTGTTTATCTTCGAGACTGCGTTGCTGAGCCTGGAGCTGTTTGGGTGAAGGTTGTTGCAGCGGGGGAGTCGAGGGAGACTCTTTGGTGTGGAAGATCTGTGTGTGGAGCGGTTCGGGCGCGCCATCATTGAGCCATGCGGCTAAGGACCGCAACCAGTTCTGTGCTATCGGAGGACGAGGCTGCTCCTCGCCATCGGCATCCTGCAAGCAGACCTGATAGGCCAGATCGGTGACCAGATGAAGTTGCTTGATCGGTATCATAATCAGGCGCTGTTGGAGCGCCGCTACATCCAGACACACGAACTCGCCATCTGGATCAGCGTGACCTTCGATCTCCCACCACGCTGTGTACGTCGCGTACAAGACCTGCGAATGTGCAGAGCGGATGCCATAACCCAGTAGCAGGCAGAGATCGTCCAGATCTTCATCCATAGATTCCTCGCCGATCATGTGCTCGAACCAGGATAAGAATAGCGTATTAAGTTGTTCGCCGCTGTATTGTAAGAGCGTTGCCCGGCATTGTTGTAGTAGCTTCTCCGTTTTCGGTTTCATAACCCACACCCCTCACCTCTGAGCTTTTCTGCTCTCTTGCTTTTCATGGATTGGAAAATCGGTAATTCCAGCGATGTTTATTTTACACGCGTCGGGAAATTTGTGCAATGTGGTATTCTCCTGCTGGTGTCTGCTGCAAGGAAATCGTCGCTGCTTGTCTCATGAACTCCAACAATTCATGCCGAAAAACGAATCTCGCAAAAACGCTTCAGAAATCTCACCATCCGCCGAATATATATACCAGGAGGAACAAACACGCCCTTCCTCCCGGCTCTCACACTCACGATGTCGCTTGAGCGAGGAACAGTGCCGCATCGACATGGGGACACATGGAGTGCTGGTGTAGGGGAGAGTGTCAGAGGATGATCTCGCTGAAATCGGCAGTGTGTAGGATATGTAGGATATGTAGCATTTTTGCATTTTTGTAAAAACTTGGTAGCGCGTCAGTGTAGGATATGTAGGATATGTAGCATTTTTGTAGCGCATCACCAAAAAGATCCAAACTTCCTGCCTCACATTGCTATGTCGCCTGATGTAGGGGCCAGTGTAGGATCGAGATCCCGATCACATCCACCTTCCTGTAGGATGTGTAGCACTTTAACAATTTTTATAACCCACTGCCATCATGCGCAGCAATTCGCGTTGATCTCCTTCTCTTTTTCCGGCAATATGTTGGAATCAATGAGACAAGCCGCGATACTACAAGGGGGCGTGGATTGATAGATCAGCCGCGCCCATAGGCATGAAGTGAAGTAAGTGACCTATGTTCATTTCCATGTAGCGGCGGGGTTTATCTCCGCCAACGTGAGCCAAAGACGGCCTTGCGGGGCGAACCGGGGTGGTTGCCGACCCCAGCGCAGACAAGCCGCGCCGAATACGCATCAACCTGAGAAAGGATAGGCTATTCGAAATGGCCGGGGGGCCTGCCGGTCCGAGACTACCCCTCCCAGTGGTGTGTATCGGAACCACATCGCCTTTGGCATGGGGGGCATGTAGTCCCAACCCTCGTAGAAACGCAGAGGTAGGGGCAGCGGTTTATCCCTGCCCGCGGGCCCCACCGGCCATCTCGATCCCTCGGTTGATGCGTATTCATTGCGGATAAGCAGCGACGCTACAAGGGTGGGGTCGATGGGCACCGGGTACAGGCGTATTTACGTGACATCGGGGGGCATCACTCCCATTATTGCCACAAGAAATTTGGTTCATTCTCATACTAAATAAGCTTATTTGCTTATTTGCTATCAAGTACTGTGCTGAACCAATGCATAGAATGTCGCAAGTGCTCCATTGCAGGAAGAGGCGAAAGGAACTGCTATGGCCGAGGATTCTTCCACTATCATCGTATCGCGGAGCAGATCACCTCTGAGATTCTTCTTGCTGATTTTCGCTCTTACGCTTCCATTCTGGTTGGCCGGGGCATTGACATCATTTCAACTGCTACCGGGCCTCCCGATAAGTGCGCTCGCGTTCTTATGTCCGGTGACAGCGGCAGCGATTTTGCTCTATCGAGAGGACAAGTCCGCAGGCGTGAAGGCATTGCTGAAGAGAGCGTTCGACTTCAAGCGCGTCACAGCGAAGATCTGGTACGTGCCGACCCTCTTTCTGATGCCTTGTATCATGCTCCTATCGTATGCTGTGATGCGCCTGATGGGAG
>DATJHM010000057.1:0-10883 GCA_035493895.1 Ktedonobacteraceae bacterium
TACCTGATCCTCGATCCCGATTGGAAACCGATTATCTGGAGCCAGGCGGACCGCGCTAAAGGGCAGGCCTGGGGCACGCCGACCGTCGCGACGTTTCATACCTACGGCACCCCTCCTGTCGTACCCGAAGAACGCAGATGAAAGCATAAGCACACCGTCTTGACGCAATAGAATTGGAACGTTATGGCCCTTAGCGATGAAGCATGTTATGTTCGGCTGCGCGAGGCTATTCTCAGAGAGCAATTTCTCCCGAACGAACGACTCATTGAAATGGATCTCGCGCAAACGCTCGGTGCTGGTCGCGCAGCTATCCGTACCGCTCTAGCTCGTCTGGAACAGGATGGGCTGGTCGAGCGCGAGCGCTATCGCGGGGCACGCGTGCGCCTGATCTCCGAGGCCGAAGCACTCGAGATCCTTGAAGTGCGGGCCGCGCTCGAAAGTCTGGCGGCACGCTATGCGGCCCAGAAGATAACTCCTGAGCAGAGCGACGCGTTATGGACGCTTCTCGCCGAGCAGCGACACTACATTGATGAGGGCGATCTTTTGCGCAGTTCGGAGACCAATGCTCGCCTGCATCAAACAATTTTGCACATTGCACAGCACCGTATTGCGCTGCGTGTGCTCGATACGCTCAAACCTCAGAATGTTCGCTTTCAATACCGAACGATTCTTGTTCCTGGACGACCTGAGCGTTCTTTTCAAGAGCATCGCGCGATTATCGAGGGGATCACAAACCATGATCCCGAACAGGCAGAGGCCGCGATGCGCCGTCATCTCTCGCTGGTGGCGGAGGCGCTCAGGCAAACCAGAGGGAAAAGAGAAGGCAAATGGTGAATCAAAAGAGCAAACCCCATCACGAAGCACCTTCGGCGCGGGCACGCGATCTGGTGCGGGGCGCGTTTGATCTGCATGTCCATACCGGACCGGACTTACTGCCAAGGAGCGCGTCCGATCTCGAACTGGCATATCGTTGCCGGGAACTTGGCCTGGCCGGTTTCGTGATCAAGTCCCATTATATCCCCAGTCCCCCCAGAGCTGCCGTGGTCCGCGCACTTGTGCCATCTATTACAGCGCTCGGCTCGGTCGTGCTCAACGCGGCTATCGGCGGCATCAATCCGGTAGCCGTCGAGATTGCGGCCCGCGCGGGCGCGCGCATCGTCTGGATGCCAACATTTGATGGCGTCAACGAAATGGGGGGCCATTCCTCCTTCCCACCGGGCATCGCGCCCCCACAATGGGCACGTCTCCAGCAGGAGATGCGCGAGCAAGGCATAAGAAGCGAACCGGTTCACGTCATTGATGAGCAAGGAGAAGTACTACCAGAAGTACGCAGTGTCCTCCGCCTGATCGCGAAACACCAGATGGTGCTGGCGACGGGACATCTGAACCGCGCTGAGATCTTCGCTGTGGTTGCCGCCGCTCGCACAGAGGGCGTGCAGGATATCATCATTACCCATCCCGACTACCCGGCGCAGAATCTTTCGCCCGAGGATCAAAGCGCGCTGGTACAACAGGGAGCCTTTCTCGAACGCTGTTTCGCGCCATCGTATAGCGGCAAGGTTCCCTGGGAGCGCATGTTCGCCACTATCCGCGCGACCGGCCCCGAACATTCCTTCCTCTCAACCGATCTGGGTCAACCACAAAACCCGCCCATTGAGGATGGTCTGGCCCTGATGGCCGATCAACTCCTCACCGCTGGCTTCACAGAAGCGGAGATTCAACGCATGGCCGTGACCAATACACGTCGCTTAGCACTGGGAGAAGGATAACGTATGGAGAAACAACGTACGATGCTGGTGGTCGGCGCACACTCGGCCGATTTCGTCTGGCGCGCCGCCGGAGCTATTGCGGTCCTCACCTCGCAAGGGGGCAAAGCTGTCGTTGTAGCACTGTCCTATGGAGAACGCGGCGAGTCGGGCGAGTTGTGGAAGGAGCCTGGACAGACGATCGAGAATGTGAAGCGCATCCGTCACGAGGAAGCTTCCCGGGCGGCGGAAGCGCTGGGAGCGAGTTTCCAGTGCTTTGATCTGGGCGACTACCCGCTCTCGATTGAGCACTCGACCCTGTTGCGCTTAACCGAACTCATCCGCGAAACTGCGCCCGATGTTATCGTAACCCATACCGAGAAGGATCCCTTTAATCCCGATCATCCTCTGGCCTATGAGGTCACGCAACGCGCGCGCCTGCTGGCAAGCGGAGCGGGTGTTGCCAGCGGCTTCGTGACGATTCGGCCTCCCGAACTTTTCTTGTTCGAGCCACATCAGCCAGAACAATGCGGCTTTATCCCGACGACATTTGTCGATATCACGTCCGTGTTTGCGCAGAAGCAGCGGGCGATGGAAGCGATGGCCGCCCAGCACTATCTGCGTCAGTATTATACTGAGCAGGCAGAACATCGCGCGAATCATGCGCGCCGTGTTTCGGGACAACAAAATATTCGTTTTGCTGAAGCCTTTCAGCGTGTTCTTCCACAGGTGGTGACAACGCTATGAATAATCTCGACATGCAACGCTTTGCCCATTATGGCGTGGCAACCGTCTACGAGGCTGCGGGCGGCAAAGGGATCATCGATCTGCCTCTGATCCAGATTATCCCGGGCAGCAGGGTCGCGGGACCTGCTCGCACGGTGCGCTGTGGGCAAAATGATAATCTGATGGTCCATGCCGTACTCGCTCAGGTTCAACCAGGCGAAGTGCTGGTCCTGACCATGCCCGAGCCAGCGCCGATCGCGCTGGTAGGAGATTTACTGGCGACGCAGGCCCTGGTTCACAAGGTTGCCGCGATCCTGATCGATGCAGCGGTACGCGATGTGGAGGAGCTTCGGGCGCTCGGCCTCCCCATCTGGGCCAGCTGGATACGTGTACGCAGCGCAACAAAGAAGATCGTAGGCACCATTAACGAGCCCGTGAGCATGGGAGGGGCAACGATAACGCCTGGCGATATTGTTCTCCTCGATGCAGATGGTGCCGTAGTCATCCCACCAGAAGCAGCCGAACAGGTATTGCAGGCCGCGCAGGCGCGCGAGGAGCGCGAAGCCGCTCTGAGAAGCAAATTGCAGCAAGGGCAACTTTCGTACGATCTGCACGGCTTGCGTGCGCTTGTCGAAGAATAACAGGCAATCGAGACACCCATTCACGTTTTTACACGTAGCAATTAAGCAAGAAGCATCATGAAGAAGAACAAGAAGCATTTATCCTGCTCTTCTTCATGATTGTGCCTCCTCATCCTGCAATTCCGTCTCTGGCTGCCAGACGCGCATGCCTCGCTCATCATCATCCATATCCCGAAGCCATCTTGGAAGATTGTCGTTTGAGAGAGAACGGTGATTCATATAAATGTAGAGTTCCTGGGACTGCTTATGATACCGATGGATATACGCATCAATCTCGAAAGGATCGAGCGCTCCTGTATGACGCTTTTCTAACACGGCAAAAAGATTCTCCTGGAGTCCGGACAGTTTTTTTGCATAGTACGCTCCAATCTGCTCTCTCGCCTGCGCTCGCTCCTTCTTTGTCAAACTTCCTGTTTCTGCTACCTTTAAAAGCTCCTGTATTTTCATAGGATCGTATGACATGGCTCACCTCCGAACGCTGTCATCTGGCTTTTTCGTATGAGCAAAAATCGCCTTCCCCTTACTCAGACAAATATTTCCCAGCTTTTTTCCTGCTCTATCATATGATACATACAATAGGCTAACCCAGATACTCTCCCATGTGTTGAAAATAGTCATTCGCGCTCATGACTTCCCCCCCTTCCTCCTGGACCGACTCGATCACAATCCCCTGGTTCTCATGCACACAGGATGCATTCCCCAGCACCACGACGCCATGAGCAAGGCGATGAAAAATTCTCCCTGGCGTTCCACAGAAACTTTTTTGCGGCAATGAAGCTTTTTTTATGTTCAGTTTCTTCCCTTTATAAAAAGTAAATGCGTTCGGATACGGATCTGATTGCGCTCGAATGAGATTAAATATTCTACTCACGTCCATGTTCCAATCAATGAAACTATCACGTTCAGAACGTTTATGAAAAAAGCTTGCCTGGCTCTTTTCCTGCGGAACAGGTTGCACAGTGCCATCTTCTATCGCATCAAGTGCCTGTAACGGTAAGCTGGCAACCAGCGGTATGATCTTATAAAAAATATCCGTGGCCGTCTCTGTTGGACCAATCGAGACGGCCTCCTGCATGATAATATCGCCCAGATCAAATTCTTCATTCAGAAAATGGACCGTCACGCCCGTTTGTTTCTCACCATTGGCGACTGCCCAATTAATAGGCGCAAAACCACCATATTTAGGAAGCAGAGCATCATGAATATTAATGCCACCGAATCGAGCCAGAGAATACAGTGCAGGACTGACCCAGGTTCGCCAATCAGAAAGAACCAGGATATCAGGCTCGACTTCCCTTATCATCTCTATCGCCCTTCTCTCATGGAGATATTGCTGTTCCAGTACAGGTATTCCGTGAGCATAGGCGAGCTCTTTCACTGAGTCATTCCAGAGCACTTCGTAGATCTGCTGACTTTCAGGATGGGTACAGACTAATGGAACTTCATGCCTGGACGCAAGTAATGCCTTCAATGTCTCATAACCCCAGGTTTGAAATCCCATAAAAACTACTCTCATCAACGATCCTTCCTCGGTGTAATTTATGATGGCCTACACGACGTTCACGGTGTTGCATTACTGCAAGAACCCTTGAGAAAACAGCCCTGGACGCTTTCGAGAATCTCTTTCCCCTGCGCATCTACTCTCAATATCACGACCGCCTTATTGATTGGGTTCCCATCAGGCCCTAGCGAGATTTGTCCACTGGCACCTTGGACTGCCTGATTGCCCTGCACTTTTGCTAATGCCTGCTGAATATCATCAGGGGTCAAACTGGGACTGTTCGTCAACACAATTTTGGCGGCCTGGGCAAATGCCAGGGTGGCATCGTAGGCCAGAATCACATCACTACTGGCGCGGGTATAATGGTATTTCGTAAAAGGGTCTGGTCCTGAGCAGGCAGTTTGCGCAAAAAATGCGGTGGCATATTCACAAAAAAAGCGCGGCGGACTTAAATGCTGAAAAGTCCATTCATCTGGATACGCAAATGCAGTAAAGTATAAACGACCATAGGCATTAGGTGGATAGCTCCCGGAACGATAGCTCCCGGTGACATACAATGCATCGCCTCCCAGCACGCGGAGATCTGCATACGTTGGGGAGGTCGGCAGAATATCCAGTAAAGGGGATGCGTCATCAGCATAACCAGAAAAGTAGATCAAATCTAAATCCGGCGCTTGCTTCAATGCATCACGCAATAAGGAAATCATGTAATCGGTATTTGTTTTTCCGACTGTATAAAACTCTTTAATGACCGTTTTATGCGCAGCCGATTCAAATGTTCTAATAAAAGCTTCTCCTAAGCTACGACTATAAGAATCGGTAGGGTCATAAAAAACGGCAACCTTTTTCGCCTGCAATTGTTGCATCGCATAGGGCACGACGGCTTTAGCCTGACTCGAATCAACCGCTGCCACACGCCAGAAATAGGAGGTGCCAGTTAAAGAGTCACTGGATGCGCTGGGTGATACCATCGGGATATGCGCCGGGGCCAGCACTTGTATCGCACTGATAGACTGACCGCTGAAGGTCCAACCAATGACGCCTGCGATACGGTATGCTGCGGCCTTTTGCACAATCATTGCGGCCAGATCACTTGCATAGGTTGCGCGTTCACCCGAGTTACGACCAGATCCAGAATTGGCAATCAGGATGCGTATTTGCGTACAACGTGGCAGCGCACAGGACGTATTGATCTCCTTTTGAGCTACATAAACGCCCTGCGCATTATCTCGACCAAGATTAAACTCGAACCCGGTAAGAATGGTTGCTAATACGATATTTATATAAGGATAATGAGATTGTAATACACGCTGATCTTCCAGATAGATCAGCATTTCTGCATCGTTCGTTACACCAGCCGCTTGCCAGAGCGCTCTTGCTTCATCCACATGCCCTGCATTCAATTTCGTGAGCACTTGATCTTTCAACTGGGCATAGTGTGATACTCTTTCCAGCGGATTAACATCAAACGAAAATGCGCCGTCGCTTATGCCAATACATTCCCCATCTGCCGCCTGTGCTATTTTTGTGTCGGAAACGATCGCTGTACCCACTTTTACCATCTGTGCGCTACATGAATCTGAAACCATCGGCGGCGGAAAAAGATGCTGCATCACTGGTTGCAATACTGTAATAACCAGCATAATAATTGAGCAGGTCAAGAGTATGTAGTGTGGAGAGGAAGTTCTTCTGAAGGTCCATCTTGGCGGAGAAAGTCTGACCCTTGGCAGTGAGGGCAGCAATTGGAAAAAGGTGAAGGCTGTCCCCATAATCGCGATTGTGATCGTGAGGAGATTATAGAGTGATCCCTGGCTCGAAATGATGCCTATTGTGAGACTCATTAAGAAGAAAAAACCTGCAACTACCGCCAAAATACGTGAGCGATTGTTATTCTGATAATTTGAGGGATCATCTGTGCGCATTCGCATCTTCTCCTATATACAGTACAACAAACTCATACTCTCTTTAAGACGTTCTTTCCCGCTGAAAATGCATTCTTTCTTGTGTGAACGACGAAAATCTGTACCGCATTCATTTTTTACACTTGCGCCTTTTAAAAAGTCCTGTATACATAAATAGACAAAAAGTAATTTATTTGGCAAAAATTCAAATACATTGTATAATACTTTTCATAATAATACATTTTTTAACTCACGACAAGAGTTCAAAAGTAGAAGACAGGACCTCCCTCTCTTTTTTCGCGTTTTCACGTTTTTCTCATCCTTAGCTGCCAAACTTGCACACCCCACAAAATCGATCAACCCTACTCCCTTAGTGGAGCAATACGCCTCAGTGATGGGATTGAAAGCCCACAATCCGTTTGTGATGCGTTTGTGTCACAACTTCATTGCCTTCCTCTTACGCTGATGCTAATATCTGATCAGATTACTAGGAATTAAATCGCAGGCAGGCATGAGCCGGGCAGAAACTGCCATCAATCATCCTCGTAGAGGTGCTGCTTGTCTGCGCCCATCGACATGACGTTAAGGAGCCAGACGTGAAAGAAGCAGCAACAATAACCCTGAAAGAAATAAAACCGCGCGAAACCTGTGTGGTGCTGGGCATTGCAACACAGGCCGCACTACGCAAACGCATCATTGATATGGGCGTGACGATCGGCACTGAGATCTACGTGCGTAAACTGGCCCCGCTGGGAGATCCTATGGAGATCAGTCTGCGAGGATATGAACTGAGCCTGCGTAAGCAAGAAGCCAGTCAGATTCTCGTGAAAAGGATATAGTAGCTACCTGAAATGGCAGAGGACGCATATGAAGGAGAGCATGGCACATATCGAGGGGGACTGTACCATCGCGCTGGTGGGCAATCCGAACTGTGGCAAAACAACGCTATTTAACAGGTTGACCGGCTCTAACCAGTCCGTGGGGAACTGGCCCGGGGTCACCGTCGAGAAGAAGGTCGGCAAGATCCGCTTAGAGGGCGGACAACTACAGATTATTGATCTACCAGGGATCTATTCGCTCTCTGCCTGCTCGATAGAAGAGGTAATCGCCAGGGAGTACATCGAGAGCGACGAGCCAGATGTCATTATCAATATCATCGACGCTGCAAATATCGAACGCAATCTGTTCCTGAGCACTCAGTTGATGGAGATCGGCAAGCCCATCGTGCTCGCTTTAAATATGATGGATATGCTCGAAGCGCGCGGAGAAAGCATCAATGTGCATGGATTGGAAGAGGAACTGGGCGTGCCGGTGGTGCCGATCACAGCCAGTAAGGGCCTCGGAATGGAGCTACTGCTGAAGAAGACCCTGGCTCAATATGGCAAGCACTGCCCACTACCGGCTCTCTACACGCAAAAGCTCGCCCACCATATCACTGCAATAGAGGAGATCCTGACGCTGCCCACGCGCGGACGCATGGTGGCGACCAGATTTATAGAGGAGGGGGAGCGCGCATTGGCGGGACTACCTTTACATATCACTGCACATGCACGCCTGGAGACGCAGGTGCAAAGCTTGCTGGCAGAAGCGTCCCTGGACCGCGATATGCTCATCTCCGACGCACGCTATACCTTCATTACCACGCTGGTTGCACGCTGCGTGACAAGACCAACCAGGAGGCATTCGTACACCTGCTCCGATCAGATCGATCTGGTGGTTACGAACCGTTTCCTTGCTATACCGATCTTTCTCCTGCTCATGCTCAGTATTTTCCAGCTGGCCTTTGGCACGGTGGGCGCGTTTTTCACGGAAAAATTCGCTTATCTCCTCAATGACGTCATCTTCAGCTCCCTTGCCACGTTACTCAAGCAGGCGGACGCTTCTCCCTGGGCATACAGTCTGGTCGTCGATGGCATGCTGGCTGGCGTAGGATCGGTGCTCAATTTTCTGCCCCAGGTGACCATCCTGTTCTTTATGCTGCACATTCTTGAAGACTCAGGCTATATGGCGCGTGCGGCCTTTATTATGGACCGCTTCCTGCATCGCTTCGGCTTATCGGGCAGAGCCTTTATCCCTATGCTGATGGGCTTCGGATGCTCGGTCCCCGCCCTGATGGCAACGCGCACGCTGGAGGACGAAAAGGATCGCCGCCTGACGATGATGATCATCCCGTTTATGTCCTGCCAGGCCAGGCTACCAGTCTATGCCGTCTTCGCAGGCGCGTTCTTCGCGGCCAATCAGTCAGTGATTGTCTTCTCGCTGTATCTGCTGGGCATGGTGGTTGCCGTCCTCTCGGGCGTTCTGTTGAAGCAGACGATCCTGCGCGGCGGAAGCGCCAATTTCATCATGGAGCTGCCGCCCTATCGCTGGCCGACGCCGAAGAGTCTGCTACTGCATACCTGGGAACGCGTGCGCGGGTTCCTGTACAAAGCCGGTACGATCCTGCTGGCAGCCAGTATTATCATCTGGTTCATGCAACGTTTCAACTTCCAGCTGCAACTGGTCGACGAGAGCAGCCATAGCATCTTCGGCACCCTCGGAGCACTGCTGGCTCCGATCTTTGCCCCACTGGGCTTTGGCGACTGGCGTGCGGCGATGGCCCTGCTGACCGGGCTGGCCGCCAAGGAGGCCGTGGTGGGTACGCTGGGCATTCTCTACGCCGGAGGAAACGCTACCGGGAACGCTGTTTCGCTTGCAAGTGCGCTCCCACACGCCTTCTCGCCCCTCTCCGCCTACGCCTTTCTCGCCTTCACGTTATTATATATGCCCTGTATCGCCGCGTTTTCCACCCTGAAACGCGAGATGAACTCCTGGCAATGGACCATCGGAGCGGTGGCCTACCAGACAGCCGTCGCGTGGCTCGTAGCACTGCTCATCTATCAGATCGGCAGCCTGCTATTAGCCCTACGCTAGAAAAGGAGGTGACATTTGATTGATATTTTCATTGTCTTGATCGCCATCGCGATCGTCGTGGGGGTTGTTGCCTCCCAGATATATAAAAGCGTACAGCCACTACAGCCGAACGATTGCTCTCCGTCCGGCTGTAGTGGCTGTACGCTGAATCAGGTGTGCGCGGCACGTGGGCCACGCTATATCAGGGTGAAAGATGTGAGTAGTGTCGAGAGGAATCTTAAAATACCCAGGGAGCATACTGCCTAACATCTCTGCCAAACGCACGCTCCTGCCAGTGATATCCTACTGTCGCTTCAAAAACAGGAAATCTATCAGCGTATGGAGCCATACCCAAGACAGGCTGCCACCACGAAGTTTCCAACACCGCCACCTGCTGCTGCCGCCCTTCTTCTAATGTCAGATCCGTCCTATACCTCTCGCGCAATTTAAAACTCGGAAAGGTACG
The DNA here is from genome assembly GCA_035493895.1 of Ktedonobacteraceae bacterium. Lineage (GTDB taxonomy): Bacteria > Chloroflexota > Ktedonobacteria > Ktedonobacterales > Ktedonobacteraceae > DATJHM01. The sequence continues at coordinate 9,873 of DATJHM010000057.1, forward strand.
AGCGTATAACAGAGTGGACGGATACGGCCTGAATGGTTCCACGCCCAGCAGATTTTTCCAGGGAGTATACAGGCGAAATCCCAGGGTATAGTAGGTCATGCCATCCTCGGTTATGACATATCTCGTACGTCCAATAGCACGATAGAGATAGATCATCAATATCAAACAGATAAGGCCGGGTATAGTTGTTCCTAGAGAATAGCCAAAACTCGTATGCAATGCTGGGAGAAACGTGATCAAGCCAAAGACCATCCAGCTCATACCAATCAAAGGGAAGAAGAGGCAAAAAAGACGCCATCGCCAGAAGTGAAATGTAGCATACGCATGCACGGTCTCATCTTTTTCATTGTTCATTGTGGAGAGATTCTCTTTTTCTTTTTTATTGAAATAAGCTTCTCACATAAGCAGCTACTCGCACCCTAAGTATATATAATCATGTTACATATGACAATACATATCACTGACGTTCTCCTCATCATTATCTCGAGTCCATCAGTGATATGCTTCTTAACTACATTTTGCCGATTACTATCCTGCTAGCCATTCGGGAGAATCAGCGTCTTAATCCCTTCACCACGCCGTACCTGACCGATAGCCTGCGCAAAGTCCTGCAAGGGATAGGCTGTGGTCAGCATCGCCCGGGTATTGATGACGCCCCCTTGAATAAGATCGAGCGCCGCTTGAAACGAGGAAAGCACGGCCATCGAACCAACAATCGTGATCTCGTCGTTGTAAATACGAAATGGTGAAAGCGACACACTCGCCTCGTACGACGCAACTCCGAAGATCATAAATTTTCCGCCGCGCTTGACCGCCAGAAATGCCTGCTCGATCACTGCGGCTACCCCGGTCGCATCAATCACGCAATGGAAGCCTCGTGGCTCATCGGCTAATGCCTGCCGAATATCCGTATAGGTGCGCGTGGCCCCGAGTTGTTCCGCTCGCGCTAGACGCTGCGCATTCACGTCTACCACGGCGATCCGCGAAGCCCCACCCCGCAGCGCAAGTTGC
>DATJHM010000058.1:0-19378 GCA_035493895.1 Ktedonobacteraceae bacterium
TTCGCCCGATGCATCTTCGCCCGATGCATCTTCGCCCGATGCATCTTCGCCCGATGCATCTTCGCCGATGCATCTTCGCCGATGCGTCTTCGCCGATGCGTCTTCGCCGATGCATCTTCGCCCGATGCATCGGCGTGGCTCATCCGCACCTGGGGTCGATTGCCGCAAACCTGCGCTTGCGTGGGAAACGCAAACGAATATTGCAGAGACCCTTCAGAAATCTCATCGTCTGCCGAATATAGTTAAGTAGAAACAGTAATACTCTCTCTCACCTCTCGCGACAACGTCGTCGCCCGATCCATAGGCAGTGTAGCCTTGTGTAGGGACTGTATAACCTGTGTGTAGGGGTAACCCCCCATCACATCCGCATTTATGTAGGATATGTAGCATTTTCAACAATTTTCTCGTAGCGCGTCACCAAAACCATTGCAACACACTCTCTCACCTCTCGCGACAACGGCGTCGCCCGATACAGGCAATGTAGCCTGTGTGTAGGGACTGTGTAGCCTGTGTGTAGGGTCAAAATCCCCATCACATCCGCATTTATGTAGGATGTGTAGCTTGTGTAGGGGTATAGGGAGCGATATGACATCAGCGATTGGATCATCGATTGCGCGAAAGCGAATCCTTGTGCAGGGCATTGTACAGGGCGTCGGTTTTCGGCCATTTGTATACAGCCAGGCTCTACAACGTGGTCTGGTCGGCTTTGTGCTGAACGATAGCAGCGGCGTAACCATCGAAATCGAAGGCGCGCCCGCTGCCCTTACCGCTTTCCAGCAAGCGCTCGCCAATGAAGCTCCCCCTCTGGCCCACATTGATAGGATCACCGTCGAGGATATCCCGCCACGCCATGAAAACGCATTCGTCATTGCTCATAGCGAAACACAGACCGAACGTCGCGCCCTGATCTCGCCCGATACCGCGACCTGCGACGACTGCTTGCGCGAAATCATCACACCTACCGATCGGCGCTATCGCTACCCCTTCACCAACTGTACCAACTGCGGCCCGCGCTTCACGATTATCCAGGATGTCCCCTATGATCGCGACAAAACAACCATGCGCTCTTTTCCCATGTGCCCAACCTGTCAGACAGAATATAGTGACCCACTCAACAGGCGCTTTCATGCCCAACCGAACGCCTGCCCGATCTGCGGCCCACAGGTAACATTGCAGGATTGGTCGAGTCCCGCAACCAATCAAACACTATTGCACGCCTCTACTGGGCATACAATAGAATCTGGAGGCCCGATCACGCAGGCGGCACAACAGCTCGCATCGGGAGCAATCCTGGCAATCAAGGGACTGGGCGGCTATCATCTCGCATGTGATGCACGGAATGAGGATGCGGTCCGCCGCTTGCGCCAGCGGAAACGGCGCGAGGCCAGACCGTTTGCGCTGATGGTTCCCGATATCGCAACGGCGAGACAACTCTGCGAGATCAACGAAATGGAAGCACAATTGCTCCAATCGCGACGGCGACCCATCGTCCTGCTCCCCGCACTCACCAACAATCAGATCGCGCCCGGAGTCGCACAGGCTTACACGACGCTGGGTCTCATGCTGCCTTACACACCATTGCACCATCTACTCCTGCACGAATTTGCCGCCCACTCCGCACCCGGACGCCCGCCCGCCCTCGTCATGACCAGCGGCAATGTCAGCGATGAACCCATTGCCTACCAGGATACCGACGCCCACGAGCGCCTGAACGCAATTGCGGACGGAGCACTGACCCACAATCGTGCGATTCATATGCGCTGTGACGACTCGGTGCTGCGGATCGTGGCTGGTGGTGAGCAGTTCTTCCGTCGTTCGCGAGGTTATGCGCCCGAGCCTCTTGCGTTGTCCTTTGCGTTGCCCATGCCGCTACTCGCCTGTGGCCCTCATCTCAAAAATACGTTCTGCCTGGGCAAAGGACAGCAGGCATTTCTCGGACATCATATTGGCGATCTGGAAAATCTCGAGACGCTACTCTCCTTCCGCGAAGGGATCGAGCACTTCCAGCGCCTCTTTGACATCTATCCCGAAGCTATCGCCTATGACCTGCATCCCGAATACCTGGCAACCAGATATGCCCTTGAAAGCACGATCCCGCAAAAAATTGCCGTCCAGCATCATCATGCGCACATCGCCAGCGTGCTTGCCGAGCATGGTCTGCGTGGTCCCGTCATCGGAATAGCCGCCGATGGCACTGGCTACGGGACCGATGGGGCGATATGGGGCTGCGAAATTATGCTCGCCGATCTGCTCGATTTCGAGCGTCTGGCCCATCTCGCCTACATGCCGCTCCCAGGCGGTGAGCAGGCCGTCCATGAGCCCTGGCGTCTGGCCGCCGCCTATCTGGCTGCAACGTATGGCGAGGGATTTCTCGATCTGAACATCCCATTTGTACATAATCTCGATCGCACAAAATGGCACGTCCTGTCACAGATGATCGCTCGCGACCTCAATTGTCCGCCAACATCCAGCCTGGGACGCCTGTTTGATGCCGTCGCAGCTCTGATCGGTCTGCGCAGTACCGTGCTCTACGAAGGTCAGGCCGCCATCGAATTAGAACGCTGTGCCATTATACATGAAGGTAGGGGACGTGGCTTGTCCCGTCCCGCCTGTGCCGCATCTGACCATACCAATACTCCTGTCTATCCTTTCGCTATACATGAAGGTAGGGGGCGTGGCTTGTCCCGTCCCGCGTCCCCTACAACGTTCGATGTGTTTCCCATGCTTCGGGCCATTGTAAACGATATAGAGCAGCAGGTTCCGCGTGCACAGATTGCCGGACGTTTTCATCGCTCGATTGCCGAATTATTCCTGCAAGGATGTCTGCGGGCCCACGAAATCACAGGCTTGCATGTCATCGCCTTGAGCGGAGGAGTCTTTCAAAATCGTCTGCTGTTAGAAGATCTCGTAGCCAGACTGGAAGCTTGCGATTTTCAGGTCTATCTCAATCGCCGCGTGCCACCCAACGATGGCGGTATCAGCCTGGGACAACTGGCAATCGCGGCCGCACGTCTGCAACAACATATAGAAGAAGCGCACGTATCTCTCAACAAAGGAGAAAACTATGTGTTTGGGAATTCCGGGCCAGATTCTGGACATCGTAGACGATGAAAACTCCATCGCCCGCGTCAATGTCTCCGGTGTGAAACGTAATGTAAGTATCGCCCTGGTGCGACCTGAGGGCATTGCGCCGGGCGATTGGGTGCTGATTCATGTTGGCTTCGCCATGAGCAAGATCGACGAAAACGAAGCACGCGAGACAATGAAAGCGCTGCAAATCATGGGCCAGGCCTATACCGATGAACTCACTATGTTGCACGAGAGTCAGATTGAATGACGAAGGAGTAAGACAATGAGGCGCAGGGAAGATCAGGGGCCGGTGAACCTGATCGAATTGGCAAAAGCTCGTTTCACAAAGAGCATCACGACACCGGAAACGTTTTTCGCGCAAGAGGCCGAACAGATCGCACAGGCCTGCTGGGCTATGGCCCGTCGCTTTCACCAGGGTGGCCGTCTGCTCGCCTTTGGCAACGGGGCCTGGGCTACCGATGCTCAGCACGTCTCGGTAGAATTTGTGCATCCCGTGATCGTTGGCAAGCGAGCACTGCCCGCAATGGCCCTGACCAACGATAGCGCAACCTTCAGCGGACTCATCGATTCTGCAACCGAGTCGTTTGCAAGCCAACTCGCTGTGCTCGCCCGCCCGCAGGACATTGCTATGGGCTTCTCCCAGGACGGAGATTCCACGAACATCTTCAAAGCCCTGGAATGTGCCCGCCAAAAGGGCCTGCTTACCCTCGGTCTCCTGGGCGGCAATGGGGGCATCATCGGCCGCGCAGGATACGATTTCTGTTTCGTCGTCCATACGCAGGACCCGCTGGTCATCCAGGAAACACACGAGACGCTCTATCACGTTTTATGGGAACTGGTCCACGTCTTTTTTGAGCATGAGGGACTACTATCATGAACGATTTTTATTGCCACACGGACAAAGAACATTGCATCACCTGCTCCGATGAAGCAGTATCCGTCAGAGTAGTGGGCGTCGACCAGCAAGCGAGCGTGGCGATGGTGGAAGTGTACGATGCGATAGAGGAGGTCGACATTACGCTAATAGAGAACGTCAAACCGGGCGATATGCTACTGGTGCATGCGGGTGTCGCAATTGGTCGTCTGGAAGAGGTGCATGATGAGTGAGACAGAGAGCACAGAATATGATCGACTTTTTTACCCCTTCCTTTTCGCAGGCGGCAAAGCCGATATTGATGATGTATTAGCCCAGGTGCGCCACTCGATCCTGGAAAAATGCCATGAGATCGTCGAGCTGCGCCGCAACACTTTCGCGCAGGCCGGACCACTGATCGTCACCACAGCCGAGGCCATGGCCCACGCCTTTCACAACGGTGCCACCTTGCTCGCCTTTGGCAACGGAGGAAGCGCCACCGACGCCCAGGATCTCGTCACCGATCTCATCGTGCCGCCCTTCCCCGACTGGTCCCCGCTACCCGCCATCGCCCTGACCAACGATATCGCGGTTATTACGGCGATAGGAAACGATGTCGGCTTCGAGAATGTCTTCACACGCCAGATCATCGCTTTTGGCAGACCCGGCGATATCGCGGTGGGCATCTCAACAAGCGGCAATTCTCTGAATATCCTGGCCGCTCTGGATCAGGCGAAGAAGCAGGGGTTACTGACGATCGCCCTGACGGGGTACGACGGCGGCAAAGTCAAGCGTTCCCCTGCCGTCGACTTCTGCATCAATGCCGCAAACGACCATATTCCGCGCATTCAGGAAGGTCAGGCCACCGTCTATCACACGCTTATCGAACTTGTACATACGTGTTTACAGCAAGGAGAACGCCCATGAGCATGAAATATATCGATGAGTACCGCGATCCAGATCTCGCAAAACGCATCTCCGAAGAGATCGCCAGAGTAAGCGCCGGTCAACCGCTCAAACTGATGGAAGTCTGCGGCGGGCACACGCATACGATCTACAAGCATGGCATTGAAGATGTGCTGCCACCCAACATCGACCTCGTGCATGGTCCCGGCTGCCCCGTCTGCGTACTCCCGATGGGACGTATCGATGATGCGCTCGCCATTGCCCGCACTGATGGCGTGATCTTCACGACGTTTGGCGATATGATGCGCGTGCCCGGCTCGCGGGGCAGTCTGCTCGATGCGAAAGCCGAAGGGGCGGACGTGCGCTTCGTCTATTCGCCGCTCGACGCGCTCAAGCTGGCCCGCCAGAATCCCGAGCGACAGGTCGTCTTCTTCGCGATTGGCTTTGAAACAACCGCGCCCTCTACAGCAATCACGCTCCTGAGAGCGCAAGCTGAGGGGATCAGGAATTTCTCGATCTTTTGCAATCACGTCACCATTATACCCGCGATCAAAGCCATCCTCGATTCGCCCGATCTACGGCTGGACGGCTTTATCGGTCCCGGTCACGTCAGCATGGTCATTGGCATGCGCCCCTACAACTTCGTGGCGCGCAATCATCACAAACCGGTCGTCATCGCAGGCTTCGAGCCGCTCGACATCATCCAGACCATCTATATGATCGTCAAACAGATCAGCGAAGGGCGGGCCGAAGTCGAGAATCAGTACGCGCGCGTCGTCCATCCCGACGGCAACGTGAAGGCGCTTGAGGCCATGGCGCGCACGATGGAATTGCGTCCCTTCTTCGAGTGGCGTGGCCTGGGCTTTATCACCCATAGCGCCCTGAAACTGCGTCCCGAATTCGCCGCCTGGGACGCCGAGCAGCGCTACGAAATCGCAGGCGTGCGCGTGGCCGATCCCAAAGCCTGCCAGTGTGGCGAAGTGTTGAAGGGCGTGATCAAGCCCTGGGAGTGTAAAGTGTTCGGGACCGCCTGTACGCCGGAGACGCCGATCGGTACCTGCATGGTCTCGCCAGAAGGGGCATGCGCGGCCTATTTTAATTACGGCCGCTTCTCAATGGCAACCGAGCGCGCACGCTTGTTTCAAGCCCCAAACGGGTCGGGAAAGATTGTGGCTCATACCCCTTCCGCAGAGGGCATATACCCAGAGTATCCAAAGAAGTCAAATGGAAATGCACCAGAGGCGCAGGTTCCCAGCTTGAATCAATAACATACGTGGAGGTCTTTCATGGATGCATCCAGGTCACAGAATACGACACAAATAAGCGACGTCCTCAAGAAGATTGAGCGTACACAGCAGGCACGCCGCCACAAATTTTACCTGCGCGACGACAGGGTCACGCTCAGCCATGGCAGTGGCGGCAAAGCCACGCATAACCTGATCGAAGGCGTCTTCGCGCCCGCCTTCTCCAATCCCCTGCTCGATCCTATGGACGATTCAGCCATATTTTCCATCCGGGGATCAACCCAACAACTGGCATTCACCACCGATACGTACGTCGTGAGCCCCCTGTTTTTCCCGGGCGGGGATATAGGCAAGCTGGCAGTGCATGGCACCATCAATGATCTCGCGATGGCAGGAGCGCAACCTCTCTATCTCTCAGCGGGCTTTATTCTCGAGGAAGGGTTCGCCATAGAGCGTCTGCGCGAGATCGTCGCCTCGATGGCAAAAGCGGCCAGCGATTCGGGTATAGCCATCGTCACAGGTGATACCAAAGTCGTACAGCGTGGCAAAGCTGACGGCCTGTTTATCAATACGGCGGGGATTGGCATCGTCCAGCCAGACTGGCCCCTGGGTCAGACGCGCCTGCGCCCGGGCGACAAAGTGTTACTGAGTGGCGCGCTCGGCGATCATGGTATTGCAATCATGCTGGCACGCGAGGCGCTGGATATCGAAACCGATATTCAGAGCGATACCGCGCCACTCCATACGTTAACGGCGACTTTGCTCGAGGCGGCAGGAGAGGCCGTTCATTGTATCAAAGATCCCACGCGCGGTGGGATAGCGACGATATTAAACGAGATGGCATTGGGCTCCGAAGTCGCTATCGCTCTGGATGAGCAGAGTATACCGGTCCATCCCGAAGTGCGAGGAGCCTGCGAAATCCTGGGTCTGGACCCGTTAACCATCGCCAATGAAGGCAAGCTGCTGGCAATCGTTGCCCCGGAAAAAGCCGAAGTCGCGCTCGCAGCCCTGCGCAACCATCCATTGGGTCGTGAAGCCATGATCATTGGTGCCGTGCAGGCCGAGCCAGCAGGGATGGTCTTCCTGCGTACCGACATCGGCGGTATGCGCGTCCTCGATATGCTCGTAGGGGACCCGCTACCGCGCATCTGTTAGTACCTGATGCATGCTTCCTTCTTTAGGTGGGGGCTTCTCAACAATGGAAGAAGATATGAGGTTGACCTGTTTGATTGAGTCCAGTTATACCTCTTCTTCCCTATGAGTCTCCTCACGCTGCTCAAGGTAGTGGAGCACATCGTTGCACCAGCTAATATAATTTTGTTCATAACCTATGGTATATTTGAAAATCAGTTCTGCCATAGCTAAGGATTCACTGTTTCCCTGTGACATTGCCAGATATATGGTTCGCTTCGCGTCCAATTCCTGCTCATGCATAGAGAGCCGCTCCTGGTGCCGTGCGATCTGCTCACGAAAAATGGCCTGCATGTGTTTGGGATCTGCCACCCAGAGGCTATAGGCTTTCAAGAGAAATTCATCGCGTATGACTGTTGGAGAGGTCGAGGATTCTACCCAGGCCCGAAGTGCTACCTGACCTGCTTCTGTAATCTGATAAATTTTTTTATCCGGGCGCCTGGCTTGTTGTTCGATAATCTGGTAGGTTGTGAAGCCCGCCTCCACTAATTGGGCCAATGCCGGATAAATTTGGGTATGGCTGATTGCCCAGAACGGACCAAAATGTTTTTTCAGAAGCGTTGCAAGATCATATCCTGACAATGGTTCACGTGCTAATATCCCCAGCAAGATGTATGCTAGTGTGTTCATTGAAAATTTCCTTATGTTATAAAAACACATATGTAATGAATTGACATATTATAAAGCGTGTGCTATGCTGCTGCTGTATGTCGCACACTAACCTGGGGTTATCGCGTATGGGCTATCCCTATTCTAGCAAGTGATATGCCATCTTGCAAGCGCAAAGTCATCAATTTCTGATCGTTTTTAGTTGCGAAAAGAGGTTTAGAATGATCCTGTCTACAGATACAACGTATCCTATACAGTTGCTCACGGTGACATTACATATCAATGGAAAAGAGTATACGCTGGAGCTTGACTCTCGTGTCACTCTACTAGATGTACTCCGCGAGCATCTTGCTTTAACCGGATCGAAGAAGGGATGTGATCATGGGCAGTGTGGGGCCTGTACTGTTTTGCTCAATGGGAGACGTATCAATAGCTGTCTCGCGCTAGCAGTCACTTGCCAGGGAGCAGAGATCGTCACGATTGAGGGGCTCGGCGAGGGCAAGCAGTTGCATCCGATGCAGCGGGCCTTTATCGAGCACGACGCTTTTCAATGCGGCTATTGTACCCCTGGTCAGATCTGTTCAGCAGTTGGGATGTTACGCGAGGCGAAGGCTGGCTGGCCCAGTGTGGTGAGCCCAGACCTGTCAGCTCAGCATGTCGTTCTCGATGAAGAGGAGATTCGTGAACGGATGAGTGGCAATCTCTGTCGCTGTGCCGCTTACGCAAACATTGTTCCCGCAATTGCCGAGGTGTCTCAACTGGGACAGATAACAGATGAGGAGGCACGCTGATGAAACCCTTTAGATATGAGCGGGCCCAGGATGCCGCGAGTGCCGTGGCCCTGGTCTCGCAGGCCGCGCATGCTGGCTATCTTGCTGGAGGAACCAATTTAGTAGACCATCTCAAGCTAGGGGTGAGCCAGCCAGATGTGCTTGTCGATATTACACACCTTCCCTACGATCGTATCGAGGCTCTCCCAGATGGTGGCGTCCGTATTGGGGCTCTCGTTCGCAACTCCGATCTTGCGGCTGACCTGCTCATTCGCGAAAAGTTTCCTTTCCTTGCTCAGGCCTTGCTAGCGGGGGCTTCGGGACAGATTCGCAATCAGGCGACGATTGGGGGAAATCTCTTACAGCGGACACGCTGCGTCTACTTTCAGGATGTCACCAAGCCCTGCAATAAGCGTGAACCCGGCAGCGGTTGTCCCGCTCGCGACGGCTATCATCGCAACATGGCGATTTTAGGAACCTCAGAAGCGTGTATCGCCACAAATCCATCCGATATGGCTGTGCCCCTGACTGCTCTTGGTGCTAGCGTCCATGTGCTGGGTCCACAAGGAGAGCGGGATATCCCCTTGCTCGATTTCTATTGCCTTCCCGGCGATGAGCCGCAACGCGATACGGTGCTTGAGCATGGTGAATTAATCACGGCAATTGAGGTGCCGGGACTTCCCTTTGCCACCTACTCACGCTATCGGAAGGTACGCGATCGCGCCTCCTATGCCTTCGCACTCGTCTCGCTCGCCGCCGCCGTCGATGTGGATCGAGGGGTGATCCGCGATGTGCGTCTGGCGTTCGGTGGACTGGCGACCATTCCCTGGCGCGCACAGAAGGCCGAAGCAGTCCTACGCGGCGCACCTGCGACCGAAGCGTCTTTTGTGCAAGCCGCCGAAGCTGAGCTTGCCAATGCCCAGCCTTTACGTGAGAATGCCTTTAAGATTCAGCTTGCTCGCAACGTTCTGGTTCGTACCTTGCAGGAGCTTGTAGAAGGGAGCAATTCATGATCCAGGCTACCAAACCCACGATTGGTGCACCGATTAGCCGTCTTGATGGACCCCAGAAGGTAACGGGGGCCGCTACCTATGCCTTTGAGTATCAGTTTGAGGATGTGGTGTACGCTTTTCCGGTTCAAAGTACGATTGCCAGGGGCCGCGTCGTTTCTATTGATGCGACCCATGCCCGTGCCGTGCCCGGCTTCCTTGGGTTGATTACGCATGAGAATGCTCCGAAGGTTGTTCCGGTTGGACTCCTTGGCCCCAATAATGATACGGCGGTGCTGCAATCGGATCGTGTCGCCTACCGCGGACAATTCATTGCTGTGGTTGTGGCGGAGACCCTGGAGAACGCGCGCCGGGCCGCTGAACTCCTCGCTATCCAGTATGAAGCGTTGCCTCTCGATGTTGAATTGCGTGCCGATCGCGCTGATCTTGTGAAGCCGCAAGCGATTAATGGTTTCATGGCGACGGACACTGAGCATGGCAATGTCGGGGCTGCTCTCTCGTCTTCTCCTGTCCAATTGGATCAAACCTACACCACGCCCGCGCATCATCATAATACCCTGGAGCCTCATGCGACGATTGCGATCTGGAAAGATGAGAGTCTGACGCTGTACGACTCAAACCAGGGACCTCATGCCGTTCAGAATGCTGTAGCCCAGGCCTTCAATCTCCCACCTGAACGTGTACGCGTGATCTCCACCTTCGTTGGAGGAGGCTTTGGCTCTAAAGGTGGGAACCCGCATCTTATTCTAGCGATCATGGCAGCCCAACTTATAAAGGGAAGACCGGTGAAGATGGCCCTGACGCGTCAGCAGATGTTTGCTGTGGTCGGCTATCGCTCACCAACAATCCAGCATGTGCGCCTGGGAGCCGAGCAGGATGGACGGCTCACGGCTATCTCCCATGAGGTTGTGCAGCAGACTGGCACGATTCATGATTTTGCCGATCCGACCGCTGGCGCCACACGCATGATGTATGCTGCGCCACATCGCCGCACTACACACAGGTTGGCGCGCCTCGATGTGCCGATCCCTAGCTGGATGCGTGCTCCGGGCGAGTGCCCAGGGATGTTTGCCCTCGAATCGGCCATAGATGAGCTCGCACAGGCTTGCGGCATCGATCCTATCGAGCTTCGTATCAAGAATGATACAGCGGTCGATCCCGAATCTGGTCTGCCCTTCAGTAGTCGCAACCTCGTAGCCTGTCTTCGCCAGGGAGCTGAAACCTTTGGTTGGCAGCAACACTCACGTCAGCCCGGAACGCGGCGGGAGGGGCGCTGGCTCATTGGGACGGGAGTTGCTTCTTCAACCTATCCAGTCGTGTTTTTCCCCTCAACAGCCAGCATCCGTGCGGAACGCGCTAATCACTATCGTGTGCTCATCGATGCCTCGGACATCGGAACCGGGGCCTGGACAATCCTGGCACAGATCGCCGCCGATGCACTTGAAGTTCCTCTGGAACAGATCCATCTAGAGATCGGCGATACAAATCTCCCGATGGCCGGGATGGCTGGTGGCTCTGCTGGTACGGCCTCCTGGGGATCGGCGATCATGGATGCCGCTCAGAAGTTCCGCGCCAAATTGTATGGCGAGCTGGGAGGTGTGCTACCGGAGGGCGGCCTGGAAGTGGGAGGTGGGCTGATGCGCAGTCCCTATGCGGGCCAGTATGCGATGCATTCTTTTGGCGCGCAGTTCGTGGAGGTCCGCGTCAATAGGGATACTGGCGAAATTCGTGTGCCGCGTATGCTCGGTGTGTTTGCCGCTGGCCGTATCATTAACGCCAAAACCGCACGCTCGCAGTTCCTGGGCGGCATGACGATGGGCCTCTCAATGGCGCTCCACGAGCAGAGTGTGATGGACCCACACTTTGGAGAGTATGTCAACCACGATTTTGCGGAGTACCATATCGCGACAAATGCCGATGTGGGAGCTGTCGCCATCCAGTGGATTGATGAGGTTGATCCCTACGTCAATCCTGTCGGTGCCAAGGGTATTGGCGAGATTGGCATCGTTGGTACTGCGGCAGCAATTGCTAATGCCGTCTACCATGCGACAGGCATTCGTGTTCGCGACCTTCCTCTCTCACCTGACAAGCTGCTCGCCTCGCTTCCTCACTAGAGATGTTCGTGTGCCGTGTTCTTGATTACTATAGTTGGGAGGACGGCACACGAACATCGAATCCCACAATGGAACAAAATCCTTTTACGACCCACTTGAGGGATTGAAAACTTGAGAGATTGAACAACAGGAGGATTGAAACCTAAGAACAACCGCAGAGATCACCAGCATCCTGCGGGCTATAAACCGTCGTGGCAGAATCGAGAAGCGTTCTGCTACGCGCTCTCTTCTCCGCCTGATTCATCACGGCCAGAGCCTTATTGAGCTGTTTTGGCAGAAGGAGCGTAGTTTCAGGAGAGAGCTGGATATCATCTGTTTTTAGCGAAAGCGCTTCGGTATTGTACCCGTACTTCGTCTCAAGTCCTTTGCGAGAAGCCAATGCTAAGGCCTGAGAAAACTCATGTACCGTCCGAAAACGCATCTCAGGGTCCTTCTCAAGCGCCTTCATGACAACATTTTCGACGCCGAGCGGGATAGCGTTATTCTTCATGCGCAGCGAAGGGGGTCGTACCGTCATCTGCTTCATCAAGATTTCCGTCAGGGCTCCCTGGAAAGGACGCTCACCGCACAGCAGTTCATAGACCATAATCGCCAGAGAATACTGATCGCTCGCTTGAATAGCATGCGACTGGAGTTGTTCAGGGGCCATATATGAGAGCGTTCCGGCCACACCCTGTACGCTTTGCATATAGGATATCTCTTGCTGGCAGGACTGAGATGTAGAAACAGCGAGACCAAAGTCACTCAAAAAAAGCTGTTGCTGATCACCAAGGAGAATATTTTCCGGCTTGATATCGCGATGAATCAGAGTAAGATCATGAATATGCTGTAGAGCATCGGCCAGTTGGGCGACATAACTGACCACTTTTTCGAGAGAAAGCGTGCTACCTTTGGGGCAGAGCTGGCGTAGCGTTCCTCCGGGAATATAGTCTAAAACGATAAACGGAGGTCTGGCATCGCCATGAAACTCAAGCAAGCGTACAATACGAGGATGTTTCAGCGTACCGAGGATATAGGCCTCGCGCCTGAAACGTTCTCCGCCGTCATTATTGATACACGTACATAATACCTTGATAGCCGCCAATCTTCCATCATAGAGATGTTGGCCCAGATAGACATCGGCTTCACTTCCTCGGCCAAGCAAGCGAAGCAGAATGTAATCTCCCAACTGCTGTCCTATACGATCCATTAGTCTCTTCTCTCTCACTTCAAATGCACTACGCACTACTCCCAGTCATCGCGTGGCACTGACATAGTGAGAGACTTCCTACGTTGGAAATCCGTTTCTTTCGCGGCCTCAATTGAGAGGAACAAATCATACCTCAAGCAACATATTGCCTGAGTGGCAAATAATAACGGTAGGTGTTCGCGCAAATTCGTCTACGTCAAATACCTTCATTATCTAGCCAACGCAATCTGACCGGATCTTTTTCTAAAAAAAGTATAAGATACCGGAAGGTGAATGTCATTGCACCAAAGTGGCATTCATGAGTAGTATATGTGCCAGAAGAATAAAACTATGCATGGCCCATCACAGCCCCGGCGATACTACTACCAACGTATTACATAATAAGGATAGACATTTATCTTCTCTTTCTCCCGATTTATTGACAAAACTAACAAATTATATATGATATTATATGTATGTCTTTCGCGCCCACCAGGCAACCAAAAAGCTTCTTTTTCAACCTGTTGTACCTATAAACAGACTCATTCACAAAAGCGGAGCTTATGCAAAACGAACACACCTGGCGCACCCTTCTGACGCAACTTATTGCGGACCATATAGAACGCCAACGTATCGCGCAACAACTGGGCATTCACCAGCTCACGCTCACACGTTGGGCAAATGGCATCTCGCAACCACGTCCAGACCTGTTACGTGCGTTCGTCCAGACATTGCCAGCGTCTCAGGAAGAGCTACGCACGTTACTGCTTCGGGACTACCCCGATCTCCTGGAAGAGCCCGGCAACCAGGAATTACAGGCGATACCCTCTCCGTTCTATGCCCGCGTCTTTCATGCCCATACCACGCTACCGCCACAGTTGCGCGAGGTTTCCGTCAGCCTCCTTATTTTGCAACAAATGCTTATGCATCTCGATCCACGTCGCATAGGCACGATGATCTTTCTCGCCCGTTGCATGCCCTCTACAAACGGTTACACGCATAGCTTGCGCCAGACCCTTGGGCGGGCCAGCGGGCCCTGGGAACGACTCATAGAGCAGCAAGAATTGGATCAGCAAACCATTTTTTTTGGCGCAGAATCCCAGCCAGGCTATACCGTTGTCACCGGTCGTCTGGCCCTGATCACCCAGAGACAAAATAAAGACATGGAATTTCCAGCCATCGCATTTCCAGCCGAGAAAAGCGCCCTGACCATCCCGCTTCTCCTCGCAGACCGCGTCGCAGGCTGCGTCTGTCTGCTGAGTACCCAGCCACATTATTTCACGCAAGAACGAATCAGCCTTGTAGAGCAGTATGCAAACGTATTAACCACAACCCTCAATACGCTCGATTTTTACCAGTTGCATACCATCAAACTGGGTATTTTTCCGCCCCGCGAACTACAATGGCCCGTTCTTACCACATTCCAGCAGCGACTGACGAAATACCTGTTACAACACACGATGACAAGGGAAGCAGCGGAGCAACGCGTCTGGCTAGATATCGAAACGGAATTACTACAAATAGCCCAGATCTCCTCGCACTAAACAACTACATTCCCTTTATTTCATTGGAGGACACCATGACCGAGGATACGCAGACTGCCCGTGCAGGGCATACCTATATTCTTGATATCGAAAGTGGAGCAGAGACGGCGCGCCTGATCGATCAAGATCGCATGATCACAGGAGGCATGGGCGGCGTGCTGGCCGAGCAAAAGGACCTCTCGAACATTGCCGCCGTGCTCGATCTTGCCTGTGGTCCCGGCGGCTGGACGCAGGAAGTTGCGCTGAACTATCCACAGATGGAAGTCACGGGCATTGATATCAGCAACACCATGATCACCTACGCCCAGAGCATGGCAAAGGTGCGCGGCCTCAACAATGTTCATTTCCAGATCATGAACGTCCTCAAGCCCCTGGATTTTCCCGCTGCTTCCTTTGATCTTGTCAATATACGCTTCATCGCCAGCTTCATGAATCCCATCGCCTGGGGTCCTCTGCTTGCCGAATGTCGACGGATCTTACGGCCAGGAGGAATCCTGCGCCTCACCGAGAACGATTGGATCAGTTATGTAAATGCACCCAGCATGTATACGCTGGGCGAGTTGAGCCTGAAAGCCATGACCCGCAGCAAGCGTAGTTACGGTACTGGAACCTGGAATGGCGTCCTGATCCCCTTCCTCCTCCAATACTGTCGAGAGGCCGGATTAGTCCACATACAAAAGCAAGCGCACGTCATCGACTATTCCTTTGGCACTATCGCCCATAGCCTGTTTTATCAGGATTGGCTGGTCGTCACTCAGCTTATGCGGCCCTTCCTGGTCTCTACCGGTGTGGCGACAGCAGCCGAACTGGAGGCACTATGCGAACAGTGTTTTACGGAGATGCGTGAAGAGCACTTCTGTGGATTTTTCCCCTATTACACCATCTGGGGCTACACTCCTGAGTGAGACCATTTCACGAGACACGCTCGTAAGCAAGCTGGCGCATCCCCCACGTAATCATGCTTTCCTGCGTGGGAGTTGCGGCCAGCGCCTGCAACTCCTGCTCCAGCTGTTCAATCAGGTCTGAGGAATAGTGTTGCTGAATAAATGGCTGCTTTTTCCAGGTCACGATGTTCATGGAAAACATCCTGGCAGCCTGCGAGGTAGAAACCGGCAAGCGATAGACCCGACTCATCTGGCGTTGCAAACCATCAGCGATGTGCATTGTATCCAGGAAAGAACCGATATACAGCTGATTAGCCTGCTGTGCCAGGAGCGCAGCCACGATCTCCAGATAGAGGCGGAATGGCGCATAGTCTGTCTGAATCCACTCGACCTCTTCCAATAACAAGAGACCATGTGGACGCAATTGCGTCTGCCAGCGCTCGATCACCGCAGCTGGAGTTTGCAGATGAGTCAGGAGCATACGACAGAACAGAACATCGCTCTGCTCAATGGGGAAGGGCACCTGCGTCACATCATGAGCCAGAAACGACAGGTGCTCAGGAGCATTTGCGCGTGCCAGCGTAAGAAAATAGGCCGAACTGTCGATGCCAATCGCCTTCTCACAGCGAGTCGTATCCGCCAGCAGACGCGTCGTGTAGCCGGGTCCGCACCCCAGATCGACAGCCAGTTGTGGCACCGTTTTCACGACATCTTGCATAAACGCGCGGCTGGCCGGAGCAAACACATCCGCGAGCACCTGTAATCTTTGCGCCGCTATATCGGTATCCTTAAAAAGATACGTCATATGTTCCTGTGATCCTTTCTTACGGTACAGTATAAACTACAACGAAATCATAGCAAAATGCGCGTCTCACGACAAACGCACATATAGATAAAATAGCCACAAAAATGGATGGGGCGATGCGGAACCGCGAAAAATCATATACAATAAAGACCTGCAAGTCATTTTCGCGAGAGGGAGGGCTTCTTGCCTATCCTTTACAGCAAAACCAGGCCTAAAGGAGTCAGGAAGACTTATGCGCAGTTTAACTCTATCTCTCATGCCACAAAAATATGCTGTCTGCGAGCTTCAGCCCAACGGACATATTCCCACCTGGGCATTGATCGGCGACTTCGTCTCACTCACCCGCACGGATCACGAACTCTCGGTTGTATGCATGCAGGAGAACGTGCCCGATACAATCCAGGCAGAGCGGGATTGGCGTTGCGTGCAGGTGCAGGGATCATTCGATTTTTCGCTCGCAGGCGTCCATGTTTCGCTGGCCGTTCCACTCGCCGAAGCAAATATCAGTACGCTTGCCATCGCAACCTATGCCACCGACTATATACTTATTAAAGAAAATGACCTCGAACGCGCTTTAGAGGTACTACGAAACGCAGGCCATACCTTTCAGTAAGCATCCCACGTATTTTTTATCCATCCAATCTGCAAAAACCTCCGCCTTGTACGTACATTGTACATAGGAGCGAGGTTTTCTTCTTGTGTGCTCTTCCGCAATACGACACAAGAAACCGCTCATGGCCATATCTGAAAAGCGGGATCATCCCTAAAAATGAAAGCAAAAAATACGAAAAGACACACAAGAAATATTACAAATATCCTATAGAAATGCCTCGATTCCCGCTTTTTTGGTCTCTATTGTTACCCAGCGAATAGAAGCCAGTTCTAATAGTTATACAACGACACATAAAGCTCACAAAAGAACTACGCGAGAATCATAAAAAGGGCTTGTTTTTTGTCTGTAGCGTTTGAAATATGAGCAGAGAGATATCCTATAATTTTCGCAGGCTCACAGGCAAAATGCAGCTATCACGCGAGGTTTTACATGCAATCACCAAATCCATATATAAATTCGAATAACACAACGCAAAGACGTCAATCTCCGCAGGGAGGACTCTTCAAATCGCCACTGCCATTTCACCATCACGATATGGGTGTGAATGCGGAAGATGAAAGTTTCTCTACGCTCGATATTGCGGAGCGGCCCACGTTGCGCTATGCAGCAATATCCCCAAGAGATACTGGAGCGCATCTTCCCTATCAGCAGCTTGACGTAGCGTTAGAGGCCGACTTTGATAGCAATCATATGAGCGCAGTGCGCTTGATGCAGTTCAGTGGCGTCCTCCAGGCAGTACATGCCCCGACAGACAATCCGGGGCAAAAGTTTGGCGAGCGGCCGCCGCCAGTGCAGGCCAGAGAAAGCAGTACCTCGGGGATGCATCTCCCCATCACGGTTTCGCATGTTCCTGCATCTTATGCGGAACAACCCTTCTCATCCGAAGAACTATTTCAAATCTCGCAATCGCTTCGTGTCGTCGTGCCACCTAAGCCACAAGCAGCCTGGAAAACGTTCCTGAATCAGCCCGCCGTGAAAGTCATTCTGGGCATTGGTGTAGGTCTGCTCATGCTACTGCTGGTCTCGCGCATCGTCAATATCCCACAGACGATTAGTGTGCTCCAGACGCATCTCACCACAACGCAGGGTATCATTGACGCCCTCCTGACCACCCTTGCTTTTATGGCCGCCTTCACTATTCGAGGGACGCGCTGGAGCCTATTTTTACGTCCAATCACCAAAGTGAGTATTTTTAAAGTTATCCGTATCTATTGGGTAGGCGTCTTTATTAACGTCCTCTTACCTGTCCAGGGAGGCGAGGTTGCGAAGAGTTTGATGTTAAGAAGCGTCACAGGCACCCCTGTCAGTCAATCGCTGCCAACGGTGGCGATGGATAAATCGCTTGACCTGATGCCTGCACTTGTGATTATGGCCGTCGTCGCCTTTATTCCGGGCATTCATATGAATATCACGCTCTGGCTGATTCTCGGTCTGGTGAGCAGTATTCTTCTCGGCGTAATCTTCGTTGTCGCCCTGACCGCCTGGAATCGGGTTGTTGCCATCGCCTTGATCAGAAAAGTCTGTGGCCTGCTTCCCAAAGGAGTTGGCAGCAAGATCGAGGGATTCGCGATGGGCTTTATCGACTCGTTACTGGCAGGAGTAAGTCGGCCTAAAACCTTTATTCCGGCCGCATTGCTCACCTGTCTGGCAATCTCCTGCGACGGCCTCTTTGCGTGGTTTGCCTTCAAAACGGTGGGTGTGGCGAATATGAGCTTCGGCACGGCAATGTTTGGTTATACCGTCTTCAACATGTTCAGCATCATCCCCAGCCCTCCCGGCGGCGTAGGGAGCAATGAGTTCTACGGCACGCTGGTCTTCGGGCAACTGTTAGGCTTCGACAAACAGGGTGTTCTGGCAATGTTCTTCTTCTCGCATCCTTTAACAGCCTTGATTATGGCTACCATCGGACTGATCTGTCTGAGCAGTCTGGGTCTGAAACTCTCCACCGCCCTCAAGGCACCACCCAGCGATACACCAAAGCCTCCTCCCCACAACGGAGGGCAAAAGCCAGTCACGCAGAAGCAGATGGCAATGGTCTGACGAACACATCGAAAGAAGCAGATATACCATCGAGATCGAGAGCGATGCCCGCAGTGATTTTTCCTGCGGGCATTTCTATGGCCTGATCCCCGACTGATCTTCGATATACTTGCCCAGGAGCTTCAACGTGATGCCAAGCGCCAGAATAACGGCGGCATTGACCCCTAATTCGATGATTGAATTCGTAAAATCAACGCCGCTTACCTGTTCTATGGAGAGTCTGGCCCCAATAGAAAGGATGCTTCGTGTCGCCGAAACAATACCAATAAAAAGAAAAGGACGTAATGAAGTCGTATGAGACTTGAGATAGTGAACAATCGTGCCCAGTACTTCCATGATAATCAGTACCAGGAGCAGTTCTGAAACGAACTGAATCACGGACGATGCAAGCGCGATCGAGGTGGTACGAGCAGCAAACGCTATTTTCAGGTGCGTAATAAAATCCCAAAAGCTATAGGCAAGCGCACAAATTGCGGCTATAAGAAAGCAGAGACCGACAATAGCATAGACCAGACTATCAACACGATCTAAAAGGTC
>DATJHM010000059.1:0-5913 GCA_035493895.1 Ktedonobacteraceae bacterium
GGGGATATGGCCGGTTCGCTCACTGGTGAGCTGGCTTATAATATTCTTGATACCATTCCCGGCAATGTCGTACGAAGTAAACCGCATCTTCGCAAACGCTTACCATTCTGGTATCTCGATCTTGTGCGACGAAATCCTTGACATAAATCCTTTCCCCAATCGAAATATCCCATACCGTTGACCATTTTTTGCCAGAGCGATCTTTACGCTCTGCATTGCTTTTTCTACCTGTTCTCTACTTCTCGGAGCACAAAATTGCTTCTATGGAGAAAATGGGAAAACGCCCGGCTTGACGAGCTATAAAGCAGTCAAGTATACTTCCCGTGGTTCATTAGTTTATGCCTTCGTACGAGGATTTTTTATGAATACGGCTTCGACGAGAATAATAGAATCTGCACATTTAAAACGTCTGGCACGTTATAATTTTTTTATTGCCTTTTTTACAGCTTTTTTTATCCTTGGCTGCTTCTTCTGGATGTACAAACGACCGGGCGACGAGCAACTTAATCAAGATTTTGCCAACGTGATGTACGGCGTTAGCTCTTTCATTGGCGCTATCTGGGCCTTACAAACAGCCTATCGCAGCCGATACGGCCCTCTACTTCTCCCACAACGTTATCAGCTGGCCTGGTTCCTCGTATCTCTGGGCCTCTTGTTCAACGCCATTGGCGGCTTTTGCTATTGGTATCTGCAACATCAAGGAGATGTCCCCTTTCCATCATTTGCAGACTTTTTTTTTCTCCTCTATTATCCTCTAATTTTTGCGGGCTTACTTCTTATGCCAACGAAGGCACGCTTTCACATACGCATGGTCATCGATGCGATGATTACTACGGGCAGTCTGCTAGGCATATGCTGGTATTTCCTGATCGGACCTCAATATCTGCAAAATACCTCTCACACGCTCTCTCCCCAGAATATCGGCGATCTGGTCGTCAGCTTCGCTTACCCAACACTTGATGCAATTTCTTTGCTCGCGTTTTTCTTGCTGATGCAACGCAAGGTAGACACGAACTTTTATATTCCCTACCTCTTATTTATTTTTTCCCTTCTTTCCACAACCTGGGCGGATATGGCTTATGCGTATCTCAATATTTTCGGTGAGTATCAAGTCGGAACGGCATATATTGATACATTCTGGTTCATTAGCCAGTTACTGGGGGGAATGGCCGGACTCTACTCCTATACGGCTCTTGTGCATGAGGCCTATCAACGGCAAAATGAGAAACAAGTCAGGGTACGTACCGAAATTTCGTCGTTTGATCACGCTGATAGCAACTGGCTCACCTCAAGCCTGCATGTCTACATTCCCTTTATCACGCTCCTGCTTCTCTGTATTTATGCCGAGGTTTTTCATGCAGGGCGAGTAAGCGAGGGCCTGGTAGCCCTGACGCTGCTGGTGAGCATTATTGTTGCCATACGCTATATCTTAACGAATCGCGAGAACGACTTCTTGCTTCGGGAACGCGAGTGCCAACGGCGCGATTCTGAAAATCTACGCTTGCTTGCCATACATTTAAATCAGATATTGGATATGGACAAACTGCTCGAACGCACAGTATGCCTGCCCATCAAGGAGCTGGGCTTTACGACGGCCATACTCCTGCTCTCTTCGCAAAAAGATCGCGAATCGCTTCCGATCCAGGTCTATGCCACTTCAAATAACACACCGCCTGTCACCTGGTATGTTCGCGAGAATGCACTCCTGCAACGTATGGCGCAAACCAGTAGAGAGACCGAGATGCATTGGTCTCATCATCTCAGTGAGCTACCACTTGATATACGCATCTGGCTACAACAACAACAACTTGTTTCCAGCTACTTTCTGCCACTCTATTATCAGGACAAATTGCTTGGTTGCCTTGCCGTGACAGATAAAAGGACACGGACGCTCAATCAGCAGATGCTCACATTAGGGCGCGCTTATTGTGAACAGATAGCGACGATCATTGAACATGCACGGCTCTATCAGGAAGCACGAGAGCATGAAGCTTTTGCGAACGCGATGACAACTATCGCGGTGCGTCTGAATTCAGCGGTTGTTGATCCGGCGGAAATTGGCGATCTGATCTGCCAGGAAGCCACAAAGGCATTACGCACTGATTATGTTATTCTCTATCTCATCAATGAGCAGGGATTGCTCGAACCATGCGCACTCTCGCTCAGAGAAACCCATAAGGAGCAGATGCTGAAAGCCTGGCCCTGCATCTATCCGCACGAATATGAAGCTCAGGCGCTCCATATTTCCGAGCCCATGCTCCAGCAGATCGCTTTCCTGGTGCAACCAGATACGCATCTCCTTTCGCCTGAAACACCCTCCTCAGCGCCCGATCAACTTCCAATAGCAAGAAGGAACGGCAGAAGAACACGCCGCCTGTACCCTCCAACACTGCACGAAAAACTGATGCAGCTTCGCATTCACAGCACAATCCTGGCCCCCCTGATCGTACGCGAAAAGGCGGCGGGCGTCTTAATTTTTGCGCGCGCTGAACATGACAGCTTGAATGAATATCCTCCTTTCAATAGTGCCGATCTACCGCTGGCACAGAACTTTGTCGAACAGGCCAGAGTAGCATTTACCAATGCTCGCCTCTATCAGCGCCTGAAGAAGGCCCATCAGCGCCTGCAAGAACTCGATCAGCTCAAAGATCAATTTATGATTACCGCCTCACACGAGCTACGTACACCCCTGACTGCCGTGCAGGGCTACATCGAATTGCTGGCAAGCTTTGGCAACGAGATCTCGCCAGAACAACAACAGGAATTTCTGCAAAAGGCTCGTCAGGGCTGCGAAGAACTGGTCATATTGTTAAGCAATATCATGGATACGAGCCGCCTGGAGATGGAGGCGGGACTACGGCCTCTGGATACAAGCCGGGTCTCAGTGGATGAGGTGATCGAAAGTACGCTGATTATTATTGAACCACAGGTCACACAGGAACACCGCGAAATTCATTTGCATCTCCCTGGCAATCTGGCCGTCATGGCTGATCCTGTACGCTTACGTCAGGTGCTCATGAATATCAGCACGAATGCATTGAAATATTCAGATTCTGCGTCACCGATCGGTTTCTTTGCACGTACCAATAGTGCGAGACAGGTAATTATTAGTATCGCGGATAAAGGCAAGGGCATTGATCCCAAAGAACAAAATCGGGTGTTCCAGCGCTTCTATCGCATAGAGAGCGATGTAAACAGCCCTGTGCGCGGCTCTGGCCTGGGACTCTATGTTTCACAACGCCTGATTGAAGCGATGGGAGGCAAAATCTGGATAGAAAGTAGAGGGATTGCAGGAGAAGGCTCTACATTTCATATCCAACTCCCCATGGCCTGACCATGTTGTTCACCGGGAATAAAGTTGCAGACGATGAACACTGGCAGATCCATTTATCCATTTTACAATTTTCATCTCTTCTATATGATCTATAACTGAGATCCTTATAAATATAGGACATAGGGGGAAATAGGGAAAAAAGGACTATTCACATTTTAGAAATGCTAAAGTCAGTCTCGCTTCGCACAATATTTTAGCATCTATAAAGAAAGTGGGATGTGCTGATACTGTTCCAATCGCTCAAAAACAAGGGCTGGTGGGATGTAGGGACAGTTTTTACCTTTTTTCTATTTATCATTGTCAGCGAATCGGAATTATGATAGACTTACCGCTAGAAATGTAAACAGTAAACGTTTACTGTTCTTGTAGTTTTTACTAAAAAAAATGCAACAAACATATTCTACAACACTCAAAGTTGTTGAAACTATTTTATCTACTCATAAACTGAGCGGCGAGTTGGTGACAAAAATCGATGGCATTCCATTGCTAAATGGAATGTGCGATGTTCAGATCTTAGTGAGAAGTGGTAAAATAGTCGCATGTACCATTACAAATGGTCAAAGTTTGCTTTCAGGTGAGGATGCAAAGAAAATCCTTTATGAAAAAGGCAAGCTTTCTTTGACGTTACGCGATATCCAACATACTTTTGGAGAGGAGCCGAAGCAAAGTAATGTTGGTGTTAGTCCAGACTCACAGGCACTTCCCTATGCTAGCAACGCTCACCCCCGTCCTAATCGTCGTCAGGCGACAGATCCACCAGGTGGTATACTACCGCCAGGGCAACCTCATCCGTACGAATCTGAGCCCAATCATCAGATCACCACGGATCCACTGCCTGATATCCAGCCATTTGATTATCTCAACCACTATGGATCTGGACCAAATCTGCAAACCACAGGTCCATTAGCTGGTATTCCTCGCTTGAGTAATACTCACCCATATGGCTCTGAAGCGGACTATCAGATCACAGGTCCCTGGCCTGGTATCTCTGCACAACAACTGGGGGCCTACTCTGTCAGTCCTGTCACAGGTCCAAACATTCCTATACCTCCAGTTCCTTCACAAGCTCCTACTCTCTATGAAAGGTCTGTATTGCAAAAAACTATATCTATGGAAATAGATATATCGCTTGTGAGATCCTGGCCTCATTGGCAACGCCAAATTTTTTTACTCATAGATGGGAATCGAACCGTGGAACAAATCCTATCTTTAGTTTCGAAAGATCAGCCAGAACGAGTCATCCATTTTTTACAAGAGTTACTTTCAGCAGGATATATTAGAATTTATGAAGCATTTAGCGCTTTATAAAATACAGGCAAAAAGGGAATAACATGCAACAAGACTCTTCTGACCATTTGTTGGCACATTTGATTGAGGGTGAAGAGCAGAAACGCAATTCTTTTAGCTGGTGGTATCGGCTGGCGGCTTTACCTGACGCTCCTATCAGCGCTAGCCTGGAAGAACGCGAACGAGTACGCCGCTCACGTTTGACCGCAACTATTTTGTTTGGGGTACTTTGTATAGTCATCGTAGTCTTCTTTATGGGTTTTATTATCCACAATCTCATTATTTCGGCCGTTATGGTCGGAGGAATAATCTCTACCTCTTTCATCGCTTTTTTGAATCATAAGGGCTTTCACACATTGGCCGGTATTTTATTAATTTTGCAGATTGATGGAGGCCAGACAATAGCGTTTTTTCATCTTCCCGGTGGGTTAGATCTTGCCCATATGATACTCCTCGATTTATTATTTGTTATCGGCGAGATCGCTGCCGTTTCCTTCTTCCCTTCGGGCTTGTTATTTCTCTGCGCCTTATTTAACTGCGTTGTACTTACGCTGGTGATGCGCTTTGGACCCGTCACCCCTGATCTGAAACTCATCGCTACGACACCTGCCGGCTTTCAGTATTATGCAGATCCTTTTCTGGTTCAAGGAATTATTGCTGTTATTTCGTTTCTCTGGAACCGAAGTGTGCATAATGCGATCGAACGCGCCGACCGCGCGCATGTGATTGCTTCCCTGGAACATCAGATTGCAGAACAACTGCATATCATTGGTGAGGAAAAACAACAACTTGAAGAGAGCATTCAACTCATTCTCGATACCCATGTGCGC
Source organism: Ktedonobacteraceae bacterium (assembly GCA_035493895.1). Classification (GTDB taxonomy): domain Bacteria; phylum Chloroflexota; class Ktedonobacteria; order Ktedonobacterales; family Ktedonobacteraceae; genus DATJHM01. The sequence continues at coordinate 5,452 of DATJHM010000059.1, forward strand.
GTTGCAAATGGCGATCTGGATGCTCGCGTGCCCTTATCGCAAGACAATACACTCTGGCCCCTGGCCGGTTCACTCAATACGCTTTTATCCCGCTATCGACACTACTATCAGCTCGCACTGGCTTATCACAATATCGAACAAGAAATACAGTTATTCTCACGAATTATTCAAAATGCTAAGTACAGGTCCATCCCAATTCAGGTCGTTCAACGTGGTACTAGCCTGGATCTACTCTATCTCGAATGTAATGGGTATCTACTGTCACGCTATGAGGGTCCTACGCAAAACCCTGTCAGGGGATATGGACAAACGCAAGTCTCAATGGCAGGTTTTGAGCCGACGATGCCGCTGCCTGCCCCTCGAGGTACAGTTCCACTTTCACCTGTTTCTCTCCGCCCATTCACTGCTAAGAGTACATCAGTGAGGATCAACAAAGCACCGACGCCTGACAAACCTGATACT
>DATJHM010000060.1:0-30407 GCA_035493895.1 Ktedonobacteraceae bacterium
ACGCTGCACGCGCTGCACCAGGGTGCCGACCTCTGGATCATCGCTGAGATCGGGACGCACGAGCAGCAAGGACGCATAGGGACCGATCTGCTCCTGCTGGGTGACATCGCGACCGGGCGTCTGTAAGCCCAGCACGAGATCGTCCTGCGCACTGGAGCGGGCCAGCAGGATCGCAAAGGCGGCCAGCCAGAGCTCCGTCGGCTCGACGCCATACTGCTGAGCCAGCGCCTGCACGCCTCGGAGCACGTCCTGAGAGAGCAGGCAGTCGACGTGAGCCGCCTGCACGCCTGCGACGGCCGGGCGCGGGTAATCGATGGGCAGGGGCAACGTCGTAGGGACTCCGGCCAGATGATGACGCCAGTAATCCAGATGCGTGGCTCGCTCTTCCGGGCTCATCCCCTGCTGATCCAGGGTCACCTGAGCATAAGGAACGGTTTGTGAAAAGGGCTGCTCGGCAGCACCAGTCTCAACCAGATGAGCAAGTTCGCGCATGAGCAGGGCCAGCGACCAGCCGTCGCAGATGGCGCGATGCGCGCTCAGCACCAGTAGCGAGCACTCCTCGGGCAAGCGCAGCAGACTACAGCGCAGCAGCGGCCCCTGCTGAAGATCAAAGGGCGGTTGACCCTGCTGAGAAGTCAGGAACGACACCCGTGCCTGAAGTTGTGGAGTGGAGAGCGTCTGCAAATTGTGCACCGACACAGGCACACGCGGATCAGGCGAAATAACCTGGACAAATTGTCCTTCCTGCACACGCAACGTCGTTCGCAAAATAGCATGGCGCTGAACCAGTTGATCCAGGCAGCGCTGAAGCAGCTCGGCACTCAGAGTGCCACGGACCTGCGTGCTGGTCGACAGCGTATTGAGCGAGCTGCCATCCTCTAGCTGATCAAGAATCCAGGAGTTTTGTTGAACCAAAGATGCCACAAAGACCTGCTCATTCGCCTGTAATGAAGGCTCAGCAGAAAACTTCGTCGTCATAAAAATCCTTTTCTTCGCTTATTCTTTCAGCATCTATAAATTCTTGAAGATATATTATGTTTTTAAGCACGGGGCTTCGCCAGTTCTTTCTTAATAAGGGCCTGCACATTTTTGATCAAAGCAATAATTTTGCGCGGGGGAATGCCACTCAACGACAGGAGAATCGCACCGTACACCACCAACGCGAGGATAGAGGCGGACCATCTAATCAACGGGCTCTGTGCATAAGTCAGAAGAATACTTCCCACATAGATAGCCACACCGACGAGCAACTTAAAGCTAAAAGAGCCGACTTCAAATCCAACAGGGTAAATGCGCTGATTCACAATATAAGACACTACGGTAAGCAAGATATAAGCTATAAGCGTCGCTGCTGCTGCTCCGACAGCCCCATACCAGGGTATCAAGAAGAGATTTAGCAGTAAATTGACAACCGCCGCAATCACCACATAGATAAACTCCAAAATGGTCTTTCGGCGTATATTCACACCAATCATAAAGATATACCAGACGCCTTGCAGCATCGTTGAGAGCGTAATAATCGGAACCACCGGATCAGCCGCACGATATGAAACAGGGAAGAGCGTATCGAGAATCACCGTACTGAGCAACGAAAGACCAAACGCGGCAAAGAGCAAGATACTGCTCCACCAGCGAAATACGAGCTTGAAGATATGTGGGGCATCGTCTCTCTTCGCAACCGAATACATAATAGGCACCCAGGCTAATCCCCACGGAGCCAGCAGCACCGGAGAGAGCACACCGCCCAGCGTATACGCCACACTATATCTTGCCGTCTCCGACAGTGATCCGAAGTGCGTCAGCAGATAGCGATCTGAGAGCTGTAGCACCCAGGCAGCAATATCGCTGAAGATCGTCGGAATACCAAAAGTAAGCATGCTGCGCAGAATATCGAAGCGTATACGGAAGCCGCGCTGACGCACCACGCGCAGAAATATCAGCGGCAGCGTAATCACAATCGTCGAGGCAAACCCTGCCCCCTTGGCGATCAAAGCGCCATTTGCGCCCATATGCAGGAAGCCAACCAGAAAGAGATTCGAGAACAAGACGACCAGGAGACTGACAAAGGACAAAATTGTATAAGGGATTGGACGCTTCTCAGCACGGAACCAGGAAGTACCTGGCAGGGCGAGATTTTCCATCACGATCACGCCTGCCGCTAAGGCCACAGACGAGCTATAGGACGCGCTATTAAAGAACAGTTCGGACAACTGTGGAGCCACCAGGACCATGAGCAGAGCTACTGGTATCGAGGCTAAGATCAGCAAAGAGACCGTCATAGCAAGGACGCTGATACGATCGCGTGGGTTTTCAAAATCGCTATTGTAGGCGCGGAAAAATGCCGGACTCAGTCCGAGCTGCGTAAGCACCGTCACGAGGTCCACAATCGTATATGAGACGGAAAGGCCACCATAGTCGTTGCTCGAAAGATGTTGCGCCAGAAATGGCGTAAGAATCAGGGAAACCAGCGGCGACATCAGAGCGCCAATAGCATAAATACCCGAGCTTTTGACCATCTCTACCGCGAGAGAAACATAGCTCTGAGCGCCCTGCTTCTTCCCTTTCTCCTGCGTAGCAGGAGAAGAGATCGGGGCGCGGGCCGACCTATCAGCCACGGCCGTTTTTGATATCGCAGGCAGGATCCAGGTCTCCTCCTCAGCGACCCAGCCTGGATCCATAGTAAACGTCGATGGCGAGAAGAGCATAGGAGTAGAACGCAACTCTGGCGGAAGTGAGAGACGCGGCATAGCGGGCAATCTCATCGTCGGGCTATTTTCATCGCCAGGAGCAGTAAAGAGATCATAGCTTTTAACGACACTTGCCAGGGGGCCCGTCTGCCTCTCTACCTTCTTTTCCTTGCCTCTTTTTTGTATATCGCTCATGTTACAGCTTCTTCCTTGCTTTCTCTATTCGGGATAAGCCAGCATGACACGCGCGTCCGTCTCCACTTTTTTCTCCGCTGGCCCTGTATCCCTCCATGAGGACAGGTGCTGTGTGACCAGGGGCGACGCGACCACTCCTGCGATCAACCAGCCGAGGAACTGTATATCAACCGGGCTTGTCCAGCCATCTACGGTCAAACTATTGATGCTCAGCGCAAGGATAGCCGCCGTCCCTCCGGCAAAGAGGGCACGAGAACGGGGATCCGCTGCCAACCAGTTGCGCCATGCAGCCCAGAATATCAAGCCGAGGAGGACCAGGAAAACCACCATCGTAGGTATCCCTGCAATGGCCCCCCATTGTAAGAAGGAATTATCGGGCTCTGCCAGGGGCTTTGTCTGGGCAGCCACACGATACGGTTCCGCTCGTACAAGGTACGCTTCATCACCCAGGCCAACCCCAAACAGAGGATATGCTTCCGCCACCCGGATCGCTGTTTCCCAACCTCCAAGGTGCAACGAAGTATCGCTCGTATCGCTGGAATGGGACAATTGCACGGCGATCTGATCAGGAAAGAGCACAACCACCATGCCCGCCATTAATAAGAGCGCTGCCACGATCAAGACGCTATACTTTATGCGTCCCGCCAGGACAATGAAGAGCACCAGTCCCCCCACAGTCGCCGCCCACGATCCGGTGCTATAGGTACAAGCCAGAGCCGCCAGAACGGTCAGCGTCTCCAGAAGATAGAATGCCTTTTTCCAGAAACCCTTGCCTTCGACGAATAATCCTAACGGCAAGAAAACACAGACGGCAAGGAAAATGCCATTCCCGTTCGGATTGCCAAAGAACGAACTGGCGCGCGAGGTACCACCTCCCAATTGAAAGTAGGTCGCGTATGCCTGCAACTCCTCTCTGGCCTTCGCAGTCTCAAAGAGAAACACACCGGTCGTGGCCTGAATAAGCGTATGGATCGCGAAAAGCGTCGCCATGAGCGCGAGCAACTGAAAGACGCGCCGCATGGCCGCCACATCCTTCGCGATAATGTTGCCAATCCAGAACAAAACGAGTGCACTGAACACTACTTCAAGATAGTAGCCGAAAGAGTTCGAGAGGCTAAAATCGCCTCCCTCAAAGAGGGGCACGATCGTCAGTACAAGAAACACAAACCAGAGCCAGAACCAACGCGGCTCAGTCCATGGATGATCCGCTGATCGCCCCAAATAGCAGACGAGCAGCAGAATCAACGCCATCAGTAGTGCGAGCTGATAGGTGGCATAGCCGAGATACGAATCAATCATAATGTGCGCGATAATCACCAGCACTACGATAAATTCGTCCAGCCGGATCAAGTAGAAAAACCCGAGCACAAGCGCTCCGGCTGCCAGAAACACATAGAGCGGATTGAACATACCAATAACCATGCCAACCAGAAGCGCCCCGACTACCAGGAAACCTGTGAAAATCGATATGGGAAAAGTCGATCCGGTCACTTTCACGCCGTTTACCGCTCCTTCTTCTGATTGAGCATGGGTTGATTTCTGTCCTCAACTCGACCATCAGGGGCGGGTGTAGAAGTTCTATTGACACTCAACTCTTTCCGCGTCTCCTGTTTTTCCACGTCGACACGAACGTCGACACGCGCGGCGTTTCCCATCAACTGATCTCTATCTTCTCTGCTCTCTCTTTCTCTCTGGGCCCACTGTCCAGCATTCTGATCTTGCATGTGCACAATATTGCCATAGGGAGACTGTTTACTGTCCAGATGCTGCTTATTCACCACATATCCCAGCACAAGTGCTCCGGCCTGGGCCAACAGCGTTTTCATTTCCTTGAGCGGTTCTTTTTTCGCGCCCGCCATATCAAGGACCACCAGGGTGGCGTCGGCCTTTGAGCTAAGAAGCGCGGCATCCGGCAATCCCAGCAAAGAAGCGGTATCGAAAATCACGACTTCCGTGCCATGCTGGCGCAAAACGGTGAAGAAATGCTGCATCACATCTGAGCCCAGCAGTTCTGCCGGTCCTGGAGGAAGGGGACCCGATGGCATCACAGCAAGATTCGGGACATTCACCGTTTGCACGAACGGCGTCAGCGATAATCCCTTGGGCAGTTCGGTGTGAGCCGTACGCGCCAGGACTTGCTGAGCAGTAGAGTTCCCTAACATTTTCAGCGCCAATAAAGCATTGCTAAAACCCTTCGCCTGGGGGGGAATCGCAAAGATCTCATGCAATGTGGGATGGCGCAGGTTCGCATCGATCAGCAGCGTCTTTTTCCCGGCCCTCGCCATACTCATTGCCAGATTGGCGGCGACGACGCTCTTCCCCTCGCCTGGCATACCACTGGTAACAACAAATATATGCGCTGACCGCGCTTTACTGGCGAATCCAACGTTTGTACGTAAGGTGCTATACGCATCAGTATTCGGATTATAGCCAGCGGGAATACTTACGGCCTTTCCCGGCTCTGCCTGCCCGATGATGCCCAGAAGCGGCCAATTCACCAATGATGTTACCGCATCGCTCGAACGAACACGCGGATCGAACCACTCGACCAGGATTGCCAGCAACATGCCCAATAGCAGGCCTATCACTAAACCAGCCCCGGTGTTCAGCAACTTATTTGGCCGTGAGGGGGCAGATGCAGGGTGTGCAGCATCGGCCACCACCAGGAATTGTCCATCGGTAGGAGCTGGCTGGAGCTGCAACGTCTGCTGCTTAATCAAACTTGCAGCAATATCGTTTGCCAGACTCGCGGCGCGAGATGGGCTGGTATCCATAACATTAATCGCTAAAAGCGGCGTACCTGACGTCACCGTCGCGGTCACTTCGCTCGCGAGATCCTCTTCAGAGAGGCCCGGATAGTTTACAATCACCGGAGTGAGCACGGGACTGGTAGTCACCAGGCTCGCTTCTGTCTCGGCGAGGTTCTGGCTGGCAAGACCGTTATCCTCTGTTAATGGGCTCCCACCAACACGCACAATCACCTGGACCACAGCCGTCGACTCGTAGTGGGGCTTCATTAATACTGCGCTCCCCACATACGCTCCCACGCCAACCACCAAAAAACAAACTACGATGATACTCCATCGTTTGAGCAATGTTTTATATAATTGTCCAAATGTCATCTCTCATACCTCTTTCACATCGCCTGATACATTACCAGGGGAGATGCTGAATCTCCGCGCGTTATACGCCACGGAGAGTCAGCACCTCAACCACCGTTAATACGATGATAAACAGGTCAAGCATGAAGGATTGTCTTTTCACATAATACAGATCATATTGCAGTTTGATCAATGCATCATTGCTTGACATTGCGTATCGATACTTTACCTGCGCCCAACCCGTCAGGCCAGGTTTCACGCCCAGGCGACGACCATAGAATGGGATTGTTTCTTCGAGATCTTTAATGAATATTGCACGTTCTGGCCTCGGGCCAATCATGCTCATATCACCACGTAAAATGTTATACAGTTGTGGCACTTCATCTAAATGTGTAGAGCGCAAGAAGCGACCAATGCGTGTGACGCGCTGATCCGAGTTTGAGGCCCACTGGGCCTTTCCCTCGCGTTCGGCATCAGAGCGCATGGTGCGAAATTTGTAAATGCGAAATGGCTTTCCGCGCAGTCCAACTCGTTCCTGGCTATAAAAGATCGGCCCAGGAGAGTCGAGGCGGATACATAATGCGATCACCGGAAACACGATGGCAAGCACTAACAGGCCACCAAGGGCACAAACGAGATCAAAGCCTTTCTTCCAGAAGAGATAGAGAGGAGAAGGTATACGCTCCGATTGCAGCGCCGCATACCACTGATCACCAACATATTCCACCGGAATTTTCCCGGTACTGTTTTCATACACAACAGGCATCGGCAACACCGAAATACCAAGCTGTGCAGCATCGGTAGCCTCTTTGAAAAGATCTGAGCTCGTACCATACTCAAGCGCAACAATGATCATATCGATCATCTGATGGTACGCCAGATAGCGCAATGTGTGTTTATCGCCCAGGACAGACAAGGTATCATCGTCTGGCTTCTCTTCGGGGTCTGCGCTGATATACCCCAGCACACTGATGCTGGAACTGCGGGAAGTCCTCAGTTCTCTGGCAACCGTCTCGCCAGCAGGATTGGCACCGACGATGACCGCCCTGAGGCGGAAACGTGGCAGATGCGTCACCTCTGCAAACAGGAAGCGCCAGATCACAAAGAGCGGAGACGCCAGACCCAGGAAGTACAGCTCTAAGCCGAGCGACGTCAAAATGCCCAGACGGAGCAGATAGTACGAAAACAGCGTCCAGAAGATGCACATCAGGATAAGCGCAAAGAGCGTGCAACATGGACCTTTAAAACGATTCGAGGCATAACTAAGATTTTGCGGCTGTGCCATATTGACCGCAAGCACCCAGGAGACCAGGCCCAGGCAAATCCAGATAAGCTTCACTTCCTGCGCCGCTACCTGGCCCATTGCGATCCCAGGGATAACATGGAAAAAGAATAGCAATGCAACCAGCGCCACCAGCAAAATCGCATCACCGATTACGAGCACAAGGTACCAGGCCGTCGACGATGGTCTTGGCGGTCCCCCTACTACCCCGTGCAACCCGGACAAAAAATCTTTCGGGGGCGCATAAGGCATCTCGCTCTCTGGTGGAGGTGCCACAGGCATACTAGATTCAAGGTTCGACTGCATAATCTGCTTCCTCGCCCTTCTTTATCTGTACGTCATAGTATTTCTTTTTGTGCCTATAAGAAAAACTGCATTATCAATACATAAACAACATGGCATATATCTACTTCTTGTCCACTACGACATCAGAACTTGCAGGCGCAAGCACCGCTTCGGGCAAAGAAGGGACAGAAGTAGCAAGCGGGACTTGTTTTCCAAGCAATTTGACAATATGGGTATCCAGCTCTGCCGTAAGTTGACTTCGATCATAGTGCGTCTCTACATACGCGCGTCCTTGTTGCCCCATCGCTTCTGCCTCTTCTGGATGCCCCTGAAGATGGCGAATACCGGCGACAAGTGATTCTACATTCTCAGGCTCTACATAGATCGCTGCATGTGCCTCTTGCTCGGCAATGCGACGCGCCTCGCCTTCTACTCCCAGCAATATTGGACGTGCGCAGGCCATCACTTCAAACATTTTTAAAGGCAAACGTCCCTCGAACAGGGGCACTTTGCGCATCGGCACCAGACAAACATCGGCCCCCGCCAGCACCAGTGGCATACGCTCATGTGGCTGAGCAGGGAAAAAGGAGACGTTCTTGAGGTTCCATCTCCGTGCCTGCGCGACCAGCTCCGCTCGTTCCGCGCCATCCCCTAAGAGAATAAAGCGAATTTCTTCCTGATCCTGTAATTGCTGCGCCGCCTCCAGCACCGTCCTCAGCCCATGCGAAAGGCCAAAGTTTCCTGCATAGACAACGGTAAATTTATCATCGCTCCATGACAATTCCGCGCGAGCCTGCGCTTTTGGCAGGGGATAAAATTTGCTCAGGTCAGCGCCATTTGTCAGGAGAAATACACGCTCTTGTGGTATACCAGCGGCGATAATGCCATCGCGAATCCCGGCTGAGAGCGCCCAGATCGATCCTGCTCGCTTATAGGTCGAGCGCTCCAGCCATTCTGCCAGTTGGATCAATACTTTATTGCGCAACACACCGAGGGCGACCGCAGATGCGGGCCAGAGATCGGACACCATAAAAATGAAAGGGCAACGATATCGTCTGGCTAAGATGCGCCCTGCGATCGCGTTAAAGAGCGGATGTGACTCAAGAATAATAAGATCGGGACGCTCAATTTTTCTGCCGCCGAGCAAAGGTGTGAGACACCCGAACGAGAACTGCGCCAGAATACGCCGCAGAAACCCTCTATTCGGGCTGGTATAGCTCCAGACGCGTACCACACGCACGCCATCCCGCTCTTCTTCCTGGAGCAGATGACCACGATACTCTTCTGGAACGATCCCTGTCGGATAATTGGGAAGGGTCGTCAAAACCGTCACCTGATATCCTCGTTTCACCAGGTTGATGGCTGTCTCGCTGATACGCACCGGTGCCGCGCCCTTTTCAGGGGGATAGTAGGGTGTGATAAAGAGTATATGCGTCATTCTCGTCCTCTTTCTGGAAGAAGTGCAGAAAGCGCCTGCTGTCCCTCACGCTGAAGCAAACTCTGTTCGCCGCGCCCGTCCCCAATGGCGATATACTGCATCCCGGCCGCTTCTATCTGCGTCCGTTGGAGCGCCCGGCGTCCATCCAGCACTGCCTGACTGCGAGGGAAACGACTGAAATCAAGGGAATGATACTCCTGGTGATCCGCCTGGAGCACAATCGCGCGAATCTCACCTTCTTTATCGGCGGTGAGTGGAGTGTAGCCCAGAGCACGCAGCTCGTCTGCGCTAAAGAGCGGATCGTCGGTATAAACCTCTGCGCCATGCGCCTGCAATGCCTGTTGCAGCAGCTTTGCACTGGTAAATGCAACTTCACGCACATTGCCTCGATACGCCACGCCGAGAAGCAACACAGGCTGGTGTGCTAAAGGTCCAAGCACGGCCTCAAGGCGTTGCACGGCATAGTCCGCCATGGCATCATTAATGCGACGTGCATAACGCGGCAATGAGAGCGGTAATGGTTGCGTCTCATCGTGCGGTCCTTCTACGCCTGCCAGCAGGAAATAAGGATAAACAGGGATACAGTGTCCACCCACGCCGACTCCGGGCGTATGAATATGCGAATAGGGTTGCGTGTTGGCCGCGGCGATTGCGCCCGTAGCGTTGAGGCCATGTGTATCGGCAAAGCGTGCAAATTCGTTCGCCAGGGCGATATTGACATCGCGATAGGTTGTTTCGATGAGTTTGACAAATTCAGCCTCGTCGGTTGAGGCCATCGTGATGATCTCCGCGTCAAGCACCGACTGATAAAAGTTTCGTCCAGCCTCTGTGCTCTTCTCGTTCACCCCTCCGATCACTTTCGGATAGGTGCGCAGATCGCGGAAAATATGCCCGGACGATACGCGCTCCGGACTATAGGCAAGGAAAAATTCCTGTCCAGCTTTCAGGCCCGATCGCCGCTCAAGTTCTCGCGCAAAACGCTGTGCGGTCGTGCCTACCGGCAGCGTAGTCTCATAGCTCACCAGCGTATTCGGCTGCAAACCTTCGCCAATGGCAGAGGTCGCGGCATCGATCGCGCGGAAATCCACGTCATGCGTTGCATTAACCATGACCGGGACAATCACCACCACCGCATTGGCCCGACGTACGGCCTCCGTCGTATTGACCATCGCCGAAAGCAGACCAGCGCGAACCAGTGCTGGCACCGCGTCCGCGAGCTCTGGCTCCTCATGCACATGCGATTGTCCGGCATTAATTGCCTTGACGACCTCAGGATTGACATCACAGCCAATGACGCTCCATCCATGCTGCGCATACTGCACCGCCAGCGGGAGTCCAATTTTGCCCAGACCAACGACTGCAACGATACGATCTTGCTGTCCCATTAGCCCTCTACCTCCACTGATTCACGCATCGGCTGCTCCTCTTGCGCATGTTGTTGTGCGACCTCAGCAAGTTGCAGTACAACTTTCAGCACGGCTATACCATCGTCGCCCGTCACCGTTGGCGCGGTATCATTGCAGATGGCCGCGATAATATCTTCATACTCTAAGCGAAGTGGCTCTACTTTTTGTACCTTGAGCCGCGTCATCGTGCCTTCGCTTACCCCACTGAGCGAGCGCAAGGCATCCCAGTTCGTTGGCGCATAATCGTTTTCATAGAAAAACACATCCTGCGTCAAATAGTTGACAAGATACATGCCCTTCTCGCCGGTCACCGTCAGTTCACGCACTTTCGTGGGTGTCAGCCAGTTCACATCCAGCATGCCTATCGCTTCGTTGCTGAAACGCAGAATGCCCAGGACGAGATCTTCATGGGTGCTGTGAATGTGACGCTGTGTCTCGGCATAGACGTGTTTCACCTCTGCATCCGCCAGATAGCGCATCACGTCGATATCATGCGTGGCAAGATCGAGCGTGACCCCGACATCGCGGATACGAGGCGGGAATGGCCCTAATCGCCGCGCATGCAGATGAAAAATCTGGCCCAGGTCACCGGCAACCAGACGCCGTTTTAGCTGTACAATCGCAGGATTAAATCGCTCGATATGTCCAACCGCCAGCTTGACGCTATTCTGCTGAGCGAGATCAACGAGCTGCTGCGCTTCATCAATGGTGCTGGTGATCGGCTTTTCTACGAGCACGTTCACGCCCTGATTGAGCAGATAACTTGCCACTTCGAAGTGCATATGGGTAGGAACAACGACCGAAACGAGATCGGGCTGCGTCTCTTCCACCATCTGACGATAATCGGTATAGCCAGCCAGATGAAAGCGGCGCACGGCATATTGCAGAGTCGGCTCATGCATCTCGGCCACACCCACGACACGAATTTGCTCACCCGCAAAATCATTGAGCACGCGCAGATGATTCATCCCCATCGAGCCAGCCCCAATGACTGCAACTTTTAATTGCCGCATAGTGTAAGTACCTCCCTGACAATGGTTGAGAGATCATCCTTGCTCAAAGCAGGGTGGACCGGCAAGGACAAGACCTGCTTTGCGGCCAGCTCTGTCTCAGGCAGACAAGGCGCATCCGCTCCCGTCTCTGCTTTCCCCTCGGGAGACGAGACACGAAATTGAGCGCGAATCTCTTGATAGTAGGGCTGCTGATAAATAGGGATGGGGTAATGCACGCCTGTGCCCACGCCCCGCTCGTGCAACCGTGCCGCCCACTGATCACGATGCTCTAAAACGCGAATAGTGTATTGATGGTACACGTGTCGATACCCTGGATGCGATACAGGCGTCTGGAGCACTTCTTTGAGATGCTTCGTCAAGAACTGCGCGTTCTCGATCCGCTGTTCGTTGAAGCGCGCCAGCTTCTCCAGCTGCACCAGACCGATTGCCGCCTGCAAATTCGTCATGCGCATGTTGTAACCTGACGACGTATGGACGTAACGCACCTTTTGCCCATGGTTGCGCAAAAGCCGTATGCGCTCAGCGATGGCGGGTTGATTTGTGGTAACGATACCGCCCTCGCCAGTGGTCATGTTTTTCGTCGGATAGAATGAGAAACAGCCAGTGCCAAAGCTACCCACAACCTGCTCGTCTATCTGCGCCGCATGAGCCTGGCACGCATCTTCAAGCAGAACCAGGTTATGGATGCGCGCAATCTCCGCCAATTGCTTCATGTCACAGGGGTTGCCATACAGATGCACAGGCATGATCGCCCTGGTGCGCGGCGTGATCGCAGCCTCTACCAGCACAGGATCAATGTTGTAGGTCTCGGGGTCAATATCGACAAAAACGGGAGTAGCTCCAACCTGGAGAATCACGTTTGCGGTGGCGACAAAACTAAAAGCAGTCGTGATTACCTCATCACCCGGCCCAATAGTATGAGCTAATAAGGCGAGATAGAGCGCCGCAGTTCCAGATGAGACCGCTACCGCCTCACTTACTCCACACATCTCTGCGAAACGCCGCTCAAATTCTGCAACCTGTTCGCCCTGAGCCAGCTGACCGGAAGCAAGGACGCCCATAACAGCCGTGGCTTCTTCACTTCCTAATAAAGGGTGCGCAATAGAAATCATCAATGACTCCACAATCATTTTTACATTATTTATATAAAACGCGAATACTTTTATAAAGATGACACAAAAAGGCCCGCTGATAGAAGGCAAAACGTTTGCCTATCTCAATTTCTGGGAAAAACACCTCAAGGCCCAATCATATATGTCACAGAAGCAAACACTCGTTGCGCGTATATGCCTCGCGAAATGTTCATACTGACGACACAAGAATCTGGCATGTATATACTACACATATATATATACGCATAGCAGTTACAACCGCAAGATAAAGAGTACTTTAGGGGGAGGCCAGTGAAAAGGCTTTCTTCTCATCGCTGGATACTACTGACCCACGGTCTATCACGGCAAACATCGAATATTACTCCTCTTCATCATTGTAGACGAATGTTATAGCTCAATCCTACTCTGGCTTCGCCTTCATTGCTCCAGGAAATGAACCTATTAACCGCGATTTCTTGTCTGGTAGTTAATAGTATACGTTAAGCATCTTATGCATCGAACCTACAACGAAATCACTTCTTCAGCTAAGCTAAGCTAACCTGCTTTTCTAACGACTTCGACGGATTCAGCATACATAACATCTTTCGTGATGTCAAGCTGATATATTTAGACCTCACGCATGAGATTTTCTTTCATCTCAATTTAATGTAACCACGGTTACATTAAATATTGCTATACAGTTATATTGAGCTCAAAAAGAGCTGGCGTGCCAGGCAAATTTGAGCTCAATTTCCCCTCTCAAAAAAAAGCGCGTATCATATCCTTGATACTTTCGTATCTTCCATCCTTCAAACAGGACTTCACGCCATTTTCTTCTTCCACCACGACGTCTATCCTCATAGTACCATGATCGTCGCCTCATAGGGCGTCAGATCCTAGACAATAGGACCAATCGAGCAGATTTTATTGCAGGCGCTACACCATCCGACAAGCACTCCCTCTTGCGGGTGTACCTCCGTCAGACGGCGAGCACACGAGCACACATAGCCTTGCAAACGTGCTGGATTGCCAAAAACGAGCCCATGGGGGACCACATCTTTTGTTACCACTGAGCCAGAACCCACCAGAGCGAATTCTCCAATAGTACTGCCGCATACAATGACAGAGCTGGCTCCAATTGAGGCTCCATACTTGATCAAGGTAGGGGTGACCACCCAGTCGTCGCCGCTTTTTAGCTGGCCGTCAGGAGTAATTGCGCGGGGATACATATCATTGGTAAAACAGACATGGGGACCGATAAAGACGCCATCCTCTACAGTGACGCCCTCAAATAGTGAGACATGGTTCTGGATTTTTACTCTGGAGCCAATATGGACGTGAGAATCAATAAACACCCCTTTGCCTATATTGCACTGCTCGCCAATCGAGGCCTCTGTACGAATATGGGCATATCGCCAGATACGTGTGCCATTGCCAACCTGAGCGCCGCTTTCCACTTCTGCCAGGGGATGCACAAAAAAAGAACTCTCAGACATCTTTCACCTGTTTCGTTTCTACAAGGAACTAGTTACTGTTTCAACCCGTGAGAACCAGGAGCCTGCCAATCATGCCAGAAGTCGCATCATACCACAAGCCTGAATCGCCAGCATGTGAATCACTTCTCAAAAATGTACTGTAACACATTCTGGCAAGTTCTTCACGGTTGCACATGCTATATTTTTCTCACGATAACTAAACCAGCTTCGTTCGTAGACCCCCTACCATTTCTGTTCTTCATACGAAACTTTTTTGTAAAAGAGTCTCATATTTTCCCTAAAGAAGTTGTATAGATTGTCTACGAAAGGAAGCAAGCTCATAACCTGCAATTTATACTATAGAAGAAAATGTTTCTGCTTTCATCGAAATTGCTTGCCAGGGTAGGCAGGTAGAAAAAGGAATCGAACGTGAGTAACAATTATCCATTCAATGGCCTCGGTATGAGTCTGGGCAATTTGTCGCGCCTCTCCAATGCACAAACCCGCTCCATCAGCGCTGAAAATTTTACAGGAGAGAAAGGGCGCGGAGGCATGGCTACTGAGGGCACAAACGCGAGTTATGCCTGTGATCTGGGACAGGGCTGGAAGGTATCACCGTCCATCAATATTGCACCCCATAGTACCGTGACGCTGGCAGCCATCCAGGGGCCCGGCGCGATCCAGCACGTGTGGATGACCACCTTCCCATCGCATTGGCGCAGCCTGGTCTTACGCGCCTATTGGGACAGGGAAGCACAGCCCTCCATTGAGTGCCCATACGGCGATTTCTTCGCACAGGGATGGTGCGAGCGCAGCAATATTAGCTCACTTCCTGTAGCGGTCAATCCAGCTGGCGGCATGAATACGTACTGGGAAATGCCGTTCCGCCAGCATGCACGTTTCACCCTGGAAAATATCAGCGATCGGGAAATCGTCCTCTACTATCAGATCGACTATACGTTAACGACGGTCCCCGAAGACGCTGCATATTTCCATGCACAATGGCGGCGCAGTAATCCTCTGCCCTACAAAGAGGTGCATACGCTTGTAGATGGTATTCAAGGGAAGGGACACTATGTGGGAACCTATCTCGCCTGGCAAAGCAATAGCGCTGGCTGGTGGGGTGAAGGCGAAATGAAATTTTATATGGATGGCGACGGCGATTTCCCGACTATTTGTGGCACTGGCACCGAAGATTATTTTGGTGGAGCCTGGGATTTCGAGCAACCAAAAGGACAGTATTGCGCTTTTTCAACCGCCTTTCTTGGTCTTCCACAGGTTATCACACCAGATGGCCTCTATCATAGCCAGCAACGCTTCGGGATGTATCGCTGGCACATTATGGATCCTATTCGCTTTGAGGAAAACCTGCGCGTGACCATCCAGGCTCTAGGCTGGCGAAGCGGACGACGTTATCTTCCTCTGCAAGATGACATCGCCTCCGTCGCCTTCTGGTACCAGGCTGAGCCACACGCCCCCTATCCTACATTCCCCGACGCCGACACCTTAGAGGTCATCGAATAGCGCAAGAAGCTCCTCTAAGCAATCTAGAACGCCTTCTCTCCATACAAGCATTGCCAGAAAAACTGCTAGCGCTCGTATCAATAAAGGCCAATACGGGCGCTAGCAGTTACATGTATACTCGATCAGAATCATTTTTATCTGCGCAAGAGTCACTCAGCTTCATTCATTTGTTCAAACAGAGATTCGCTGGTAGAGACCATACTGGCCACACACGCAAGAATTAAAAAGGTAAGCACAACACCTATGAGAATTAAAAACCAGGAAGAATCGCTGATGAGCGAAGTCCATGAATTCATCATGGTATCGATGATAGCAACAATGCCCGCTACTATGCCAATCAGGCTCACAAAGACTAAAACAGGAAGAGAAAAGAGTTTTGCTCGATTGATGAGATCACGATGGGTTTGAATAAAACGCATAAGATTACAAAAAATGAAGAGAGAGGAAAAGGCCCAGATCACAGTAGCAGAGGCGACCACGGTAAAATAGGCCTGGCTCACCAGCGTAGTGACACTGGGATCTAAGAACAGAGGCACGATCAGAAAAATCGCTACGGCCAGGACAACAGCAACCCCGGTTTGAAACCAGAGCGCACGCGAAGGAACGCGGTTCCGATTGAGCTTCCCTGCTGCTACGGGAAGGCGCTGATCGATGGAGGCGACCATCAATATGCGGGCATAAGAGCAGTTGTAGACAACGACAGCCACAAAGATGGTAGCCATAATACAGATCGCAGTGATACTGCCAAAGATCGTGCCCAGGCTCTGGTTGACAGCGGTAACCAGCACAAAGAGATTGTTCGCCCCATGCGGCCCAACGATCACCAGCACGCCCCACGTTGCCAGAAGATAGCCCACAACCACAATGGCTGCTCCCACGAGCAAATGCTGTGTAATCACCTTGCGCTCCGGAGACATCTCACCTGCCATATTCAAAGGAAGGTTCACGCCCAGATAACCCAGCGTGATCAGGCCAAATAAGCCAAAATTCCCGCTCGTCGAAAAAGGATTGTACCAGGGACTCCAACTAATGGCCCAGTCAGACATATGCTGAAAACTCGTGGCGGATTGATGCCCTTTGAGCAACCAGACAATGCCAGCAACAAAGAGCAGGAACACAGCCAGCAAGCAGACCCAGACTGTCGCATTAATAATACCCTGGACGGTACGAGATCGTTGGCTGCCCACCAGCGCAGAGCCAAGCAGGATGAGGATCAACACCAGCCCCTGCTGCCAGGATGCAAGCAGCCAGTGCGCATTGAGCCCCTGGATATAACTGACGATCAGATCGGCAGACGCCAGCATGAGGAGGGGGCCCGGAATCCAGAAAAGCACAGAAGTAAAGAAGCCAAGAAAAGGCCCGAAGGCTTTATAGGTCCAATTATAGATAGAGCCTTCATAGGGAAAAAGCACACCAAGCTGAGCAGTAACAATCACCATGGGCACAAAAAATAAGAGCGCTCCCACAAGCCAGAACGTCAGACCGGCGGCGCCTCCGGCAAGCGCGTTTGGCACATTGGTCAAGAAGAGAAGAATGATCACAAAGGTTGAAAGCATATCTCGCATTTTTAAAACGCGAGGCATCGTTAGAGAGACATATTTTTCTGAGTGGAGCTGGATGAGTTGTTTTTGCTCTAAAGGTGAACCACGCATGTGGATTCCTTTCTCTCTGCGTGAATGGTAGCATCTCCTGATCCCTGTCTTTTATACTTACAAAGCAAGAAAGATGTTCCCAATATACTAAAATTGCTTCTGTATTATAAAGCGGTTTTCTCATTATGTATATCTCTAGGAACATCTTGCTATCAAAATTTTTTCTCCTTTTAGCCCTAAAAAGAGAAAAAAGGAAAATAAGAGCAACTGGCTTGTTTCCTGGATAGAGAAAGAAGTATTGCAATTATCGCCTTACAAACCAGACAGCAATTAGAGAAACTATCCCTAAATGATCCTGCTATCAAAATATAGAATTTTATCTTCACAGCACTGTCTCAATTGGGCGAAATTCCTGCACAAAATTGTCACACGGGCAAATGCGCCACTCTCCCGTACTCCGCCTCACGCACACCACATCAGCGCATAGCGGCCCAGATGTGCCGGTGCAGCGGTGCAGAGATCACCTTGACAAAGTAATTTCTATCTTCTATCCTCTGTGTAGGTCAAAATCAGGCAGGCAGTAAAAGATCATTGAGGTTATCTGGCGCTTGAATCTGTAGTGTGTTGAGAGAAGGAGGAGGGAGGACTCATGCCATTCCAGATGCAGCAGCTTGGCCTCTATTACAAAAGGGCATTTTCCTGGATCGATCAGCATAGAGATCTCTTCAATCCTCTTCAGAATGAACGAGAAGAAAATACAGCAAACTTATATCAGACAAAAGCTTTAGGTGAATTAGGGCTTTTATGCCTGCTCTACCAGCGTTATAGCGTGGGAGATCGGGAATCTGAAATAGAACGTTCCCTGCAACTCATTCATACGATATGGCAACATGCGGACTATCATGAGCGCATCGTCCGCAGGCCCGAGTACTTTCAGCTGCATACGATGATCTATGTTGTACTGCAACAATGTGCTGTGATCGATGATACATATAAAGCTGTTATTCAACAGGTTCTCGATCAGAACTATGTAATCGCGACGGAAACAACGCCTATGAGATTATTAGACCGACGGCACATGCTTGATTGTGGAACGTTTCACCATTCCCTTCCATCCTATCAAGAACTCTATAAACAGACGCTCTTAGCACACGAGCCACCCGCTGTCTATTTAACTGATACTGATGTCTATGCGATTACCCATACGCTTTTTTATATTACCGATTTCGGGCGTTCTACCACCTCGGTAATAGCTGGCGATCACCTTCTGGCGGTGCACTGGCTTATTGAAATACTGCTCGGGGTTTATCTGCGTCGGCGAAACTGGGATCTGGTTGGTGAACTATTGCTGGATTGTTATTGCTTGCACTGGTATCCAGATATCATTTTTACGGTCGCCTGGGAATGCCTGCTGGAGGCTCAATTCCCGAATGGCTCGATTCCCGGGCCACGATTTTCCGTGGAACAGCTCGCGCAGATGCAGGATTCTCAGCAAGTACGCTACTGTTTTGAGCAAAATTACCATACGACGATTGTCAACGCGATTACGAGCTTTTTGATCTACCAGGATCTGAATGGTAACACTAGTGAAAACCTGAAGAGGTGACGTGTGGAATCACGCTTTTTCTCAGCCGCTCAACTTCATCAGATTGGCACGCGCTCACGAGATTGGCTGCTGGCGCTACAACAACGTGCTGATCCTGCTGCCCATGGTTCCATAAAATATACGTTGCAAATCCTCATGGGACTCTGGATCTGTGAACAAGGCTTGCTAAACGATACAGAACTCTCTACCACCAGGGCATACGCTCACCATCTTGATCAATGCATCCTGGAAGGGGACAACGTCACCATAGACTTACTCTCGTCTGATCCCGCGTTAGTGTTGTTCTCTCTCGGCATCCTGCATTTTTTCGCGATATACAAGAGTCCGCTTGAACTCTTTGCGGCACACATAAGTAAACTCTTACAAGAACATTCCGATCAGAACGAGATAGAAGCGAACGAACTCTTTCTCACACGATTTCTTCTTCAGCAATTATACCTGCACGCGCCGCTTCGCTCCTATTCGCTCTATGCAATCTCTGCACGCGATCTTCTCAATGCCAATGAAGTTGCAATCAGGGATATCGTGAAAAACATCGCGGCAGCAACCCGATACGGGCAGACGATGCCCACGATGAAGACGGAGGAGACAGATATTCTCGCCTCTCTTCTCCCGGTTTTGACGTTAGACTACTTTCGCCTCTACAATCTTGAGATTGGCATGCAAATTCTACGCGCCATGCGATACCTGCATCTTTATGAGCATAGGGGGTGGGAAACATGGCTTCAATTTCTCATTGCCCAGCAACAACCCGATGGTCGCTTCGGTTTTTTTGCCCATGAATTGGCCCGGTTACATCTATCAGAAGAAACAGAACAGGATTTCAGAGTATATCTGCCACATACCGTATCTTTTCTCTGGACTATTACCGAAGTAGCTCGTTCTCAATTTATTCTTGTGCAAAGTTTCAATTAATCTCGAAGAGCTATTACAGGTAGGAACTGCACTTTACGCCTGCCCTACAACAATATCGATTCTGCATAAAACCCGTTCGTCCACTCAATGCGTATCTCGTAGGTTTAGAGCCTTTTGCGATCATAGATTTTGAACCTTTCCTGGAGGTAAACGATGAGCGAGCAGAATAAGAGCGCCAAGCAAAAACAAAACCCTGAACAGGGCCAATCTGAAGAACAAAAGCAAAAACCCGCGCAAAAACAAAAGCCGGGACAGGAACAACCTGAAAACGAAGAGGAAGAAAAATCTGAGAAGGAATCGTCCGCAGAAAGCGAGGAGGAACAACCCGAGAAGGAAGAGCAAAAACCTGAGCGAAAACAATCTTCTTCTTCTAAAGGAAGTAAACAGAAACAAGCTGAGGAAGAGGAACAAAAGCCTGAACAAGAACAGCCTGAAGGAAGCGAGGAAGCAGAGGAAGCAGAAAAACAGAAGTCTGAGCGCAAGCAGCCTTCTAAAGGAGGCAAACAGAAACAAGCTGAGGAAGAGGAGCAAAAACCTGAACAAGAACAGCCTGAGGTGGAGAAAACCATTACGCTCATTCAGGTTTTAGATACGTTGAAAAAATCGAATCTGATAAACCTGGACATGCCTTTGAAAGACCTGTTCGCGCAAATTCAAAAAGTGCAACCTGATTCATCTGTAGAGTGGGGGATTATTGGAGATTCAGGACACTGGGCTCTTGTCTGGAAAAAGGCGGAAGAATAAGCTCTTCCTGGATCGCAGCCGTATCTCTATGGCACCCTTATATAGCAGCAAACCCGCATCTCCGTTCCGGTGGACACCCCAGCGGCTTACTACAGGTTTGCCTGTCTCAGGGCTTCTGTTTAGGTGCATCGGGCTTCTGTTTAGATGTGTCAGGGCTCTGTTTAGGTGCATCGGGCTTCTGTTTAGATGTACCAGAGCTCTGTTTAGATGTACCAGAGCTCTGTTTAGGGGCATCAAGATTCTGTTTAGGGGCACTAATAAATGGATCATCTTCCCACCAATTAATACCAAGCGATTTAGCTTTATCTACTGACGCAATCAATAATCTTACTTTGATCGTCAGTAGCTCAACTTCTACCAGATTAACTTTGATATCACCTACTATCACGATTCCCTTATCAAGGATTCGCTCTAAGAGATCTGCTACATTTGTTGTTCGGGACATGGTAGCTTGTTCAGCCATAAAAAACCTCTTTTCTCCATCACGGAAATCATCTATGAAAGTTCTCCCAGAGGACCTAAATCGAGCTTTAAATCCTCATCGGTTAAACCAAACATTTTTTTCAGCTGGACCATTTTCTCATTAAGAAGGAAAAATGCATTGCCGACCCTTTCAATTTCGCGCGCATCGAGCTGGTCAGCCTCTATTCGTCTGATCGCCTGCTTCTCCATCAGTTGCCGTATCAAATCAACGAGTGCTAAAACCAGTTTGACCAATCCCTGCTCTACCTTTTCCTGATCTATAGCAGCTTTTTTCGTGGCCTTTTTCGTCATTTTTTTTCCGGCACTGCGATTTTGCTGGACATCCTCTGCTGATGATACGGTTCTCGTTTTTGTTTTCCCATTAGTATGTCCAACGGCACTTTGTTCTTGAGGCAAAGAAGATGCATCTTTGCTGGCAAGCTCCAACGGTGGCTCGCCTAACAGCTCTCTCTGAAGAGAGACCTGGCGATTTCCATCTACATTTGCGGCCTGTACCACGGTTTTGACCGATGAGAGCAGAAGTCCCAGGTTCAGATAGATAAGATCAATGTCCGCAACCGACAGCAGAATCTCCCCCTTGACCATGACTCCTTTATCGATAATACGGTCTAACAGTTCAAGCAGAGTAACATGGCGGTTCTCGATCGTCTGATATTCGTTTGGGATTTGCTGACTGCTCATTGCTTGTCCTTATGTAAAATTGTAAGGCGGCCATGGACCAGAAAATTCCAGGTCCAGCTTCATAAATGCATAGCGTTCGATCAGCTGTTGTCCATCCTGACAAAAACGAGCGACCTTTTCCATTTCCACTAAATAGGCGGCATTGAGGATCATCTCCTTCTTCTTCCCTGTTTGTTTTTGCGGCAAGATGGTATTCTTTTTCGCGTCAATCGCATCCTCTTCCAGTTCTCGAAAAATTGCCTCGGCGACCTGCGCAAATTGCATTGCAACACGCTCATTGAGCTCTTCCTCTCGTTTTCGCCCTAATAAATAGGCAGTTCCCCTGGAAAGATTTTCTTGTTGCTCGTGCCGATTGGTCAATCTCGTTTCGATATGCACGAGATGCTGTATCAACGCTTGCTTATCAGCATAGACCTTCAGGCCACACTCCACTTTTCCTTTGAACTTTACAAGGAGGTGCTTAAAATTTTCGCCCTGATCCTGTAGCATCTCCGCAACTGCCTCTTGATCTTTCAGAATTGTGCCGAATTTCAGGGGCACAATCGTGGTTTTCTGCATAATGCGATCAATCACTTCTTCGTGGCCCTGCAATAAATCGCTGCTTTCTTCTGGGAATGTTCCCCCGGTCACATTCGTGATTTCGGTATACAGCTCCTCTACCTGGCTCTGAAATTGATAAATATCGATATCGCTGACGACGATACAAATATCTTCTCCTTCCACTGTATACACTTTATTCTTTTTATCGATCCCTAACATATCAGGGTATTTCGCATTCTTCTCTATCAGGCCATACGCATAAAGGCCATAGTGAGGAATCAGGGAAGCATTTTCCTGATTTAGGGAAATATCAGCAGTATCAGGTTCTATCATCGATTTAGAGGACATGCGGTCAACCGACTTGAATGCGCTAAAATGCTCCTCTGCTCCATTGGGAGGAGCACCTCCCTGATCACTCATGATCCTGCTCTCTTCTCCGCCTGATTGAGACACAGGTGTCTGGCCAGGAAAAGCCTGTAATGACTGTATCTCTGCTATTTCCCCTTGCAGAGAAAGAAAATGGGCCTGGCATGCATCAAGCTTTATCTGCGCTTGATGCAACTTTTGCTCAGCTTTCTGCATAGCTTCTCTATTTTGTTGTAACTGAAGCTGCAATGCGGCTTCTCGTTTTCTTTGTTTTTTCAATTGTTTCTTTTTGGTCAAGGGGGAGAAAGTCGTCTTTCTGCTATTCTATCTATCTACCATGTTCTTGTTCCCACGCTTGCAGGTAACACGATATCAAAGAATACATCCTTCTCAATTTATTGCTGTAAGCATTTTTTGTACGGCTTTGTCTATCATTGTGCGTACTGATACACCTCTGGATAGATTAATCCGTTATCAACAAAATCCTTCAGCGTTGTGTAGGCGGAATGAATACGTTGAAATTCCTGCGTATCTTCCCCATTCGTCTTATCCGGATGATGTTCTTTGGCATGTTTATGATAGGCGTCATGAACCATTTTCGCGGTGAACTCTGTCGGTAGATCAAGCGTTTTTTTCGCCTCCTCAACACACCTGGGATCAAGCTTTTTTATCTGAATGGTCGAGAAACTATACGTGGGCAAAGGACCAACTACGCGAAAATGGATACGACTCTGCAAATTCTGATCCAGTGTATCAACAACATGATGAAAAGACGCTTCATTTTTCTTTTCAAGTAAAAAGCCTGCATTAAAAATTATCTGATCATCAGCCTGGCTGTGCATGCAGACATCCTCTGCTGCCTGTTTGAGCGTCTGCAAAATCGTCTGCTGATAGCTGACTTTTTCAGCACTTAATGCTTGCTGGATGCATTGACCAAGTGAGATCTTGTCCTCAACACTTGCCTCATCACCCTTCTGGATGATTTCCTGCTGTTTCTCTTGAAGCTGGCTGTTTTGCTGCGTCAGTATCGGCAGGATTTCTGGCAATTCCCACCACGCCACGACATCCAGCTCGATCTTCTCCTTTCTTTTTTCGAGCATATCACGCAGCAATGCATACCCTTTTTCGAGCACGTTGCTGATCTCATCTTTGCTTTCCACGATTGTACCGAACTTGACTGGTATGATCGTGAAACGTTCCATCACTTTTTCAATGACAAGCTGATGGATTGCTAAATCTTTTACTATCTGTTCTTTCTCTACCGTATCATAGGCAATGAGCGCATGAGGAGAAACAACCGCCGCTATCTCTTGAAACCTGACGGTGAATACAACAGGTGCTGCCGGGTTGCCAATCTCTATTTCTTCAGACACAGGAATATCGCTTGCGCCAATAATTCCATAGAGAAACAGACCGCTTTTCATATCTCCTCCTTTGCCTCTAGTAGCTATATAATTCTACATTTTCTGCGTGTCCAGATTTACCACTCTCATTGGATACTACAATTATACAAACTACCAGTATTAAAATGCTAGCTCTCCCATTCGCTTATTGTAGAGAAATAGCATAGTGACAGCACCATTCTTTTGAGACCACTGTGATCTCCTTTACTATCTTAGTTGTGCTTGCGATGCATTTAATTCAAGTGATAGGATATTTCATGGCAATTTCTTGAGACAGCCCACCAGCATTCCAGAAAAAAGCGCGGCCAGAAATGTGGTACAGGAGGAAAGAACTATGAGTAGTGGGGAAGGCTATTACATCTACGCGATTATTGTCGCTGACCACAAGCAGGAATTTGGACCAATTGGCATCGGAGGAAGAGGAGATGTTGTCTATACTCTTCCTGCGCAACATGTTGCCGCCGTGATTTCACGCTCCCCCATTGTGAAATATCAGGTCACCCGAGAGAACATGCTGACCCATGCCAGCGTACTGGAAGCGGTCGCAAAAGCATATACCGTTTTGCCCGTGCGATTTTCTACTATTGCCGCAAATGAAGAGAATATCATAGAAAAGGTATTAAAAGTCCGCCATCAAGAATTTATCGACTTAGCACGAGCCATGGAAGGAAAGCTGGAACAGGGGGTAAGGACACGTTGGATAGACATGGACGCTATTTTTGCTGAACTGGTTGAAGAAAATAAAGATATTAAGACGCTAAAAGCAGCGTCTCTGCGCGAAAAGAATGAACAAAAAAGGCATGCAGATCATATCAAAATTGGCCAATTAGTACAAGCGGCTCTCGAGAAAAAGAAAAAGCGCGAGGCAAAAGAGCTGCTTGAAGTGCTCAAACCGCTCAGCCTGAAGTACAAAGAGATGCAATTATATGGAGACATGAATATTATTAATGCAGCTTTTTTAGTGGATCGAGAGAATGAGCCATCTTTTGATCAAAAGATCAATGAGCTAGAACAGATGTATGCAAAGAGAAAGCAGATAAAATATACGACGACACCTGTTCCCTATAACTTTGTGGAACTGGTGATCAACGTGTAGGAGGGTAGCGTGTCATTACGTAGTTTAGCGAACTCGTCGCTGCAATTTATCCTCTTTGGAGGTAAAGGTGGCGTTGGGAAAACGACGATGGCCGTAGCAACGGCTATCGAACTCGCAAAATCGCAGAAGGTACTCATCTTTACGACTGATCCGGCTCCATCACTGGCAGATAGCTTTGGTCAACCGGTTAGCGACGTACCTACTGCGATTGCGAACACCCCAAATCTCTTTGCTTTAGAGATCAATGCCAGGAAAGTCCTGGCAGAATTTCAGGAGGAATACGGCAGCGAAATCCTGGACATCCTGGAACAGGGAACCTACCTGGCCGATGAAGAAGTGGAAGAACTCTTTCACCTGGAAATTCCAGGTCTGGACGAGGTGATGAGTTTCAAGAAGATTATCGATTTTATGGAGAATTCAGACTATCAGCTCTATCTTGTTGATACTGCACCTACCGGGCATACACTCCGACTGCTCATGTTGCCAGATCTTTTAGATAACTGGATCAAGTTTTTAGCGACGCTTCGCTGGAAGTATCATACGATAGTGAGGCGCTTTGCCAGGCAAGAGCGTATTGAACGTGCCGATAAATTTCTCCTGGAAATGAAAAAGACCGTGAAGAAGGTGAAAACGCTCTTGCAAAACAGAGAGAAAACAGAGTTTGTGGTGGTGACTATTGCTGAAAGGATGGCCGTCTCCGAAACCGAAGATCTCATCAAGAGCCTGGAGCAAATGCACATCCCTTCTCATCATATTATCATCAACAATATCTTCCCACCTGACGAGTCTCAATTTGTCAGGCAGAGGAGGCACGCTCAAGCGCATTATATACAGGCAATGAAAGAGCAATTTCGTACCCACACTTTCACTGAGGTTGTTCTACAACCAACGGAAATCCAGGGTATTGCCAATCTGCAACTGTTAGGCACACAGTTGTTTTCCGAAACTAGAAAAGAGGGAAAGTGAGCCATGTTTCTCGTTGATGATTTACTCATAGGACTTCCCATAAAAGGATTAGTGGGCATTCTTCAGAAAATTGCAGAAATGGCTGAAGATGAGTTAACTGACGGCGCTAAAATAAGAGAGGAGCTACAACTCCTCCTGGTTTTGTATGAAACCGATCAAATAAGCGAAGAAGAGTATGAAAGAAGGGAAAGCGCGCTTCTGGAACGCCTCACCATGATGAGGGATGAGGAAAATGACTGACAGAGAACACTGGCGGGAGGGTTAAGTCTCAGGGCAAGCGATGGAGGGCTCAGCGCCTCGAACGTTGCCCGTACCGCCAGTTCAATCAATGCGCTACGCCGCCGCTTCGCGTGCATGCTCTTCCTTTCTGCTTTATACTTCTGTTTCTTCCTCTAACTTTTCATCGTCCTTCAACTGTTTATAGCCACAAATTTCCTGGTCAGCGTTCAACTTGACGGCATAACGCTGTGCATCAAACACCCGATGTCCTGGTAGTTTATAGCTCCTTTCGACCACCTCAGCTTCGGCGATCCAACCTCCTCCATCCACATCCATCATTCCGGTCACTCTGACACTTTCACCACTCTCTTTCACTTCAAGCGCATCTCTCAGAAATTGCTTTACTTTGTCTATCATGCCATTCAGCATTTATCTTTACCCCCTTTCCAAAGCAACGTTATCCCTGTCTGATACTTTTCATTGCCTCCTTAAAGTGTTCTTCTCGAACAATGAGTTGCTCTAAATCAGCCTCTTCGCATGCTAAAAACTCGCGGATAGCCAGGAGACTTGCCTTCTGACAGAGCGAAGCAATATCTGCCCCTACCCACCCCTCAGTCTCCTGAGCAAGGCTTTCTAGCTTGACCTTACGTTCCAGCGGCTTCCCTCGTGTATGAACCTTCAATATTTCTTGCCGCGTTGCAACATCAGGTTTCGGCAGCTCAACCACAATATCAAATCGCCCCGGCCTGCGCATGGCCGGATCTATTAAATCCACTCTATTGGTACTCGCCAGTACCAGTACCCCCTTCAATTCTTTGATCCCGTCCATCTCCGTTAAAAATTGAGCGGTAACACGCTCTGTGACCTGATCGCTCATTACCCTTCCTCGTTGGGGAACCAGCGTCTCTATCTCATCAAAAAACAGGATACAGGGAGCAGCCTGTCGCGCCTTTTTGAAAACCTCGCGCAGGCCCCGTTCACTCTCCCCAATATAGCGAGAGAGAAGTTCTGGGCCAGAAATAGCAATAAAATTCACACCTGATTCTTTTGCAATTGCCCTGGCCGCCAGCGTTTTCCCTGTTCCCGGCTCACCAGTTAAGAGAATTCCTTTCACTGGATTGGTGTGCGCCTTTGCATAGACATCGGGATGATATAAAGGATTCTTTATAGTCTCTATGAGCATCTGTTTGATCTCATCCAGCCCACCTATTTCAGAAAAACCTACCTCCGGAATTTCGGTAAAAACCTCACGAATGGCGGATGGTTCAATCTCTCGCAATGCGTTCAAGAAATCTTCCATATTGACGAGTAGAGAAAGCACATCCTCCTCCGGCAGTGCTCCTCGCTCAAAGTCAATTTTCGGCATCAGGCGGCGAATAGCATACATTGCGGCCTCTCGTGCCAGAGCAGCGATATCTGCGCCCACAAAACCATGAGTGACAAACGCCAGCCGTTCAAGGTCCACATCATCTGCAAGAGGAATGTCTCTGGTGTGAATGGTAAGAATCTCTTTCCGGTTGTTTTTATCCGGGATCGGGATCACAATTTCCCGGTCAAAGCGACCTGGACGACGCAGAGCCGGGTCCAGGGCATTAGGGATATTCGTTGCCCCGATAATAATCACCTGGCCTCGCTCTTCCAGACCATCCATGAGCGCCAGGAGTTGCGCGACCACTCTCCGCTCAACCTGCTTTTCGCCACCTAACTCTTCTCTTTTTGGCGCAATGGCATCCAGCTCATCCAAAAACAAGATGGCTGGCGCGTGTTGTTTCGCTTTCTCAAAGACGCTGCGAAGATGAGCCTCGGACTCGCCATAAAATTTATGCATGATCTCTGGCCCGGAGAGATGAAAGAAGCTGGCATCAGTCTCATTTGCAATGACTTTTGCAATCAACGTCTTTCCACACCCTGGAGGTCCATGCAGGAGCACGCCTTTGGGAGGATCAACCCCCAGACGAGCAAAAACATGCGGAAAGCGCAGTGGCAGCTCAATCATCTCTCTGATACGCTTGACCTGATCACCTAACCCACCAATGTCTTCATAGGTCAGACGTACTTCTGCTGCCTTTCCTTCGCCGATGATGGTAATGGAGGTTTGTGGCGTTACCAGCACAGCTCCGGCAGGGGTAGTATCTACTACTTTGAAATCTTGCTTCTTTGTACCCAGAAAGGTCGTTTGCACTCTATCCCCACGCATAACCGGGATAGTAGCTAGCTGCCTTGAAAGGTAGGCCTGATCGGTCGCTGTTCTATCAATGAAAGTGAGAGGAGAAAGGGAAATTCTTCTTGCCGGTACGACGGTGGCCTTGCTCAGCTTTACTTGCTCATCAATGCCCGCCTGCGCATTTTCTCGAATGATGCCATCAATCTGAACGATGTTCCGTCCGCGCTCCTCACGAAAGGTCGGCATGATTTTCACCATCGTTTCTCGCTTGCCCTTCAGACTCACGATCTCTCCCGGGTCATCGATGCCTAGAGTTGCCATCATTTCTGGGTCAATCCGAGCAATACCACGCCCGACATCACGAGGATTTGCTTCCGCGACTTTCATTTGAATGGTCATGTTCGTCATGGGATCGTTTGCTCATTCTTATCTCTAAAACACCGTTCTTGTATTTACTCGTTACGGTGCTACCATCCACGTCGCCCGGTAAAACGACTTCCCCGGAGTAGTTGCGATTTCTATTCGCCGCAGAAAGCAGTAAGATATCGCCATTGACCTCGATATGAATATCTTCCTCTTCTACACCAGGAAGTTCAATAATTACCAGGACATGGGATTCTTCATCAAACACATCAACGATGGGTTGTATCTCTTCCTCAACGATTGACTCTCGCGATGGTCCTCGCTTCTCTCGAGGCTCTCTCCTCTCGCCAGAAGAATCAAATTCCAGCGGCTCACTGAGGCCCGTTTTGATAGAGAACTTGAAGCCTGCCTTCAAACGCCCCGAAGGATCAGTGATCTCGCCTTCTCGTTCACTTTTCTCATCTTCCAGGCTGGCCACTAAATCAATGAGATTGCCAATACCACGGACCAGGCCAATAATGGATTTCGGCTTATTACCGGAATCTACACTTTCTTCCTTCGCCGCCCGCCTGTTAAGATCTTCTTCCTTTTCTGGCATACTACTTCCTCAATGTTTCTCTTTTCTGTTCTTTCTTCCTCTTCTTTCACTGCTAGCAAATGGTAGCGCCGGGATTTGGGCCGCCAGGCGTTCACTCACGTCACCGAAAAACGCTCGAGAACGCCTGAATCCAGCCGCATAGTTGTTTTGGAGATACTCCGCTTACTGTTTCTCTGGAGCAGAAGCCATTGCTTCCCGTATGATCCGGGCAATAAGGGATCGTATCTCCATTACGTTTTCAGGAAGAATTCTATCTCCTGGCTGTCCAATAACACGCCAGATTGTGTTCGACCTGCATTGAGCACACAAAATTATGCCATTACGCTTCAGCCGCCGTTGCAGTGAGGCCGATCGCTTCGGCATATTTCAGGTACGTTGCAACAGAAGCGACGACAACCCTCGCTTCAACAGTCAAAATTTCGATTCCAACTAAAGAGATTCTGACCCAGGCATCAATCACGATTCCTTTATCAAGAATGCGGTCGAGTACCTCTGCCAGGCTAGACGATGCGGGTACCTTATCTACAGGCATGTTTATTCCTCCCTTTTGTACGACAAAAACTTCCTGTTGCTAGATTCCTTCGTCCATCAAGACACAACGTTTGTCTTCTCTTTCTTATCTCTAATTTAGGACACGTTGCTTATCGAGAATACGTTACAATAATACGAGATTATGTTCGACTTTTTTCATAGTCCACTCTCAAAAAATGTGTATATAGACGAAATGCGATTTCCCTGAAGAAGAGAATATTCACAGATAAAAACAGGATCATGTTATTTTTTACATAAATTATTCAAAAACAAATATCTATTATTAAACAAAAAAATCTACAAAGACGAGTTTATGTGTACTACTATAAAATAGAAATATCTGTTATAATTTAATTCGTACAAAGACGACCGGGAGCTGAGCCAATTTTATGCGCAAGATCCTGTAGTATATCTGGCCGTTCTCAAGCATCACAATTGAAGAAATCTGTCAGAAGAAGAGAAATCAGAACAAATGAGTGTTGCATGTGTAGAGAGGGAGAATATACCTGCCTCTCATGAAGATTCTGGCGGGCGAATACAATATCTATTGCATCTTTTATGAAAGAGGAGGTGGACATGAGTTCCGAAGATCCGCATAATACTCACCCATCCAGAGGAGCCCATGGGCGCAAAGGAACTCGTG
>DATJHM010000061.1:0-15182 GCA_035493895.1 Ktedonobacteraceae bacterium
TTGAATGCGCCAAAGATCAGATTGAGCAGGCCGAACTGGATAATAATGAAGCCCCAGAACGTAAAGAAGTGAGCAATGCCAGGAATGGGATCGCGCAGCACGCCGCGCTGTCCCAGGACCATCAAAAAGAACTCCCCGATACGAACCCCAATCCGATCGGAGCGGTTTTCAGGGCGAGCTTTTGCCAGGAGAGTGATCAATTGACCCACGCGTATGCCAAAGAGCGCGAGAGCGGCAATGGCAATCAGAGCAAAGATGGTCGTCCCTAACCAGCCTCCGGTGGGTGAAATGAGTGGGGGTGTCATCGACAAAACCTCCGTCTGGAATATGGACGGGCGGCCAATAGTGCCGTAGCGTAGCCAGAGGGCCGCGCATGTACAACTGTACCGCTCTCCGTTGAGCGTTACCAAAGGTAATCAGGCTGTTAAATAGCCAGGGCGGAGATAAACCCCGCCCATAGGTATGAAGTGAACCGCCTCGCCTCTCAAGGGCGAGAGGGGTCGAGCGAGTTCGCAGGCACAGTTGCGTTGCACTCCACCGTGCCACTACTGGGTCTATTATAAATCCTGCCGCTATGAAAGATGGGTGGTGTGATCGTTTTGTTCAGGATTTACGGCGTTTGATTTCTTGTGTTAGTTTGGGCAGAATGGTCAGGACATCACCAATTATACCATAGTCGGCTACTGAGAAGATCGGGGCGTTTTCGTCTTTGTTGATGGCGACGATAAACTTTGCGCCCTTCATACCTGCCAGATGTTGAATGGCACCGCTGATGCCACAGGCGACGTAGAGCGTTGGTTTGACCGTTTTGCCCGTCTGACCAACCTGATAGCTATAGGGAAGCCAGCCTGCATCGACGATCGCACGGGTGGCACCGGGCGCGCCGTGTAGCTGTTCGGCCAGCTCTTCGATAAGATGATAGTTTTCGGCTTTGCCCAGGCCGCGTCCACCGCTGATGACAACGTTGGCCTCTTCCAGCGCGGGTCCAGAACTGGCAACGGCGACCGTATCGAGGACTTTGATCGTTTGAGCGGCGGGGCTGATCGTGGCCTGGAGCGTCTCGATCTCAGGCTGGCGACCTTCGTAGCGTTCGATCGGGAACGCTTTGGGGCGGATCAGCACAATGCCCGGGCCTGCGTGTGGATGCGTGGCCGTCACGAGCGTCTCGCCGCCCCAGGGGACCGTGATCTGCGCCTGGCCGTCCACAAAGGCGAGATCGGTGGCATCCGTGATCAGGCCGAGATTATTGCGTACATTTAAGCGGGCGGCGATATCGCGTAGATCGTAAGTCGTAGCCAGCAGCAGAAGGTCGGGCTGATGTTGTGAGAGTAGACTGCCGATCGTCTCGACCGCTGGTAGCGTCAGATAGCGATCGTAGACCTCGTCGGCATGGACATAGACCTTTTCAGCGCCATAGTTGCCAAGCGTAGGCGCGACCTCAGCAGCACCGGCACCCAGCACAAGCGCTTCGGCACGGCCCAGCTTTGCAGCCTTGCCCAGGACCTCCAATGAAGAGCGGACCGGTTGATTGCCCTCAAGTTCAATCAGCACCCAGATAGTATGCGGCATAGTGAAAAAACCTCCTCATTGAGTGATCCTAAAGCAACTGATAGCGTTGTAAGAAGTCAGCGATATGTTCGGCGGCGTGACCGTCATCCTTCACAATCTGACCGGTCGCACGAGCCTCAGCCTTGCCGATCGTCAGCACGCGTTCGCGGGCACCAGCCTCACCGACCAGAGAAGGATCGAGGCCGAGATCGACGAGAGCAAGCAGGCTGAAAGGTTTCTTACGGGAAGTCATAATGCCCTTCATCGTCGGATAGATCGCCTCGAAAGAGCCACTGGCGATAGTGACCAGTGCGGGCAAGGGAGCTTCCACCGTGCGATAGCCAGTGGGAATGACGCGTTTGATAATCGCCTTCGCGCCCTCAATGCGGATCTCGCGTGCGAACGTCAATTGAGGGAGGCCAAGGAACTCAGCGATGCCGCCGGGGACCATACCAGTATAGCCATCAGTACTCTCAGTCGAGCAGAAAATAAGTTCCGCCCCCTCGCGTTTGAGCACAGTCGCGAGCACACGAGCAGTGCCCAGAGCATCGGAGCCAGCGAGAGCAGGATCAGTGACCAGGATGGCGCGATCACAGCCCATAGCCAGAGCGCGGCGTAAGCCTTCCTGAGCAGTCGAAGGGCCCATACTCACCGCGACCAGTTCGCTCTTGCCGAGAGAATCGCGTAGCTTCACGGCAGCCGAAATCGTACTTTCATCGCCGGGATCGAGGACGAGAGAGAGACCGGAACGTACAAGGCGTTTTGTCTGCGGATCTAGTTTACTCACCGTCGTATTCGGATCAGGAACTTGCTTTATGCAAACGAATATCTTCATTGGTTTTGTGCGCCTCGTCTTTCTAGTGGGACGTAGGGAGAAAAGGGGACAACAGCGTTCCCTGAGCAATTTTATTGTACCTGCGGTGAAAAGCGAGTGTCAACGCAACCAGCTAACATTTTTGAGTTTCTGAGAGCCTGTTTGCTGTCAGGTCTTCTCATGCGATACGATA
The DNA here is from genome assembly GCA_035493895.1 of Ktedonobacteraceae bacterium. Taxonomy (GTDB): domain Bacteria; phylum Chloroflexota; class Ktedonobacteria; order Ktedonobacterales; family Ktedonobacteraceae; genus DATJHM01. The sequence goes on from DATJHM010000061.1 coordinate 2,556, forward strand.
TTTCTGTAAGTTAATCGTGAAAAAGATTGTAAGATCAAGAATCAGCCATTGACGAAGGAGAATTGTACATTGGAAAAACGGCAGCTTGGCAATAGTGATATGCAAATTACCACGATCGGCCTGGGCACCTGGGCCATCGGAGGTGAAGGTTGGGCGGCAGCGTGGGGTCCGCAGGATGACAACGAATCGATCGAGACCATACAGAGTGCGCTCGACCTGGGGATCAACTGGATTGATACCGCGGGCGTCTACGGTCTCGGGCATTCAGAAGAGGTCGTGGGGAGAGCATTGAAGGGTCGGGCGGAGCGTCCCTATATTTTTACCAAGTGTGGGAGAGTTGGCCAGCCTGACGGAACCATCAAAGGGAGCTTGAAGGCTGATTCGGTGCGCAAAGAGATTGAGGATAGTTTGAGACGATTGCAGGTTGAGACAATTGACCTGTACCAGATTCACTGGCCCAATCCTGATGAGGACATTGAAGAGGGTTGGAGCACGCTGGCGGAGTTGAAGCAGGAGGGGAAAGTGCGATTTATTGGCGTCTCCAACTTCTCCGTAGAGCAGCTCAAGCGAGCGCAGGCGATTGCGCCCGTTACCTCATTGCAGCCGCCGTACTCGCTCATCAAGCGTGATATCGAAAAAGAAGTGTTGCCATTTTGTCTCGAGCAGAATATCGGCGTCATTGCCTACTCGCCGATGATGTCAGGGTTATTGACCGGAAGCATGACGCCCGAGAGAGTGTTAAGTTTGCCGAACAGTGACTGGCGTAGCCGTAATCCCGAATTTCACGAGCCGCGTCTGTCGCGCAATCTGGCGTTGGTGAGTGTGTTGCACGAAATTGGCAAGCAGTACGAGAAGAGTCCGGGAGAAGTCGCGATTGCGTGGACATTGCGCCATCCGGCGGTCACCGCGGCGATCGTGGGAGGGAGGCGTCCGGGGCAGGTAGAGCGTATTATAGGAGCCTCTGATCTGCATTTGAGCGAGGGAGATCTGGCGCAGATTAGCGAATTTTTAGAGAAATATCCGTAATTTGGAATCGTGAGGAGAGGGTGAGGGATGAGGGCCGGGGGGGCGCGGGCAGGGATAAACCGCAGCCCCTACCTGTGCGTGGGTGCGAGAGAGTTGATGAGGAACGCAAATCATGGTTGGTAGGGGTACGCAGGCACAGTTGCAGGTGATCCTTATGGATAAGAGATTAGAGGAAGCCGTTGTCCTGGATGGGGCAGGCGGTGGAAGATGGAAAGAAAGAAATGCCGGAGCTGCCAGAAGTTGAATATACGGCGCGTCAGCTGAGAGAGAGCGTCGTGGGGGCCACGATACGGGAAGCGCAGATTTTTTGGGAGCGGAGTGTTGGACATCCAGCGCTCCCCGATTTTCTCGCCGAAGTGAGCGAGCGCACAATCGAGGGCGTGAGACGGCGCGGGAAATTGCTGCTGCTCGATTTGAGTGGTGAGTTGTTATTGACGATGCATCGGCGTATGACAGGCAACTTGCTGCTGCTCCCCGCGGGGTGGCAGCTTGATTGTGGATTGCGGGAGGTAGATCGGGCCGCGTGGGATACGCGTGGGCCGACGTTTGTGTTGCCAGAGGGGACTGAGCAGATTCCAGCGTCCGAGACGCGTTATTGTCGGGCCTGTTTCGTGTTAGCGGATGGGCGTTGTCTGCTCTTTACCGATTTGCGCAAATTTGGGCGTCTCGAGCTCTGGTCGCGAGAGCTGGAAGAGCAGGCGTTAGAAGGGCTCGGGCCGGAGCCGCTGGATGGAATGTTCACGAGCGCAATGCTGGCCGAGAGTGTGTCCGGACGCAAGACCGCGATCAAGCAACTGCTGCTCGATCAGCATATTGTTGCGGGCGTGGGCAATATCTATGCGGACGAAGCGCTTTTTTACGCCAGAGTGCATCCGCAGAGGCGTGGCGAGAGTTTGACAGAAGCCGAGATTCAGCGTTTGCACGAAGGAATTATCAGCGTACTGACATTGGGGATTGAGCATGGGGGGACATCATTTAGCAACTATCGTGGATTGTGGGGGGAAGCGGGCAAGAATTTCAACCATGTGCGTGTGTATCAGCAGGAAGGGAAGCCGTGTGGACGTTGTGGGACATTGATAGAACGGATCACCCTCGCGCAACGTAGTGCGCATTTTTGTCCGGCCTGCCAGACGCTTATTGCGGAGTAAAAAAAGCAGGCGAGCAGTTGATATTCTGCTTGATACCAGGTATGGTAAAAGAAACGCTCACCCTGGCAGGAGTTTTAGCGGGTTGATGTCCTGAGAGAGGGAGAGAGAAGCGAACGTAGCCGCCGCTGTCACTCATCGGATGAGAATCCAGCGTTACATCCCCAAACGTAGTAAAATGAACGACAGCCTTTGCCGTAGCGCCACCTACGCCGTTTATATCTTCCGTCAGGCGAGCGAAGATAGAAATCGTCATATAAGTACTGGGAGCATTATTCGAAGCCCAGGCTCCGCAGCGATATGGAGGAACCGTTGGCAGAGGAGTGAGGAGTTTTTGAAACGACTGCTGAACGACAGCAGTTTGCTGCGGCTGAACCTGAGTCGCCTTTGGGCCACAGGCAGTCGTTAGAGGAACGAGAAATAACAGAAAGAAAGGAAAGAGTACAACAAAAAAATTTTTTCGTTTCATGACCATCAGAGAGTGAACGAAAACAACAATCCAAATAGATCCTCAAGCAATGATAGCATGCTTTCATGTAAAGTAAAGCGACCGTTGTTTGGAGGAACAGGTACAGTATACCATAGATAGCGAACAGGGTAGCAGATCTCTCGTATGAGAGAAAGAAGAGAAAAACTGGAGTTGAACGGAGCGGGGAGGATAAGTAGAGAGATAGCAGTGAGAATTGAAATTTTTACAGAAAGGTCTCTCACATGCGCGGTACTGTAAAAATCGAAAGAGCAAAGGACTGCGTTTCGAGCTGCTGAGAGGGAGAGTGACGTGAGACTTCAGCCAGATAGAAGAAATTTTAGTGCATAGAGCGTATACAATGGAGAGAAGCGAAGAGAGAAAAGGGCCAGAAGAGCGACAGAAGAGGCAGGAATAGAGGAGAAGTAGGGAAGGAGTAGTACGTTAATACCAAAATGGGGTGTACCTTGTAAGTACGCTGGTTCCCTTCATGAGTAGTATTGTACTACTGTTGGCTTGCTGAATGTGTTGCACTGTGTTACACTATGACTGGTCACAGGACTCTCGGGTGAGAAACCATTGTGTACTGTTTTTTTTGAGGTGTGAAGGTTAGTGAAATACGAAGCAGATGGGCAAATAGAACTCTTGCATCAATTACTCAGTAATGGACAGGAGAGTCAAAAGTCCCCGCAAGGGAGTTCTGAGGGATTGAAAGAGTCAGCGCATCCCAAAGCCGCAGAGAGCACATCACGAAAGGCAGTGCAGGCGGATCATGCATCAGTAGTCGAAACCCGTCCTGATGTTGACCGTGAGCAGCGTAAAGGGGCGCCGGAGGTCATTTTTGCGGAAACAAAAGAGACCTCGCAGATCATTGAAATGGCACAGAGTTTGCTAGCGAGCACGGGGAGAGCGGTGATAAGTCGTTTGCCGCGTGAGGCGTTAGGGGAAGTGCAAGAGAGATTCAGCGCGTATCCGATGAGGACGCGTCGTGGGGATCGAGCAATGGTCATTTATCGTCCTGATTACGAAGGCAGCAAAACGGGGGGGCATGTGGGAGTGATTAGTGCAGGTACGTCAGATATTCCAGTGGCGGAAGAGGCGGCATTAATAGTAGAGGAAATGGGGTGTAGGGTGACGTGTATCTACGACGTAGGAGTGGCGGGGCTGCATCGTTTGATGTTGCCATTGCGAGAGTTGTTGGCGGACGAAGTAGATGCGATCATCGTAGCTGCTGGAATGGATGGAGCGCTGCCATCGGTCGTGGCCGGGTTGGTTCCAGTTCCTGTTATTGGGTTGCCAACGTCGATTGGCTATGGTATTGGCGGCAGAGGTCTTGCCGCGTTGCTTTCGATGTTGCAGACGTGTGCGCCGGGACTTGCAGTTGTGAATATCGATAATGGCGTAGGTGCAGGCATAACAGCGGCACTGATAGCCAATCGGGTGGCGCAGGCGCGAGAACATCAGTCGCAGTAGGGAAGCAGCGAGATGTTCTGAATTAGGATGTCTCACCGCGTTGTATGTTGGGCAAAAGTGGATGTACGAAGTAAAAGAGAGGCGGGACTTTCTATGGCAAATAACAAACGAGGACCAGAACCAGGATCGCTCAAAGCAAAGCATGGTGGGCAGGCTGTACGTGAGAAATATGGGCCCGAATTCTACTCGAAGATTGGCAAAAAAGGCGGCGAGACCGTGAAAGAGAAACGTGGGCCGCAGTTCTATGCCGAGATTGGGAAGAAGGGTGGGGAGTCAACCAAACGGCAGCAAGGCTCCGAATTTTACTCAAAGATCGGCAAAAAAGGCGGAGAGCGAGGTCGCTCAACCCCCGATCAGAAAGACTAGGCGGAGCCCTGGCCTTGCTCGATACCGTTGTGTAGCCTTGTAGGCGCCTGCATACGTAACAGGTTTTGAGCGTTCCTCGCGAAAAACGCTCTCCCGCAAGGGAGTTCAGTTGTGTTTAGCCGGGTTTGCTGGAAGGTTGGGGATGGAGGGCAAGATAGAGTAAATCTTCTTCGAGTGTTTGCCAGACGGACAACTCAGCCTGAGCGCGTGTCAGGGGTAGCTGTTGCTGCGCGGATTGGATAGTGTGCTGAGTGACACGTTGGCGAAATTGTGCCAGATAGGGTTGTTGGAGGGCGTGCGGAGGCATAAGTTCGAGCTCTATCTCTGGAAAAGAATAAAAATCGCTGATCTCAAAAGCGACCGTGAGCAGGTCTGTATACGCCTGAATCAGATCGAGATGTGCCTGCGTGAACGTGTATTTTTGTGTACAGGTCAGAGAAAGGCAGCCAGCGGTCTGATCGCCCAGCAGGAGCGGAGAAGAGACAATACACTCCGCGAAATCAAAAAGATAGGTTGGATAGAGCCAGTTTTGCTCATCCTGATAGTGTGTGACAATGGGATGGCCTGCGTGCAGAGCATAGCCGGGCTGTGATTCGGCACCAAAGAAGCCGCCGCGTTGTTCCAGATAATTCTCCCAGGAGGGATGAGCGCAGGCAAAGGCCGTATATAAGCTGCGTACTTTGCGACCATCGCGAGGTGGGACGCAGAGCAGAAGCAGCAGCGTCATTCCCTGGTGGTGTGGATCGAGATGCGCGAGCATTTGTTGCAGAAGCAGCGTACAAATAGTTGTTTTGCGTAAGAGAGGTGGGCAGGTAGTGCAGGTACTCAAAACGCGGCCATAAAAGGCAGAAGGTACTTCAAAAATAAGCGAATCTGATTCCTGCAATTCTGAAGCGAGGGCAGGGAAATCCGCCGCCAGAAGAGACCTCATTTCGGTCTGGTGGTGAGGGAGAGCGCGCAAGAGAGAGCGTAGAGCATCCAGTTTGGGAGTAGATTTGTGGATAGACCAGCGTGTCAGCGTAATGGGTTTCACGCCTATCAGATCGGCGACACGTTGTCGTTCCAGGGGATTGCAGATAATCTTGCCCAGAAGTTGGCGCCACGTGCGTAAATCGTTCATGAGATAGCGGCAGAGATTCCGCGCCTGCTGGTTGGGGGAATTGCCGCCCTCCTTTCTGCTCATACTTTTTGTGTGATTTATATTGCTATGCCTGTTATACGATAGATAGGAAACAAAATCGGACCATCAGATGCAAACGGAAAGTAATGTGGACGAACAAAAGACAGTGCGAGCCCCACGGCTCGCGTATAATGATAAACTGAGCGATATGCTGGCGAGAGAGCCCAGGCTGCGCGCCAGAGAAGGCATGCAGAGCTGCGGTAGAGACCGGGGGAGAAGTCCCCGGCTTGCAAGCCAGTGGACATAATGGACAATAAGCACCTGTTTGCGCCTCTGGATAGCCAGGTGTAGAGATGCAGAGAAAGGAAAGTGGAAAGAGCTTTTCCACTTTTAATCCACGCTTCATGATAATCGCTAGAAGCGGTAGAGCATAAAATACGTTAAAAAAAGAGGTCATAGAGAAGAGTCGCCTCTGTATTGAACAGAGGAGACCTGATCACCTACTCATTGCGTTTAAGAAAGGGTGGAACATCGATAGCCTCTTCGGCCCCATCAGTATGGGGATCATAGCGGGCATCCTGACGACGTCCCATACTGCGAATGCCGCGCAGATCATTCAGGCTCCGCTGCGGTCGAGCTGGAGGGCCAGCCGGGCGAGCGGGGGGAGGCATGCGCGTGGGAGGAGGCGTGACAGGAGGGACGGCGCGTTGTTCGGGAGCCTGGCGTGCAGGCGTCGAGCGAGGTGGAAGAGGAGGCAGCGTACTCCCCGTGGCGTTATTATGACCAGTATAATTATTATTTAAAGAGCCGCCATGGGAAGGAGTGAGCCTGAGAGGTTGAGCATGTGTATCTTTCTGGATTGTTTGCATGCGGGTAGTGCGTAGCTCTTCCATCCCGGCAGCGATGAGCGTCACGCGCATGCTATCCTTCAAAGCAGGATCAATAACGGCGCCAAAAGTGATATCTGCGGCATCATCGATGGCCGTACCGATGCGTTCCGCGACCTCATTGACCTCAAAGAGCGTCATATCATCGCCGCCGCTGATATTGAAGAGGACGCGTCTGGCGCCGCGAATTGTGACATTGAGGAAGCCGCCAGCGATAGCTTCTTCAGCCGCCTGTTGAGCGCGATTGCGACCCTGGCCCTGACCGATGCTCATCAGAGCCGTACCTGCTTCGCGCAGGACGCTGCGTACATCGGCGAAATCCACATTCACCATACCGGGGACATTAATGACCTCCGCGATGCCCTGTACGCCCTGGCGTAGTACATCGTCCGCGACCTTGAAGGCCTCGGAGAGATTGTGTTCGCGTGCGACCGTATTGAGCAAGCGATCGTTGGGGACCGTAATCAGCGCATCGATTTCAGAGCTGAGTTCAGCGAGGCCCTGATCGGCGACGCGGCGACGGCGAGAGCCTTCGAACGTGAAGGGAAGAGTCACGATCCCCACCGTCAGAGCGCCAAGTTTTTTCGCAATAGAGGCAACGACCGGAGCCGCGCCCGTGCCTGTACCGCCGCCCATCCCGGCGGCAATAAATACAAGATCGGCATCTCCGAGAGCAGCGCGGATCTCGGCGGCGCTCTCCGTGGCAGCGCGCATCCCGACAGCCGAATTGCCGCCAGCTCCCAGACCTTTCGTGTGATGTTGGCCCAGGCAAATACGATCTGGCGCAGGGGATAGAGCCAGCACCTGGGCATCGGTATTCATAGCGATGAAGCGTACGCCACGCACATGTGCGCTCATCATGCGATTGATGGCATTCATGCCGCCGCCGCCAACGCCGACCACCACGATATCTACATGATGTTGCGCGTCCGCCAGAGCATCTAAAGGTGATTGCGCTGGAAAGACATCTTCTGCTGTATCACGTTGGTCCCAATTCGCGCGTACTCGTTCGTCCTGCTCACGCATATCCTCTCCCTCCACCTCGTGTCGTAGTACGGCCCATTGATCTTCTTGTTCTTCATACACGTCTGATTTGACCCTGACCTTCTCTACCCATGGTTCCGGGGTGATGTCGCGTTTGTAAGCATTATGTGGTAATGGTTGCATGCACATCCCCAATCCTCTCTTCGGACCATCAAACAGGAAGCGCAGCACGGTTAGGTGGAGCGCGCCTGTGCCGAATTACATCTGGCGAATTGACTCTCCGAGGCTGGTCAGGTACTGCTTGTTTGTTTGGTCTTTTTTCCCTATGATCAGACTCGTATTACACGCTTGAGATCTATTCGTGTGAATAGAAGGAGCGGATGGGCGGAGTTGACCACTGGAATACAGATGTACAAGCACCCTTTGCGGGACCTGACATGATAACAGCATTCCAATCGCATTGTAACAAGAGTGTCAAGTGTAGACTTGATACCAGAATGTGATGCATAGAGGGTTGCTTGCCTCTAATTTAGATAACGTACGAGGAGGAGAAAAAGGATAGAGAAAAGAAAAAAGTAAAAACTCTGATAGGCTCTCCCTGCATGCTCTCATTCTGGTTGAGCTACCAGAGTTTAGATAGGGGAAAGAGGCCCGCTGGTTAGGAAAGTGCTTTTCCTGATTTAGCAGCTTTCTTCTCGCGTTGGGCTTCTTTCTTTTGTTTATTGGATTTGGGTGCAGCCTTCTGAACCTTTTTTTGTTCTTTATTAGCCACAAGACACCTGCTCTTTCTAACGTTTTACAACGTCCTTGCTACCATATACCGTTAAAGAATAGGTAGCTATTCCACCACTATGATAACACAGGAAATTTACCTGCACCATAGGCATATGCAAGACAGCGAGGGGTACAAAAAGAGGGGTTTGGAAGCGTTTTTGTTGGGCAGAGAAGAGCAACTTTGCGTTATTCTGATGTCCAAAAAGCGCTTCCGGTATAAGCATTGCCAGTATAAGAACAGGAACTAATGTTGTTGAAGAGCCTGGCGTTCGTCATAGCTTGCCATAGCATGAGTGATCATGCGAATCACGCCGCCGATATCCATAGGTTTGCGGAGAGGAAAGATTCCCCGTTGCTCAAGATCCTTGACGGGTAGAGTCGCGCTCATCATAACAGCAGGGACATTGCGTAACGCAGTATACTCTTGCAAGCGGTCATAGAGTTCCAGACCATTCATGCCAGGTAAGCGATAATCGAGCAGGAGCAAACAGGGCATAATTTGAGGAGTCTGCTCTAGAGCGATGCGACCATTATCTATGACTACCGTATTATAGGGAGTTTCTTCTTCAATAAGTTGCTGGAGGAATTGGGCAATATTTGCGTCATCCTCGACAATCAAGATGGTCATGGTATGTGGGCTACGAGCTGCTGGTGGAAAAACCTCCCGTGACATACTCAACTCCTTCTCGTAATGGATGAGAAATGATCATGTTAAAATAAACATTAGTAATTACGCTATAAGTTACTGTAACGGATATAAAAGTGTTTTGGTGACGTATTGAGCCTGCGAATTGCACGCACGAAAAAGCAAAGCGTGAGCGACCTGTTGATCTTATCGTTCAGGTGGTAGCTCGCTCCATTTCTCCTGAGTCTCCACAACCTGATAGTTTAGCATCGTTTCGAGTAGTTCGTCAGGCTGTTCCTTACAGAGTAACAACCTGGTATGGAAGGGAGAGATGAACCCTTCCTGAGAAGCATGCGCGACCAGATCGAGGAGGGGCGTAAAGTAGTTGCAGACATTGAGGAGCCCAATGGGTTTGTGATGGAGGCCTATTTGAGCCCAGGTTGTGATCTCGAAGAGCTCGTCAAAGGTACCAAAGCCGCCGGGCAGGGCAATAAAGCCATCGGCCAGATCGGCCATCAGTGCTTTCCTCTCATGCATACTCTCTACCTCATACAGTTGATGCAAGTTTGGATGTGCTACTTCGCGTGTAAAGAGGCCGCGTGGGATGACCCCAATAACCTCTCCTCCGGCTTCCAGAGCGGCATCCGCAATAGCTCCCATCAGACCGACGCTTGCACCTCCATAAACGATACCCAGATCATGTGCAACGAGTTCCTTCCCCAGCGCCAGAGCAGCCTCACGAAAAGCGGGCTGTACACCGCTATTGGAACCGGCGAAGATGCAAATCCGCCGCATAAAAAAACCTTCCTTACTAGTGATTACAAGATATTATACATACAAAACTATACTATACCAGTTCAAAACAATTTTTTCTATACCTATCCGCGTCCATATTCCCGGCCACGTATCGGTCTATCCTCCGAAGAGGACGTTATTATTGTACTGTATATTTTGGTCTCTGAGAAGTTTATCCCCCCTTTAGTCACGGAGATTCACAAAGGTCCTCTTTTGCAAAGCCCTGCGTTGCGCGAGAAACGTGCTTGCAGAGCGGACGATACGGTTTGTAGAGTGCACTGTGGGGTTGTCATGGGAAGCGAGAAGTTGTGTTGTACAATGGAGGAGCGATGGGTGGTGGATGATTGGGGGGAGAAGAGAGGCGAAAGAGAGCTTCATATGAAGCTGTATTACGAGAGAGGATAGATTTTAAAAGTAATATGATACGTGCACTTATCTTTGATTTTGATGGACTGATTATAGATACAGAGAAAACTGCTTATCAATCCTGGCAAGAGATTTATGTTGAACATGGTTGTGCGTTACCGTTAGAGACGTGGGCGCAATGTATTGGCAATGCAGATCTCTTTGATCCGTTGGACTATCTGGAAGAGTTACTTGGCAAGCCGGTGTCGCGGGACGAGTTGAGCGAGCGGCGTCGGTTGCGTCATCTGGAGCTGATTGAGGAGAGTGTGGCGCTGCCGGGGGTAGAGTTGTATTTGCAGGAGGCGAAGCGTTTCGCATTGAAGCTGGCGGTGGCCTCCAGTTCGCCCCGGAGCTGGGTGGTGCAGCATCTCACGCGGTTGGGTTTGCTGGACTACTTTGATCGTCTGTGTTGTGGGGACGAGGTCACGAATAAAAAGCCCGATCCTGAGCTGTTTCTGACGGCGTTGCGGTTTCTGGAACTGGAGCCTGCGGAAGCGATCGTGCTGGAGGATTCGCCGAATGGGGTACGCGCGGCGAATCGGGCGGGAATTTTTAGCGTGGCGGTGCCTAATCCGATTACGGGTCAGTTGCCGTTAGAGCATGCAGATTTGCGTTTGAGCTCGATGGCGGCGTTACCTTTGCAGGAGTTGCTCGATCTGGTGCAGGAGCGGCAGAAGGCGTCATAGAGCGTGATGAGGCGCTGGCGAGGCGGTGAGGGTGAGAGGATGTGATGGGGAGGGGATAACCTCACCGCCATAGTTTGTAACAGGGGTGGGATGGATGTTACTGATGTTGTGCATTGTGGTTAGTGGGGGGTGGGTGTGGAGACGTTGCTATTGAGGTCGGTGCCTGTGAGCATGGGTGTGGGTATTGGGCGTAACGCGGGATCGTCGAAGGAGAAGGACATAGAGAATGCGAGCAGGAGCAAGAGGATCAGAGCGACGATAAAGAGTGCCAGACCAGAGATGACGTACGACATCTTTGTAGAATGATTCATGATAACCTCCATGAAATAGACGACATTGTATTATGTACAACGAATGAAGAGCGCAATTTTTACGGGAAATGGGATGTTCTTTTTATCAATCCGCGCCGTAAAACCCCTGCCTTCAGGCATGAGGATATAAGGCGCGTTCCTTAGCAAAACAGGGCGAAGAGATCGGCAAATACCTCCCGAATGGGGCCGCTGCCAAGAGTGGCCTGAATAAAAGTATCTTGGATGCTGCGTGGGGAACCTTTACCAGCCTCTGTGTAAGCAAAGCGGAAGAAGCTGGCTGCACCGTGGCAAAGGTTCCTTCACACCAGAGCACCCAGGCATGTAGCGGGTGTGGCGTCATCGTTGCCAAAGATCTGAGCGTTCGTTGGCACTCTTGCCCGGAGTGCGGTACGGAGTTAGATCGAGATGAAAATGCCGCCCGTAATATTCTGGAAAAGTATCGTCAGCAGCAGACCATCATAAAAAAGCAACGCACGCCGAAAAAGAAACGCGCATCGGCTGGGGCAGGAAGTGTCCCACAGGAGTCCGCGCCTCGTGGAGAGAGACGCGCATCCTGTCGAAGCCCCCGGCTTTAGCCGTGGGGTACTTCACAGTATGGTGTTATGGGGCAAATGGTATTGAGTTTTCTGGTGATTGTTGCGTGAGGTGAGGGGGATGAGCAGGTATTTTGCAGGGCATTATTTACCTGTTACGGCGGTGTGCGGAACAATTGAGCTACAGAAATGTGTGTCTCTGGCGATCTAGCGTCGATTAGAGTACAGCTCAATACGCTGCATGTCGTTGTAAAAGCAGAAAGAGGCTTATTGTGAAACCACTAAAACGAGCTGATGCCCGACGATATCAAAGAGCTGCGGAAACTTTTGAGCCTTCACCTGCTTCGTATGCTATGCCGTCATCCAGGTCACGTGATTTTCTCCGCGAAGAAGTGCGTGCGGTAGAGCCACCAGCATTGCATAGAGATAAAGATAAGATGTGGTCACCTCAAGAGGAAGAGCCAGGGCCGTCTCGACGATTAACACGATCTGCTGCCAAACGATATCGAGATGTTGAGCGAACGTTTACCTCTGCTCCGTATGATCCACCATTATCCGGGCCACCTGATCATCCCCAGGAAGAAGCGCGGGCGGTAGTGCCATCAGAAGTGAAAGAACCTGAGAAGCCTCGACGACCATTAACACGAGCTGCTATCGAACGATATCGAAGAGTTGCGCAAGCATTGGAATCTCTAGAATTGCATAGAGGGAAGAGTATAAAGCGGTCATATGAAGAGCAAGAGTCAGCGCAGTATCGACCAGTAAAACGGGCCTATTTTGGTCGACCAGTAAAACGAGCTGATGCCGAACGATATCAAAGAGCTGCGGAAACTTTTGAGTCTTCACCTGCTTCGTATGATACACGGTCATCCGGGCCACTTGATCTTCTCCGCGAAGAAGCGCGTGCGGTAGTACCAAAGGAGAAGCAATATACAACCGATAAAAATCGTTTCATAACGAAAAAATCTATGTATGATATGTTAGATCATGAGATAATTAAAGATCTGAGCGATCCCACAACCAGGACGAAT
>DATJHM010000062.1:0-18484 GCA_035493895.1 Ktedonobacteraceae bacterium
AACTGGGGGAGTCAATTGCGCAAAGTTGTGTTAATTCGTTGATATATTGCGGAAGATGACGCTGCGTATATGCTTTTACTTCCGTCACCAGAGTATGTATATCCATAGTATTCTCCATATAATAAAAATTCCTCCTCCGCCTCCTGAATGTGCAAACCATTTTCCCGGTTATGCCGATGCAACTTGATTATGTAATGAAAACACGGTACCTAAAAATCGAAAAGCTCCCACCCTATCAGGAGGAGCCAGCACACGCGATAAGCAATAACGGGAAAGAGAGAAGATATATCGTAATACTTCTCTCTTTTTCAAAAACACAGCAATTGTTAGAGACTGTTATATACATGTTGTCTCTATTTGTCAAGCAAATGTAGGTAATATTAGTCCATTCTGGTAATCTCCCTACGATGAACACGGGGATTTTTTTGTCTTTGCAATATAAGCGGACGCTTCATTGCACGAACATTTATGCAATGAAGCGTCTGCTGGCATGGAGGAAGGGGATTGTCTACGAAACTTAGCTCAACGCCCAGACATTGACGGTGAGATCAGAGGGCTGGTCATTGCTCAGCACCATCGCCGAGGTGGCAAGACCAGTGCCATTGGGTGCCCAGGTCAGCATGGTGATCCAGTGCTGGGCATCAACTTTGCCGAAAGTAGCGGCAATCTTTTTGCCCGTGACATCATAGATGTTGATGACATTCGTGCTCTCGGCGAGATAGTTGCCGTCCGGCGACCAGGCAAGAGTGTGTACTCCCTGCCCCGAAACCTTATTCTCGAATGATGCGAGCAACTTCCAGGTGTCTGTTGCATAAATCTCTATCTTGCCCTCACCATCCAGAGCGAGCATTGAGCCGTCGGGAGAGAGCTCCTGACCGAATGTGGGTTCAGGGAGTGAAGTGTTGCTCACTAGCTTCCCTTTGTCGCTATCCCAGGTTGCGAGCTCCATAGTCGTTCTGTCGTTTTTCATACTCCGTACAACTATCGTCTTCACATCAGACGACCAGCCAACAACGCTATATCCTTCAGGGAGCTGTGTCAATGTCGTGACTTTCCCACTATTGACATCTATGGCCTTGATGCTAACACTGATTTTCATGAGCTGAGGCGAAGAAGGTACAGGCTGGAAGTTCTGTGAGCCGTCGCTCTGGGGGAAAATGATTTTCGTGCTATCGGATGACCAACGGCCAGTACCGATGAAGTTGCCCTTCAATTTTGTCAGGATTTTTCCGTTCCGGTTCAGCACATCAGTAGAGCTGTGGTCTTCTGTATCAGCTACTAAGAGCTTACTGCCGTCTGGCGACCAGAGCGGCCCGACCGACTGCTGCTGTATCGCTGGCTGGAAGGCTGCGATTGGAGAACAGTTCTTCGCGGAGTACGCCTTGAAGCTTGAGTATGTCCCTACAACCAGTTGCCCCTGAGCGGACCAACTGAGTTCAGCACTCCAGGGCGCTCCATTGATCGAGACTTTCGCGCCTGCGTTTACACTACATACTTGTTTGCCACTGCTGATCACTTTCTGCTGCTGTTGATTGGGCGCACCTGTGATGGTTGATGTCTTGTTTGCCGCCTGAGGAGCGGGCCGCAGCAGGCCGGAGAAGATGGTGAAGCTCGCAATGGTAATAAGGGCCACTGCGGCAATCAGACCAATGCCCACCCCTCTCAGCACAGGTGAACGGCGCTTCTTTGAAGCTCCGCGATACGCGAGGGAATCCATTCCCCCGGAACTCGTATTTTTTCCCATGACGTTTCTTTCCTTTCTGGTCATTTCAGTTTGACTGGTCATCTGCTCCTGCGCAGTATCCATCTGCCGTACAGCATCAGAGAAAGACATATGTGCGTCCAGGCCCAGGCGCTGCCAGACCAATTCCAATGAGCCTGGATTCTCCGTGTAAAGTTGGGAGAGACCGTGCGCCATTTGTGCATCCTGGGATGTTGCAGGCTGGCTCTGTAGAAGTTCATCAACTTGCTCGTCGACGGTCTTAGGGGTAAATTGTTCGTCGTGTTTCTCCATGCTATTTCTCCCCCGAGCTTTCTTTAAAATTCTTCCGCAAGATATTGAGTGTGCGCGAGAGCATCGTGCGGAGGGTCGAATCGTGTTTGTTCAGCAGCCTGGCAATCTCCGTGCAACGCAGGCCTTGCGCAAAACGTAAGCTCAAAATCTGCTGTTGCTCTTCGGTCAGGGATGAAACACAAGCACGTAAAACATCCTGTGCCTCCTGGCGCAAAATCAACGTTTCTGGTGCAAACAGCTCGTCCTCGTAAAGCGTCTCCTCGACATCCGCTAACGGAGCAGCCTGACGATGTTTTGCACGACGATACTGATCGATCACCTTGTTATGGGCAACACTCCACAACCAGGCCTTTTGCTGTTGCTCGTCAATGCGGTACAAGGTATCGCTCTCCATGGCGGCTAAAAATACTTCGAGCAGCAAATCCTCTGCATCTTCCCGCGAAGATACCTGCCGACGTAAATATTCCAGCAAAGCCGACCCATGGTGGAGATAGAGGTGTGCAATGAGCGAATGCTTGGATAAAGAGGGATGTTTCAACAAACTACATCTATACTCCTCTGCATTTTCTTTTTGTGTCTCTATTAACTGAATCGCATATGCAGAGAAAGTGCTACAAATATGTACGATGTTACCCATGTTCTTGCTTATGGGCATGAAATGGCTTTCATTTATCGCTGGTAATGGCAAACAAAAGGCCGATGGGAGTAGGGACGCCATGTCGAATGGCGTCCGCCCCCACCGGCCATCTCGCCCTCACACGTGCTTCTCGAGTGCGTTTTCTGAAAGGACGCCATGTACTCAATAGGCGTCACCACTTCAGGGTATGCTCATGCACGCCCAAGCTTCTTCATTACAGCCCCCTTTAACAGATTGACCTCTTCAACCTTGAGCACCAGCACGCAGCCTCCAAATACGGCTACACCCAGGCCGCCCGCCAGGATCAGCGTTAGCAGCCAACCAAGGAAACCATGCGAGAAGAACGAGATCTGGCCTAACAAGAACTGCACTCCCCAGGCCACACCGATGAGCAGGGCCGACGCCAGCACGATCTTGGCAACCGTCGGAATCATCCTGCGGAAGTGGATCGAACCGATCGCCATACGCAAAAGCACCAGCAGAATGATGCCATGCACTGAGTTCTGCACCGTATTCGCGAAAGCCATCGCGCCCAGACCCCACGTACTATAAAAGGGAAGTGCAATCGCCAGATAACCCAGAACTGAGACGAAGCCAACCACCACCGGCACAATCGTGTTTCTGCGCGCATAGAAAGCCGCGATCAACAACTGATCCAGCGCGACAAACGGCAGTTGATAGGCATAGTTCTGTAAGGCAAGGGCGATCAGTGCCGGATTCTTCGCGTGCCCATGCGCAAAAAGCACCTGCGTAATCGGCGTTTGGAGCACAATCAGCCCGGCCATCGCCGGGATCATCAGCAGCAAGCCAAGACGAAAGCCGAGGAGCAGCGTTTCTTTAAAACGCTCCATGTTATTCTCGCGCGCATACGTCGAGAGTGTCGGCAATACCGCCACCTGTAACGCCGCCGCGACCAGTCCTATCGGGAACTGGACTAATGTGGTCGCCAGGGCCAGTGCGCCAACGTTGGCCGCACCACAGGCTCCTGGATCAGAGGAAGGCATGACTGAGGTCACACAGGGCGTACGACTTTGCAGGTACAGGTCCAGAAAGACTGTTCCCATGCTCACAAGAAAACTCAGCGCAATTGGCGCATACAGCCTGAGAATACGCCGGAGCGCAGGCTGCTTCAGATCCAGGATAAAGAGATAATAGAGCTTCTGGTTGCGAATGCCTGGAAAAATCAAGAGCAGTTCGCCTGCCGCTCCCACCAGTACGCCAAATGCCAGTCCCAGATTGCCCAAAAAACGTGTACCCAGAACCGCGCTGACAATTGCACCCAGGATAATACCAATATGATAGGAAGTTGTCGCAAAAGCAGGCCAGCCAAACTCTTTCAGCGCGTAGAGTCCCGCCAGCAAAATCGAGAAGGGACCGAGGGCCGCCAGCGAAAAAAAGATAATACGTGAATACTGGAGCGTGACCAATTTATCGGCGGCATCAAAATCACCAACCAGGAAAGAGCCCACAAGCCAGGGAGCAATAAAATAAAAGACAATCGAGACTGCCAGCGTAATCAAGACAATCGCATTGACAAGCGTATACACCAGACGGCGCAGTTCATAACGCCTCTCAGGATCAGCATATTCGTTAAACGTAGGAATCAGAGCGCCGGAGACCGAGCCATTGACGAGCAGATCATAGAATGTCTGCGTCGGCTTCAGTGCCGCCGAAAACGGACCTGCCAGACCGGTGGCATTCACTGCAACCTGACGCACCATGCCCATCAGGCTACTGCCAAAATTGCCTAATGAGACCAGCGTCGCTGATTTCACAATCTCACGTCGCTCAGTAGGCCGCGACTGCTCCTCCGTTGGAGCTACTGGCAACTTGCTATCACCTTCCTGATCCGGCTGAGGCGTATCCTCGCTCAACACGGCTGGGACCATCTCAGCCTCAACCGCTGGTGTGGCGCTCAGTTCCGGCTCGGGCAGCGAATCCTGCATTTGCTCATCAATAGAATCTTTGGCCATAAAATTTTTCTTGCTCCTGATGCCTCCACTATTATAATGACAACTTTTTAGCGAAATGGTTGTGGGAGGCGCTTAATTTTTGTAATCAATTCAGTCGTCGAGTGATTGGGAAGATAGGGAATGAGACGAATAGATCCACCGTACGCCTGCACCACCTTCGCTTCAGGCAAACGATGTGTATCAATACTTCCGGCCTGCGCGCCCGCATAATCGCCGCCCTTGACGTAGATGGCTGGTTGCAGCAGCTCAAGCAGCGAGTTCGCCGTTGTCTCGGGAAAGATCGTAACGTAATCGATACAGGTCAGGGCGGCAAGAATTTCCGCTCGCTCTTGCTCAGGGACCAGAGGCCGCATCTCACCCTTGAGTATACGCACACTCTCATCTCCATTCAGGGCCAGCACCAGAAAATCCCCCAGATCACGCGCTTCCTGTAAATAGCGCACATGACCAATGTGCAACAGATCGAAGCAGCCGTTCGTGAAAACGCCCTGCTCACCAGCCTGCTGGCGACGCTGTACTTCAGCGGCCAGCTCGGCATGAGACATGATTTTATTGCGCGATAAAGAAAGTTGTTGATTCATGACTATAAGATACTCAGCAATTCTTCCGGCGTATTACTTGCGCATCCCAGACGGCGAACCACCAGCGCGGCGGCAGCATTCGCCAGATACGCGGCATCGGTCATACTGGCTCCGGAGGCCAGGGCCAACGCGAATGTGGCGGCGACGGTATCACCTGCGCCGTTCGTATCCACAATCTCGTTGGATAAAGGAAGAGGGTAGATTGGCATGTGCACTGGTGTCTGCTTTTCTTCAAACAGGCTCATACCTTCACTCCCTCGTGTAATTAAAACGCCTTTCGCGTGACTGCCCGCCAACAAATGTTCACCCATCGCCTCGAGTTCGCCCTGCGTCCTGACCACTGCTCCAAACATTGATTCAGCTTCTGGCTGATTCGGCGTCAGTGCCGTCACGCCCTGGAAGCGAAAGAGCGAACCATGCGAATCGACAACCACGATTTTATTGAGTGCGCGTGCCGCAGGGATACAGGCGGCAATAATATCAGGGCTGATCACGCCATTTTCATAATCTGAAATCATCACCGCATCAATTGCAGGCAACATCTGCTGAATATATTCAATAATATGTTGTTTACACGGATCATTGATATCAGAAGTATCCACACGATCTACACGCACTACATGCTGCTGTACGATCTGTGGGCTACCAGCAAGAATACGCGTCTTCGTTGAAGTAGGACGATGAGGGTCGCAAAAAATACCGTCCTGATTCATCCCCAGATCGCTCACTGCTCGACGCAAGCGCTGCCCGGGCAAATCGTCGCCGATCACTCCGGCCAGAAAGACCTCAGCGCCAAGCGCACAGGCATTCACCGCGACGTTAGCCGCTCCACCCGGAATAGTCCGCTCTTCATCCAGTTCGAGAATGAGCACAGGAGCCTCACGCGAAATACGCGTCGGGCGTCCGATTAAATATTCATCGGCCACCATATCACCGATCACCAGGATACGCTTTTTTGCGAACGAGCGGATCAGCGTCCGTAAACGCTGACCCTGCATCTCTTGTGTATAAGAATCTAACGTCATCGTTTTCCGTGGCCTTTCAAAAGAACCAGGAGAGCAGCAACCGGTAGAGCCAGCATGCGCCGCCAGCGCGCCGGTTCGCGGTACAATCGGTACAGCCATTCCAGACCAGTGCGCTGCATTAATAGGGGGGCGCGACGCTGGCGACCAGCAAGAAAGTCATACGCGCCCCCTACGCCCATGGCGATACCAGCGGGCAGGCGCTCCAGATTGCGTTTGATCCAGAGCTCTTGCGCGGGCGCTCCATAGGCAACACAGATGAAATCCGGGGTCGCAGCACGCAGATGCTCAAGAATAGCATCTTCCTCTGTGAGTGCTGGTGAGCCAGCATAGGTGCCAACGATCTGCACACCCGGAGCCAGTTCTTGTAAACGCGTGGCCGCAATCTCAGCCACGCCCGGCGCCGCCCCTAGAAGATAGAGACGATAGCCATGTGAAGCGCAGAGACGCGCGATCTGCGGAAGGAGATCGGTCCCGGTAATGCGTTCAGGAACCGGAGTGCGCAAAAAGCGCGTGCCCCAGACAATCCCCATACCATCGGCGACCACCAGAGCAGCTTCGTTAATGGCCTGACGAAAGGGGAGGTTTTTCTGCGCCGCAACCACGAATTCGGGATTGACCGTCACCACCTGCTGGCAGCGAGCTTGCCTATGACTCGCCTGATACTGAGCAAGCAGTTGCGCGATCAGAGAGAGAGCCTGTTGTTGAGTTACACGATCGACACGGACGCCCACCAGCGAGGTTGAGGCGTGTTCAGGAGGCACATCTAACATTTCGATTAGCATAGATCACCAATTGATAATTTCAATATCACATTGCGTCATCACCACATCGGGCCGCGTCGCTTCAATGTAGCGCCGTATATGCGTCAGAATCTCTTCTGCATGCTGGCCATCATTGCTTACGCAGCTCACCCCGATTTTTGCGAGTTGCCAGCGATCATTCTCTCCGACCTCGGCAATCGCGACCTCAAATTGATTGCGCACACGCGCCAGAACGGATTTCACTACCTGCCGCTTCTCTTTTAAAGTATGACATTCCGGCAGATGCAACGTCATCTCGCAAGCGCCTATCACCATGCGCCTAGTATAACATAGTGCCAGCAGAGGCAACAGAGTAACAGGACTCTTCTATAGAAAAAAAGATCTATTATCAAAATTTATGATAAAAATCCGTTGTAAAGGATTCGACGCCTCTAGCCAACTCTGTTACAATCTCCATAACCAGGCAAGAACGACCCGCAATACGAACAAAGGAGTAGAAAGTTGATACCGACGAATACCGAAGATGGGCAGCACCGCCTCCCCATGGAAGGCATCCCTCAACCAAACCGGGCCGAAGTTCTTCAATTGCCGCGTGTGCATATTTCTTCACACCCGGTTATGATTCATAAACTGACAGCTCTGCGTGCCAAACAAACTCCGCCCCCCGAGTTTTACCGCCTCGTCAAAGAGATCGGGGCCCTTCTGGCTTATGAAGCAACGGAGGATCTGGCACTACAAGAGTGTGAGATCGAGACGCCGCTGGAGAAGATGCATAGCTCGCGTCTGGCCGGTGGCATCGGCGTCACGCCTATTTTGCGCGCTGGCCTCGGTCTGGCTGAAGGCTTTCGTGAAGTCATTCCTGATGTCCAGATCTGGCATCTTGGCTTGAAACGCGATGAGCGCACATTGCGTGCAGCCGAATATTATAACCAGCTCCCCTACCAGGTCGATCTCCAGATCTGCTATGCCGTCGATCCCATGCTCGCCACTGGTGGTTCAGCGATTGACGCCATCTCTATCTTGAAACGTCGCAATATCAAAAATATTTCGTATATTGGTATCATTGCCGCCCCCTACGGCGTCCTGAAGCTCTCTCAGGCTCATCCAGACGTGGATATCTACATCGCCTCGCTGGATGAACGCCTGAACGAACTCGGCTATATCGTGCCCGGTCTGGGGGATGCTGGCGATCGCCAGTTTGGTACTTTCTAATCTGACATCATCGTAGAAACGCCGTTTATTGGCTCGTGCCGGACCCATAGGCATGAAGTGAAGCTACGTAGACCCAGTAGTGGCACGGTGGAGTGAGAACGGAACTGTGCCTGCGAACTCGCTCGACCCTTCTCGCCCTTGAGAGGAGCGGCCGTTCACTTCATGCGTATGGGTGCTACTTGTGCCGGACCCCTGGCGCAGACAAGCCGCGCCAAATACGCATCGACCGAAGGGGCACGCGGGCGGGACGAGCCCGGCCCCTACCTGTGGTGTTGAGCGGAACCGGATCACTCCTGGGAAGGGGGTACATAGGTTCCTCACCCTCAAAGAAAGGCAGAGGTAGGGACCGGGCTTTATGCCGGTCCGCGTAGCCCCACCGGCCCTCTCGGCCCTCAGGTTGATGCATATTGGGCACAAACAAGCCGCGCCTCTACGAAGATGTACGCCACGTGGAAACGTATCCTGATCAACGGCGCGTCTACGAAAGGACGAATATTTGTGTCAACATCATCACATGACTTCTCAGAGGAGAAGCCTGACGCGAACAAACCTGAATCGGAAGCAGCACAACTTCCCTCTTCAGACGAACAAGTAGAAGACCACGCCGCAGAAACGGCCCATGAGGCTCCCTCTGGCATGGAGGACTTACCACCGGAGGCACAGGGAGATGCGAATGGTGGTCCCCTCGGTTGCTGTCTCGGCATTACCGTGGGACTCTTATTGAGCCTGAGCATCGCTGTTGTCAGTCGACTCTATCCTGACCTGTTCGTCCACATACTCGGCGAGCAGCTCAACACAGTGACGAAGATGCTGATGGCTCTTGTGCTCTTTGTGGGGGCAATTATTTTTGGCGTGCTCGGCTGGCGCATCGGGAAACACTTTTATCGCGAATACGAGCCCAGTCCACGCTATCTGCGCAAAATGGCCCGGCTCGAAGAGCGCGAACGCGCGGCTGCACGACGCAAACGCCGTCGCCGGAGAACAGGGACAAGCATCTCCCAATAATATTCTGAAGGGACTCATATGGGAACGTATTCTATTCGACCGGCTCATGAGGCTGATCATGAGGCCGTGGCTGGCTGCGTTCAGGCCGCCTACGATAAATATATTGCGCGAATTGGGAGGAAACCCGCTCCTCTACTCGCGGACTACCATGCGCTCATTCTCCGAGATGTGGTCTATGTGCTTGTAAACGACGATGAGGAAATTTGTGGCGTGCTGGTCATGATGCCTCAAGAGAACGGTATGTTTGTCGAGAATATCGCGATCGATCCGCGCTTCCAGGGACAGGGTCTGGGACGTATGCTCATGGGCTTCGTTGAGCAGCAGACACGCAGCATGCAACTCAACGCCATCCATTTGTATACCCATGAACTGATGACAGAAAATCTCCGCATCTATCATCACCTTGGTTTCGCAGAGGAAGAACGCCGCAACGAGGGTGGATTTCACCGCGTCTTTCTACGGAAAGAGCTGATGTAAGACACCCATCTCTGCAAACGCACTTGACTTTCCTCTAGCTAACTTCATTCGAAAAAGTCGGGGAGCTGTTTGAGCGTTGACCACTGCTGGCTGTCGTGTCCAAAAATGACCTGGGAGAGGCGTTTTTTCTCGACCAGATCCAGCAGTTTATGCGTACTGGCAATAGCGCCCGCTCCATCGATATCTGTCGGACCGACAGGCCGATTAGCAGTGAAATGAGCTTGTACAGCGACGGCATCAATGGCAAGAAGCACCGGACCGGTCTGAGGTAGATGCACGAGCACTGACTGGTGTCCGGGGACATGCCCACTGGTCTCGATGAGCTCGAGGCCCGGAAACAGTTCCGTATCACCGTCAACAAACTGGTAGCGTGAGGCGGGCTGATCCCATTGGGAACGATTAAGCGCAAAACGAGGATGGCCAGTAAGCGCTACTTCATGCTGTAAGCGCTGCGCAATGAGCAGAGCGTTGGGAAAGGCTCCAATGTTGCCCGCATGATCATCGTCGTAGTGCGTACAGATGAGCAGATCAATGTCAGAGGGCTGCACGCCAATGGTTGCCAATTGTTCAACTACACTCTTCCTATGCTCTATGATGAAACTGCGCCCCACACCATCTTTCACTTCCTCAGTTCTCTTTGATCCTGTCATGTTTAAAGGCCATCCACTATCAATCAGAATGTTTTTGCCATCTTCGGTCTGAATGAGATAGCAGGGAACTGGTAATATGAATGGACCTATGGTCATCGTTGCTACCTGCATAAGATAGAGCCGCTGCGGACCAGAAGGATGAGTGGTCATACGTTTGTCCTTTCCTCTAAAGAGAGATACCCACTAAAACACACGAGAAGTATAGCATGCTCATCGCAGCCAGGAAAGCACAAAACTATGCTGAAAGCATATCTGATGATCAATTTTGATACAGTCAGAGGATTTCACGTGCATGTCCTCGCATTTCTCCATTCAGAGAAGCGAGAACATGCATATACGCCATTAAGCGCGAACGTCTTTCGCTTTGAGCGCCAGCCCAATAATCACCATCAGCACGACAATAATCGCGGCCAGTGCCCCCCATGAGGTCACGATGCGCGTAACCGCCTCCTGATGGGTGTAGGTCGAGAAAAGTGTGCCATGATAGGTATAGTCATTGCCAAAAAGTCTATCTTTACCAACCTTATCGGCATGTACGCCAATTGAAGAGCAGAGCGCAGCCAGTGCCCAGCGTGTGGGAAAACCTACCGCCAGTATCTGTGTCAGCCAGTCTTTGAATGGGATAATCGCGCCCGCGAAAATGACTTGCGGGATGAGGATAATCGGAATGAAACTGATCGCCCAGTCGTTATTGGGAGCTAATGCCGAAATGGTCAGGCCGATCAACAAACCACCAAGAGAACAAAGCGCGATCGTGATATAGGTTTCCAGCAACACCGGTAAAAAGACCCCTTGCTGCACCGGTTCGGCTATATGAACGATAAAGAGCAGTACGGCACTCTGGAAGAGACTGAGTACGCCCAGCACGGCTATCTTGGAGAACATGTAGGGGAGAATTCCCAGGTCGACGGCTCGTTCACGCCGGTAGATATTCGACTCTTTGACGATCTCACGCGCTCCACTGACGCAGCCAAAGAGCACGGCCGCAAATGCCATGATGAATAGCACTTTCTGTGCGTCCGATCCAGAACTCGGCACAATAAAGTCCTGCAATGCCTGCGTCTGACCGCCATGCTGGCTGGCGTACTGCTTCCCCTGCTGGTTATCGCGCAGGAAATTCACGACTTTCTGGCAATCGATGGTGTCTGCATCGCCTGCGTTGGGCACCACAACGGGTCCGGCCTTTGTAATAATCTGCGACTGACATTGCACTACCTGATCGGCATTAAAAACGCCCGCGCCAATCTCGTAGCGCACCATGCCCACCAGCAGAAGTGCCACAACCGGAGCCTGGAGCAACAATAACAACAAATTTCCGACATCATTCTTGAGCAGCTCGATATAACGTTGCGAGAGCAGCAGGAACTGCTTCCAGGGATTGCCACGCTTCGCACGCTTGATCGGCTGCTGCGCATACTGCCCGGTTGCACGTTTGCTCGCACCTTCATTGAGCGGCTCAATCACATATTGCTGATAGAAAGGCGAGGCTTTAAAACGGGCCTCCGCCTCCTGCGGAATGTTGGGATTATCTTTGCCTGGCTCCAGGGTACTATAGATCTCGGCAAAGTCGGTCTTCTCAAAGAATGTCTTTGCCTCGTTCGGCGGACCAAAGAAGGCCATGCGCCCTCCCTGCGCCAGAAAACAGACGTAATCACAGGCATTGATATTATTGGTCGCATGCGTTACCAGAATGATCGTGCGTCCACGGTCCGCAAGGCGGCGCAGCAAGAACATCATTTTGCGATCCAGACCCGGATCAAGGCCCGAGGTTGGCTCATCGAGGAAGAAGACACTCGGATTTGCCAGCAGTTCAAGTGCAATCGAGACGCGTTTGCGCTGTCCACCCGAAAGCCTGTTCACGAGCAAATGGCGGCGCTCGGTCATCTCCACGTCCTCCAACACTTCCGCAATGCGCTGCTCAATCTGCTCTTTGGTAAAGTCGCTGGGCAGGCGCATCCTGGCCGCATAATACAGCGCACGCTGCACGGTGAGTTCACGATGGACAATATCATCTTGCGGAACGTATCCAAGCTGGGTACTGAAAGCTGCAAGGTTATGATAATAATCCTGACCGTTATACATCACCGTGCCAGACTGCGCGGGACGCAGACCATTCAGGGCATCCATCAGGGTCGATTTACCGGCACCAGAGCCTCCCACCAGGGCCACGAACTTACGCGGCGGAATCGCCAGAGAGAGCCCATTCAATAGCACAACATCGTTGGTGCCGCTCTTCCTCAAGTCCATGGCATCGATGCGAATACTACTACTTTCATCGTACTGCGTAAGTTCACTATTTGTATAAGTGAATCTGAAAGAAGCAATACGGATCTCATCGCCGTTCTGCAACACATGATTTGTCACCTGTTGCGCATTGACATACACATGGTTCGTACTGTTGAGATCGATCAGACGGTAGCCGCCCTGGATCTGTTCCAACCGCGCATGATGGCCGGAGACCTGTGGATGATGCAGCACGACCGTATTGTCTGCATTGCGCCCAATCGTAATCAGTGGAGCACCCAGCGGCAGAGGACGCACCTCGGGCAACGTCTCATCGGTCAGCCCAAGCCCGTCATCGAAGACCAGCGTCACCAGCGTGCCATGTTCATCGCCTATACGCAACAGATCGCCATTGACCAGCGGCTTGCGAAACGTTTCATCACCTCGAATAGCGCGACCTTTATACAGCACACCATTCAATGTCTTGCCCCGATTGGGATGGGGATGGACAAAGATCCATTGGTTCCCCTCCTGCACAATCTGAGCGTGAAATCCGGAAATGACCGGCTCGTTAATGACGATATCATTCGCCGCATTGCGACCAACGCTGAGGACGGGTTTCCCAAGTGGAAAGCTTTGTGTGCCCGCGTGGACGTTGCTACTCACCTCCAGCATCGGGACGCCACCTTTGACGGTTTTCTCCGTCTTGTGCAAAACCTGGGCATAGGGTGAGGGCACTGGCTGCTGCATCAATGAAGGCGAAGACACCATCGGAGCACCGACCCCGTATGTAGGTGGAGGCGTTGGCTGTTGCACAAACGAAGGTGAAGGCACCATCGGTGTGCCAGATCCATACATGGGCGGAGGCGTTGGCTGCTGCATCAACGAAGGCGAAGAAACCATCGGGGCTCCACCCCCAAACATGGATGGTGTCTGGCTCTGCGTCATCTGCAAAAAGATAAATGATGTATCATCGCCTAGATTCACCATCATATTATGTTGCAATGAAATCTGTTGCACGCTCCGCTGATTGACCGTAATCATACTTTTACTGGAAAGATTTTCAATCAACCAGTTTCCTTGCTCCCAGCGAATACGAGCATGTCTTCGCGAAACTTTCGGATCGAACACCACAATATCGCTAGTAGCATCACGTCCAATCTCTATCAATATTTTATTGAGAGGAAAGATCTTCCCATTCAAGGGGCCAGAAAGAAATTTTATCATGCTCCCAGATTCGGGTGCTTTATTTTCCAAACCCATATATATATATGCTCCTGAGACAATGGACATATTATTCTTCATATTGTAGGTGTCGCGTGGGATGGTATAAAACGCATCCCCTACCTGCAATAGAAAGCCGAGAGGGTCAATTGTGTCACACGGGATCGGTATGATTGACGTTTCCCCACCGACCCTCTCGCCCTTCTGCAGAGGTAGGGGATGCGTTTTATACCATCCCACGCGACCCCCACCGACCACCTTGCCCGTCCACGAACCCGTTCCGCCATTGATTGACGGGAGGTCAAACCGAACCATTCTTCGGTTGATGCATATTCGGCGCAGACCAGCCGCGCCTCATACGGAAATAATGAAAGATCCTCTTTATCTACGTGACATTGCAGACATGCCACGCCCCTACAGGCTTTATAAGAAGGGAAGGCACAACGTGCCTATTTGCTAGCAAGCAGCATTTCGTGCTATGAGCGTTCTGCAATGCGGAATGTCGTCATATGCGACCGCAAAGAATCGGTGAGATTGACAAGGTGTTCCATCGACTGCTGCATATCGCGTGTATGCTGTGTGATATCAGTCGTCATACGATGAATCTCATCGACGGCACCGACCACCAGCCTGGAGCCCTGAGCCTGATTTTCCGCCGTAGAGCAGATCTCTTCAATAAGATTTGCCAGTTGCTCGGTTACAATATTAATCGCTTCCAAAGCCACACCGGTCTGCGTCACCAGCTCTGTCTGCATCACCACATGCTGTGTATTTTGCTCAACGCTCTGCGAAGCCGTCGTTGTCTCATGTTGAATGGTGCGGATATAGCCACCAATCTTGCGCGCGGATTCACCACTCTGGACTGCCAGAGCGCGAATCTCTTGCGCTACGATGGCAAATCCCTTCCCATGCTCACCAGCTCGCGTCGCCTCGATAGCCGCATTCAGCGCCAGATGATGCATGCGAATCGTGAGGTCCGTCATCGCCAGAGTCGTTTCATTGATCTCCTGGCCGCTTTCGCTCAGTGCCTTCATCGTGCGTGCGGATTGCATCGTCGCCTCGCGCACCATCCCCATCCCATCCACCGCACGATCCACCGCCCCCTGCGCCTCAACTGACACATCAACAGCCTCGCCCGCCGTTGTCGACAATGCGGCTGTACGCTCCGAGATCTGATACATCGTATTCGCAATCTCACCGATCACGGTCGAGATCTGGTTCACATGACGTTCCTGCTGGCTGGTATCGCGCACCAGAAAGTCAGAGATCTTGCGCACATCGCGCATATCTTCATCCACGGACAGGACCAGCTTCTGCACACTGCCCAGTGTCGCGCTCACCTCTTCGAGTAGCGCATTCAGCGCTGTGCCAACGGGTTGGAGTTGCTGATGCGTCTGGCGCACTCGCCTCGACAGATCACCGAGCCGGATCTGCTCCACATCTTCGCGTAACAGCGCAATACCCTTTTCCAATGCCAGGCGTTCGGCCTCTTGCTCCTGAAACAGGCGTGTATTATCAATGGCCAGAGCAGCTTTACTGGCAAACAGCTCAAGCATCTCGACGCCTTCTTCTGTCGGGAGCTTATTATCATCAGGGTCATCCACAGAGAGAAAACCCAGCAACTTCTTTTCGCGTGTGCTGTAGAGTGGAACGAGTAGCGCATCTTCGGGATGCCAGCCACCCGGCTCGTAGCTTTCCATGGACTTGCTCACAAAATTAGAGCCATTCAGGAGGAATGCCGCGCCCTCAGATTGATGAGGGATGAAATAACTCTGGCAGATACGCAGTTCCGGGCGCATCGCATTCAAGAAAGAAGAGACTGTCCTGGGCATATCACGCATCATACGCTGATTCTCGGCAGAAACGCCCACAAAAGCCGCGCGCTTCAGATAAGGATTATTCTCTTCGATCAGGCTGATCACCAGGACACGAAAGCCCGTACATCGTGCGATCGAAACCGCCATCTGCTGCAACACCTCATCCAGCGCCAGATCAGCATGCAAGAGATCACAGAGACGAAGCAGTTCTTTGATCTGTTGCGCCCGACGCTGCGCCTCAGCAGGGCTCACACTCTGGACCTGAGGCGTAGTCGCGTGCATAGAAGCCAGATCTCGTTCGCCCTGATTCTGCTCTGTTGGTGAACGAAAACGAACACGTAATGGAACTGTTTTCCCTTGTAACTTGCGTTCCGACATCAGAGCAATTCTCTCTTCCTTGTGAGCTTGCAAAGCGAGTATACGACAATAACCAAAAATGTCGCTGGTAGCCCAAAGCTACCTCTTCTATTGAAGATAGCATATGTATCTGCCACTAAACAAGATATATAGCACTTTTTGGGCGGTAGAGGCAATCTTTATCAGAGCCCATAGTGGTGAAGCAAATTATTCCTTCGTAGAGGGACTTCCATCATTCACGTAGAGACACCGGCAGGAACGCAGGTGGGCCAGGACAAACCACAGCTCCTCCTGGTTCTGTTGGACGAAACCGAATCGTGCGTGGCACGGAGGAGGCACGATATCCCCACCCTCGACGAAACACACAGGTAGGAACCGCGCTTCTTCCCGATCCAATACGCATTAACCGAAGAAGGATTCAGATGCCATAGTGCGGCTCCATGGATGCCTGCAAGGGTTGATGGGGGTCACATTTTACACCATCCCATGTGACCCCCACCGACCCTCTCGCCCTTCCGCAGAGGTAGGGGATGTGTTTTATACCATCCCACGCGACCCCCACCAACCACCTTGCCCTTCCACCGACCCTCTCGCCCTTCCGCAGAGGTAGGGGATGTGTTTTCTACCATCCCACGTGACCCCCACCAACCACCTTGCCCTTCCACCAACCCTTTCCACCATCGTTGTGACGCGAGATCAAACCGAACCATTCTTCACTTGATGTGCATTGGGATCGCGTTTCTTCCCGATACACGTTCCCCCTCGGTCATCTCGCCCCTTCGCTTGATGCGGATTGATCGCGCTTCATGCCATCCCTACACAGCATATTGTCGGTAAATCCCACCTAACCTGCGCGGGATGCGACCAATAATCGCGGTCCCATCAACTTCGTGGGTCTCTTGCTCAACCATGCCACGACGATGAAACAGCTCGACCAGTTCGCCTTTGTTGAAAGGCAACAGCACCGAGATATGGTCCATCGAATCGGCAAGCACCTGAGCAACCTCTTCGAGCAGCTTTTCCAGCGCGATCCTCTTCAGAGCCGAGACCGCAACTGCGTTGGGATAGAGCGAGACATCCAGTTCGTCCTCTTCCTCCAGCAGGTCGATCTTATTCAAAGCGGTCACACGCGGTTTGTCATTGGCTTCCAGCTCCGTCAGAATCTCGTTCACGGTCTCATTCTGCTCAATCGCCATCTCATGACTGACATCGACCACTTCCAATAAGATGTCAGCGCCCACGACCTCTTCCAATGTCGCACGAAAGGCGGCGATCAACTTCGTGGGCAATTTCTGTATGAAACCCACAGTATCGGTAAGCAATACTTCCTGGTTGCCGGGGAGAATAATATGACGAGTGACCGGGTCAAGCGTGGCAAACAGTTTATCTTCAGCCAGCACGCCAGCTTCGGTCAGGGCATTAAAAAGCGTTGATTTGCCTGCGTTGGTATACCCGACAACGGCGACGACCGGGATAGCTTTGGCGACACGCTGTCGACGCTGAAGCATACGCTGCTTGCGCACATCCTCAATCTCCTCACGCAGCTCTGAGATGCGATGGCGGATGCGGCGACGGTCAATCTCCAGCTTTGTCTCACCAGGGCCACGCACGCCAATCGCGCCACCAGCACCACCAGCGCCAGCACTGCGCGATCCGCCAGCCTGACGTGTATATTCGACGTCGCGAGTGCTCAGGCGAGGCAGGTAGTACTCCAGTTGTGCCAGTTCAACCTGGAGACGGCCCTCACGTGTACGCGCATGCAGGGCAAAAATGTCGAGGATCAGAGCAGTGCGGTCAACGACACGCGCACTGAGAAGTTTTTCAAGATTGCGTTGCTGAGTCGGGGTCAATTCATCATCAAAAATGATAACATCCAGATTGTGCTGCTTCTCCAGGTCAGTCAGCTCCTGAGCACGTCCCTTGCCCAGGTAGGTCAGAGGATCAGGATGGGAGAGTCGCTGGATCATCGTGCCAGCGACGGAGGCCCCGGCTGTTCGTGCCAGCGTACCCAGCTCGCTCAGAGAATCTTCTACGCTCCAGATGCTGTCCGGCTCCGCATCTACAGCCACCAGGTACGCACGTTCCAGGCCTCTCTTCACACCGGTATCAATCAGACGCTCTTGCTTTGTCGTGGTTTCCTCCTCCTTCGGTCACAATTGGAGCTACAATCGCTACGAGGATATCGTGCTGCATTCAGACTCTCTCGCCCGAATGCAGAGACATAGCCTATGCCTGTATTGTATGAGTCCAGACAACAGAACGCAAGCAATACCATAGCACTATTGTGGTGGATGGGGAATATTAATACTGGGCAACTGCTTGATGAAGAAGCTGTTCACTCTGGCAAAAAGGCTATTGTTGATCGCCTGATTATAAAAATCATGCCACGATTGAAGCTGATCAATATGCAGGGTGAGCCCCGGCATGGCCTGACTCCCCGCCTGCACTGTGTCCTGCGCCGCATGCAGAAAACTTCCCAGAATAATAAGCAGAATCAACCAGAGTACCCACGCCTCGACAAAACCAAC
>DATJHM010000063.1:0-19586 GCA_035493895.1 Ktedonobacteraceae bacterium
TGTAGAACGCCAGAAGGAAGAGCGAAGAAAGCGACTGGTAAACATCGAAAAACGGCTTGTGGCTCTAATGGAGGACCGCGATTCAATTGGTGAGGAAATTCTAAAGGAAAAGCGCAATCTGAAAAAGGCTAATATAAAGACCAGTCCTATACTACAGATGTGGGAGGGAAAGCTAGCAAAGTCCATAGAACAGGAGCAGGAATTACTCGCCGAACAAAAGGTTTTGCAAGCCGAACACAAAGAAGTTGGCTCGTTGGCAGAGGAATTGGAGATCTTGGAGGAGATTTGGCATCATAAACCTATAGGCTTGCGACGTGAGCTCATTGAGGGTATAATCAAGCGTATTCACGTTAAGTTTTGTTCTCCACGAGTTTTCAAGGTAACTATCGAGTGGGCCAGCTCTAAATGGGGAGTACAGGAAGCTTACTTGCTCAGAGAGAAAGCCAATAATCACAGGTGGAGTGATGAAGAGGTCGCTTTGCTACGTCAATTGCGTCAATTGCGTCAACCTAGAGCTTCATCACTCGAACTTTGGTTAGCTTTTCCAGATAGAACACTGTCTTCAATACGGTGGAAACTCTGTGATCTACAATTACCGAGCTTTGACCATAAGGTGCATGAGGCTAACTGGACATATGATGATGTACAATTTCTACAGAAGTTGGGTTATGATGTCTTTTCTTTTGATCGTGATCTCAGTCCTTACAACCTCGTTGGTTGGTCAATATCTCTTGTTTGATTACCTCAACAGTAAACGGAAATTTGTATCGTAGATGTCTGAGTCTCTGTCGCATGCATTTCTTGCGGGCGTTCAACAGCTCGGCCTCAGCCTGACTGAGCAGCAGAGCACGCAGTTTCTCACGTTTCGACGTGAACTGCTTGACTGGAACACGCGCATGAATCTCACGGCAATTACCGATCCCGAGGAAGTGCTGATCAAGCACTTCCTCGATTCGTTATCGTTGCTGGTTGCCTACTCTCATGAGGGAGCGCACGTTATCGACATTGGGACGGGCGCGGGATTTCCCGGGCTCCCCCTGAAAATAGCGCATCCCGATTGGCAGGTCACGTTGCTTGAGGCGACGGGGAAGCGTGTCACTTTTGTGCGCCACGTCATCGAGCAACTCGGCCTGGAGCATGTTGAAGTCGTCCAGGGGCGCGCAGAGGATCTGGCACACAAGCCAGAATATCGTGGACGTTATGATCTGGTAACCGCACGCGCCGTCGCCGCCTTCTCCACATTACTCGAATATTGTGCTCCCTATTGCCAGGTCGGCGGATCTATTATCCTGCCCAAAAAAGGTGATCTCACAGAGGAACTGGAGCGCGGTCGCCATGCTGCCCAACAGCTCGGCACGGTGTTGCAGGCCGAAGTCCCTGTGCAGTTGCCTGGATTGGCAGACGGACGCCGCCTTTTCGTCTGGACACAACAAAAGCGCTGCCCTGCACAGTTCCCCCGCCACGGTTCAGCAATTGCGAAAAGGCCGCTTGGCCAGGTTTTCCCATAGCCATTTTCTCCTGTCCACACACATTCCGTTCATCTCGTAGAGGCGCGGTTTATCTGCGCCAAAGCGCGGGCAAATCTGGGTGATGGCCGACCCCTGGCGCAGATAAACCGCGCCTCTACGGGGAAATTCAATGCATTGTGTTTTTCGGGTAATGTGTCGCGCTATACTCGGATGGCGTCAGGACATTCTGAAGCTGGATGGTTTTTCCACGCTGCGGGCTGACTGAGACCATCGCAATTGGCGTCTCCAGCAATTCTTCCAATCGTTTCAGGTACGCTTTGGCGGCAGCGGGGAGTTCTTCATAGGTAC
The DNA here is from genome assembly GCA_035493895.1 of Ktedonobacteraceae bacterium. Taxonomy (GTDB): domain Bacteria; phylum Chloroflexota; class Ktedonobacteria; order Ktedonobacterales; family Ktedonobacteraceae; genus DATJHM01. Next base: position 1,818 of record DATJHM010000063.1, read on the forward strand.
TGATGCCGGTTGTGCTTGTTTGCCATCCTTCAACTTCTTCATAAATAGGTTCGCAGGCAGCCAGATCATTCAGTGTCGCGGGCAGGCTATGAATAATTTTTCCATGCAGATTATAAGCCGTACAGATTTTGATCGTTGGCAAGGTATCGAGCACGTCAAGTTTCGTAATCACTGCGGCATCCAGACCGTTAATTTGCGCGACAAAACGTCCCGCTACAGCGTCAAACCAGCCACAGCGCGGCTCACGACCAGCCACAGACCCATGCTCATGGCCGCGCTCAAAGAGAATTGTGCCGGTTGCGTCGAAGAGGCCCGTCGGCATAGGCCCGGTCCCAACACGGGTAATATAGGCTTTATAGACCCCAATGACCCGATCAATAGAGCGCGGGGGCAGGCCCGCTCCTACCCCGGCATTGGCGGCCATGGTAGAGGACGAGGTCACAAATGGGTAGGTACCGAAATCGATGTCGAGCAGGGCCCCCTGTGCCCCCTCGAGTAAGATAGTGCGCCGATTGACCAGGGCCTCATGGAGCATTTGCTGTGTATCGGCAATATGTGAACGAAGGCGCAGACCATAGCCAAAATATTCTCCGTGCATTTCTTCCAATGAGAGGGGGGGTTGCCCATAAATCTGTGTGATCATGCGGTTTTTTTGTTGCAAAACGGTGGAAAGCTTTGCCCGAAAAGCATCTACATCCAGTAAGTCTGCCATACGGATACCTGTACGAGCGTATTTATCGACGTAGGCCGGGGCGATACCGCGCAGTGACATGTCCGCGGGATCAGACCCACGCGCCTCCTCTTCCAGCCGATCAAGCAGGAAATGATAGGGCATGACGACATGCGCGCGTTCGCTAATATAGAGCCGTGAAATATCGATCCCTTGCTTTTGCAGGGCCTCCATCTCTTCGATTAATCCTTTGGGATCGACGACCACGCCATTCCCGATAATGCAGGTTGTATTGGGGTAGAGAATGCCTGAGGGAATGAGCCGAAATGAGAATTCGCCTTTATCATGAACGACACGGTGACCTGCATTACTGCCACCTTGATATCGTACGACCAGGTCCGCGCTCATTGCCAGCTCATCTACAATCTTACCTTTGCCTTCGTCGCCCCACTGTGCGCCAATGACTGCAACTACCACCATGTTCGTATTTCCTCTCAGTGTTTTGTACAGTTCTACGGTATCCTTACGTACCGCAACCTGGATGCCGTGACACATTACCTGATTTTATCCTTGAGTGTCAAGCAGACTGAAATATATGTCTGTTATAGAATTGATCGAACGCTTGCATGTTCTAGCCTCCCGGCAAGCAGAGGCTTATAACGATGTCTCATGCTATCTTGTATATTACTTCTCTAAGTGTAAAATCATGGACATTGGAGTGTCAATGGGGCTGTGGGGATTGGATGTGCGGTCAGATGCTGGCGACCATCTCACTGAGATGGTCGCCAGGAGCGACAATCATAATACATTATGTTATGGTTGCTGAATGTAATTGAGGAGGAGCTGGTCCGTAATCTGTTCGATGGGCGCTCGATCATCGGTAAAGACGAGCCCTCCGTTTGGATGCCCCTGTTGCACGACGGGCATCACTTCGTTGGCTACCTGCCCCATCACTGTTTGCGATGGGATACGTGAAAGATTGGCCTTGAAGGTGGCAATGGAGGTTGCCTGCCTGGTCGCCATGATCTCGGTGTTGAAGGTCCCGGGAACGTTAAAGGTATAGACATCGGGAAAGACCTGGCTCATGGTGTTGACGAATGCCTGCACCAGACGATAGTCGGTCTGCGTGTGGGCGGTGTTGAGCACGACGACGCCATTGGGGGAGAGATGGCTATAAATCTGCTGAAAGAATTCTTTGGTGGTGAGCTGAAAAGGAATATAGGGCTGGTCAAACGCATCGATGGCGAGGACATCATAGGTGTTATGTGTCGTGGCCAGAAAGATGCGCCCATCCTGGATATGCACATGTAGATTCGGCTCGTTCATGCCAAAGTATTTGCGCCCCATATCCACAATTGCTGGATCAATCTCCACGCCATCTATCGGTACGGGACCATACACTTGCGTGAACTGGCGCGCGATGGTGCCTCCTGCCAGCCCAATAATGCCGACCCGGTGCAATTCGCTGGGCGTGAAGTTTTTGTTGAAATAGGGCGCGGCCAGGAAGTAATCCCAGTACCAGCCGGTGAGGACGCGGTTAGGGTCGGAGTAATAGATGGAGTGGATGGCCTCGCCCTCATTTAAAATAAGTTGACGCGTGCCATCCGGTGCCTGTGTCACCTGAATGTAGTTGTAGAGCGATTCACGGTCAGCAATCAAGTTGGGGATCTCTTTGAGGGGTCCCAGGGGAAGCGCCAGCGCGACCAGCACGATGACGAAGGCGGGCCGCCAGATCATGCGCAAATGCAAGAGCGAGGCTCCGAAGAGTAGCGCGCTAAAAATCAGCAGCGTTCGGCGCACGCCAAAGGTAGGAATAAGCCAGAGCACGGGCAAAAATGCTCCCAGAATACTGCCAAATGTTGAGATTGCGTACAGTGAACCACTGGTGCGTCCGCTCTTTTTGACTTCTTGCGTCGCCAGACGGATTGCGAAAGGCGAGACCAGTCCAAGGAGAATGACCGGGATGGCGAAGAGCAGGACGGTACCCAGCAATGAGCTGAGGAAGGCACTGACGGAGATCTGCTCCATGGCCTTCACTGACCAGGCGAGAATACCCTCGCAGACAAATGGGATGACCATGATTGCCAGCGCCGCCAGTGCCGTTAACGCGCTCAGGACCTGTTCAGATGGGTAACGATCCGCCAGCCGACCACCCAGAAAATAGCCAATGGTCAGATAGATCAAGATCAGGCCGATCAGTACTGCCCAGATATAGAGCGAGGTGCCGAAATAAGCTCCGAGAAGGCGCGATGCGCACATTTCCAGCGCCAGGCTGGTCATACCACCGATAAAAACGAGGATGCTGAGAGAGTATTTCAAGATGGGTTCCGTTCTATGCTGCTGGGACTGCCTGGAAAGAGAAGCTCACCAGCATCGGTGTGAATGCCTGCTGGTTCACTGTGTCAAATTGTGTATTGTTTGCTTGCAACTCTATGATATAGGACTTTTGCTGGTAGACTGTGGCAAAAACCATCACACGAATTTGCTGCTGTGTTGCATCCTGGTAATAGGCCGTTTGCGTCAACCACGTGGCCCCGCCAATGGTGGCGGTGGTGGGTGGTGCCGCTGGTGGCGTATACCCCGGTTTCGCTTGAAAGTTCGTTTGCAGGTCATTGGCCAGCAAATCCCCTGGCTGGCTGGCTGCGGTACCAGGAGGGGCTTTTACCGCCACGATTTCGTCTGCCGCCGCCGGATTGACATATTGATATCCCGGCAGATCCGTCGTGGTGCCGGGAGACCAGGCCGCCGGATACTCTATCAGATAGCCATCGGGTGCGCAGGCTGGTGTGCACCACTGGAAGCCCGCATCTGGCGTTGGTGTTGGCGTGAGTACTGGCGTTGGTGAAAGCTCTGGCGTGGGCGAAGGGGTCGCTGTAGGTGCTATGGTTGGCGTTGGTGACGGGACGACTGTTGCCGTTGCCACTGTTTCAGGCTGTCCACTATCGCGCCCTCGCAGGACAACGGCCACCCCCAGCGTAATCACTCCGATAAGTGCAACGATGACACATATACTGATAACCAGGGCCATGCTGGTGCTGCTTTGTTTTCCACCGGGCGTCATTTTCCCGCGATTGGCATTGTCATACATGTATGCCTGCCCGGTCGCTCCCAGTGGGGGTTGCACATACATTGAGTTTGCGTAGTTGTTCCCCTGATAGGTCTGGGGCGCAGGTTGTCCCATCGATGGATAGCTGGCCTGGGGCGCGGAAAAATTTTGCTGGCCTGGAAACTGTGGCACGGACTGTCCTGGCATACTGTTGGGAAATGCGGACATGGCTTCCGTTGCATCATGGTAAAATCCGGTATGCTTGTTCGGACCCAATGCCTGATTGTTTGGCATATTTGTCGGTTGCACTGGCAGGCTGGGATATGAGCTGAAATTGCTCCTCTCTCCTGACGGCTGCCGGGTTCCCTGGGCAGGAGGAAGGGGGGCGCTAGCTGAGTAGTTGTTCAGGCGTCCACTCTGTGGTGGAGGCGCACTGACCATCTCTGTTGGGCTGGCAGAAGGAGTGCTTGGGGCACCACATTGCCCGCAAAAAGCCTCTCCCTGGCTCACCTCGTTGCCACACCTTGGACATTTCATGTGCTCAACCTCGCTCGTGCTGTTCTTGCTTTGGGGCTATTTTCACGAAGTCCATTATAGCTTATCACGCTTTAAAAGCATAGAGGTCCTATCTTTTGTCCCATCTGAAATATATGTAGGATCTCTACGGTCCGTTTTCCCGGATGATGTTTACTTGCTGGAGACCCGCAATCTCGTCGTGATAGTAGGCGAGCATGCCTGGCGCTTCTGTCTCCTCTTGCTCAAAAGGCCCACAAACAATCAGCCAGACCCAGGGAATACTCTGTTCCTGATTCACTCGTTGCATGTTTTGCTGATCGGTCTTGCTCGCCCTGGCATAGCCGGTCGGATGACTATGGTAAACACCAACGATCTGGTCGGGATAGGTGAGCTCTATTGCTAAAAGCTCCTCTGGCGCAAACTCAAAGTAGGTGGGTGAGGCTGCGATATTCTGCAATGGCTGCACCTGCGTGACATGCCAGCGCTCTTCGCTCGCTCTTTCGCCAAGAAGCACGCCACAGGCCTCCATCTGTCGACGGCTATAGACATCATTGAGAAGCATGTGATGTGCATCCTTTGCGATGCTGACCTGAAGATGACGGTTATGTGTTTTTTTGTTACTCATGTACAAAATTTCTCGCTGTGCATAAACAATGTGCTGCAAACGATTTATTGGGTCGCTCTTTGTCGTCTTTCCATTATAGGCTCTCTCCCTCGTGTTTGTCTGTATCTTCTGTGGGCAAATGGTCCAGGTTGGTGACAGAAAATGGCATGTTTGATTGGAGAAAAAAGGCTTTTCCCGATATTGAGGATGAGGGGGCTATAATGATAACAAGAATGAGAAAACCTGCCAGGACAACTCTAGCTTCAGTACCCTCAAGCGGGTCGTCAAAGGATGTTGTCCCTACAGCCCCAAAGGGAGAGTATACACACGAAAAACGAACAGGTCAGGTGTTTTTGCACTAGGGTAAGTACATACGCGAGATGCTGAATCGTTGATGATATGATCATAAAGCAGAGAGCGCAATGAGGGATGATCTGGTAGCTGAGCATTGCTCTATCTATGTCCTATTACGTGGAAGAGAGGTACGTTTTATGGCAATCTGTGCGTTTTACTATGGTCAGTCTGTTGCTGATGTGGACGCTATCACCAGTTCGTCTGAGGTACGCTACATTGCACTTAACAATGGGTATTCGCCTACCCATAGCGCGGTCATTCAGAATCTGGTGGATGCGGCGCATGCAAATAGTACATCAGTGCTCGGTTACGTCGATAGTGGCAGTGCGAATATGCCCCTGAGCCCTCCCTATAGTCCCACTGATCTGCTGGCCGGTCCCTGTGGTAGCGGCTCGTATACAGGATGCACCTGCACGGTGATCTCTCGTGCTGCCTCGAAGCCTCTTGTGAATGAGTCTGGCGGCTACTGGAATCATCGGGTCTATGATAGCGCCGATTTCGATCTCTCAACGGGCAATTATTATAGCTGGTATTTTGATTTCTCCTATTGTGGTGGGACCGCGCGTTACAATTTGCGCAAGCAGTCATCGCTTACGGGTGGCTATACCTGCGCGACGATGTATGGATACATGAGAGATCATGTGGATAACTGGCTGCGACCCAATAGCGGCTCTAATCCCGGCTATGGAGCCGATGGGGTGATGTTCGATAATTGCTATACCGGGTCCGTGAATGCAATCGCGAGTACTTCGGATAGTCGCTATGTCTGGTACAGAAAAATTTGCCGCGATGTCCATAATCGCTATCCCGGCTCTATTGTGTTGCTCAATAATGGGAGCGCCGCTCCTCCACAGTGGTGGTTTACGATAGAGTCCGGCAATCCCTTTTTTGATCTGATGATTATTGGCGAGATACCCTATAATGCTACGGAATCGAACTTCCCACCCAACTACGGTCCAACTGGAAAGCTTCCTACCTATGTCTACGTGAACAAGACCTACCAACGCTATTTTGTCTGCGTGCTTCACGGAGCCAGAGGCATTACGACCGCTCAAACGAATGACTGGTACACTGCCTGCTGTTCGAATGGCATCCAGTATGGATATATCTCAACGGGAATCGCCGGGAATTTTGATCAGAGGCCCACAAATATGCCAACGCAGTTCAGTGCCTCTGCCGCAACCCCCTGTTAGTAACACACATCAACCTGAGGGTCACGACGCGGATCGGGACGGGGGCCACGCAGGCAGGGACAAACCCGCTGCCCCTCCCTGTTGTGTTGTGCGGAACCGGATCTCGTGTGGCACGGGGGGATGTGATTCCCCACCCTCGAAGAATGGCTGAGGGAGGGATCGCGCTTCATGCCGATCCGCATCCCCCCGGCCACTGTCGCTGCACACTTAGACCGATGGCCGCAAAAATTGTTCTGCGCGATAACTGCGGAGATCACCGATATGCTCAACGCTGATATCCGGGACAAAGTGCGCAGGCAGTGCTTGCTGTGCATATTTTCCCTGTTTTACAAAAACGGTAGTCACACGCTCCTGTAAAATTTGTTTCGTATCGGCAAGAATCGAGGGCTTGTCATCGATCATGACGTAGTGATCGGCGGGCCAGCGCTGCTGAATCTCGTCCAGATGCTCCTGCTTATGGATGTAGATCAGCACACGCCCCTCAACCGCTGTGGCGAGCGAGCTGTTCACGATCTTCTCGGCCTGGAAATAATGATCCCCATCGGAAACGATGACCGTCAGGCCGAATGTGCGTAGATGCTGAAGCGTCTCTAACGCATGAGGATAGCGCGCTTGAAAAAATGGGAAGTTCTCGAAAATCGATTCGACGTGCGCAAAGGTGTTTTCATCCACCTTCTCAAGCGGCGTCTCCTCACGAAAACGTTTCAGGGTCAGGGGAATGTCAACGACACTCCCCTCCTCACGAACTTCTTCGTAAATCTCCCAGAAACGCGTTGCCATGTCCGAACCAAGCCAGACTTTGATATGCTCATCCAATGTGTTTTTGACTTCATCATTGTTAATCAGCGTATTATCAACGTCTAACCAGAAAACCAGAGTTGTCATTATGTCTACCTTTTATTTTCCCTTAAATCCGTCGGGGTGATTGTGATGCCACTGCCAGGCTGTTTGCAGGATGGTTTCGAGATCGTATTCCGCTTTCCAGTCCAACTCGCGTTCGGCTTTGCTGCAATCTGCGTAGATGGCGGTCGGATCTCCTGGACGCCGGGGCGCATACTCTACCGGGAAGTCTACACCACTGATACGTTTGGTCGCATCAATGATTTCCTGGACACTATGCCCTTTGCCTGTTCCCAGGTTGTATGCTGTGCTCTGACGCGTTTTTGTGAGCAACTCCAGCGTCTTGACGTGCGCAACAGCCAGATCGACAACGTGAATATAATCGCGTATAGCGGTCCCATCTGGCGTCGGATAATCTGTGCCAAAGACGGAGACCGATGGTCTGCGCCCTTCCGCCGTTTTCATGACCAGTGGCACCAGGTTGAGCGTCCGTGTCCAATCTTCGCCAATAAGGCCATCCAATGAAGCACCAGAGGCGTTGAAGTAGCGCAGCGCACTAAACTTAATTCCCTTGGTTACATCATACCATTTGAGCATGGTTTCGCCTATCAGTTTCGTTTCTCCATAGACGCTCTCTGGACCAAATGGCGCGTCCTCCGCGACCGGGAGCTTCTTCGGTGTGCCAAAAACTGAGCAACTGGATGAGAAAACGATGGTTTGTACCTGATGTTGAACCATGGCGTCAAGCAGGCAGCGCGTCCCCTCTACGTTGTTGTGAAAGTATTTTCCGGGCTCATCCATCGATTCCCCTGGCGCTTTAGATGCGGCAAAATGGATAACGGCTTCAGGTTTTTCTTTGCTAAAGAGCTGGTCAAGCAAGGCTTCATCGGTAATGCTGCCTGCATAAAAGGGGATATTTCCGATAGCCTCGAGGCTCCCGGGGTCCAGGATATCCAGAACTACAACCTGGTGGCCTCGCTTGAGTAATTCTCGTACTGTATGTGATCCAATATAACCGGCTCCACCGGTAACAAGCACTTTCATCAGACCTCCAGCCTGTCAAACTCCTTGCGCCTGTGCAGGAGGAGGAAACAGGCACTTCCTCTTTGGGGCAGAGGCAACGTTTCCCCCACCCTTGACAACAATTGCAGGGAGGGACAGATGTGCGGTCTGTCTCTCTTACCAGAGATGGCTGGCTCCTTTTCCCGCACGAAGATATGTCTGGCCTCTTTGAGGATATTGGGTTGTGCTGTTTTCTCTCTTGCTTGCATACATCCATATATGGTGGTGCTTGCAGAGATGCTGACTCAGTATAGACCTCACTTTGTGGGGATGTCAACGCAACAAAAGACAAAAATTGCTGTGTGGAAATGGATACGCTGAGGATGAGAAATGCTATGGCTGATGAATTTCTATGCCACGTTCTCGTAAACTTTGCAGAAATGCCTCGGGCGCTCCCTGATCCGTGACCAGGGCGTGCATGGCTTCGAGCGGCGCTATGGCGTGCAATGCGACGCGGTTCAGCTTGCAATGATCGGCCAGGACAAACGTTTTTTGCGCCCTCTGGATCGTCAATTTATGGGTGATTGCTTCTAACTGGTTGGGACCGGTCAGGCCATGCTGCAAGCTCAGTCCTGTGACTCCTATAAATGCTTTGGCTACATACATCTGGTTCAGACTCTGCTCGGTCAGGGGACCCACCAGGGCAAAAAAATCGGGTAGCAACAGTCCACCTGTGAGCGTCAGGGTAATGCCTTTCATGCCGGTCAGTTCCATGGCGATATTGGTCGCGTTGGTGATGACGGTCAGCGGTTGGATCTGGCTGTGACGGATTGCACGCGCAAGATGGGTGGTGGTGGTGCCCGGCGAGATGGCGAGGGTATCACCCGGTTGGATGAGACGCAACGCGGCTAACGCGATCTGCGTTTTCTCTTCGATCTGCTTACTCATGTTTTCTTGAAAGGTCAGATCATAGGCGTAAGCACTATAGGCGAGAAGATCAACGGGCAACGCTCCACCGTGCACACGCCGCAACAGGTTTTGTTGTTCGAGACGCTCCAGGTCGCGTCTGATCGTAGAGGAATTGACTTGAAGCCGTTGACTGAGCTCTTCAGCGTCTACACGCCCATTCAGAAGAAGCTCTTGCAAAATGAATTCTGCGCGTCTGGCTGTATTTGCCATCCGCATCCCCCCTTCGTGGAAACCAACCGCTGAAATTTGTGGCGTGCCTGACGGAGACCTGTGTATCGCTTTATGTCGTTCAGGTGACGCCATTATAGAGATCTCTTTTCTGAAAGTCAAGCGTCAATGGCGCTCGCCGGTCTCTTCACGAGCGCGCCCGCTACTACCAGGATGCTTGAAATGAGGGGCAACACTGTGGCGATGGCGGGGATATGGGTCTCCGTGACTGCGGCAAATGCGGCTGCGCTCACATAGATGAGCCAGGTGCTCCCCTGAATGGCGAGGTGGTGCCGCTCCTGAGAGACGGACGCTATTTCCCGCTCGTCTGGCACGAGTCTGGCATAGGATTGCTCGGCCGCGCCCATGACCATGGTGGTGATGGTCCCTGTGATATAAGTGGTTGCTATCCCCGCAACTCCGAAACGATGCGCTGTGGCACTCTGCATGCCCATGGTGAGGGCGGAAAGTGCTATCACGAGCAGGCTGTAACTCTGTGTGTGCGGGAAAAATTGCTGTGGCAAAAATTGCAGGAGGACGATGCTAAGAATGAGGCAGGTTTCAATACCCATTGTGATGGAAAAAGGCTGCGTCGAGGGATGCCGTTGCCCTTCGCCTTTGATGATGAGGGAGGCGATGAATACGCCGAGGCTATACACAAGCAATGCCGTTCCTGAATAGAGCAGGCGCTGCATCTGCGCCGTCCCAAGGCTGATGCCGATAAGGACGGTGTTCCCGGTCATGTTGGCGGGAAATACGGTGAAGCGCATAAAGCTGATGGCGTCGACACAGCCCGCGGTCCAGGTCAGAAGCAAGATGAAGATATGCTGCTCTGGCAACTGAAGGAGACGGCGCGCCGCTTTTTTGTCCTTTGTTTGCTTGCTCATCTCTTTTTTTTAGATCCTGGTTTTCAGATTCTGGAAAATTTCTTTCGTCTTGCGCTGGAATCTCTCTGAAAGCTATAGTAGCATATGCGAGTATAATTGCTTATAGAGGGAGAATCGTTGCAGCTATTGCCAGTTCATCTCTCAATTTGTGGCAAGAATGGCTTTGTATGCTCGTCCCCGGCGTATCTCTCGCTACTCGGGAAAGAAGAGGTGCACATTGGTTACCAGACACATTCCGAAACTGGCCGTCTGGAAATTTGCCTCGTGCGATGGCTGTCAACTGAGCTTGCTGGATTGCGAGGATGAATTGCTCGCTCTTGCCAGCGCCCTTGACATTGCTTATTTCCCTGAAGCCTCACAGATGCTGGTCAAGGGACCCTATGATCTTTCGCTGGTGGAGGGGTCCATCTCGACACCCCATGATGCCGAACGCATTAAGCAGGTGCGCAAGGCTTCACGCTTTCTTGTGACGATCGGCGCTTGCGCTACGGCGGGCGGCATTCAGGCGTTACGCAACGGCAAGGATATCCAGGAGTTTATCTCTGTGGTCTATGCCTCACCACAGTATATTGAGGTTCTGGGCACTTCGACGCCCATTGCCAATCACGTCCCGGTCGATTTTGAGTTGCGCGGTTGTCCGATCAATAAAGAGCAGTTACTCGAGGTAATCGCTGCGTTTTTGCATGGACGCAGACCAACTACTCCGGCGCATAGCGTGTGCGTCGAGTGTAAGTTGCGTGGCACGGTCTGCGTGATGGTGGCACACGGGACGCCATGCCTCGGCCCGGTAACACACAGCGGCTGTGGCGCTATCTGCCCTTCTTATAGCCGCGGATGTTATGGTTGTTACGGTCCAATGGAGACGCCCAATACGCTTTCTCTGGGGAGGCGCTGGATACAGCTTGGCGCGACCAGGCATGAGGTGGCCGACGTCTTCCGCAATTTTAATGCCGATGCTGAGCCTTTCCGTAAAGAGGGCGAACGGTATGAAGAAAACAAAGCAAATACGCATTGATCCCCTGACCCGCGTTGAGGGGGAGGGGGTGCTGTATGTGAAGATCGACGCGGGCAAGGTGAGCGATATCAAATTCAAGATCATTGAGCCTCCTCGCTTTTTCGAGGCTTTACTTCGTGGTCGCCTGTTTCGTGAAGCTCCTGATATCACTGCTCGCATCTGCGGCATCTGTCCGGTAGCCTATCAGACGAGCGCGGTCCAGGCAATGGAGCATGCGCTGGGCGTTGTGGTCGATGGACAGTTGCGGCTCTTACGCCGGGTGCTCTACTGCGGCGAATGGATCGAGAGCCATCTGCTGCATATTTTTATGCTCCATGCTCCCGACTTTCTGGGCTATCCCGATGCGATGCATATGGCAAAGGATCATCCCGAGATCGTCAAGCGTGCCCTTGAGCTGAAGAAAGCGGGCAATACCATTATCAAGTTTCTGGGCGGACGCGAAATCCATCCGGTGAATGTGCGCGTCGGCGGATTTTACCGGGTGCCCACACGCCAGGAATTTGCTCCGTTGCTCGATACCCTGAAATGGGCGCGAGATGCTACCTTGCAAGCGGTGCAATGGACGGGCCAACTGCCCTTCCCGGATTTCGTACAGGACTACGAGTTTGTCTCTTTACATCATCCCACCGAGTACCCCATCATGGGTGAACGCCTCATCTCGAATCGCGGCCTGGATATCGCCACTTCTGCATATGAAGCCCACTTTCGCGAGGAGCAGGTTCCCTACTCAACTGCTCTGCACTCGACGCTCATCGGACGCGGCTCCTATCTCACCGGTCCACTTGCACGCTATAACCTGAACTTTGCCCGCCTGTCCCCACTGGCTCAGCAGGCGGCTCACGATGCTGGTCTCGAGCCCACCTGCAAGAATCCCTTCAAAAGTATTATCGTACGCGCCGTAGAGGTGCTCTACGCCTTCGACGAGGCCGTGCGCCTCATCGAACAGTACGAGAGGCCCGACCCGCCCGCTCTGAGCATGCGCCCTCGCGCTGCAACCGGCATGGCGATTACTGAGGCCCCGCGTGGCATTCTCTATCAGCGCTACCAACTGGATGATGAGGGCCGCATTCTCACCGCCAAAATTGTTCCGCCCACCGCGCAAAACCAGCGCATGGTGCAGGAAGATCTCTGGCAATGCGTCGCCCAGGGACTGGATATGCCGGAAGATGCGCTATTGCATCGCTGTGAGCAAACGATCCGCAACTATGATCCTTGCATTTCCTGTTCCACGCATTTCCTCCGCCTGCATATTGAACGTTCTTGAGACAGGATAAGAGAAAAATCTATGACGAATCCAGAAGTTCTTCTGATTGGTGTCGGCAACGAGTATTGTGGTGATGACGGTGCAGGTCTGGCCGTCGTACGCGCACTCAAGACGCGGAAGCTGCCTCCTGCTGTGCGTCTCCTCGAGGCTGAGATGTGCGATGGCGCTTCTCTGCTCTCACTCTGGCGCGCTCAGAGTCAGGTTATTCTTATCGATGCTGTCTCTTCTGGCGCACCAGCTGGCACGATCTACCGTTTTGATGCCCTCGCACAGCCTCTCCCGGCTAACCTCTGCTTCAGATCTACGCATGGCTTTGGGGTTGCCGATGCTCTTGCTCTTGCGTATACTTTGAATCAGATCCCATTTGCTCTGCTCGTCTATGCTATTGAGGGGCAGAACTTCACGGCTCATATCGGCCTTTCCCCGGAAGTGGAAAAAGCTGTGCAAGTAGCAAGTGAGCAAATATGTCAGATGGTATCTCTGTGGTGTACGCAAGACATGCCAGCCTCTCTCATGGACGGTGAGTGAGCATTTGTACGAGAAGAGGAGTCAATGATGCCTGATACCACCCACACGAAATATTTTTTGCACGAAGACGAGATGCCCCGTGCCTGGTACAACATTCTGGCCGATCTGCCTGAACCGCCCGCGCCCCCTCTCCATCCGGCAACGAAACAGCCGGTGACTCCCGCCGATCTGGCACCTCTCTTTCCCATGGTTTTAATTATGCAGGAAGTAAGCGCCGACCGCTACATTGAAATACCGGAGCCTGTGCAGCAGATCTACCGCCAATGGCGGCCGAGTCCCCTCTATCGTGCGCGCCGCCTGGAGAAAGCGCTGGATACCCCGGCGCGCATCTACTATAAATACGAAGGCGTCAGCCCTGTCGGCAGCCACAAGTCGAACACGGCCGTGCCACAGGCTTTTTACAACAGAGAAGAGGGCGTGAAAAAACTGGTCACCGAGACGGGCGCAGGTCAGTGGGGATCGGCGCTCGCGATGGCGGGGGCTTTCTTCGGTATTGATGTCGAAGTTTTTATGGTCAAACTGAGCTACGAGCAGAAGCCCTATCGGCGCAGTCTTATGCAGACCTTCGGTGGAACGGTGCATGCCAGCCCGACCAGTCTGACGGATGCCGGACGCAGTATTCTGGAGTGCGATCCCGCAAATATGGGCAGTCTGGGCATTGCGATCAGCGAGGCCGTCGAAATTGCGGCAAAGAGCGGCGGTACGACCAAATATGCGCTGGGTAGCGTGCTCAATCATGTGTTACTTCATCAGACGGTGATCGGGCAGGAGGCATTGCGCCAGATGGAGATGGCGGGGGATTATCCCGATGTCGTTATCGGCTGTGTTGGCGGTGGGAGCAATATGGCGGGTCTCGCCTTTCCCTTCATCGGCGAGGCGCTACGCAAGGGATTGAAGACGCGCTTTCTTGCCGCAGAGCCTATGGCCTGTCCCAGCCTGACCAGGGGCGTCTACAGCTACGATTTCGGCGATACTATCGGCATGACGCCATTGATGAAGATGTACACCCTGGGTCACGACTTTATACCGCCGGATATCCACTCGGGCGGCCTGCGCTACCACGGAATGTCGCCCCTTATCTCAAAGCTCCATGCTGACGGCGTGATTGAAGCTCAGGCCTATTACCAGAACGCCGCTTTTTCGGCCGCCGTCCAGTTCGCACGCGCCGAAGGGATCGTCCCTGCGCCCGAAGCTTCGCACGCCATACGCGCTACTATCGACGAAGCGCTACAAGCAAAAGAGGCTGGAGAGGAGCGTGTGTTGCTCTTTAATCTCAGCGGGCATGGCCTCCTGGACATGGCCGCCTATGACAGCTATTTCGCCGGAAAACTTCAGGATTACGAGTATCCGGCAGAAGCTGTAGCGGAAGCGCAACAGCGGTTGCCACAGATCGTCTAGTGCTGCGTTCTTTAAATATGATCACAAAACGGATTCGCCTGTGGAGCCAATCCAGGTGAATTTCTTTGCGTTTTTGTTATCATTGCATTTGACTATCTACTTATAAACGAATACCCGCATATGCTATTTTGAAGTGAGATCTTTCTGCCCTTTCACTCTGGCTGAAGTGGTCACCAGATAGGCCCCTATGAGAATGAAAAACGCTCCCAGGAGCAGATCTGGTGTGAGATACTCACCCAACGCAAATGGAGCAATTCCGAGGGTAAGCAAGGGCGTAAGATAGACGGAGAGCGAGGCGATCAGTGGCGAGCCATACTGAATAGCGTATTGGTAGCATAGCGTAAAGAGGGCAATGGTTAGACCTGCCGCAATGGTACAGAGCCATGTCGCTGGCGTTGTCGCACTCCACCAGTGAGCATGGAGCAGGTCAGGAAGCGCCAGTAGAGCCGTCACGAGCATCGTGAGATAACAGAATATCGCCGTCAAATAGAGCGGTGAGTAGCGCTCTAGAAAGGATTTCGACAGAATCGCATAGATGACAAGCGTCAGGACAGAAGCACCGACCAGCAGGCTTCCAGAGATCACTCCGCTCTGGATGGATACCTGTCCCAGATCCGGGAATAGGATCAGGAACAAGGCTCCAATTCCCCCCAGGATGATACCGAGCAAGGATTTGATGCCGACGCGTTCGCGTAGCAACAAGTATAACAAAACACTCGTGAGTAATGGTGTCGTAGTCAGTAACAGCGAAGCGAGTGTCGCTGTGATCAATTGAACTCCATACACGAAAAATACCGTATTCAGCGTAAAAATACTGCATAATGCCAGAACGCTCAACGATGGTTTTGGCAGAGGTCGCCGCTCTTTGAGCAGAAAAGGTGTGATGAGAAGCGAGGCAACCAGGAAACGCAAACAGTTGTAGATCAGTGGCGACAGAGAGAGCATTGCGATTTTGCTAAAGATGGTGTTGAGGCTCTCGGAAAGCGAAGCCACGAAAATGGCGAGGATGGCAAATACTATATTCTTCTTCATAAGTAAAGTTTAGCCCGGTGTGCATCCAGAATACAATGAGCTTGTAGGTGCATTTTTGTATGGGCAATCATACGCCCCTCCTGCTCAGTCAAACTTTATGGCACACGTTCGTTCAGCGCTCAAAATGGCTCTCCAGGCGTAAATGAGCAGATAATCGGTTGACGCACGCAAGCAAATCTGTTATCTTCGTTATAACCGTTGCTCTCCGCAGCACGAGAATTCCAGCAGCGCAAAAAAGAAAGGGATGCATATGGCCATCGCGACAACGAAGCCCACTGAGAGGTGGTGCTTTCGCTCTCGTTCCGCAGTTGTTAAGGCGTTTCGTGTCGCCCAGGGCCGCATTGTGCCCTTTTTTGGAGAAGACGTTGACGCGAAGCCCGTAAAAATAACATAAATATAGAGCTGCGCGTCAAATCGACAAAGCCGTGGGTGACACCAATCGTCTCACCTGCGGCTTTTTCTTTTCCCTTCCTTCCATTTCTCACTTGCGAGAAGGCCGTGGGTGGGCTTGCTCCCCAGCTTTTTGTATGAACTGTCTTGTAAAAGACAAGCGAGAATGGAGTTTTTCTCAATGCACTCTCATACGCGTAAAACCAGCACGCCCTCTCTCTGGCGTAATCGCAACTATCTGCTCTTGCAGGGAGGCCAGATCGTCTCATATGTTGGCAATCAGCAACAATTTATCGCGCTCCCGTTGTTAGTCTTAGCTTTCACTGGCTCTGTCGTGCAGGCAGGCATCGCTGTCAGCCTGAGCACCATCGCAGTGCTTGCAATCAGTCCAATTGCAGGCGCGCTCGCGGACAGGTGGGACCGCAAAAGAACGATGGTGCTCTGTGATGCCGGACGCATGCTTATCACGTTCACTATTCCCCTTGCCTTCAGGTTCCATGTACTGACCATATGGCAGATCTACCTTGTTGTGACGATCGCAGGCATTTTCGGCACGATATTCAGCAGCGCAAATACTGCTGCCCTGCCCAATGTGGTGACGCAAGACCAGCTTCCAGAGGCTCTTTCGCAATCGCAGGCCGCCTATTCCTGCGTGCGCACTTTTGGCTCACTGCTTGGTGGTGCGCTCTATAGTCTTGGCGTTACTTTGCCCTTTCTCGCGAATGCCCTCTCCTTTGGGGTATCAGTGCTTTCGTTGGGCTTCATTCGCGGAAATTTTCAGACGAGCAAAGAGAGCGCGAACCTTCGCCTCTACAAATCCATCAGCGAGGGCTTTTCGTGGCTCTGGAAGCAGCCGCTTATTCGCTTTCTGACCCTGGTGAACGGTGCCGATAGCCTGCGTTACGGTGCAGGTTATCTGGTTATTCTGGTGCTCGCCAGAGATCTTCATACCACCTCCAGCGGCATCGGGGCTATCTTTACGGGGGCAGCAGTGGGCGCTCTCCTCGGCAATCTTGCCAGCAACTGGGCGCGCAAGCGTTTTCGCTTTGGCGCGATTACCCTGAGCATGCTCTGGCTCGAAGCGCTCATGTTCCCGCTCTACGCGATCGCGCCCAATGCGCTGGTAATGGGCCTCATCGCCGCCGCAGAAGAGTTCGTTGGCCCAATCTATACGATCTCGCTCGATACCTATCGATTGGTCACCACTCCTGACTCCATGCGTGGTCGTACCAGTAGCACCGTGCAATTCGTGGTCCAGGGGGCTCAATCGCTGGGCGCTATTCTAGGGGGCATCATCATTCAGCAGGTGGGAGGTAAATGGAGTGCGCTCATTCTGGGAGCATGGCTCATCCTTCTCGCCATCATAACGACCCTGAACAAACATGTGCGAAGTGCCACCCTCCCAGGCTCCCCGGTCTAAAAGAAGAAATGTTTGTCCCGTGTAGCGGCGGGGTTTATCTCCGCCAAAGGCGGCAACCACCCTGGTTTGTCCCCGGGCGCAGATAAACCCCGCCGAATATGCATCAACCGAGAGGGTCGGGACGAGCCCGGCCCCTGCCTGTTGTAATTTGTGGACGGGTCTCGTTTGGCGAGGGGGTGCATGTGGTCCCCACCCTCGAAGAAAGGCAGAGGTAGGGATCGGGCTTTATGCCGATCCACGTCCCCCACCGGCCCACTCGAAAACCGCATCCTTTCTTCGGTTGATGCGTAATACCAGGAAGGAGTGTGCCCATTGCTTTGTGTTGCTCCTCTTCGTCAGAAATAAGCGGAAAACAAAGGGTATTCTGGATGGACAAATGTTAGTGGGCGGTCCACCCACAATCGATCGTTTGCGCACTTCCTGTAATACTCCTC
>DATJHM010000064.1:0-5674 GCA_035493895.1 Ktedonobacteraceae bacterium
TGGCATTATCTTCACACCGGTTTTGCTGGTCGTCAGCCACTGGATTAGAGAGAGGGAAATGGCTACTATTCGCGACCTTTTGTCTCATGGTGTCTCTGTTTTGAAAGAGGCAGGCCATGAGAGCGCCCGCCTGGAGGCCCAGTTGTTGCTGGAGTCTGTGCTCGGCGTTGAGCGGGCAGTACTCTATGGCTATCCCGAACGCAACGTGGAGACTACTGAGGGGCAGTACTATCGCGAGCTGATCGCGCGTCGTGCGCAGGGGGAACCGGTAGCTTACCTGACCGGCATTGGTCGGGTTCCAGCTCAGATTGTTGATATCGATGCCTGCCTTCTGAATCAGGGCTTTGTTATAGTACAGCGTAATGGTATCCCAGTCTTTCGGCAATCCGTAGGTGTTGCCCTGGTATTGATAGGGCTTGAGCAACTGCGGATAATAGACCGACTGATCCAGTTTATCTTGTTGCATTAATGGAGTGAGATTCATCAATGCTCCTTCCTGGACGAGTTGAGGAAAATATGCCACGTGGTCCGCGAAAACGTCTGGCGCGCTATTGCCAGCGATCTGTGTATCAAGTTTCTGCCAGTACGCAGTCCAGGGATTTTGCTCAATAGTGACTTTAATGTTCGGATGAAGTTTTTCGAACTCGTCGATGGATTTCTGGTAAGTGGTCTGTTGATTTGCGTCCCAGAGCGCGTAGGTAAGATGGACCGTCCCACCCTGTTGCGTCGCAGCGCCTGAGCTGCCGCAAGCCGCCAGCAAAAGCATGAGCAGGGTAAAAACAAGGCCGAGAGACAGTTTTTTGTCAGGTCGCATACGTTGTGCAATGCCGGGATTGCCTCCAGCGGAGTAAGCTCCCAGGCTCCGGTGCCGATGATTGAGTTGCATTTCTGCTACCTCCTCTTCGTGGTAACATCGGTATGATTAAATGACAAAAGGACGAGCGGACCTCCGCTTGTCTGAAAGAATGCCTGGCAGATCCAGGTATTTTTCTCATACAAGGCCCGCAACTGTGGAAGGCGAGCTTGCGAGTGCCGATGAAATAGATGGCCTCTGATAGCGATTCGCGCTACAAATCTGAACCATGCTCCTTTCCTCCAGGTGTCTGGAAAAGAACAATTTCACCTGGAAATCACCATTCAGGTGCGCCCATCTGCTCTGATAGACAGGAGAGCAGGACCCATACCCCGGTGTCTGGTATTGATGGCGATGTACACGTGTACATAAGTATATAGGGATAGTAACATCTCTTTCACAGGTTTGTTTTGTTAAGGAGCGAGAAAACATATGTGTGGGCAGCCTCAAGAAACTCTGCAATTGTTCCCTGACAAGCTTTCGCGGTAAAGCGGGTAAATCAAAAAGTCCTAATGTGTCAGTCAGAGTACTTGACAAGGGGATTCAATGCAAGAGATACTGAAGATAAGCAAAAGAACACGTGTCCACCAGAAGGGAAAGAGGTATGTATGGCCACAAGTGTTGAGGTTGCACGACTCGCCGGCGTGTCCCGCGCGACAGTTTCGCGGGTTCTGAATGGATCAGCGCGCATCAGTGAGGACGCGAAAAGGCGTGTCTACGTGGCTATAACAACGTTGGGCTATGAGCCTGATGTTGTTGCGCAAAGTCTGGTGCGGCAGCGCTCTCGTACCATAGCTTTGGGTCTTTTAGATCGGGAAGATAGTCTCGCCCTTTCCAGTCTGGGAGAAACAGCGAATTATTTTTATATTGAGATGCTCAGGTGCATTGAACAGGAGGCTGAGGGTCTGGGATATGATCTCTTGCTATCTTCTTATCCACGTGGAAAAGCGCCTGAACGCTATATTCGGAGTCTGCAAATGCGCAGGATTGCGGGGACGATCATGTTGGCCATTGCTCCTACGGACCCGCGGGTGCGAAGTTTGCTCCAGGCTGGTATTCCCACTGTCTTTATCGATACTGTGAGTCGGGGAGAACATGCCGTTTGTGTGCGCTCGAATCATATCGATGGCGCGCGTCAACTGGCAGAACATTTGCTGGCTTTGGGACATCGCCGCATCGCATTTATCGGAGGACCAGCCATGGATCTGGCTGCAATGGAGCGTTTGCTGGGATTTCAACAGACCCTGGCGAGCACCGGGATTTTGCTTGATCCTGATCTCGTCCGCCAGTCAGGGTGGAATACAGAAGAAGCGTATCAAACCGCCCACGAGTTGCTTCGCCAGCGCCGGGATTTTACTGCTATTGTTGCCGGAAGCGATTTGATGGCCATTGGCGTCTTGCACGCACTTCATGAGCAGAACGTGCGCATCCCCCAGGATATTTCGCTGGCCGGCTTCGATAATGTGATTCTCAGCCAGTATACAACGCCTTCGCTGACCACTGTTTGCCAGGAGCGCGAGGCGATGGGCAGAGAAGCTATGCAGAGATTGATGGCCCTGATCGAAGGCAAAGAGACCAGTTCTCTGGTCGTGCCTACCTCACTCGTTGTGCGTCAATCAACCGGCCCTGTTTCTGGATGATCTTCTTTTTCTTGCCTCTTTGCTCTCTCTACCCGGATGGACACGTGACCATCCAAAAACGATGGAAGGCGATTGTTTTCGAAGGGATTGCTCAGCTTCTTTGAGGAAAAGGATTTATAGCCATGTGAGCCGAATATGAGGAGCGTCTCAATGGGCTTTATGGAGATATTGGGAGGTTAACAACGACCCATTGACCTGGTTGAAAGAAATCTAGGACCTGGCTTTTGGTCCACGATATGCTATTGTACACAGTTGTCACAAAGAGAGAATGTATTCTTGTCCATAGTTCATAACGAATATTTCATCGCTCAGACGCTGATGAAAGGAGTTCATAGCACATGTCTCAACTGTATCAATCTCGCAGGCTGTTGTTTCTGCTGGCAATCATGCTGGTTGCCGCCAGCTCTGTCATCGTTATTTTCAGCACCATATCTCATGTTTCTGCTGCCGCCGATTCATCCACCCAGACCATTACATATCAGGGGAGCACGCAGAATTTCCCTAATCCCGAACGCGGCTTCTCCAGCGAGCGGATCGTCTACTATCAAGGGAATACGAGTGGCCAGAATGGATGGAATGGTCAGGGTGGATTGACGTTGTCCGATCTACAGAGCGTCAAACAGAAAGGCAATGATGTCGTCTGGGTGTATTATGTCTTGCAGAATTTTGCGGGTACCACCACCCCCTTTGAGACCAGTTGCCCCCAGCCCTACATTCAAAATGACGATGAGCCGCTGCCACAGGACTTCCTGACTGGTGTGAATAACGACCTGGGGAAGGTCCGTCAGGCGGGCTTAAAGGTCGTGCTGCGTTTTACGTACAATTTCGATGAATCGGCTGATGCGCCTCTCTGTCGCATTCTCGGCCATATCGACCAGATCGGTCCCATTCTCCAGCAGAATGTTGATATTATTGACTTTCTCGAAGCTGGCTTTGTTGGAGCCTGGGGCGAATGGCACGATTCGACCAATGGACTCTTCACGAACGATGCGGATGGCGTCGGGCAAGTCAACACTGCCACCAAGCAAATTATCGATGAAGAGTTAAACATGTTGCCCAGCCAGCGCATGATTCTTTTACGCTATCCTCGCCATACGATGGAACTCTTTGGCACCACTCCGCTGACCGCCTCTAATGCCTACAATGGTAGCGATCTGGCACGCATAGGCGCGCATAATGACTGCTTCCTTGATGGATCTGGTGAGGGAGGAACATTCCAGGAAGGGAATAATAACGCCATCACTATCCAGCAACAGCAGCAGTTCTGGCAACAGGATAATCAGTACGTGCCGCAGTTTGGGGAAACCTGCGCGGTGAGCTCGCCAAATACTGATTGTCCGAACGCGCTCACAGAACTGGCCCAGTATCACTGGAGTGGCTTAAATCAGGACTACGATACGGATGTGCTAAATGGTTGGGGAAGTTGCATGACCCAGATCCAGGAGGACCTGGGCTATCGTTTCCGCTTGACGCAAGCTACCATCCCGACCTCAGTTGCGGCTGGCCAAACCTTGAATATGAGTTTGAACGTTGCCAATGATGGCTGGGCCAATCTCTTCAATCCACGCGATGTTGAACTCATCCTGACCAACCAGCAGAATTCCTCACAACAGTACACCGTTCCTCTGAATGTGGACCCACGTTTCTGGAAGGATCAGACGACGACGCCAGTCAATATCTCGGTGCAGGTTCCATCCTCGATCCCCAATGGGACCTATAAACTGTCCCTGAATCTGCCAGATCCAGCATCCGGCCTCCACGATAATCCGGCATATTCTATTCAGCTTGCCAACACGGGCGTCTGGGATGCCACAACGGGCTATAACTCTTTACAGGCGTCGCTCCAGATTGCGCCGTCCTCCGGAACGCCCACGTCCACGCCCACGTCCACGTCTACTCCCACACCCACGCCCACTTCTACGTCCACGTCTACTCCCACGCCCACGCCCACGCCCACTTCAAAGATGAGCTATGAGGCGGAAGCCAGTAACAATACACTGGCTGGTGGTGCTGTGGTGGCTTCGTGCAGCGGTTGTTCCGGGGGCGAGATAGTAGGTTATGTCGGGAACAACGCTGGTACCCTGACCTTTAACGGGGTCAGTGCCTCTAGTACGGGCAGCCATACCTTGACCATGTATTATACGAACGGCCAGGGCAGCAACCGTACAGCGGCTCTCAGCGTTAATGGAGCATCACCCATCACCTTGAGCTTTCCGCCAACTAGTGATTGGAATACCGTTGGTTCCATTACCACGACCGTTACGTTGAACGCGGGCAGTAGCAACATTCTGAAGTTCTCGAACCCCACTGCGGGCAGTTGGGCACCCGATTTTGATCGCATTGTGGTCTCATAAGGGTATTGTCAACTTAGTCACAGAGCTGAACAATGTGCTAGACTGCGTGAAAACAAACACCACTACCCCACAATAGTTTGGGGTAGTGGTGTCATTGCTGCTTCCAAGAGGGAAAAAACGGAAGTTGCAACCTCTCATGCTGGAACAGGCACTCTTTCTCCTAAAGATAGCAAAAGGGAGTATAATGGAACCATTCATCGCCCTGGCAATGCTTCTCGGGATGCGCCACGACGAAATCCTTGCACTTCATTGGAATTTGCTCAGGGAAAAATCGTAGCGAAGTACACACGCACGCTCACGCACAATTATGCATATCCACGACCTCAGGCATAATGCCGTGACTCTGCTTATTAGTCTGGGTATCAATCCGAAAGTGGTACAAGAAATAGTGGGCCATGAAGATATTGAGACCACGATGAAGGTGTGCGGAAAAGTCAATAACATCATGCAAGCGGAGGCAACGGAGAAGATTGATAGACTGCTAAAACAGCTTTCTTAGAGTTGGCTACTGTCAATAGAACTGTCATTGAGCGGTTTCTCATAATGAAGCACTCATGAGAAACCGCTCTGGAAGCGCATTGAAGAGCGTGCCAACAACTGTGAAGGTAGTGATGCACTCGATCAGAGATGCTTGTTGACCGCTGATCTTTCATGAGGAAGGGAACTCGATGGCTCATTATTTTACCCGCGAAGAAGCTGAGGCTCTCTTGCCTCAAATCGCGGAGATACTGCGTACTATCCAGGAGGAACGTCGCAAGATGCGCACCTGTGAGGCAGATCTCAAGGCCCTGAAGTTTCAGGCAATGGGCAATGGTCATCATTTGCAG
>DATJHM010000065.1:0-38930 GCA_035493895.1 Ktedonobacteraceae bacterium
TGAGGAGGCGTCCGGGTGAACACGATGATGCTCAGAAAAATACTCGCGCTCTGCACAATGACGATCGCCCACAATGCCCAACTGCGCAGACACCATAATCCCCAGACGCACCAGAACGAAAGAGCGGCAAGAATAATCGCAATTATCGCCACAAGTATATGTCCCCAGGGAGAGAACCTTGTCAGCCATGTCTCGATAGGAAAAGAGATGCCCGGTATCAGAGTTGCCAGCGCCAGGATACAGATCATGACCAGTTGCAGCCCGCGAATCCCCACGATACACGAGCGAACGATAATCCCAATTGGCGGAGAAGAACGTGATTTTGTGGCTCTGTTTTGCATGCTATTCCCCCTCACATGGAGCGAGTTCGCTGGCACAGCTCCGTTTCACTGCACCGTGCCGCTACTGGAGTCTACGTCGCTGCTCGAGTTCGCTGGCACAGTTCCGTTTCACTGCACCGTGCCTCTACTGGAGTCTACGTCGCTGCTCGAGTTCGCTGGCACAGTTCCGTTTCACTGCACCGTGCCTCTACTGGAGTCTCCTACAGATATTTTGTAGAGGCTTCCTCTTAATTAAGGACGTTTCTGCATAAAATTTGTTTTCACCCTGCATACTTTACATGGGCAATTGCGGCAAGAGAAGATTACATTCTTCTCTGCTAGCAAAATTTGGATAGTCACTGGTGAGATGCGCTATAATGAATATGACCAATAAAGCGTTTGTACCATAGCTCGGTTCTCCATCCACAGGATTTGAGATCCACGGAGAACATCACCGTGTGCCAGTCGGTGCCCTGGGTGTATGGTTTCCCGGGGCTTGTGGTTACCAAGGAGGCCGCAGTCAAAGCAATCCTCCCCAACCTCGCTCCTCAAGAGACACAGAACCTGAGCTGTATACTCCGCTGTACTATATAGTATTTTTTTATTCATGCTCTAGCCGTTCCGCGCATCACTCTATGCATAAGAACGACAAAAGCATTATGCTCCCTGACCGGAAATGCTTTATATACTTTATTTAAGTTTATCTTCTGCATTTCTGGCATTTTTATACTATAGGGAAGGGTTTTTATGAGCTACGTGCCTAATACGGCGGAAGAACAGCAAGCGATGCTTGCCAGCCTCGGCCTTTCGCATATCGAAGACCTGCTCACGCCGGTTCCGCAAGAGGTGCGCCTGGAGCGGCCTCTCGATCTACCAACAGCCCTCTCAGAACCCGATCTGAAGCGCTTGATGTCGCGCATGGCTGCGAAAAATATCAATCTCGATACGACTATTTCGTTCCTGGGTGCTGGCACCTATGATCATGCTATTCCCAGCGTCGTTCCTCATCTTCAACGCCGCTCTGAATTCGTGACTTCTTATACTCCCTATCAGCCAGAGGTGAGCCAGGGTATGCTTCAGACTATCTACGAATTTCAAACGATGGTCTGCCAGATTACCGGTCTGGATATCGCGAATGCCTCCCTCTATGATGGCTCAACCGCGCTGGTCGAGGCTGTCCTGCTGGCACTCGGCCCTGGTGGACGCGGCGAGGTGGTTATATCAGCCTCCGTCGATCCTCAATATCGTCAGGTGCTACAAACCTACGCCTTCTCGCGCGGCTTTACCGTAAAAGAAGTGCCAACAGAGAACGGCGTCACGTCTCTGGAGGCACTTGATACCGCCGTCACAGCCAAAACTGCCGCCGTCGTTGTACAACAGCCAAACTTCTTCGGCAGCGTTGAAGATATGCGCGCCATCGAGTCCATTGCGCACAAGGGCAAAGGTCTCTTTATCACAGCTATCACTGAGCCTGCCTCGCTCGGCATTCTCGCCACACCGGGCAGCTATAACGCAGATATCGCCGTGGGTGAGCTGATGAGCTTTGGTAATACGATGAGTTATGGCGCTCCGGCGCTTGGCTTTATTGCCTCGAAACAAAAATTCATGCGTCTGCTCCCTGGTCGCCTGGTTGGTCAGACGATTGAAGAGGGCGAAAAGAAACAGACCGGTTACGTGCTGACACTTCAGACGCGCGAGCAGCACATTCGGCGCGAGCGCGCAACGTCCAACATCTGCACGAATCAGTCGCTGCTCGCGGTTGGCGCGACGATCTTCCTGGCTGCACTTGGCAAGCAGGGCTTCCGCGAGTTGGGCGAACTCTGTCTGCAAAAAGCGCATTACGCCTTCCGCCAGATCACAGCTCTCCCTGGCTACGAAGCGGCCTTCAGTGCGCCCTTCTTCGACGAGTTCGTGATCAAAACGCCCATCTCATCCGCAAAGCTGGAGCAGAAGCTTGCCGCCGCTGGCATTCTGAGCGGCTATCGCCTGGAGAAAGACTATCCTGGCCTGGATAATGCCATTCTTTTCTGTGTCACCGAGACACGTACAAAAGCTGAGATCGACGAGCTGGTCGCGGTTCTGAAAGAGGTGCAAGCATGAGCGTTGAAAGCCTGATATTTGAAAAAGGAGCACCGGGTCGGCGCGCTGCGAGCATGCCGGAGATGGATGTGCCAACTGAGGCCCTCGAGGATCTTTTACCAGCATCCATGCTGCGCAGCGAGCCCGCCGCACTACCGGAGGTCAGCGAGATCGAGGTGGTACGACATTATACGCATCTTTCGCAGCGCAACTTTGGCGTCGATACCGGCTTCTATCCCCTCGGCTCCTGCACGATGAAATATAATCCAAAGCTCAACGAGGATATGGCCGCGCTACCGGGCTTCGCGCACATTCATCCGTTGCAACCAGACGCGACGGTCCAGGGCGCGATCCAGGTCGTCTACGAGCTAGAACAGTATCTGGCCGAAATTGCTGGAATGGCACGCGTCACCTTGCAGCCTTCTGCCGGAGCCCACGGTGAGCTCACCGGGCTGATGCTGATCAAAGCCTATCATCAGAGTCGGGGTGAGGGCCATCGTAACCTCGTTTTGATCCCAGATAACGCCCACGGCACCAATCCTGCGAGCGCTACACTCGCTGATTACAAAGCGGTCGAAGTCAAGACCAATCCGGCGACGGGCGGAGTAGAGATGGATCATCTCAAGACGCTGCTGGATGCTCATGCGTCCAATATCGCCGCGATTATGTTGACCAATCCAAATACGCTGGGTCTCTTCGATGCGAACATTGCCGAGGTTGCGCGTCTGGTGCACGAGGTTGGAGGTCAGCTCTATTACGATGGTGCAAATGCGAATGCGGTGATGGGTATTACGCGTCCAGGCGATATGGGCTTCGACGTGGTGCACTTCAACTTGCACAAAACCTGTAGCACGCCCCATGGCGGTGGTGGTCCGGGGGCAGGTCCTATCGGCGTGAAGTCCCATCTTGTCCCCTTCCTGCCGGGTCCGCTGCCCGCGAAGAATGAGGATGGCTATTCCTGGGAAGATGCTGGTCCGCAATCAATCGGCAAGGTGCGCGCCAACCTGGGCAATTTCGGCGTCCTGGTACGCGCCTACACCTACATTCGCACCAATGGACCGGACGGCCTGCGCCACGTCTCGGAGAGCGCTATCCTCAACGCCAACTATCTGAAGCATGAGCTATCAAGCGATTATGAGGTCGCCTTCCCGCAGACCTGTCAGCACGAATTTGTGGTTACCGCGCAGAAGCAGAAGGATGAGCACGGTGTCACGGCGCTGGATATCGCCAAACGTTTGCTCGACTTCGGCATGTATGCGCCGACGACCTACTTCCCGCTGATCGTGCACGAGGCCCTGATGATCGAGCCGACCGAGACCGAGACGCGTGAGACATTGGACAGCTTCGTGAGCGTCATGCGCCAGATTGCCGAAGAGGCTCGCACCAATCCCGAAATCGTCACGACCGCACCGCATACTACGGTAGTTGGTCGTCTCGATCAGGCTCTTGCTGCGCGCAAACCCAATCTGCGCTGGACGCCGGGGCAGGAGGTCACGCACTAAAGCACAGAAGCAAACATCTTATAGATATCACAAACCCTTCGCCCCCCGTAGCATCGCTTGCTTGTCTGCGACTAATACGCATCAAGATAAGAGCCGAGAGGACCGGTGGGGCGACGCGGATCGGCATGAAGATGGGCACGCGGATCGGCATGAAGCGCGATCCCTACCTCTGCGGATGGGCAAGGTGGTCGGGTGGGCACGCGGATCGGCCCGAAAAGGGAATACCTGCCCCTGATGGCCATGGACGTTTCCCTGCCGACCCTCTTGCTCTCGATAACAGGTAGGGAATGCGTTTTATACCATTCCGTGCGACCCTCACCGACCCTTTTGCCATCCGACGAACCCTTTCCGCCACCGATTGAGACGGAAAGTCAAACCGAACCTTTTTTAGGTTGATGCATATTCGTCGCTGCTTGTCTGCGGCTGGGGGCCGCAATCGCAGACAAGCAGCGACGCTACGAAATGGGGCAGGCTCAGAGCGTATTCCTCAGGTGAGCAACAGATACTCTGGTCGCTCGCCTCCAATCCAGATGAAACAGCGGTTTTCCTTCTACCCACATCTCTAACCATTGCTGAAGAGAAGAAGCCTCAATGGCCCATTCGGCGAAACTCTCGTTGCTATCCATGCGGAAAATCGGCAGGTTTTCCGAAAAACAGTCCAGGCATGAATAGATATTGCATCCCCAGTCACACAATATGAGCACACCGTCAGGCCAGAGAGCTGGCTTATCTTCTTCATCGGCCCAGAATTCGTCAATATCTTTCTGCGACATCGACTTCATTCCTTGATAGTTTGCCACTAACGAAGTGTCGCGCTTAACAGAAGTTGAATCATGATTGTTCAAGGAAAAGAGTCCATAACCCGGACCAAAGCCACCATTCCCGACTTCGAGATAGACTCTTCTAAGAAACGAGGGCAAGGCAAAACCCAGTTGTATTTCTGCCTGCGCCAACGCTTCTATCGTCACTGGTGGGACATTCCTCTGACGATGCCATATCTCTTCTCCCGTCTCATGGCGGCCCGTCCGAACAACCTCTTTGAGTCGTTCTATCAAGATATGTTCTCTCTGCTCCTGCATGTCTCTTTCCTTCTTTCACAAATTAAGCACGAGCTTTCTTCTGAAAAAGGAGACAGGTAAAAGCCGCTTCAGTCTCAATCTCAGGCAGGGCGGTCAACATCTGCCGTTTCTCCGGTTCCATGTGCCAGTAATTCGGCGTCATCATCACCGTCTGCACGATCTCTTCGCCTTGCAGATGGAGCGTATGCTGCACCTCCACAGTTTGCACGAGGGAGAACTCATCCTGAAATTGTGCCACCACATGCTGCAATTTTTGCTCTTCAATCTGTAAAAGCTGCAACGTCTCACGCAATTGTCGCAGATGTTCAGGAGCCGGGATCACTACCAGCAACCAGCCATCTGGTACAAGCACGCGGGCAAACTCCGCCGGATTTCGCGGGGCAAAGATGTTCAGCAGCAGATGCAGCACGTGATCTCTCACAATCAGCGGATCTTTCAGGTTCGCTACCACAAAATCTAGCGTGGGATAGCGCTTCGCAGCCATGCGTATCGCATCTTTAGAGATATCTACTCCCAGATAGCTATTGCCCATCTGACCGCCCTGCTCTTCCAGTGCCTGCTGCAAGCGACCAAGATAATAGCCCTCACCGCACCCTGCATCGAGCACACAGGCCGGTTGTGTGAAACCGTGAAGTTGTGCAGCCACCAGTTCGTTCAGCGTATTTGATAGAGGCAAATAAAAGCCACGCTCAAGGAAAGCGCGCCGCGCCACCAGCATCTCCCGGGTATCGCCCGGCAGCTTTTTGCGCAACAAGTTGACATAACCTTCTCTGGCGATATCAAATGTATGTTTATGAGAACAGATGAGGGAGTTCCCGGTTTGTTCGAGCGCCTCCTGGCAGAATGGACACGATAGCAGATGAACAGTATGCATATGGCAACCTTTACACAGCACGAAATATCTGGCCTGCATCATACCACAGATAGTCATAGGAACCTGCTCTCTCATGCTGAGTATGCTAAAATAGGCACAGCAAAATAAACATAATCCAACGGCTAAAGAAAGCGCCACCATTGCCGATAATAATTCATAGGGGCCATTATCTCTCTACAACGCATTCATCGAGGATGTAGGTTGTGTAGCCTGTGTAGGGGATGTAGCCTGATTTTCTTAACCGATGAACAAATATTCCCATTTCACCAAACTATAAAAATAAGGATGTAGAATAGCATGGAGTACGCAGTCCTTGGAGGTGGTGCGTTAGGTCTGATGGCCGCCTACCGCCTGGCACAGGCTGGTCAGCCAGTAATAGTTTTCGAGCAGGAAAAGCTCGCAGGCGGCCTGGCCTCAGGTTTTCAGATCGGCGATACCTGGCTTGAAAAATTCTATCACCACATCTTCCGTAGCGACAAAATGATTATTCAGGTGCTGAGCGAGATGGGCCTGCAAGATCGCCTGGAATGGATACGTCCACGCACCGTTAGCTTGATTGGTGGTGAGATACAACAGCTCGACTCGCCAACAACGCTCCTCGCCTTTAAGCCCTGGAGTATTCCCGAACGTTTGCGTGTGGCCGCAGTGATGGCCTATATCAAGTTCGCCCCCCCCGAGCTTTTCGAGGGCAAGACCGCGACAACGTGGCTTCGCAGCACAATGGGGCCGCGTCCCTACGATATGCTCTTCGAGCAGCTTTTTGTCGGCAAATTTGGTGCGCTCGCAGATCAAATTGCGCTCCCCTGGTTCTGGGCCCGACTGCATGATCGCACAACGCGCCTGGGCTATCTACGTGGTGGCTTCCAGTTGCTCTACGAACGACTGGTGGAACGTATCACCGAACTGGGCGGTAAAGTTCTGCTGGGGACACGCGTTGAAAAGGTCGAGCAGATTGATGGACGCTGGCAAATCGAGAGCACGCAGGGTTCCTGGACCTTTGACCGCGTCATCTCCACATTCCCCACGCGTCTCACCTGCCGCCTCATCCCTGCCCTGCCAGAGGAGTATCAGGCACGCTACAACTGGGGCCAGGCGTACGGCGCGCACTGCCTGATTCTCGCCCTGGATCGTCCGGTTACTGATAGCTACTGGATTAATATCTGCGATCGTGGCTATCCCTTTGCCGGATTGTTCGAGCACACAAACTTCCGTTCGCCAGACGAGTATGGTGGACGTCACCTGCTCTACCTGGGCAACTACCGACCAATGAACGATCCACTTTTTACGCAGAGCAAAGAAGAGATCATGGCCGAATTTCTCCCGGCCCTCAAGCGCATCGTGCCCGACTTCGACGCCTCCTGGGTCAAAGAGAGCTGGAGTTTCTCCGCGCCCTTTGCCCAACCAATTGTCACGACTGATTACCGTCAGCACATACCGCCCCTGCACACGCCGCTTGCGGGTCTCTGGGTCGCCAACATGTTCCAGATCTATCCGCACGATCGTGGCCAGAACTACTCGCTGGAGTTAGCGGACAAACTGGTACGCCAGCTGGTGTAATACAAGAAAGAAGCGACTTCCTATGCGTGGAAGCCACTTCTTTCGCTCACCGATCTTTTCGCAATGTTCATTCAAGCAGCCTCAATTTCACCACTTTCAATCTGCGTCTGGATGAGTTTCGCGTAATAGCCGTTGCGACGCATCAAGAGATCGTGAGAACCTTGTTCTACGATCTTCCCCTGGTCAAGCACCAGGATGAGATCAGCATTACGAATAGTACTTAAACGGTGAGCAATCACAATCTGTGTGCAATTGAAGTAATGAAGATTCTGCTCGACGGCACGCTCGGTCGTCACATCAAGTGCGCTCGTCGCCTCGTCTAACAGCAGAATGGCCGGATGATGTGCAAGCGCCCGCGCCAGTGCGAGGCGCTGACGCTGTCCACCAGAAAAAGCGCTCCCACCTTCGGACACCAGCGTCTCATAGCCCATCGGCATCTTTTCGATATCGTCGTGGATTGCCGCCGCCTGAGCTGCTTGCACAATAGCCTGCATATCCATGGCAGGATGATTGAGCGCGATATTCTCACGTACCGAGCCGCTAAAAATGAATGCTTCCTGCAAGACAACACCGAACTGGCTGCGCACTTCCCGATAATTGAGCGTTTGCAATGGAATACCATCAAACAGAATCGTGCCCTTTGTCGGCGTCATCAGGCCAATACACAATTTTCCAAGCGTGCTTTTACCCGAACCGGTCTTTCCAACAAGAGCTACTTTCTGTCCCGGTCTGATGTTTACAGAAAGATCATTTAAGATCCAGGGCATCGTCGGCGCATATTGAAAGCTTACATTGCGAATCTCGATGCGCCCTGTCAGTTTGGGAGGAGTACGCACCTGCTGCACATCCTGCTCTGGTTCAGCCTTCAATACATCCGCCAACCGCTCAAAGTGAGCCTGCGCAATCTGAAGTTTCTGACCAGTGGTTGCAAGGGAGCTCAAAGGCGTAAGAAAGGCAAGCGCCAATGAATTGAGCGCCAGCATAGTTCCGACAGGCATCTTGCCGCTCATGACCTGTATAGCCCCTACCCAGAGCAAAAGCAGAGGAGACAGACCGTGCAAGAGCTCAAAGACCACGCCGACTACAGCCTGGAGATAATTGCTACGAAGCGAGATATTCATCTGCTCGAGATACAAATTTGTCCAGCGATCAAGCGCCTGCTGCTCTGCTCCAGCCGCCTTGATCGTAGCGATACCAGCCAGAGCTTCGTTCAGATACCCCTGCTCTTTTCCCTGGGCTGCCAGGTTGCGTTGCATCAGACGACGGATTGCAGGCCCGGTGAGGAGCAATAGTCCAACCTGAAACACACCAACAGCGACAGCTACCAGCGCAAGCAGGCTGGACTGCCAGAGCAAAATCAGAAAGTAGACAACAACGGTACTGCTATCCAATAAAGTCGAGATCACCTGATTGGTCAGCAGATCGCGGATCGCGGCATTGCTACTCACGCGCGCTAATAAATCACCGTTCAGGCGCATCTGGAAAAACCGATAGGGAAGACTGAGCAAGTGCTCAAAAAAATTCAGCATCATCTGCTTATCAATACGCGTTTGCACATAGATAAGCAGGGAAGCACGCAAAAGCATCGTCACTCCCTGCGTGAGCAACAGCAAAAGCATCCCTATACCAAGCAGAAGTAGTAAGTTGGTAGTTCCCGCGGGAATGATATAGTCGATTACAACTGCCGTGAGCACCGGCGTTCCCAATCCCAGAATCTGAAGCAGGAGAGAAGCACCGAGCACCTGAGTAATCATGCCTCGCATCTGGAGCAAAGATCGCGTATAGGACCACAGAGTAAAGGAGCGTTGTGGTTTTTGCTCCATAAACTGCTCCCCTGGCTCCAACATGATGACGATGCCGGTAAATCCTTCATCAAATTCTTTCAACGTGAGACGACGACGGCCCTGAGCTGGATCGACAAGATAGACATACTTCTTAGACCAGCGTTCAACCATCACAAAATGGTTAAATTCCCAATGCACAATAGCCGGAAGCGAAACAAGACCAAAATCGTCTTGTTTAAGCGAAATCGCGCGCACACGAAAACCATATTGACGTGCTGCTTTCGCAATCGCACTGGCAGACAGGCCATCACGGCCAACACCACACCGCTCCTGCACATCAGAAATGCTGGTAGCATAGCCATAATAGTTCAACGCCATCGCCAGACAGGCCGCCCCACATTCGACGGCTGTCATCTGCCGCAATTCGGGGACACGCCGCCTCTTACGCCGTTTGCGAGAAGAGGCATGACTTTGTACACTCTCTTGCCCGGATTTCTGTACAGCACCACGCCCCGCTGCGTCCACCGCCTGAACCGGAGGAGGCGTTTGGATTGCCTGTACTGGCGGGGGCGTTTGTGTCGCAACCTCTTCTTTTTTACCGTCATCAGACTTACGGCGTACAGGTAGAGCGAGTACAGATGGGAAAGAACTACCTGGCGTATATGGCTGTGCAGGATGACGAGGAAGGCTATCAAGAGTCGTTGTCTTCTTATAATGGTCTGGTAGAGCCGGGAGTCTGGGCTCGGAAGCAACATACACATCCGCTGGAAACAAATACGCTGGATTCACTATTGCATTCCTGAGGGAGTTCACAGGACGAGAGGAATCCAGCGTTGCATCTTTGATCGCGACGACATGATGTTTGGATGTAAAAGGCAGAACACGACCAGTGGGAGCCTCTAGCCTGTTTGTACGTTTCTGACCATGAGAGGGTAATGATAATCGAGGAGGCACAATCCCACGCTTTTCCTCCTTCCGATGAACGTCTGAGTCCACTTCATACTGACTTTGTGAGTATTTCACAAACACATCACCTTCTTCTTAATTTATGTAAAAATGGCATTGAAGCCAGGAAGCAAGGAAAGGATACTCTGCGATCCAATTTGTATCTGAGCAGAGCACACACTACCAGCATAACTATTCGCAGATGCAACAGATGCGAGCCGCACAAAAACCACGACCGCAGGCCCGGTGACTAACTGGGCCAGTTGGCCTTGCAGATTGAAACGCGAACGAGCCTCCTGAGGACTGATTACCCGCGTGTCCACAGTATCAATCACACCATTTAGAGATAGGGCAGATGGACCAATACTAAGTTTGACGAACTGGCCTTTATGGAGACTTGCATATTGGCCTGCTGGCACAAAAAGCGCCGCCTCTAATTGATGGCTATTTTGCTGCGAATTCCCCTGTTCAACCAGTATTCCCTGTCCGATACTATAAGTAGGTACATGAATTGACCAGGCAAGTACGCCTGCACAGAGAAAGAGAAAAAGTAATATCCATAAAAAAAGAAATGTAGGCGGAGCAACCAGACGTAACAAAACATCTGGTTCTCGCCTCTCAGTATATTTCTTGAGAGCACCTTCACGGAAAATTGCGTGTTTTGGCGGAACCATGAAAACTCCTCAAGAGTAATAAGGTATTTGCAGAAACGATGAATGCAGATTATGGGGATTTCCTTTTTTGGAGCATATTACGCAGGGATGGCACAATAAACTTGAGTGGTAGTCACTTATGAAAGGACTACCACCCCGAGTCGCTAGCTCTGCTTGTTCTATCATTCGCGGTGATGGCAAACAGGGCCAGTACGGATTAGACTTATAGCGTAATTATGAATAAGCTCCTGACGAATTAGTTGACACTAACAGTCGGGCTTGCACCAACCTGCACACCGGCGATAGGCGTGGTCACCCCTAAAGCCACAGGAGCAGAAACACCCACAGTCGGAACCAGGCCGCTGAGAAGACCGCCAACCAGACCAGTCGGGTCAACTGTGCCCGCGCCACCAGTTACCACATCAAGCTGCTCGTCGGTCAATTCCTGGAATGCCTGCTCTTTTTCGTTCAACATTATCGTAAAGCTCTCTTTCTATTACTGATACATCATCAAGCATGTTCCCTGATGAAACACGATCGTTCCGGCCTCCCACCGGGTATCGAAGATATTCTGATAGATGCCCGTTGAGAAGCCCAACACTACATACAAACATCGTAGTCGCATGTTTGCGTCTCAAATATCGTTGCCGCAGATCGGCATATTTAAGACAGCAAACAGCACACTTTATTTGGATATATTACGTAAAAATGGTACAATAAACTTGAGTGGTAATCTTTCCATAAGTAATTACCACCCGAGTCGCTGGCTCTGCTTGTTCTATCATTCGCGGTGATGGCAAACAGAGCTAGTACGGATCAGACTTACCAGGTAATATGAATAAGTCCCTGACAAGTTAGTTGATGTTAACGGTCGGGGATGCACCAACCTGCACACCGGCGATAGGCGTGGTCACCCCTAAAGCCACAGGAGCAGAAACACCCACGGTCGGAACCAGGCCGCTGAGAAGGCCGCCAACCAGACCAGTTGGGTTAGCTGCACCCGCGCCACCAGTTACCACATCAAGCTGCTCGTCGGTCAATTCCTGGAATGCCTGCTCTTTTTCGTTCAACATTGTTGTGAAACTCTCTTTCTACTACTACTATATTGTCAAGCATGTTTCCCTGATGAAAATGCTTGTTTCGACCTCCCAGTGGATACCAAAGATATCCTGATGGATCCCATCAGATTCGGCTCACCATTGAGAAGCCTTATACTACATGCAAGCCTCATTGTTGCATGTCGGAGTCTCAAATATTGTTGCCATGTATCAATATATTTGAAACTGTAAACAGTATACTTTATATGGAATAACTTTGCCACTGTTTTTTACTTTCCCTAGACGTAAAGTACCATGTAGTATTTTGAATCTCTATATTGTAGGGTTAAACGCAAATTTAACTCTACAATACATACCTTACGTTAACTCTACTATATATAGCTAATGTAAGAAGAGGGGGGAGAAATGTTTTTGGCATAAGTCGTCAGGGACAGATTGGCCGATTTGGGAACGGCCAAGCACCTCCCTTAGTGGATCTGATGGCAAACAAGAAACACAACAGTGCAAAATCGTTCTGTTTTTCAAATGGAACTGTTACATTACCCTGAAATTTCATTTTCCCCTATTGTCAACAATCGGGTAGTTATGCTATACTCTATACGAGCAAGGTAAGTGCTTGAAGAGAAGGTAACACCGTTCCTGATCTTGAAGCCAACCGGCAACGTGCCAGCTCAAAGGGTAAGGTAGCAAGTCACTTGCACGGAAATCAAACCGGGGTGTAGCGCAGTCGGCTAGCGCGCAGCGTTCGGGACGCTGAGGTCGGAGGTTCAAGTCCTCTCACCCCGACCAGGATGGCACATATTCAGTTAAGTAGTATGTGCCAGATTTTTTACTACTGGTATGAAGGAGTTCATGAGAATGCAGGGAACTATCTGTAGCACAAGCGCATCCATGCGTTGGTGCTCGATAACTCCATCGGGTACGTTAAGCGTACGAGATTATCGATATCTCGTCTACGCCCAACGTGCGCTGCTCGGAGACGGTCCTGCAATACCGGGTTCTCCTGGACGCGCAAGACGGCTCCGCCCTTATCCACCCAGTCGTTACAAACAGCAGTAGTAGCTGAAGGAAAGAGCCTTTCGCTCACACATATTCTTCAGTTCACTCCCTCGCTGTTTGCACCTGTCATCGGCTCTGACAGAGAGGAAGGGATATTACTCATGCCTGTTCTTGTATTGAACTCCTCACTACAGCCTCTCTCGGTCATCCCGGAACGTCGTCTCATCGTGCTGCTTTCAAAGCAGAAGGTCTCGTTTGTCGATGAGAGCGTACGTTTGTTGATCGAAGAGAGTATTGCCGCTCGACGTCTCGAACTCGAACGCCCTGTCATTGTGCAGCTTCTCGCCAATGTCCGCGTTCCTCGTGTAGCCCTTCAACCGACACGCTCTAATATTCTGCTACGTGATGAGGAGACCTGCCAGTATTGTGGCAAGCGCGGTCGAGATTTAACGCTCGATCACATCATTCCTCGCTCACGTGGTGGTCAAAGCACATGGGAAAATCTCGTGGCTTCCTGCAAATTCTGTAATGGGAAAAAAGGTAATCGTTTATTGAAAGAGGTTGGTATGCACCTGTTGAGACAACCGCATGCTCTATCTCAAGAATATGTTGGCTTTTTCTTACTACGCTATCCCAAGCTACGTGAGGCCTACGAGGAGTTCATCATGAGCGCTGCTCACAGCTCTCACATGACAGCAGGCGTGAGTCTGCGTGGCTTGAGCGCGTAATCGTTGGTAATCACACGGTCTCTGGTTATTCCTATTCTATAGCAATTATAGAACCACATCTTCCCGTTAGCAGGACTTTTATAAGGGGTGCAATATCTGCACCCCTTATTTGCATCTATAAGCAGGCTATCAGTCGTATCATAAAATAGGCAGTGCAATTGGTGAGTTTTAAACCGACTCATCCAGCACTTCAGAAATCTTTCGTTTCGTCGATCACATAAAGTGAGAACGCTTGCGGGGCAGCATGAGAACTAGCAATCTTGCATAACTGGCTGTAAGCAGGAATGAACCGCTGTGTTTTTACGTTATAGTGATATGAAGAAAATCTTTTGTTCTGGTAGCAGTGCTGTTTCTGCTGTGCGCCAGTAAAGGTGGTGCTATGCTCAACCAAGTTACATCGGGCGAATTACTCGCTACGACACCGACGGATCTCAATTACCTCTGCCTTCATGGTCATTTTTATCAGCCGCCGCGCGTAGAGCCATTTTCGCATGTGCTTCCTCTTGAACCCGGAGCGACACCATTCACCAATTATAATGAAAAAATTACTGCTGAATGCTATCAACCTAATGCCGAAGCTGGAAATTTCGAGTATATTAGTTTTGATTTCGGTCCTACATTAGCAGCCTGGTTGGAACAGACCCATCCAGATGTACACCGCACTATCGTTGAAGCTGAACACAAACACTTCCAACACTACGGGGTCAGCAACGCTATGGCCCAGGTCTACAATCATACCATTCTGCCTCTGGCAACGACCAATGACAAACGCACACAGGTTGCATGGGGCTTGCAGGATTATCGTCACCGCTTTGGTCATGACGCACACGGCATGTGGCTGGCGGAGACGGCAGTCGATCTGGAAACGCTGGATATCCTTGCACAACAGGGAGTGACCTATACGATACTCGCGCCCTGGCAGGCCACAACGTCAATTGATCCTACCGAACCCTACCTGGTATCTCTACCCGAGGGTCGCAGCATCACTGTTTTTTTCTATAATGCTCCTCTCTCAGGAGGCGTCTCTTTCGACTGGAATACGACCAACGACGCCAATGTCTTTGCGGCCTCATACCTTCCCTATCATCTTTTACAAAGTAAAGCGGAAGCCAGCACGCCACAACTCGTTCTGATCGCGACCGATGGTGAACTTTATGGACACCACAAGCCCTGGCGTGACAAATTTCTGGCCCACCTTGTACGTCATGGTGCTCCCAGTTACGGCTTCGAAGTCTGTTCGCTTGAGCACTATATGCAAATGTTTCCGGCAACGAAAAAAGTGGAACTGCGCACACCCAGCGCCTGGAGTTGCGGCCATGGCGTCCACCGCTGGAGTGCAGGTTGCGAATGTACAGAAGGCGATAGTAGCTGGAAAAGCACGCTGAGGACTGCGCTCACGCGTTTGAGCGCGAAAGGTGATCTCATCTTCGAGCAATACACCAGTAAGACGCTAGCAAATCCCTGGCAGGCCCGCGATGAATATATCGCGCTACGCAATGGCTGGGAGAGCCAGGAGAGCTTCTGGGACCGCCATAGCCACGAGCACATTCAGCCGACCAACCAGCAACAAATCTATACGACCGAGTTACTTTTAGAGGCTCAATTTTACCTGCAATATAGCTTCACCAGCTGCGGCTTTTTCTTTGAAGATCTGGATCGTATTGAACCACGCAATAATATCGCTTTTGCGCGCAAAGCGATTAGCTTGATCTGGCAGGCACTGGATATTGACCTGCAACAGGATTTCTTGAAGGATCTGCGCCTGACCAGGAGCTGGCGCAACCAGAAGACGGGCGCAGAAATGTATCGAGAGCTACCAATTGTGGCAAAGGGGCTTCTGCCCCCGTTGTAAGCGTTATCAATGGTCACGTAGATAAAGAGCATCTCCCATCATTTCCGTAGAGTCGCTGCTTGTCTGCAATGTCACGTAGAGAAGGGGAATCGCCCATCAATTCCGTCGTGGCAGCTTTTCTCAGTAGGGACGCCATGGCGAATGGCGTCCGCCCCCACCGGCCATCTCGCCCTCCTACGTGCTTCTCGAGCGCGTTTTCCTGGCGGGAGAAAAGACACCATGACGCTTGACAGACCAGTGGGACGCCGTCAAAGGTCATGGCACCCGTTTTCTGTGGCACGCGAACCCGTGGAAAGGGGGGGAGCGCCACGTCTGCGGAGCCAACGGGATCGAGCGAGTTCCCGGACGCCATTCCGCTGCGGCTTCATGGCGTCCCTACTGGCCTGGGGGCGGTACGAACGGGTGCGATGACGTTTGACCGAGTACAGGCGTATCTACGTGACATTGGAGAGACCCCCTCTACAAGGGAATGATGGACGCAGACAGACCGCATCAGGGGACGGTTACGGTAATGCCTACGCGCTCCAGCAGGTCGCGACACAGTTCGGCGCGGTATTTGACTGGTTTGCGATCGGGGGTGTGCGTATCCGAGCCTGCGCTAATCAGGATGTTGTGTTTGCGGGCATAGGCGAGGTACATCGCCTGTTGCTCCGCAGTGTGGAGCGGATAATAGACCTCGATGCCATCGATGGGCACATCGTGGCGCAACTGATTGAGCATGGGTTCACTGAAAAGCGTAATATCATTGCGCCCCGGATGAGCCAGGATACAGATAGCACCCGCCTGATGTGCGGCCTCGGTCACCTCTAAAATACTATTTGTTTCTTGCCGGAGACCTGCTTCAACCAGGATACGCCAGACGGGCAGATCCAGCGTGCCGTATCCGTGCTCCTGCAATAAGAGGAACATATCGCGCACCTGCAAAGGCTCACCTCCGCTCAGGTGCAGAACCTCTTCCTGGCGAGGAAACTGGTAGCCGCGACGACGCAATGCCGCATAGACGGACTGAATATTCTCACGTTGCCGTTGCAGCACCTGCTCGCATAGAGTCTGCAAACGCTGATGCTCAGGGCCAAAATTATAACAGAGCAGATTGGTTGGCTTGCCCCGCCACTGCGTCGTCATCTCGACTGCGGGCAACACAGGAAGGCGTCTGCGAGCTGCCAGGAGCTGTATATCAGCAGTCGCATCCAGACGATCGTGGTCAGTCACAGCAACCAGGGCAAAACGTTCATTCGCCAGATACTCTACCAGCTGCATCGGCTCCCAGATACCATCGCTATAGATAGTATGCATCTGTAAATCAATTGCAGCATCTGCCGCCAGGATCAGACCCGAGGTTGACACTTCCACTACTTGATCCTTTCTTCAACACACTTGTACAGACCGCCCGTAAGATCCATACACCATCACTTCCAGCCGTCAATGTTTGCCTTTGTAAACGCAACTCTCTATCTAGCAGTTTTCACACATAAAAAGCCATATGTATAGATAGAGACGCACCAGCGATACAAATCAGGCACAGACAAAACTGCGCTGTGCCACCAAACATATCAGGCTCACAAAATCTGTAATGATGAAATACACATAGTTTGTCTCACCCAGCCACGCCCTGGTGCAAAAACACTTGACCAGTTCGTTTTTCGTGTCTATACTCTCCTTCTGGGGGCAGTAGGAACAACATCCATTGCCGACCCGCTTGAGAGTACTGAAATTAGATCTGCTTTTTCTGGAAGATATATTCAACAAGATCTTTGAGAACCGCAGCATCCCGTATCATCCAATCAGGAAAGGTATACCACTGCCCGGTATCTTTTCGTCCAACAATCACTTCATTATCACTCACACCAACACTGGTAATCTCGCTCCAGGGTATAAATTCAGCATTGCCATCCAGACTAATGCCCTGCTGATTTACACGCAACACGCCAAAATCGACAGTCGCCCCGGCCCGATACGCAACGATCTTCGGGATTGTCTCGCGCATTTGCACGCGCTGCGCATACGCCACCAGCCTCCGCACTATCTCGACGTTAGGAACCGCCCCTAGAGGTAGAATAGCCCAGGGCTGCAAATCGCCATGCGTATACCATTCCAGTTGCTTCTCATTGATCGTAAGTCTGGCAAATTCCGACCAGGATAACTTCCTTCGCCCCTCACGCAGCATAACACCCCGCTCACTGAGCGCTATTTCATCAAAGAGTACCGTCTCACCGCGCGTATAGGCAGCCATGGCCCGTGGCAAGAGATAACGGGTTACCTCCTGCACCACCCGCTCGCCCAGAACTTCACTATTGAGGAGATGTGGTCCGATCTCAAAAAGCTGTCCATCGTTACGCCGAATCATGTACAGCGTCTGCCCTGCCCTGTTCAATGCA
The DNA here is from genome assembly GCA_035493895.1 of Ktedonobacteraceae bacterium. GTDB lineage: Bacteria > Chloroflexota > Ktedonobacteria > Ktedonobacterales > Ktedonobacteraceae > DATJHM01. The sequence continues at coordinate 17,809 of DATJHM010000065.1, forward strand.
CGCCGGTTGACCTTCCAGACACGCTCTATTTTGCGCCAGGGGATAGCCTCGATCTTGCGATTCACATACAGCAAACCTTTCTCGCAAATATACACCGTCAAACGAGGCAGAAAAAAAGGCGCGAACAGCGTCCAGCAACCCACAAACAACCAGATCAGCCCGATCAATGGAATAATAAATGATTGCCACCAGGGTAACCAGGAGAAGATACTGCCATAGCTCAGCGCATACGCCCCACCCATCGCCACACCAATAGCGATCGCGATAACCCCACCTCCCAGGCGCAAGTTGCCCGTACGCGTAGCCATATGCACACGCTGCAAACGGCCCAGACCACACGCAGTGGCAGCACGTTCTACGGCATCCGGGATCTGCCTGGTTGCAGTTATCTCACTCATGGATCACTCCACCAGGTTTTTTTAACATACATATATTTCCACATCGCCACGTATAAATTATAGTATACACACCAAGCAACCATTCAGCCCTTCTGGAAACGCTTCTCTGGCCGATAGTATAAAGTAAGAAAGCATTAATAAATGATGATGGCTGTATTCCAACCGGTGTTGTTATAGATCCAGCCAGCCTCATCTAATGGCACATTGATACAACCATGGCTACCATTGTAGGAAAACTGCTGGTCGCCGCCTGAATCGACATGTGGGAATTGCGTGCCGGGACCATAATCAACACGCCACCAGCTATCATGTACAAAATAACCGCCCTGGTGATACAAAATTGCATAGTGAATGGGCGTTGGCGGATACCAGTAAGGCGACCCTGGCGGCTCAGAGGAGGTAAAAGTCGTTGGCGAGAGTCGGCCCTGCACGGACCAGACCCCCGGCAAGGATGGCAATTCTGGACGGCCAGTAGTTACCTGTAAACCACGTATCAGCTTGCCATTTTGATAGATGCGCATAGCCTGACGTGCAAGCGAAACCACGATCACCTGCCGATCGAGCAAGCCATAGCGCTGCAATAATTGCTGATCGCTCTTGTGCACCTGATTAAAAGCAGTTTTATCGGCATAGTCACTTTCAAATGCATGGAGGTTGAACAGATCATCATTGGCCATATCGACCACCGCCTGAAAATCGGCGGGCGTCAATGCTTGCGACAACGCAAAATCCAGATCCGGGCCGATTCCCTGCTGCATATAACCGGCATCGAGCGGATAACTGTTGCCATCATAGCTATCGTGATAGAGATGCGCCTGCCCCCAGTTCTGCACTTCCTGATGGAACTGATTGACCAGATAGTGCGCCTGAGCCTGGACCGTATCATTCTGCATAGCGGTAATGTCAGCATCAATCAGCTTGCTGAAGGTGGCATAATCCCGCAGCGTTACCACTTTGCTCACCTGCGCCTGAGCGGCGTTGAAACGCTGCTGATAGGCCGTGGTATCGATGCCATATGTTTTGAGAAAGGAGATCTTCTTTGCCAGCTCCTGAAGCTTATTCGCAGTCACAATCGGCATAGCCAGCGTCGAATGCACAATTGCCTGCTGATACTGATTATTGACAAGCTCCTGCACATGTTGCAAATCGGAGATAGTACTGGCCGATTTGAAGAGTTGCTGAGCACTCTGATCTTGCGATTGGAGCCAGCCCACATCAATATGCGTGCTCTGCATCTGCGTGATGGTGGTCTGCAACTGCTTCAACTGGTCGGATACCTCCGGGAGCATATTCAGCGCCTGCCTGATCCCGGCATTCTGGACGCTCACCCGGGCAAAATCAGCAAAAGTGCGAGCATGCAGAAAAGCGTCCTGACTTTGCTGAAATTGCAGAGAGAAGTTTTGCACTGGCAGCCCCTGAGTGCGTTGTTGTGCCAGCAGATTTTGTAGCGTCTGAAGATCATGCTGAGCCTGGTTCTGCTCCCGTTGCGTGGTCGTAGCGATGATACTCTGAAGTTGCAGGCGCAGCTGGACATAACGGGCGGCAAGCCCCTGATAGTATTCATCCTCAGATTGGGTACTAAAAAGCGAGAGAGGAGGTCTGGTTGCTGCAAGCTGCTGCTGTTGCTGGAAAATAGATTGCAGGGATGAAGAGGGAATGCCGCTCTTTCTTGCCTGAAGAACCAGTTGTTCCAGGCGTGCCTGATTCTGCATGGCCTGCTGTTGAGCCGCATTCGTGCTCCCGCAGGAAGCCAATGCCAGAGAGGCGCTCAGAAGCACCATAACCAGCACGGCATATGTCAGTCTCGGGGTGGTTGTGCCCCTGAAAAATTGGGAAGCCATTGAAGCCATTGACCTTTCCTCACAAATTGGAGTCCTATCTGCATAGAAAAGTTTAGTGTGATCCTGCACACCACCCCACAAGGCCTGACATATTTTTCATGATGAAAAAACCGGCTAGCGTCTGCCACCTTTGGCTTTAGCCTTTTTGCGTTTCTCTTTGCGTGCCGCTTTGCCAGTCTTCTTGCCACCGGCTGGTCGAGGCAAGCCAGGCATATCGGGCATACCCGGGATACCAGCGCCGCCCCCAAACTGGCGCGCCATCTGTGCCCACGGACCCTTGCCCGTGCTGATCTGGCGCATCATCGTACGCATTTCACCGAACTGCTTGAGCAACTGATTGAGATCTTCAACCGTCGTACCGCTACCGCGTGAGATACGTTTGCGGCGGCTCCCATTGATAATATCGGGATTTCTGCGCTCTTCTCGGGTCATAGAGAGAATCATCGCCTCCACATACTTGAGCTGGTCGCCCTCCAGGGCCTCCTCCATCTCCGGCATCGAGGCCAGCTTATTAAAGCCCGGCAGCATCTCCATCACCTGGCGCATTGGTCCCATACGCTTCAACTGGCGCATCGCATTCAGGAAATCTTCGAGATCGAACTTGCCCTGCTGCAACTTCGCCTGAGCCTTCAGCGCTTCCTCCTGATCGATCGTCTCCTGAGCGCGTTCGATCAGAGACATCACGTCGCCCATGCCCAGAATGCGCGAGGCCAGACGATCGGGATAGAACGGCTCCAGAGCATCGGTTTTCTCACCGGTACCCATAAACTTGACCGCGACCCCCGTCACAGAGCGGATCGAGAGAGCGGCACCGCCACGAGCATCACCATCCATCTTCGTCAGGATCATGCCCGTCAGCGAGAGTGCCTGATTAAAGTCATTGGCGACACGCACCGCCTCCTGGCCGGTCATAGCATCTGCAACCAGCAGCACCTCGCGAGGCTGCAAACGGCTACGAATAGTGGTCACCTCTTGCATCATGCGCTCATCGATATTCAAGCGACCGGCAGTGTCCAGAATAATCACCGAGCAAGCCTGCTCACGTGCATAATCGAGTGAATTGACACAGATATCGACGGGATCAGCGCCCATTGGCTCGGAATAGACCGGGATAGTGAGTTGCTTGCCCAGCGTCTTCAACTGATTGACAGCCGCAGGACGATACATATCCGCGGCCACCAGCATGGGGCGCTGGCCTTGTTTGCGCAAATAGTTCGCCAGCTTCGCAGCACTGGTCGTTTTACCCGAGCCCTGAAGGCCAACCAGCATAATAATCTGTGGCGGGGGACCACCCAGATCGAGCTTATTCTGACCATCGGCACCACCCAGCACCTCAATAAGCTCCTCATTCACAATCGACAAAACCTGCTGAGCTGGAGAGAGACTGCCCATGACATCGGCACCAATGGCCTTCTGTTTGACACGCTCGACAAACTGACGCGCGACCCGCAGATTCACGTCGGCCTCAATCAATGCAATGCGCACCTCACGAAGCGCCGCATTGACATCTTCCTCAGTCAGTTTCCCCTGCCCACTCAGATTATTGAATATACCATCCAGACGTTTGGATAAACTTTCAAACATCGCCATACAATCGTTTTCCTCTCTCCGCCAGTCACGTGACTTGACATGCTACAATGGCTTTTATTATACCACGTCTCCTATGATATATCGTGCCTTATCAGCAAATGTCTTAAAGCAGAAACGAACAGAAACAACACAAAGGAGGCCCTGAGGCTATTTACAAGCGCCAGAGCTTTTTTGCCGTATTTACCATTTGCACCTGACGCTGCTCTATGATCGGAGGCGTCCACTGCTGGTAGCGCAGGACCTGTGTGGTCAGGACAAAGGGTGAGATACCATTGGCAGTAGAAAAATAATATTGTTTTTTGTACTCAAAATCATAATTTTCGGCACGAATATTTTTCCCACGAGAGAGCAGAAGCAGATTGCCCAGCTTGTGCACATATTTTTCCCGAACCTCACGCGTCGGGAAAATGCTGGCCCACTCGCTATCAATGGATGGCCGCTGCGGCAAAATATGCTCAACACTGACCGTCTGGTAATCGTACGTCGCAATGCCCTCAGAAAGGCTGGCATCCAGGCGTAAGAGCACATAACGACAAACATGGTGCATCTGATAGATATTGCCATCGAGAGCAAGGATAAACTGGCGGCACTCCCGAGGTGACAGTTGGAGCGGCGAAGTCTCGACGAAGAGATCCTCTTTATGATAAATGGCATCCAGCAGCTCGCAATAGCGGTCAATGCGCTTATAAGGGGGCACACGACACAGCTCAAAGCTCAGTGCCAGACGCTCTAAATCGGTCAGGAAGCGTAGCACCAGATCTGGCTGTTGGACGTACTCAAAAAAATAATAGAGAGCAGTCGGAACCCAGCGACCACGATCAATTTGATTGAGCCAGCGGAACATCGCATTGATCTCATTGGCATACATCCCATGCTGATAGTTTGTCCTGAGAATATAATTATACGCATGAGCATAGCGTACGAGAATATTATCAATAAACTCCTGCGCACTGATCGACTGCGGTTGGCCTGGATAGACATAATGGCGAAACTCTTCGATCATCCCCTTGAGCATACGCTGGCGTGCAAATATCGTGCGCAAATCTTCAAACAGATCCTCGAGGGCCTGGCTACCCAGCAATGCTTCAATCTCCTCCCATTTGGCAGTATATTCTTCCTGCAATTGCAGAGGGACCGCATTGATAATCTCAGCCTTTAAAATATCGGGATAGGAGAGATCGAGACCGCGGCTATTGAGGATTGAGAAGATACGATAGACCGAATCGAGATCCGAGGAATCGACGGCAACCACGACCAGAAAACAGCGGTTGATAATAAATTGGGTCAGCGTCATTAATTGATCGGGCGTCATCTTCTGCAATTCGCGAATGAAGCCCAGGGTATTATCGCGAATATGGGTTTGACTTTCTGAGAGTTGGGCTTCTGACAGATCCTTGAGCCGCTCTATGCCGCCTTCATCCTGAATATACGTATGGAAAAACTCCCTGTCCAGTTTACGCAGGCTCAGGCGATGGCGTGCGGGAGTACCAATAAACTTATTTGCTTTTTCGCTAAGAAAAGAAGTCAGACTATCAGCATCTTCGGCCTGACTCAGACTGCGCAACACCGCGAGCAGCATCGTGAGCGTGCTCAGACGCTGCTGTCCATCCACCACCTGAGCCTCGGGATTATCCCCTTTAATCAATACAATACTTCCCAGGAAATAGGGGTCCAGATCGTCAATGGGGACCGAAAACCCTTTCATGGCACGAAGCAGGTCCTGCAACAGTTCTTCGGATTCTTCGGCCGTCCAGGAATAGGCCCGCTGATACAGAGGGATAGTAAAAACAAAATCGTCACTAAAAATCTTTCTGATGGGATATTCAGCCCCGCGAATAGTCATTTTATTCATAAGAAAGAAAAATCCTTTCTGGATACCCACCCCTTCCCAGGGATGGCAGGAAAGAAAGGCCTCAAAAGGGAGAGTTTTTGTGGGGAACGCTCAAACTCCACCGCTTGCACGGATACAATGGCCGCGAAAACGGTAGCTGTATTGCGCGCTCTCGCCGGACATTATAGGAAAAAGGCGTAAGCCCGTCAATAAAGACAGCGAAAAACATAGAAATTCCTCATATGTGTGCCAACAACAAACAACATATACAGCACATCTTCCATTGTGATAAAATACGTTGCATTGAAAAGGGAAACGGCGATAGTCGCTTCTGTTGTGTATTTATTGCACAGGCAGTTTTTTCCATGTGCAGGCGAGACGAAAGAGAACAGATATGGTCCCCATACGACAGACACACAAGCGCAGCCAGGAAGAGATCTTCACGAACTATACCTGGTGGGAGCGGAGTTGTCTCTTATTGCACATCACAAAAGAGCGCTGCGATTATATCGAGTCCTGTGTAGACCGGATCTTTGGGCGCGGAGCGCTGCAACAGCAAGAAGTGCTCGAAGTGGGCAGTGGAGGAGGCTTAATCTGCGAAGAGTTGACGAGACGGGGCGCGGTGGCCATTGGACTTGATCCTTCGCAGGGAGCGATACAAACGGCGCGGAGCCATGCACGTCAAAGTGGTCTGGCGCATCATGTTTCTTTTGAGCAAGGATATGCTGAAGCCTTGCCCTTCGCAACAGGCAGTTTCTCAGTTATTGTCTGCCTGGACGTTCTTGAGCACGTCAACGATCTCTCCGCAACGCTCAATGAGATCAGCCGCGTACTCGCTCCCGGCGGGCTATTTATCTTTGATACGATTAACCGCACATGGCTTGCGCGCCTGATCCTGATCTGGATCGGAGAGCGCTTCTTCCAGAAATACGGTCTGGTCCCCGGTTTGCACGACTACCATCATTTCATCACCCCGCATGAACTCCAAGCGCTGGTCAGTGCCAGAGGTCTTCAGGTACAAGAACTGGTTGGCTTTACTCCACGCGTCAAAAAAGGTCGGCTCACACTCGGTCCCGGACGGTTTACGAGTGTGTCCTACATTGGGTATGCGACAAAGGGGCGCTAAACGGCGTAAAGGTTCATCTCCAGAGTGCTTGCATTACTCCAGCCAGAATTGTTTCTCTTCTTTCGACATCGTACTACGGGCAACAGCATCAGCGAAGCTCTGACGTTGCGGTCCCTGCTGTTCGCTGCGTGCGGCTTCCTGATTCTGACGTCGATTGAGAGAGATAGTCGGTTGGCTACTCTCAAGCAGGGAACCGAACTGGTCGATACTGATCTGGAAAAACTGGGCCAGCCGATCGAGCTGTCGCTGGCTCAAGCTTACCAGTTCAATCGCGCCCGTCTCAAACTTATTCCAGACATCCACACTCATGCGCAGGCCGCGTGCAGCATCGACCTTACTCAGGCTACGCTGTTTGCGCAGATCTACCAGCGTGGACAATGCCAGTTGTGGGACAAAAGTACGCTCCAGGGCCCGCTGAAAGGCGCGTTGCGTCAAAGGCAGAGGAGTCACTTCATCGGCCAGATCAGTGCCAACAGTGGCATGATAGCCAGCGATAAAATCAATCAGAGCCTCCTGTTCAGCCGGGTGATCGCGCAATATGCGCTGTTGGCCCAGTGTATCCCCGGCTTCAGCAGCAGCTAACCAGGCCATTTTCAGGCTCTGTAATTCTGGAGTATTCATGGTACTTACGCCTTTCTCTTCCCCAATGGTCTACGTGCTCTACAGCACCGTCAGTTTTACCTTCTATCTATCTCAACAATGGATTACTGCTGTCGCGCCACAGGAGTATAGACCGCCTGTTGCTCTTTATTGATACATTCGCGCAAGTAGCTGCGTGCGCGTTCGTAACGCAAACGCACCGTGCGCTCGGTGCGTTTACACAACTCGGCGATATCATCCCACTTCATCCCTTCAAGAGCGCGCAGGACCATAATCTGGCGATCCAGCGGATCTTGCAGATAGGTCAGGATGCGCTGACTCTCAGCTTCAGCATGCAGCTGTTCATAGGGATCACCGGGATCAGCCACATCAGCCGTACTTGCATTGCCCTCGTCATCAGCCGTCACGGGATGCAGAGACTCAACCAGGGCGCGAGGGACGTGCTGTGGTCGCCCGGAAGGGCGGCCCTCGTCGTCGCGACGATAATACAGGCCCTCTTGCCGCAAGACACGGTTGAATTCATCGACACAGAGACAGCGCACATAATGCACAAAGTTCTGCGTCATAAATACTTCTTTTACATTCATCGCCTCGCGCAACAGATGTTCAGCCATATTCGCCACAGCCTCCTCGCGCAACTCGGGGCGATGGCGCAACCCCTGGGAATGGCGTTGGAACAAAGGCGCGCAGCGTTGCAACAGGACACCACAGAGATAGCGTACATGCTCCGTCTTGCCCTGAGCCTGGCAAGCACGAACAGACAGAACAAGCTCAATCTCACTTATCTCATAGCGCCCTTCCGGAGTACGGCGCCGTAAACGCTCGTCAAGGGTAGGATCACTCAGGTCGATCATCATATCCCCCAGGAACTACAGGTGGTTTTCGCTTGTGTGGCTCCCACAAAGCTATTCTTCTTGAGCCCACAAAGAACGGTAATAGGTTTTACATGTGGAATTTTCACTGCATTAAGCATAACAGAAATTGCGAGAAGAGAAAAGCGGTACGCACAGACCATCAGGCCTGATATGGGTAGCGAAAAAGTATACTGTAGGTACTATAAGTTTTACAAGTGTTTCAACCGTATAGTATAGTCTTAAAAGCAAACAAAATTGTACTGTGGAAGCAAGAGATCCCTTTCAGGAATTTTTGGTTTGATGCTTGTGAGCATAGTACCAGAGCCTGTCAGAGTTGACGCTCTATCAGTATTACGTATTTTAAGGGACGTGCGGGATACGATAGTACACATCCTACTATACGTTAGTAACTTGTAGAAAGAGCTGAGCTTTTATACACTAAGCAGGAGCGGGAGGGGTCCGCAGGTTGAGTGGCATTACGGCACAACTGTCATAGTTTTATCTGAGGTTGAAGCCAGGTTATTTGCGCTCAAACACTTCTTTTTGTGATCGAAAATTCATTGAGAACCTACGTAATCACCCTATCGTCTGGTTGTAGGGGAGGAAAACAGACAACATGCTAGAAATTCTACCTAAAATTCCGGTGATGCAAGCGTCTTATGCCCTGGGCAAACCTCTTGCACTTCCTCTGAATTTAACGATCAGCGTGAGCTATCGCTGTAACTCCCGTTGTAAAACATGCAATGTATGGCAGCGCCCAAATGATGATTTTACCATAGAAGAGTACGAAAAAACATTTGAGTCGCTTGGTGACGCCCCCTACTGGTTCACATTCAGCGGCGGCGAGCCAACACTTCGTAAAGATCTCCCTGATATGGTGGGTGCCGCCTATCGTCACTGCCGCCCGGGCATTATCAATATTCCCACCAATGGCATCCAATATAAGATTATTCCAGAGCGCGTCGAGAAAGTTCTTCAGGCCGCCCCCGGCAGCGAAGTCGTCATCAACCTCTCGCTGGATGGCGTAGGAGAGAAGCACGACGTCGTCCGTGGCGTCAAAGGCAACTTTGAGCATTCCATGCGCACCTATGCCGGACTCAAAGCGCTGAAGAGCCGCTACAAAAACTTCACGCTGGGCGTGCACACGGTTATCTCTAACTTCAATATCGATGAATTTGACAATATCTACAAATTCGTCAGCACGGAGCTGAAGCCGGACCAATTTATCAGCGAGATCGCCGAAGAGCGCGTCGAGTTGGATACGGTTGGCATGGGTATTACGCCTCCACTCGAGAAGTATCAGCCAGTGATCGAGCGCTTGCAGGCGGGCATTCGCCAGGAAGAGAGCGATGGCGTGGCACGTGTCACACAGGCGTTCCGCGATCGCTACTATGATATCGTGAAGCGCACCCTGGTAGAGAAGCGCCAGATTATCCCCTGCCTGGCAGGAGTAGCCTCAGCACAGATCGCACCGAATGGTGATGTCTGGACCTGCTGCATCCGTGCCGAGTCAGTTGGCAACCTGCGCGATCATAACTACGACTTCGGGAGCGCATGGCGAACCGTCAAAGCCGACGAGCTCCGTCGCAGCATCAAAGCGGGCGAGTGCTATTGCCCATTGGCCAATGCAGCCTACACCAACATGGTCTGCCACACACCAACCGTGACGGCAGTTGGCCTGGAAGTTGCAAAAGGCGTCGCGGGATCATCCGTCAAAGGCAAAGGCAAGTCGGAGAAGCTGCGTAGCCTGCCAGTGATTAACGCTGCCCAGGATGCCGCCGACACGAACAAAGTGAAGATTCAGGCTTAGTCCGCGAGATAGATAGAACGTGATACAAAAAACAATGGGTGGCAAGAAATGGTTGTTTCTTAGCCGCCCATTGTCTTTTTGCCAGGCAGTGTACTCGATAGTTATGGCTGCGAAGTGCGCAGACTACGAGGTGAAATCGCACGCAACTGTGGGTTTGTTTCCTGCAAAAATGTGCGGCGCAAACGTTCGATTTCCTGACGTAGCTCGGCCATCTCTTCAATATGAAGTTGCTCATAGGCGGCCAGGCGTTGTTGCAGAAGCAAAAGTTCGTAAGCAATATTTCCATAATCGGCCTTAGCTACCTCAGTGCTTTCAAAGGGCTCGTCTTCTGGAAGGATACTGCTACCTTCATCCGTTACTGCATCGTACGCTTTCGGCATTGGCTGGTACGCTTTCTGCGTATTTGGATCGGACATGGCTTGAAATCCCCTTATAATTAATGTTTACTAATAATAAATACGGTACGTGTATCATGTTGACGCGGCAGATTCGCACGAAATAGATGCCACCTGTTTTGTAGTATTGCGTATTTCTAGAGAGGTCACAAGGCACGACCGTATAAGGTATGTACGTCTTTCGTATCATTGCCAGATGGCAATTACCAACGTCAGGGATTTGCCCCGGCGTTCAAGCAAGCGGCTGTTGAAATAACAGCATTGCGCGTACATAGTTCTTAACGTACTATACAATGTGTCAGGATCAAAGAGCCAGTTGTTCACATCTGGCGCAATGGAGTAATGTATGGTATCCGCAGGCGCTTCTTCTCAGCGGACAAAAACGAAGGCAGACTATGCTCAAGCTCAGAGAAGTCTCTCTGCTGAGCTAGAACACACGCAGGAGAAGAACAAACAGGCGGAACGAGAACCAATAACTGAAGCGATCGCAATGCAATTACGTTCAGAAGACGCATCCCAGATTCCCATACGGGTTCTGATCGTCGATGACCATGAGGTTGTGCGTAAAGGTTTATGTGCAGCCCTGGGCGAGGAAAGGGACTTTGTTGTCGTTGGAGAGGCTGATAGTGGACATGCAGCCCTGGTTCGTGCCCAGGAATTACAGCCAGACATCGTCTTGCTCGATATTTTTCTGGGTACAACCAATGGACTGGATATCGCGCAACAACTTCAGAGGGCCTGTCCCGCGTCCAGAATCGTGATTCTGACCGGGTTAGCCGAAGAAGATCTGCTCCTGCGAGCGATGCGTATCGGAGTTCAAGGCTATCTACAAAAATCGTTGCCGCTGGCCGAGTTATTGTCAGCATTACGCACCGTCCACCAGGGTGAACGCGTGATAGGTGAGCAACGAGCAATCACCCAGGTACTCGACGAATTTCACCGGCTGACACGTGAGCAAGATCGCACACGTTCCGGTCTCAGCGAGCTGGAGATCGAGCTAGTACGATTGGCGGCACAAGGTTGTAGTAACAAAGAGATTGCAGCTCGTCAATTCTGGAGTGAGGTCACAGTGAAGCGAAAGATGCAGGACATCTATCGTAAACTACAGGTAACGGATCGTGCTCAGGCAGTAGCCGAAGCGATCCGTACGGGGCTGATCTAACAGAGTTTGTTGTTCATACAATATTCAGTTTCTCTTGAAAACAAGTAGTATCGTACAAGATTCGCAAATGGGAGGATACACCATCATGACCGAATGCCCACAATGTGGAACAATGAATGAAGATGATATCAAAAATTGCAAAGGCTGCCGTGTCAACATGTACTGGGCCTATCAGCATTTTGACGAGCTAGCTGCTTTGCGCAAGTCCAGAGGTATGGCAACACGTCCTCAGACGGCCTCTTTTCTGGTTGAGACCAGCGGCCGCATCGATGACGGTCCAACTGCTGGCTGGCTGCGTAGCACCATCAAGAAGTTCGGCTTCAAGGGTGCAGGCAAGCGCGTTTCTACCACCGCTAACTAGCCGAGAAAAAAGAAAGAGACCAGGACAGCTCAGCGGCGATCCTGGTCTCTTTTCTTATTTGTTGCATCCAGAGGTGCCACTACAACCTCAGGACTTTACAGCGCCAGCGAGAGGCGCATTCTGACTTGCCTGAGTGACAGAAGGCTGGTCCATGCCACCAGCATTAAACCATTCAGCGGAGAGGCGAACACCTTCGCGCAGATCAACTTTCGGATCGTAGCCCAGTTCTTTGCGTGCCTTCTCGATGCTATGCACATTGTTCGAGCCAAACATCAAAGCGCCCAGTTCGGTCACGAGCGGCTTCGTGTTGGTCAGGCGCGCAACGCCCTTCTCCGCAACAATGGAGCCGTAGTAGATCGGCAGGTACGGCAGATGAATTCTTGGGCGTTTTCCACCAACTGCGTCTGCGATCTCATTGAACATTTCCAATGCGGTCAACGGGCGATCGGTGGCGATATTGTACACATTGCCTGGAGCCTTCTCATGATAGGCAGCGAGCATAAAGCCCTGCACGACATCGGTCACATAGCAGAAAGGAATGTATTGATCGCCTTTCCCGAGAATCAGCGAACTTCCCTTAATCGTCTTCTGAGCCATACGGCCAAAGTGCAGGCGGTCTCCAGGGCCAAAGAAGGTATCGGGACGCAGAATCACGGTCTCCACATTGCTATTGACCATCAAGCGACGTAGCATGCGATCGCCCTCGGCCTTGGTAATGCTATAGGGATCAGCATCGGGGCGCAGAGGATCACTCTCAACCATAGCGCGTGCGTGCCCCAAACCATAAACAGTATGAGAGCTGGTATGGACGAAACGGCGAACACCAGCTTCCTGAGCGGCTTTATAGAGATTTTCAGTACCATTGACATTGACCAGACGATAATCAGAAAGGGGGCGATGCACACCCATCATACCCGCGAGATGAAATATCAGATCGACATCCTTGACAGCCGGAGCCAGCGTATTGCCAGCGGTAATATCGCCGCGCACGATCTCGACCCCTTGTGCCTCCAGCTTACTGGCATTTTCCACAGGTAAAACTAATGCACGAATACTCTCCCCACGATCCTGTAATTCTTTTATCAGATGCGACCCTAGCAAGCCGGTCGCGCCAGTTATCAGTACTTTCATAATAGTCCTCCGAGTTGAATCGCATTCTATGGATATATCGGTGTACAATAGAGAATAGAGTCTGTTCGTCCTATTTATTCAACGAAACAAAGTTATTTTCTCAACAGAACAAACCTGAAGTACTATTTTTTGTTACTTGTAATTAGATAAGAAACTAGCGTCACTTCAGCATTCTGCCCGATGAAAAAATATTGTACAAAAGAGAGGATTGTATAAAATGGCAAAAAGACGTTCGAGCCAGGCCACCAGGCCTGCGGCTCCCTCAAAACCAATAGCAAGCACGGCTCCAAATCAAACCACAACAGAAGCTATTGCCCCCACACAGGCACAACCCCTGACAGCGAGTGCTCCTCCAGCAAGCAGTAAACCAACGGTGCGCATAGTTTTTCCCAAGTGGCCCGTTTCAAAACCAGGCCCCTGGACAACACCACCCCCTCCGGGAATGCGCCCGGTGAATGCATTGCGACCCGAGCAGGTCATGGAGATCGGCTACGATCAGGAGACCGGTGAATCCGGCCCACGATCCGCTACAGAGCAAAGCACTGGTCAGACAAAAGCAACACAGAATGCAGCGCGCAAGCACAAAAAAGAACGCCTCTAACCTCGATTTTTCTCTACTGTGGCAAATGCTACAGTAGAGATTATCAACTCTTCCACGATAAACCGCTTAGTATAAGCATACCACAACTTTTCCTGAGAGAGCCGGGACTACTTTTTTTTCGGCCATATCGGGCTAGACACAAGAAGTTTATTCTACCTTTTCTTTTTTCTCCAGTTGATAGATCTACCTATCTTAGTCAGGCGCTATCAAAATAATAAAATCTCCATCTTATTGAAATATATAATTTGTTCATCACTTCTACAATGAAGTCAGAGTTGCGGTTGTTCCTCCTAAATAAGGTAAGAAATGAGAGGCGGACAGGAATGTTCCATATCGCCTGATATGCTTAAAGCCTCTTTCCCCCTGTACCTCACACTCTTTCCTTATATAAAGAGATACACCTCTATTGTGATGCAAATATTTGTAGAAAGGGAAAAGGGTGCCATGAAAAAACTTGGCATACTGGGCGCGATGCTCGCACTTTGTGTAGCAATAGGCTTTGCAGGTTTGCCCGATGTGGGAGCCCATTTAGCCTCAAATAGCGCTCAGGCGGTACACAAGAGTACGGCCAATATTACCGTCTCAAGTCATGCCCATGCGGTACACAAGAAGGCAGCTAATGTCACACGCGCCTATCTGGTTTCAAGTCATGCCCATGCGGTACACAAGAGTACGGCCAATGCCACACGCGCCTATCTGGTTTCAAGTCGTGCTCTTGTGGTACACAAGAGTACGGACGAGACAGCACGCCCCAATTTAGCTTCAACCCGTGCTCATGAGGTACACAAGAAAGTTAGCGATCCCACGCGCTCCCCTTCAGACGCAAAAAATGGCAATGTGAAACTTCAGACCATTACCAAATTTATACACATCCGCACATGCTATCCTGGTCCTGATTGGAAGCACAAAAATCCGTGTAAGAAACACCATCCATGCCATGGCAAAAAGTGTCATCACAAGCACCCATGTAAATGCCACGAGCATAAAGACCATCACAAGTACCCATGTAAATGCCACAAGCATAAAGACCATCATGGCAAACGGGGCCTCAATGCTGGATTTGATACGGTTACAACAGCGCCAGTAACGCTCCAGCCACCAACGCCAGTAGATAGTACCTATACGACCTATCCTACGACAGTTGCCGTCTTACCATTGCCAGAGGGTAAATTTGTCGTGAATGCGATTATTCCAATAGCGTTTCAAACGTCTCATGGGCAGGTCAGATGCTCGTTCAACATTCTTAACGGCCACACAGATGGTACGCCGCAGGCAGCAACGGCGATAGCCACTGCTCCAACGTCTGGTGAAAGTGTCAATGGCTATCAAACGCTACCGCTGACGGATTCGGTAACCATCGATGCCAAAAATGGAACAGTGCAGGTTGTTTGTACGCTCGAGACGAATAGTAGCGACATCCCAACAGCAACCGCTCAGGCAGGGACTTCCATCACAGCGGACCAGAAGTCCAAGCTCAAATTCATACCTCAACCTCTTGGATAGGCTGGAGTATGCGAATCCAACCACTCAGGAAAACTTGAAGTGATGCGTCAAAAACCTCCGCCAATACGCTGAAATTTCGGCGTATTGGCGGAGGTTTTTTATCATATCAAAACGATATGCAGCATGAAGCCGATCTTCGGCTCCAATAAGCAACGCACCATCTTTTTCTTTGCCATAAATCATCTTTCAGGCTACAAACTAGCATACGCTCAGATAGTTATCCTCAGCAGGCCCCTATCCTGCCAGCGGCGCATATAGCCCAATATGGCTATATATCAACATATTTCATATTTACAGGTTGTGTATAGTGCTAATATGCATGTGTTCCCATTTGTTCAGATGCAGGACGTAAAATTTCGTCATGTGCATTTGCGTATGTGTGAATTGCATAAACGCGGGGGTCTGCAAGTTGTATATTCGAGAGAGGATACATTGCAAACACAACAACCAATTCGGAAGTTTCTTCAAAGGCACAACGTAGTAAATTTTGTAGTGAAGACAAGTGTAGCGGCGGTAGTAGGGTTCATTTCGGTAGGTGGTACGACGGTAGGTACGAGTGGTGAGGGAATTCTCGCTTATTCTGCTCTAGCCTGTACGCCCAACGATCACGCATATACCGTCACTGGTAGCGAAACCTGGAGTACGCTAGCTGCACGTTTCAATCTGACCCAGGAAAGCTTAGTTAGACAGAACAAGCGGGTCAGCAACAAGGCATTACATGCCAGGCAGACAATTTGTGTTCCTGATACGACACAACAACATTTGCTAGTCAGCACGAAAACTGTAGGAGTGACCGAGATCGCAGTTCATAGCAGCGCGCAATCCGCACGAACTACACATACTCGTGCCAGAGCAGTCCCCGCCCCACAATCAACACCTACGGCCTCAGCTATTGGCGCGCAGTCGACCAAAGCTAAGCCTATTTTTGTGTCCACATCCGACACAAACCGGGCGGCTTTGATCCAGAATGCGCCGATGCAGATGGCACCAGTCGTCGAAACCAGTGCTATGGCACCCGCGAACGAGGTAGGACATTACAATCCCTACCCCTATCCCCAGTGCACCTGGTGGGCCGATCAGCGATACCATCAGACGCATGGAGTATTTGTGCCATGGACAAAAAATGCAATGGCCTGGCAATGGAAGGCTCGCGCAACCGATTTTGGCTGGCATATCTCTAGCAGACCCACGGTTGGCTCGATCCTGGTCCTTCAGCCGGGAGTTCAGGGAGCAGGCACTGACGGGCATGTTGCCATTGTAGAAAGAGTACAGGGCAACCATGTCATTGCGAGCTCAACGAACTGGGGTACAAACCCCTATACCGTCACCAGGGTAAGGTTTGCGCTTGGCTATGGTGTTACGTTCATCAGAAGGTAATTCTGAGTACTTCTCTCTTTGTCAGGAGGAGTGTACAGGTCGCAGAAAATCTGCGGCCCATAAGAGAGTTGAAACGATCATTCTAGACCACCCCGTGCAAAATGTCTGATGGAAGAGGCGCAATTCAGCATTGGATCAGCGGTCTTCCATCACCCACAAGTAAACTCTACATCTGGCATTCCTGAAACCTATGCCAGATGTAGATCTGGCACTTCATAAAACCCCGCGAACATTCCCCTTTTGAGAACAACAAAAGCAACCTGAAGAGAAAATCTCCATGCCACTATCCTCATCCGGCGATAGGTCCACACTCGGCTTGAGATCATTCGTACCCCGTTAGCTAAAAAAAGCAACAGAGGACTCAAATTCTGAATTGCTTTAAAGTAAAAGCAAAAGCTGCTATCAATAGATAATCCATAAACAGAAGTATGCCGATCATAGCAGGTGATTATACTAATTTCAGGATAGATAAGTGCATTATGCAAAATCATATTCAGCGGAGAGGAGATACGTAGTAACTTGAAAGGAGATAAGCATGCTAAAGTTGACCAGACGTCGATTTCTAGGAAAAACGACAGCAGGGGCTGCAACCATTGGTACACTTGCGACATTACCCGGTCTCGTCACGGCCGCCGAATCACCAATAGCGGGTGATCTCCCAGAAATCGCACTGAGCGATACACTGGTCGCCCATGTACGTGATCTTGCAAGCGGAGAGATCTCGCTCCTGGTAGGTACCCAGGAAATTATCTATCGCGACCCAGAGCTTGTTGGACGCCTCTTGAGAGCTATACATTAAAGAGTAGCCGGGGCTTTTGATTGTGAGGTAGATAGAATGTCATCCCATCGCGAAGCACCTGAAATTGCCAAAGATCCAGTGGCAGATAACACCGATGTCTATGCATTTGTCAGTCCTGATCATCCACATACCGTTACGCTTATCACGAATTACATTCCCCTGCAAGGATCAGCTGGTGGGCCAAACTTCTACGAGTTTGGCGATGATGTCCTGTATGAGATTCATATCGACAACAACGGGGACAGTGAGGCAGATATCACCTATCAGTTTCGTTTTACCACCGAAGTACGCAACCCCAATTCGTTTCTCTACAATACCGGCCCGATTACTTCGTTAAATAGTGCAAGCTGGAACCGGCGACAGATGTACTCAGTCATCAAGGTTGAGAACGGCCATGCAACCACGTTGGCAAATAATCTCATATCTCCACCCTGCAATATTGGCCCACGTTCCACGCCAAACTATGAGAATCTGGCCCAGGCCGCAACCTATACGCTGCCAAACGGAGAGAAAGTGTTTGCGGGACAGCGAGATGAAGGCTTCTACGTCGATTTAGGCAGTATCTTTGATTTGCTCGATCTACGTCCATTCCAGAATCTACACATGATTCCTTCTCCTGATATTCCCGGTGCCGATGCGACCAAAGGAGCTAATGTTCATACGATCGCTCTCCAGATACCAATGGAAATACTGACGCACGACCATACGTATCCCCACGATCGGAACAGTCCCCATGCCGTGATAGGTGTCTGGGGTTCTGCGAGTCGGCAAAAAGTGACCATGCATACGGAGCAAGGTGGAACGCAGGCTATCGGACCATGGACTCAGGTTTCCCGGCTCGGCAATCCGCTCTTCAATGAAGTATTAGTGCCGATGGGAAAGAAAGATCTCTGGAACTCTCTGGCCCCACAAAACGACCATGCATTCGTTGAGCACGTTCAATATCCAGAGCTAGCAAAGCTTCTGCCCACATTATATCCGGGAGTTTTCCCACATCTGGCCGGACTCAGTGCGGCACGCGAGGACCTGGTAGCGATGCTGCTTACCGGGATACCGGCCGGAATCATTCCTGGTTTTCAAAACTTCACTGGCCGGAAGCAAGCTGACATGCTGCGTTTGAATATGGCCATTCCGCCCACGCATACGCCCAATATCCACGGGCTGCTCGGGAATGATCTGGCTGGATTTCCCAATGGACGTCGCGTCTTCGACGATGTCGTTACCATTATGCTGCGTGCGATCGCAGGCATGACGTATCCTCTGATGAACAAGGACTTCAAACCAGACGTTGCCGCTACGCAGATCACCGATGGTGTAGTACCAAGCAACCGTTCTACCGCATACTTATCCAGTTTCCCCTATCTTGGCATACCCAACAATGGTTTTGACAATCCAGCCTCGTCGGCGAGTACGTGCACAAATGGCATTTAGAGATCTTCAGTGGTTGGACTGTATGCAAGCCGTAGCAATAAAAATGAGAGAGGGATAGCAGAGAGATGAGCGAAGAATATGTGGAGCGGACTCACACTGAACACGTTGTGCTCGACATAGGGCAGGAGGTAGGGGCCCTGATCGTTTATACGCGGCCTGAATTGTGCAATCAGGAGATCGAAGTGAATGTGCGAGGGAGCGATGCACGCAAGACGCATACCAATGTTCATGAGCGATTGATCAATGGGCGAACAGTATTTGCGGCCGTCTTTCAAGAGTTACGAGCTGGAGAGTACACGCTCTGGCACAATGGTCAGGCTGACAGTACGCTGACGATTAGCGGTGGAGAGGTCTGTGAAATAGACTGGCGTGGCAAAACAGATGTCTGTATGCCTGCATTTCATCGCCATGATCGTTACACAACCAGGCAAAAGCCAGCGCCTCCCATAAGCGCTGGCATTCTGCCTCCGCGTTATCAAGGGAACAGGATAGTCAGTGCGGCTCCGATGGGGGCCGCGCCATTGCGCTATAGCGAGAGTGGACAGGTTGCCTGGAATGAGATGTGGAGTAGCTTTTGTGATCTGGCTCTAGCCGGGGGACCACCTCATCGTGATACCTTGCTGGAACCGGCCACGCCAGAGGAGGTACAGGCGGACCTGGACGCTTACGAGCGCAATATTTCCGAGATTGAACGTGGTCTACGACTGGTCACGGGCTTGTCCACGCAGAGGAGCGAGAAACTGGGCTGGGTCGGTCTTGTCTGTGCTGATGAGGAGATGGCGCTCTGGCTGCTGCGCGCGATTGTGGTCGAGAATATTTGTGTGAGGCGCGAGGGGAGGGTCTTATTTTTGCCGGTTGGGCCGCTGTTCAGGCTAGAAAAAGAGATCAAAAACGTCATTACGGCCGTTGCGAAGACGCATCATTATTGGACGGAGCATAGTCTGGCAAGGTTGTGAGGAAGAAGGATAGATTGAAATCAACGTTGCGTTGCTCTCTCATGAAAGGATATACTAAACAAGCGAACAAACAATTTATGAGAGATAGGCGCAAAGATTTATGGAAAAGATTCCAGCGTGGCTTAACGCGACACTTGCATCGGATGCGAGTGAAGGTGAAGGTGTTCTCCCCAACAATATACTTCCTCTACAAGCAAACTCGTTGGTTGTGGGTCCCGCTTCTGTAGTTCTGATGAGTCAGGATGATAATCTATCTGTCCGCAAAGTGTTAGAGAATCTCCCTGCGCCAGGTACGGTCCTTGTTGTAGCAGGTGGTAGCACATCACGTACGGCTACGGTGGGTGGCTTGATGGCGCTGGAAATGCAGAATGGTGGAATTGCAGGTCTTGTGACCGATGGGCTGGTACGCGATTCCCGTGAGATCCGTGAAATGAGTTTCGCGGTATGGTGTCGCGGCGTCACACCAACTGCACCCAAGAAAAATGGACCGGCCATCGTTGGTGGTACGATCTCGATTGGTGGTAAGGTGATACGCGATGGTGATCTGGTCATAGCCGATGACGATGGCGTGGTGATCTGGCCACAGGAGCGAGTTGCGGAACTTCTGCTAAAGGCTGAAGCACGACTGAAACAGGATAATGAGCGCTTAGCACGCTTACGAATGAAAAAGCAATCTGTATAAAAAGATGCCAGGTAGAACGTCGGTTGTGGTGGTACGATTTTGTCGCTTGTGCCATTGCTTAAAGTGGCTTGACAAGTGCGTTTAAACATCAGCGTTTTATCTGGCATGTATCCATTTCCGAGAGAAGGTTTTCCCCAAATTTCAAGATTTTTCCACAGAGAACGTGCATAAGCTGTTCATGGTAGAATGGCTTGTGGAGATGCTTGAAAGAGGATTGACGCATATGGTATCATCTGTACGAAGGGGCTGTAGCTCAGTGGATAGAGCGTCGGTTTCCTAAACCGTGCGTCGGAGGTTCAATTCCTCTCAGCCCCACTAATGATAAACTCAATAACATAAACCCGCTTCAGAAGACACAATAAAGCCTTTCACCGATTGAATATAATCAACCAGTGAAAGGCTAATTTTCTGCCATTTTTCCATCAAACCGCATGTCGGAGAAGCCAATTTTTAACAGCGTCTTTCAGATGTACCGTGCGTCGGAGAAATCAAAAGACTATTCATCCAGAGCACCACGAACCCGTTTCTGAAACCCATGTTTCGACTTCTTAGCCTTCAAATCAGCAACCGGAGAATACTCAGCTTGATCAGTTCTGGCATCCCTGCTTGTATAATCCTGTAAGTATATTTCTGTTGTACTGACCTTGCTATGACCGAGCAGACGAGAAAGTTTT
>DATJHM010000066.1:0-19930 GCA_035493895.1 Ktedonobacteraceae bacterium
GGTAGAAATATTTCCGGTTTTGGACAACTCATTCAGTATTGTAATAGAGAAGGAGTTTTATACTTCTTACAGCAACCGTCATTGTTACCATGCAAAGGAGCGAATCGCAAATCGACCCTTCAGAAATCTCACCATCTGCCGAATATATTAGAGAAGGATCAAAAATGCCTGTATCCAGCGCTCACACTACCAATGTATATCTCGTGTAGCACTCGTGTCGCATCGATGTAGGCTCAAGATCCCCATCACATCCACCTTTGTGTAGGATGTGTAGCATTTTTTAAAAATTCTCGTAGCGCGTCACCAATTCGTATGACAAACACAAACCGGCACCGATTCGGTTCGAAGGACATTACAGGTAGGGACCGCGCTTTATGCCGGTCCGCTGGAACGGCGTCGATTCCCTTCATCGGGACCTATCACACAAACCGGCACCGATTCCTTTCGACGGAACGTTACAACTACGCTACATACTTATCCTATCGCAACTATGTAGCCCGGTGTAGCACTCGTGTCGCAGGATGTAGGCTCAAGATCCCCATCACATCCACCTTTGTGTAGGATATGTAGCTTTTTTCAAAATTCTCGTAGCGCGTCACCAATTCGTATGGCAAACACAAACCGGCACCGATTCCCGTCGAAGGACATTACAGGTAGGGACCGGGCTTTATGCCGGTCCGCTGTAACGGCACCGGTCCGCTCTCACCTCATATATTCATCTCTTAATAAGTAGAAAGAAGAGGTTCGTCAGGGATGACCCGTCAAATTCTCATGAAACCAGCTTTTTTTACCGGGCTCAAAAACTTTCAGGGCAAAGAAATGACTCAGATCATGAACAAAGTTGCCCTGATCATCCAGAATCCGCTGCCAGACGGCAAAGTAAAAAAACAACTGAACCATCACGAGGACAACAAACTCCATCGCTTGCGTTCAGGCAATTTCCGTATCCTCTATAAATTCGACGACAAAAGCCTGCGTATCCTCAACATCATTCGCCGCAGCGAGACGACCTACAAGGGCAATCTGCACGCCGATGATGACGACTGGGACGACGATCTTCTCACCGCTGTCGACGATTCGCTCGACGATTCGCTCCCCCCTGCCCACGCGGATGCTGCCTGGTCCTATAATGTCACCTACTCCGATCCCGCGGACCAAAAATTGCCCACGCCGATCACTGTCGCCCTTTTGCAGCAGCTCGAAATTCCTCCTCTCTACCATACACGCCTGCTCACGATCAAGACACAGGACGAACTCCTCGCCTGCCCCGGCGTCGCAGATGAGTTCCTCTTGCGCATCGACGCGCACATGTTCGAGCCCTCATTGCGTCAGGTGGAGCAGCAGCCCGATTACATTCTGACGAATACGGACGATCTCTTGCGCTACAAAGATGGCGATCTGCTCGCTTTCCTGCTCAAGCTCTCACCGGAACAGGAAAAATATGTTAACTGGTCGCTGAGTACCACCGGCCCGACACTGGTCAAGGGCGGACCCGGCACCGGCAAGAGCACGATCGCCCTCTATCGCATCCGTTCTCTTCTCACGCAGTTGAAGCAAAATAATCGTTCGGCCCCGCGCATTCTCTTTACGACCTACACCAATGCGCTGATCAAATCTTCGGAACAACTGCTGCAACAACTGCTCGGCGAAAATGCCCAGTATGTGCGTGTCAGTACTGCCGATAAGCTGGCGTACGAAGTCCTGCAACAGTGTGGTCAGACCAGAGAGATTCTCTCAGATAAAGATCAGCTCAACCTGTTACGCCAGGCCATCGCCGATACGCCTCTGGAAGGCAATCCTCTTCAACAGCAGGTCCAACGGCAAACGCTGGACAAAATGGGCATCGCCTATCTGTTGCAGGAGTTCAATACGGTCATTACTGCCCGCCAGATCTCGACCCTGGAGCACTATCTCACCACGGCCCGCACTGGTCGCAAGGTCGCGCTGAATGCCACACAGCGCCGCCTGCTCTGGAAAATCTACGAGCGCTGGCTGGCCCTTGTGCAGGCCAGCAACAAAGAGTCGTGGCAGCAGCGCCGGGCGCGCGTGGAAGATCTCGTCGAGGCATCCCCCCTCGCCCGTAGCTACGATGCGGTCGTCATCGACGAGGCGCAAGATCTTGATCCGACCCTTCTGCGCATGCTCATCAAACTCTGCAAGGCGAGCAATCGTATCTTTGTCACTGCCGATGCCAATCAGTCGATTTACGGTAGCGGCTTTACCTGGTCGGATGTCCATGAAAGCCTGAAGTTCCAGGGCCGCACGAGCATTCTCCGCGCCAACTATCGCTCAACCAGCGAGATCGGTGAGGCCGCTCAGTCCTATCTTGCCAGCAGTGCCCTGGAAACCGAGGCCAGCGAGCGCCACTATGTCAACAACGGTCCGCTCCCGGACGTACGTTCGGTGCAACTGGCATGGCACGAGGCCCAACTGCTCGCCAGCTTCTTCAAAAAAGCCCTGCTCAGTCTCCGTCTCACCATGGGTTCGTGCGCGCTTCTCTGTCCAAGCGAGCGAGCTGGTCGCACCCTCGCCGGTCTCCTCCACGAACAGGGCATCGAAGCAACCTTTATGAGTGGGCAGGATCTGAATCTGACGCGCTCAGGCGTAAAAGTCCTGACGCTCAACTCGTCGAAGGGCCTGGAATTTCCTATCGTGGCCCTGGCTGGCTTCACCACCGGCACCTATCCCTTTATGCCATCTGACGCAACCGCCGAAGAACGCGCCGAACTGCTCGCCCGCGAACGCCGCACTATGTTCGTAGGCATGACCCGTGCCATGCGCGCCCTTCTCGTCATCATCCCGGCTGACACCGAAACCCCGCTCTTGCAGGGCTTCAACCCGACCTATTGGAATTTCAATCGCAAGATATAACATCTTACATATATATAAAGAAGGACAATCACTGATGCACACTCTTCGGCTCCCTCGCACCCTCGACGAACTCGACCTGGACGCGCTCAATCGCCAATTGCACGCAGGCGAAATCACGCTCGATTGGCACGATGTAGAGCCTGATCGCTTACAACCCCAGCACCTGCTCATGCTTTTCGCTGGCCTCGACCTGACCGATTGCTACGAGACAATTGGCGGTGATGCCATTCCCGAAGCGCTGACGAATCAGATCTACACGGCGTTTCTCTCTATGCAGAACTCCTCTGCTCCCGACGAGGACGAGACATCTTCCTCATCCTATCCCGCCCCGCCCGTCTGGCAACCCGAGGAGATGCCCCCTCTCGCTCCCACCTCGGAGACTCCTGAGCCCGCACCACTTCCCGCTTCACCTCCGGCCACAAAACAACCCTTGCTTGTCGCGCCGTCGCTCTCACGCCTGCGCGACGAATTGGAGGCGATGGTGATCCGCGATCTGCTGGGTCCAGCGGGCGGCGAAAATGAGGAGATGGATGAGGCGCGCGTGCGTGATCGCTATCTGGTTGGCCGGTTGGCTCCCGGCAAAACGCAGACCGAGCCTGAAGAGATGGAGGAACAACTCGCGACCAACGAAACCGCACCAGACGAGGGCGCAACTGAGGCGGAGGCAGCCCAGAAACCCACCTTCAGTCCGGCCTCGATTGGCCTGAGCTTCTGCGTTGATCGTGATACTCCTGAGCTGCGCGTCACTGCACGCTGGGGTCACTATATGCGCGCAAAAAGCGAGACACTCACGACGTAGCATGATACGCCGAAAACGGTGTGGCAACGCTACCAGCGCGGCGGGACGGCTCGTATCATCCGTATGCAAGAAGGCTCCATCCCTCTCTGGCAACCTGAAGAGGAGCAGCAACCAGGCGTCTTTGTGAAGGGCATCGTGCGTCGAACGGGTGAGGACTGGCTTGTCTCACTCTTCCTTATTAACGGTCAACAGGAGCCAAAGCAGTTGCGCGATAGCGCGTGGCTCTTCCAGCCCGAATTGATCGTCGAGGCCCCCTCTGGCTCTCCCATCTTCAAGCAGCGTCCCTCCGTGCAGCACGCCCACTACGGCAAAGAAGAGGAGGCGATGGCGATGCTGTACCGCGAGCACATCAGTTTCGCTGCGGGTCATGGCATCAGTGTCCATGCAGAAACGCAGCCGGGAGACCGCACCTGTGCCCTGCGTCTGAGCACGCGTGTGGTGCCGAGCTACGATGTGCCACGTACGGAGGCTCCCACGCTCGACGAAATTCCCGATCTTGCGGGTCTGGTTCTCGATATGCGCGAACTTGCCGAGACGCCTGCAACGGAGCTGCTGGACAAATTGCTTCCGCTCTCCATTGCCTATAACCGCTGGATTGATACGCTGGAGCAGCGCCTGCAACAGCCCACCCATGATCTGGACAACTATCAGGTTGCCACACACGAAGCCATTCGCCAGTGCCGTACGACTGCCCAACGTATGCTCGCTGGCCTGCGCATGCTCGCAGAAAATCCGCAGGCAGCAAGCGCTTTCGCTTTTATGAACCAGGCAATGTGGCAGCAACGCGTGCACACGCTCCATGCCGAAGAGAAACGCCGCAACGCAGGTGCCACCCTCACGACCATCGACATTGCGAAAAATAGAAGCTGGCGACCCTTCCAGCTCGCGTTCATTCTCCTGAACCTGCCTTCGCTGACCGACCTGAGCCATCCTGAACGCAGCACAAACGCGGACGCGGTTGCGGACCTGCTCTGGTTCCCGACTGGTGGTGGCAAGACGGAAGCCTATCTGGGTCTGACTGCCTATACGCTGGCAATTCGCCGTTTGCAAGGTGTCGTGAATGGCTACTCCGGCCTGGATGGTGTAGCGGTGATCATGCGCTACACCCTGCGCCTGCTGACCTTGCAACAATTTCAACGCGCCTCTTCGCTGATCTGTGCCTGCGAAATGATCCGCCGCGAGGACAGCACTACCTGGGGAGAGACGCCGTTCCGCCTGGGTCTCTGGGTGGGCCAACATTCAACCCCGAATACGACAAAGGAAAGCGCGGAGGTCAACACGCAGGAACGCGGCACCTATAGCAGCCACTTCGGCGGCGTGGGCAGTCCGCGCCAGCTCACAAGTTGTCCCTGGTGTGGCTCGGCAATCGATGGCGGTAAACACATTGAGGTCAAAAGTTACCCAAAAGAGAGCGGGCGCACGCTGATCTATTGCAGCGATCAATACGGCCAGTGCCCCTTTAGCAAAAGGCAAGCGCAGGGTGAAGGTTTGCCAGTCGTCGTGGTGGATGAGGAAATCTATCGCCTGCTGCCATCTTTGCTGATCGCGACGGTGGATAAATTCGCGCAGTTGCCATGGAAGGGCGAGACGCAACTCCTGTTCGGTCGCGTTGACAAAAAGTGCAGCCGTCACGGCTTCCGTGCCAGCGATCTGGAGGATAAAGACTCGCATCCCGCGCAGGGCAGTTCTCCAAAAGCGTTCTCGACCGAGCATCTCCCTCTACGCCCGCCCGATCTGATCATTCAGGACGAGCTGCATCTGATCTCTGGTCCTCTGGGCTCGCTGGCAGGTCTCTATGAAACGGTGATCGATCATCTCGCCACGTGGGAAGTGGACGGACAACAGGTGCGCCCGAAGGTCATCGCTGCCACGGCAACGATCCGCCGCGCAGGCAAGCAAGTACACGATCTCTTCTTGCGCGACGTGAATATCTTCCCTCCCCAGGGCCTGGATGTCAAAGATAACTTTTTCTCACGCCAGCGCGATCCAGGCGAAGAGACTCCTGGTCGCCGCTATCTCGGGATCTGTGCGACTGGCAAACGCTTTAAAGCGGCCTTGATCCGCGTCTACGTCGCCCATCTCTCGGCGGCGCAGGTGCTCTATGAAAAATATGGGGACGTGGCACATCCCTGGATGACGCTGGTAGGCTACTTTAACTCTATCCGTGAGCTGGGTGGTATGCGTCGTCTGGTGGAAGACGATGTGACCTCGCGCCTGAACCGCATGGATAAGCGTGGTCTCGCCAGACGCCGTAAACCGACCGTGGAGGAGCTTACCTCTCGCAAAAGCTCAACGGCCATCCCGGATGTGCTGAACAAACTGGAGCAACCCTACGCCACTGAAAAATGGCCGATCGATGTTCTGCTGGCAACCAATATGATCTCGGTCGGCGTGGATGTGAAACGTCTGGGCCTGATGGTTGTGGCGGGCCAGCCCAAGGCGACGGCTGAATACATCCAGGCGACGAGCCGCGTGGGACGTAGCTTCCCGGGTCTTGTCTGCATCGTCTACAACTGGGGTCGCCCCCGTGATCTCTCGCACTATGAACAGTTCGAGCACTATCACGCGACCTTCTATCAACAGGTGGAAGCGCTCTCTCTGACGCCCTTCGCGCCGCGTGCCCTCGATCGTGGTCT
The DNA here is from genome assembly GCA_035493895.1 of Ktedonobacteraceae bacterium. Classification (GTDB taxonomy): domain Bacteria; phylum Chloroflexota; class Ktedonobacteria; order Ktedonobacterales; family Ktedonobacteraceae; genus DATJHM01. The sequence goes on from DATJHM010000066.1 coordinate 6,307, forward strand.
CGCGGCTCTCCTGGCGAGCTATATCCGCCTGACCACAACCGCCCTGAGTAAGAACGAAGCAGCAGGCAAGGTCACACCGCAAACGGCCCTTTTCGACGAGGCCATTGAAGCCATCATCAGACGAGCAAGCGAGATCGCGATCGATGACGAAGCCGTCGAACGTGTTCGCCACGACTTAGAACAACGGCGCGACTACTGGCTCCATCAGGCCAGCACCATGCCGATCCTGGGTTATAAAGAACGCAACGACAGCAAAACGCTCGGCCTGCTCAAAGATCCCGAGCCCGGCAAATGGGATCTCTTCACCTGCCTGAACTCATTGCGCGACGTCGAACCAACCGTCAATCTCGTCCTGACCGACTACGATCTCGGCGAAGATGTCGATACCGTCAATTCACCATCGTAAAGGACTCATTATCATGAACAATAAAAAATACAAAGCAGGCGAAATTCGCCCAAGCCAGCTCCTGACCACCTATGGCATCGGCTCTTTGATCGACCTGCCCCATCTCTCCGCCATCGTCCTGGGCCTCGAAGATTGGAATACAACCCATTGCAAACCCATTCAGGAGGATCGCCTCCTGCTCGCCATTCAGACAATCCTGGGCAAACAGGTCAAACAACTTCTTTCGCCGCCTTCCACAAACTCCCCTACCGGCAATCCGTTCTCACCAGAGGCCCAGATCGGCGTCCCCGTTGCCACCTTCCCGCGCTGGATGGTCTGCCCCAGATGCCACCTGCTCGCCCCTATCTCTTCCGGCCATTTTGAACTGAAAGTTCCCGGCCAGACCGACCGTATTCGCTATGTGCATAAGCTATGCCCTGGTCGGCCAACCGTGCTCCCTTCGCGTTTTATGCTCGCCTGCGAAGCTGGTCACCTCGACGATTTCCCCTGGCATCACTTCGTCCATGGTCCGCGTCCCTGCAATGCGCAATTCAAGATCAACGAAGTCGGCGTCTCCGGCGAACCCTCAGAGATCATTGTCAGTTGCCAGATCTGCGGAGCCAAACGCGTCATGGCCGAGGCCTTTAATAGCGATGAATCTCATGTCTATAAACCCGATTGTACAGGCAGGCGTCTCCATCTCCGCGATAAAGAATCCTGCACGCTCCAGGCCCGCACGATGCTGCTCGCCGCCTCAAATTCCTGGTTCCCTTTGATCTTCAGCACCTTGTCGCTTCCCCAGCTCGAAGATGAGCTAGAGCAGGTCATCGAGGCCCACTGGAGTCAGCTACAGGACGTAGAGGCCCAGATCGACATTCCTGTCCTGCGCAAATTTGTCATCCCCGAATTTCAAAAATATACTGACGAGGACATCTGGCAGCGCATAGAGCAGCGAAAACAAGCCACTGACGACGACGATATGGTACGCCCGACCGATCTCAAAATCCCGGAATGGCGCGTCCTCACTGATCCCTTGCACGCGCCAGCCAGCCCAGACTTCGAGGTTTCTCAGGTCAACCCACCCGAGGGATATAGCGCCTACATTGAACAGGTGGTGCTGGTAGAACGCCTGCGTGAAGTGCGCGCCATCACCGGCTTCACGCGTATCGAGTCATTGATCGACTATGCCGAAGACGAAGAGCTTCCCTCGGACCATATTATGCCCCTGGCCCGTCATAGCCCCTATTGGATACCCGCCTCAGAGGTTCGCGGTGAGGGTATCTTTATCCAGTTTCGCGAAGAGGTCATTGAGCGCTGGCTGGACCAGCACGCCGCGCAACAACATAACGGAGAGTTTTTCGAGGCCCACAAACGCTGGCGTCAGGCCCGCCATATCGAGCCAGCAAACGCAAACTATCCCGGCCTGCGTTACGTGCTCCTGCACACCTTCGCCCATGCCCTGATGCGCCAGTTGACGCTAGCATGTGGCTATACTGCCGCCAGCCTGAGCGAGCGTATCTACGCCCAGGACTCCACCAGCGAGGGAGGAGCGATGGCGGGTATCCTGCTCTACACCGCCGCCTCTGATAGCGAGGGCACATTGGGCGGTCTCGTCAGCCTGGGTCGCCCGGACCAACTCGTCTTTCACATAGACGGCGCGCTGGATGCCATGCAACATTGCTCTTCCGATCCCCTCTGCGCAGAACACGAAAGCCGCGAAGACAAAACGCTGCACGAGGCCGCCTGCCACGCCTGCATGTTCATCCCAGAAACCTCCTGCGAACGAGGCAACCGCTACCTGGACCGCTCGCTACTGACCTCAACCGTCAAACGCGATGATCTGGCCTTTTTTGCACGTTCATAGCACATGGCCTTTTTGCACGTTCATAGCATGTGGGTAGGAAATACGGCTATATGAAAACACATACTCATAACAGCGCAACAGGGAATACGGCTATATGAAATCCTGTTCGTAACATTGCAAACGGAACTTCTCCCAAAGTTCTAGAAGGGCTTTTTAGTTTGAACACCAACCATCTTTTGGCTATTCAGCCACTGGCGTGCCCAAAACACGACATTGTGAGCGAGCATACCAGGCAACACGAGCATGTATTGAGCTTCAAAGCGCTTCTTATTGCGTTTGGGGCCAAAACGTTCTCGGCCTTTTCAAATCCGCCTGACTTTTTCGATGAAGAAGTCAGGCAACGTCTTTGGGATTTACCGCCCGCCACTGTTTGTATCTGGCCTTTCGAGGAAATGTATGATAGGACTGGTTCAAGCAAAATGCACACTTACTCTTGCTATCCCCTATCCAAAAACTCGCGCGCTTCCCCGTCCCTGCTCTTCCCTCCCGCTACGACACAATAGCGATCGGACGAATGGGCGAGCCTGTTCCCCCGCGAATTTTGAGTGGCAGACAAACAAACAGAAATTCATGCCGCTGTGCTCGTGCCAGCTCCTCCAGAAAGACATTCTCGAGAATATAAATACCATGACGCACAAGCAAAATAATATGTCCCGGCAACGTCACACCCAGGTCAGGATCGACTTCGCCAGATACATCCCATGCCACATTATCTGCACCAACCGCCCTGACCTTCCGCTCGGCTAACCACTGCGAGGCATCACTACGCATACCCACACCCGCAAGATAGGCCGCCGGATCGTTCCAGCGGGAACCATTTCCCGTACGGACAAGGACAACGTCGCCCTCGCAAATAGTGACGCCCTGCTGGCTGGCGGTCGCTTCGAGATCCGCACGCGTCACAGGCTGGTCAGAGGCAATGATATTAACGCCCCGGTACGTTGCCACATCCAGTAACGCGCCCCGGCAAACGATGGGAGCAATAGTCTCAACCCCCATTTCGGTAAAGCCCGTCGAGGTCTGCAACTGCGCGTTCACCTCACGCCCACCATAGAGCCGCAGATTCTCAGCCTGATGGGTCAGGGCGTCTATATGGGTTCCAGCATGCTCATCCATGTACAGAAAACCCGATGCACCCGTACGCACGCTACCCATCCCCGCCTCATGACGGCGATGTAAGGTGTAGACAAACCCCGGCGCATGCGAAGGAGGAATAGGGGCTCCAAAGTATCGTGGTTGCTCAAGGTCATACACCTGCGCATTCGCTGCACTCTGTAGCAAAAAATCCATTGATACCAGTCCTTTCATAACGAACTCACCTCACCCAATGCGAACGCTCTCTCGGCTGCTCTACACCCACAGGCTCTAGCCTGCATGCAGAGCACAATTCATCGTCATCAATGCGCGCCCATAACCCTATGCGAGCGCTTTGATGGCCTGATCGTAGAAACTCTGCGCGCCAGCACTTGCTGAGAGCTGACCAAAGCTCACAGACTGAGCGACCTTCAAGAGTGCAATGCCAATCGCACCGCTTCCTGCCGGTGGAAGAATCGTCAAAGGACGAACCTGGTTGCTTTTTTCAACCTGTGTGGTGTAAGACAGCGTCTCCTTTTGTGCACTATCGAGAGACGAGCTGAGCGTGGCCATCGTTTTTGTGTTGCCAGGGACACCACGATCCAGGCCAATCGCTTGAATACCCTTTGCATTATTCACCAGGAAATTGATAAAGGTGGCAGCATCCTGTGAATCTTTCGATTTGGTGGAAATACTCATCAACTGTCCCGGCTTGACGTAGAGACCCGGCTGCTGCCCTGTTGGCGGCATATACAGTGCGAGTGTGTGTTGTGTGAGGCCCTGGTAACCGGGGAACTGGTTGGACCAGCTAACATCAAAGACCGCTTTCCCTTGAATAAGCAAAGACGTGTCCGGACCACTTGCGCCTGCAACCGAAGCCTGCGTTTGCGCAGGCACACACGCGCCCGATGCGCGCAGACCATTCCAATAGTCGAACCACTCGGCAATATCGTCCACCCCGATGCTGAGCTTGCCATCAGATGTGTAGAAATTTTTGCCACGCTGGCGAACCCAGACCTCGAAGTTCATCATCTGACCACTGGCATCAATGGTTCCATAGACGCCTTTCTTCTTCAACGCGTTTGTCAGCTCTCTGGTATAGCTCGCAAACTCGCTATAGGTCATCGTTGCTGGTGGGAGTCCGACCCCTGACTGCCTGGCAAGGTCGGTATCATAGACCAGACCAGCACAGGTGCCGCCAAGAGGAATGCTATAGAGCGTACCATTGTATTTGCTATTTTCGACCAGTGTGGGATCTAAACTGGAAAGATCAATGGTTTTGTTGCTGGTAAAGGATGTCAGGTCCTGAATGATGTTTTGTTTTGCGTACTGAGCAATGTACGTGATATCCATCTGGATCAAGTCGGGAATGGTGCCACCGGCAATCTGTGTATTCAGTTTATCCCAATAGGTGCCCCAGTCCGAAAATGAAGAACGGATGCTGATATCGGCATTTGTAGCCTGGAAGGATTGGATGGCTTTTTTCGTCGAGGTATTACGCGAGGCAGGACCCCAGAAATATAACTGCAACTGGTGCGCAGATCCGGCACTTCCACATCCGGCCAGAAGACCCTGCGCCGCCATGCTGGCCGCTATACTGCTAAGTCCAAATTTGCAAAATTGTCGTCGACTGTACGAGCTCATACGCATGTGGGCGTTCCTCCAACGTTTGTATAAACACTACAATGATCCCTGCATCGGGAAATAGCTGAAAAACATTACAACTGTACCTATTTGTGGCGAAACAAATATCTCTGGAAAGAACGATGTGTCCTGCAATCAGGACAATTTGACCGAAACCCGTCAAGGGAAAGATTGCGAACGTTCTCCCGCCCTGTGCACAGCAGGATGAATTTATGTGACCGTTAACATTATACGCAAAAGATGATCGGACTGTCAATCGCTTGCCCGCATGAGGCTGGGCCGCTGCATTCTCATGCTGTCCGTTTCCAGGCAGCAATTGACAGATCAGCATTCTATTCAGTATAATGTTAACGGTCACATAAATTCAGCAGCAGTTTCACGCGACATGCTGGATTTGTTTTCAAGCAAGAACATTTTCATACCTCTAACCGGTGGTAGCACGCAAAATGGGCTTTCTTGCCTGTTCTCAGAAGAATGTGAGTTGTCTATGACACTCAAAAAAAAGAAGATTACTATTCATGATATCGCACAAATGGCTGAGGTCTCCCATCAAACGGTTTCCCGCGTCTTAAACGACAGCCAGAGTGTCTCAGAAGCGACCCGCAAACGCGTCTTGCAAACCATGCGCCAGTTAGAGTATGTTCCCAATAAAGTCGCGCAAATGCTCATCACGAACAAATCACTCACGCTGCAATTGCTTTACGTTGATGTGAAACAGGGTGGTCGGCTCGCAGAATCGATGCAACGCATGGTACGCATCGCCAGGGAATCTGGCTATGATCTCCTGGTTACCTCTACGACTGAACGTGAGTTGGGAAAGACGCTGGAAAATGCTGCTTCTCGCCTGGTCGATGGGATCATTATGCATGCGCCTCGCCTGCGCATAGCCGATGAAGAGCTCCTGGCACTGTGCAATGGCCTCCCTCTGGTCCGTCGTGATTATGTCCCCGATTCCAGGCTTGCCTGGGTCGGCTTCGATCAAGAATATGCTACGCGTCAGGCAACCGAACACTTAATTATGCTTGGCCATCGCCAGATCGCCGCTATTCCACAATCACTGGATCTCATGAATGGCTATTGGCGCTTTGTTTCGTGGCAAAAAACGCTCCACAATCATGGCTTAGAGCCAGGTCCGATGTGTGCATCTGCGGATTCTATTCGCAATGCCTATGAGACGATGCAGACTATTTTAGCCACATCTCCTTCGTTTACAGCCCTCGTCGTCGGCACCGATACGATTGCCGTGGGGGCGATGGAAGCACTACGCGAACGGGGTTTACGCATTCCTGAGGATGTCTCGGTTGTCAGTTTTAACAATACTGAATTGTCCGCGTTTACGCATCCACCACTCACCACGATTGACTTCAAGTTTGATCAACAGGATTCGACGGCGGTGAAATATCTGATCGATATTCTACACGATCCAGAGATGAATCTGCATCGTCGCGTTCTGCTCTCAGATCTCATTATACGCAAAAGCACGCAATCCCTACTACTCTGAGAGGTGGTCATGCCCTGGGTAACGTGTGCGTATACTTTTGCCAGAGGCTGTGGATCAGGCGCAACGATTTCTGTCCATTGCATGAAATCGCTGCCCTCTGTCCAAAAAAGGAGGTTCTTTTTACCTTTTTAAGGTATTTTTTCTTTTTTCCAGTAATGTTGATACTATCCACAGAGATATACAATAGTTGTATGTTTCTTCTATTCCTCAAAGTTGGGGGATTTGCATCGACTATGCAAGGATTGGAGAAAGCATTCACATGGGTACAACTTCTTACAATCGCCGACAATTCTGTCAGCTTGGTCTCGGCGGTCTGACCGGCCTGTCTCTACTCGATCTGGCCGGATGCGGAACTTCGTCTGCATCGGGCAATACAACGTTGCAATTGTCTTTCTGGGGCCCCTCTTCACGCAATCAGTTAACGAAAAAAACCATCCAATTATTTCAAAGCGCGCATCCCAATGTCACTATTCATTCTTCATTCACGGATTTCAATACTTACTGGAGTAAACTGGATACGCAGATCGCTGGCGGCAACGTTCCTGATTTGATGCAGATGGATGTCTCTTATGTCGCTCAGTTTGTCCAACAAAATCTTCTGGTGGAAATAACTCCTCTGGTGAAGAGCAAAGTCATCGATCTCTCTCAGCTGGATCCAGGGCTGGTCGAAAACAGTAAATTCAATGGCAAACTCTACGGCGTCCCTCTGGGCGGCAATTATGAAAGTATGTACTACGATACAGTACTCGTTCAGCAAGCCGGGATGAGCCCCCCACCTCAGTTAATGACCTGGGATGATTTTGCCAACTATACCCGCGAACTGTCACAGGCTCTGAAAAAACGGGGGATTTTCGGGACGTCCGATACGAGTGGTGATTACTCTAATTTTGAGGTCTGGGTCCGCCAACGTGGCAAAAATCTCTATACTGCCGATGGGAAATTGGGCTTTGAGGTGACCGATCTGGCTGAATGGTTCGATTATTGGATCGGTTTACGGAAATCTGGCGCATGCGCATCTGCGGCAGTCCAGGCTTCCGCTCCTGTCCCAAGTGTGCCAAATACTTCGCTGCTGACACTCGGCAAGATTGTCTTTGAGAATAATCATTCCAATCAGTTCTCAAGCTTTCAACAACTCGCACAGCACAAATTAGCATTACAAATGTCGCCTACGGGGTCAAAGCCTGGCCTTTACAACAAACCATCACAATTGATGAGTATCTCGACAAAATCCAAGTATCAACAGGATGCGGCGGAGTTCAGCAACTTTTTTGTCAATGATCCCAAAAGCATTCAGGCTCTGGGTCTGGATCGGGGCATTCCTGGCAACAAAAACGCTCTGAACATTCTCAGTGCGACGATTTCTGCGGCGGACAAAGAATCACTGGAATATACACAGATGGTTCAGAAAAGTGGACAATCCAGCCCTCTGACGATTTTACCTCCCGCAGGGGCCGGTAACTTCTCCATATTGCTGGTCAAAATTTCTCAACAGGTCGCCTTTGGTCAGGTATCCGCCAGCGCTGGCGCTCAAACCTTCTACACCAATATGACCAAAGCCCTCGGATAAGCAGAAAAATAGCAAGTCTCCCAGAAATTTTTCCGGGAGACTTCCTCTCTTCTCTCGCGTGTGCTTAATCGCCTGCTTGCGTAAGAACCGCGATGTCCTCAGCCGTTAATTCCAACTCAATGGCTTTCATCAACGCTCTGACCTGCGCTGGCGACGTCGCGCTGGCAATGGGGGCCGTTATACCGGGATGCGCCATCAGCCAGGCCAGAGAGACTTCTGTCGCCGTGACGTTGTGTCTCTCCGCAACCTGATCAACTGCCGCGAGCACGCCAAAACCATATTCATTCATGAATAATTTTTGTATTGCCTCCGCACGGATACTCACGGGCAATTCCTGGTTCGGACGATACTTGCCAGATAAGAAACCACGCGCAAGAGCATAAAATGGGATCACGCCAATCTCTTGCTCACGACAGACGCGCTCCAACTCACCCTCATATTCTTTACGCTCAACAAGATTGTAGAGAGGCTGCAAACACTCATAACGCGCATAGCCATGCTCCTGGCTGACGTTATTTGCGGCCGCCAGACGTTCTGCTTTGTAATTTGACGCCCCAAGCACGCGGACCTTCCCCTGCTTCACCAGCTCGTTGAAAGCCTCCATTGTCTCTTCAAGCGGGGTCTTCAGGTCATCCTCGTGAGACTGGTAGAGATCAATATAATCCGTTTGTAGACGTTTGAGCGAGTCTTCGACGGCCTCAAACATATACGTGCGAGAGAGCCCTTTCTTATCCGGCGCCATGGCCTTGCCCAGTTTCGTCGCCAGAATAATCTGAGCACGATTTCCACGCTGCTTCATCCAACGACCAATGACTTCTTCAGACGCTCCTCTTGTGTAAAGGTCGGCGGTATCGATGAAATTCCCGCCAAGTTCAACATAGGTGTCCAGAACCGCAAATGCTGTTTCTTCATCAATGTTGCGACCAAAGACATTGCCACCAAGACAGAGTGGCGTCACCTGTACATGCGAACGTCCAAGCTGACGCGTTACCATATATCTCTTCTCCATATCTATGAAATAACATGACATCTGCCCGCTCTCATACCGATTCCTGACTCTCGACTGTTGAGCGGGAGCAGATGAAAAATAACGCACCTCTCGTGACTGGTTTATTCCGTTTCGCCCCTGATCCCATTACCAACCGTGGCTTTGTCGGGTAGGACAAACAGATCATCAATGACGACCATCTTCCCGGTCTTCATGGCTTCATTCCCTGCAATTCCTACCAGAATCGACGCTGCACCATCGATATGGGATGCCGCTCGCTTAAATGGATCTTCGGGGGGATGAGGCGAGAATAACTGCTCGAGCAGAATGGGATCGGCCCCTCCATGCCCACCTTCACCAAACGGAATATCCACATCGTAGGCGGTTCCAAACATCGGATAGGCACGAATGCGCGCCTCTTTGAAGGAGCCCTTGCTGGCTCCCGCATTGGCCTTACCGCCAAGGAGATGGTTAATGTTTTCCACGACATCCAGCTCAATACGCCCCTTTGTGCCTGTGATCGCTACATGTAATCCTTCCCAGGGCGAATAGGCGATCAGACAGTAGGAGAGAAGCACGCCATTTCGATAGCGGGCGGTGATATTCATGGTATCTTCAATCGTAATCGGCTCACCAAAAACATTCCGATCACGCAAATATCCCGTCTCTTCTTCCGCTGCCAGGTAGAGTCCCTTAAAGGTCTCGTTCCCGTCGAGGAAGAGCGCGAATGGATCATTCGCCGCTTCGGCAACACCGGTGTAGCGCGAGTACGCATAGTGCTCTCCTCGTGCCTCGGCGTTCTCTTTTCCGTAAAACTGCAAATCACCCATTGCAAAGACGTGACGAGGGTAGGAATCAATCCACCAGTTCACCAGGTCAAAATGATGGGTCGCTTTATGGATTAACAGCCCACCACTGTTCTGCTTTTCACGATGCCAGCGTCGAAAGTAGTCCGCACCATGACTGGTATCCAACATCCAGGAAAAATCAACGGCCAGGGGTTTCCCTACCACGCCTTGCATCACTAACTCACGCAATCTGGTGTAGGCAGGTGAATAGCGATAATTGAAACTCACACGTAACTTTTTTCCAGTACGTTCGATGGTGTCATAAATCGCTTTCATTTTTTCAAGATTCGTGGTCATGGGCTTTTCCGACAAGACATCACAGCCCAGTTCCATCGCCCGCGTGATATACAGATGATGGGTGCTATCCATGGTTGTAACGATGACAATATCTGGATGTGTCTCTTTAATCATAGCATCAAAACGATCAGCCGGATACGTCGGAATCGGTGGCAGCCCGGCAATTTCATGCAGATGCCGGTTGTACCAATCCATACGTGCCTGGCTCAAATCACAAAATGCCACTAACTCCGCAACATCACGATAGGTCGTGATCAGGGCATCAATAAACATGCGAGAACGCGATCCCGTTCCCACAAGGGCGTAACGTTTCTTTTCCATCTTTTGCACCTTTTCAGGGTCTGTCTTACATCGCTATCATTTCAAGTGTTACCGGTCACATCTATTGTATGCACCATTTTCGCCTAAAAATCAAGGCGTCATCTCCCCTGTTTTTTCATCATCTGCGCACGATCTCCTACAACAGCGCACGTTTCCTCTGACATTTTCCACGCTCTACGCCAAAAATCTCCGCTTCCAGTCTTTGTTAGCAATTGACAGATCGATCATCTATTCAGTATAATGTTACCGTTCACACTATTTTCTTCATCTGTTTCCCCAGAGTTGGGGGTTTGCATATGCTATGCAAGGATTGGAGTAACGTTTCCATGGGCCAGGTTTCTTGCAACCAACGGCAGGTTTCTTTCATTGGACTTTGTCGTCTGACTAACTCGGCTTTCCTGCATCGTATTGAGCACGACGGCGCGCTCGCCATCTTCCTATCGATGAAACCCGCCAGTACGATCCACTCCATGCTCAACGCCTGGAGCTCACACGGGCATACACACAACTCGCAAATCTCAGATGCTGCTCTCCCTGGCAGCTACTCATGACGCTTCGCATCTTCTCTTGATTGCAGCCCCGGTTGTGCGTTTCGGCCAGCTATCGGCAAGTACACGCTCTCAATCGTTCTGCCACGATACCCAGGCTCGTTCTCGCATACTTTTCACTGTCAGCCATAAGGAAAGGGAGATGACGCAATGTCTTCTACTTCCGCAGAAACAAACATACAGCGGAGACAGGCGACGACTCACACCAGTCGACGCTACGTGACGTTAGAGAAGAAAGAGAATCTTGCAGGCTATGTGTTTCTCATTCCCTGGTTCCTGGGCGCGGCCTTTTTTATGGCTGGCCCGGTCATTAGCTCACTTTATCTCTCCTTTACGAATTATAATTTGATCGGCTCCCCACATTGGATTGGTATCCAGAATTATGTCAATATGGTGCGCGATCCTGATTGGTGGGCGGCTGTTCGCGTGACGCTGATCTATGTCGTGGCTTCCGTGCCTCTGAAGATCATTTTCGCCCTGCTGATTGCGATTCTGTTGAAACAGGGACTCAAAGGCCTGGGCATCTACCGCGCTGTCTACTATGTGCCTTCTCTTCTTGGTGGCAGTGTCGCGATTGCCTTACTCTGGCGCCAGTTATTTGGGACTGATGGCGTGGTCAATCAGGCACTCTCTCTCATCGATATCCACCTGACGATCAGCTGGATCTCCGATCCCCACTATGCTCTGTCAACGCTGATCATTCTCTCCATCTGGCAGTTTGGCTCTCCTATGCTCATCTTCCTGGCCGGTTTGAAGCAAATTCCGCAGGAGTATTATGAGGCCTCCTCTACTGATGGGGCCGGGGCCATACGCCAGTTCTTTACGATCACGATTCCCATGATTACGCCGCTCATCTTCTTTAACATGGTCTTGCAGATGGTTAGCTCTTTCCAGGCCTTTACCCCGGCTTATGTCGTGAGTGATGGCACCGGGGGCCCGCTCAATACGACGCTGTTTTATACCCTCTACATCTATCAAGAAGGCTTCGGCCTCTTGCATATGGGCTATGCTTCTGCTATGGCCTGGGTCTTGCTCATTGCGATTGCGGTGTTCTCTTCAATTGCATTCTTGACATCACGCTACTGGGTATTCTATCAGGATCGCTAGGAGGTCATTTGTATGATTATAGGTATCTCGCGAACACAATCTCACGCACGCGTGGCCTCATCTGGCAAACGCATACTTGGCCGCTTCCTCACGTATGTGGTTGTGCTGGCTGGTGCGGTCATGATGCTCTATCCTCTGATCTGGATGCTGAGTGCCTCTTTCAAACCACAGGACATCATCTTCACCAGTACTGGCCTCCTCTCTTCGCAATGGACGCTCAGCAACTTTCTGGATGGCTGGAATGCGCTAGACTATCCCTTTACGACCTTCTTTCTGAATTCTCTGCTGGTGTGTCTGGGTGCGGTTCTTGGCAATATCATTTCTTGCTCCATGGCGGCTTATGCCTTTGCTCGCCTCCGCTTCAAATATAAAACGTTCTGGTTTATTTTGATGCAAGGCTCGATTATGTTACCGGCACATGTCTTGATCGTCCCTCAATACATCCTGTTTAAAGATCTGGGCTGGGTCAATACCTTCCTCCCGATGATCATCCCGAAGTTTATGGCGACCGATGCCTTCTTTATCTTCTTGATGATCCAGTTTATTCGCAATATCCCCAAAGATCTCGATGATGCCTCACGGCTCGATGGCTGTAGCTTCTATGGCTTCTACTGGCGCGTTGTGCTTCCTTTGCTGGTACCGGCTCTGATCACTACGGCTATCTTTACCTTTATCTGGACCTATAGCGATTTCTTTACACAACTGATTTATTTAAACGATGAGTCGTTGTTTACGATCCCTGTCGCCTTACGTTCATTTATGGATACGACTGGCAACTCTGCGTATGGCCAACTCTTCGCGATGTCTGTTCTCTCGCTGCTCCCTGTGATTGCCTTTTTCCTGCTTTTCCAACGCTATCTCATTGAGGGCGCAGCGACGACGGGTATGAAGGGCTAAATGAAAGGGGAATTCCTGTGTATATCAGCATTGTTACCGATGAAATATCGCACGATTTTACGCGTGCTCTGGATGTCTGCCGCGATTTAGGCGTTTCTGCGGTTGAGCTACGCGCGATTGATCATACCAATATTGTCTTTCATGATGAAGCAAGCCTGCAACGCATTAAGGCTGAGCTTGATCGTGGGGGCTTTCGTGTGGTGGCAATCGCTTCGCCCTTTATCAAAACGCCCATCTGGACTCACCAACTGTCTGATGGGACGAGCAGCGAGGAAGCACACGAATGGGAGACGTTAGCACGCGCATTTGCGGTTGCGAAGTTTTTTAACGCTCCGTTTGTGCGTACGTTTTCTTTCTTACGCGCGCCAGATGCTCTTGCGGTACGCGATCGTGTGTTAGCCACGCTGCGTGAAGCGGTTCGTCGCGCAGAGGCTGCTGGCCTCAAGATGGTGATAGAGAATGAGCATGCCTGCAATGTGGCAACCGGGGCGGAGACCGGCTGGATGTTACAGCATCTGGTTTCGGACGCCTTTGGTGTTACCTGGGATCCGGGAAATGAGGTGAAAGTTGGCTCTCTTCATGC
>DATJHM010000067.1:0-7411 GCA_035493895.1 Ktedonobacteraceae bacterium
TCGGTGGGGGAACGCAAATGACCGGTTTTTTCGGGCTCATGCCTCTTTCCTCCCGATCCTGTGTGACACGATTGACCCTCTCGGCTTTCTATTGACCTGCATAATGGCATCTGAACCATTCTTAGGTTGATGCGTATTGGATCGGCATAAAGCCCGATCCCTACCTCTGCCTTTCTTCGAGGGTTGGGACCATGGTTACCCCCTTGCCAGCAAACTCCCTCGCCTCGTCAATGGATCAGTAGTGGCACAGTTCCGCTGCGGTTCCACCGTGCCACTACTGTCACCAAAGGCCCACCATGGGTTTGTTCCTGCCCGCGTGCCCCACCGGCCATCTTGAATGTCTCAGCTATTCTTCGGTTGATGCGTATTCGTCGCTGCTTGTTTGCGACCGGGGCGACGGCGCGGTGGGAGGTAGTCGCGGCCGGTCGCAGATAAGCGGCGACTCTACTAGAAACCTTCTGATGCCTGGGGCAGGTAGTGTTTCTCGAGGCGTCGTAGTTCGTCCTCGTTCAGGCTTACGTCAACTGCGGCGAGGGCGTCCGTCAGATGCTCTGTCTTCGTGACGCCGACGATCGGGGCGGTGACTGCGGGTTTGTGGAGGAGCCATGCGAGCGCGATCTGCGCGCGGGAGACGCCTCGTTCATTGGCGATCGTGGCGACCGTGTCCACAATCTGCTGATTGGCTTCTTCCGCCTGACGATACAGGGTCTGGCCGAAGCGATCGGTTTCGCTACGCTTCGTGGCGACATCGCTATTGCGGGTGAGGCGACCGCGTGCCAACGGACTCCAGGGGATCACACCGACGCCCTGATCGAGGCAGAACGGAAGCATCTCGCGCTCTTCCTCGCGCATGAGGAGGTTATACTGATTCTGCATAGAGACAAAGCGGGTCCAGCCGTGCAGATCGGCAATATACTGGGCTTTCGCGAATTGCCAGGTCCACATCGACGACGCGCCGATGTAGCGTACTTTGCCGGAGCGTACCAGATCGTGGAGTGCCAGCATCGTCTCCTCAATAGGCGTATTTGGATCGTAGCGGTGAATTTGATAGAGGTCAATATAGTCCGTTCCGAGCCGCCTGAGACTCTGCTCAACCTGCGCAAAAATAGCGGCACGAGACAGGCCGCTCTCCTTAGGTCCCGGTCCCATCTTATTGAAGACCTTGGTAGCGATAATAACCTCATCGCGCTTCGCAAGCTCCTTCAGAAGGACCTTGCCCACAATCTCCTCGCTGCTGCCTAATGAGTAGACATTGGCAGTATCGAAGGTCGTAATGCCAGCCTCGAGAGCCTTTTTGATCAGAGGTCGTGCCTCATCGATGCCAAGCGACCATTCATGTGAGCCCCGTTGCGGCTCACCAAAACTCATGCAGCCAAGAATAACTCGTGAGACAAGTAGACCTGAGTTTCCCAAACGATCATATTTCATAGTAGTATTTTTCCTTTCTTGCTTCGGTCCTATCATTATCGCACTTCATCATTGGCGTAGGGAAGTCATGTAGGTGCTGGCTCTACGGGAAGCAGAAAGGGGAAGCGAGCAGAGAGGCGCGTCGATGGGCTTTTTGCGAGCTCGATCAGGGGTGAAATTGACCGAGAAGATCGGGTGTGTGTAACTGCGCACCACAGGATTCGCGAACGATCAAGCGCGTGGGCAGGCGTATCTCTTGCGGTGCTCGTGCTCGATCTTGTAAGCGTGCGAAGAGAAGATACGCAGCTTGTTTCCCGATCTCATACGTAGGTTGTTCAATGACAGTCAAATGGGGGCGCATCACAGGGGCCCAGGTGAAATCATCGAAACAGGCAATCGCGATATCTTCGGGGCAACGCAGACCGCACCGGGCTATAGCTTGTAGTGCGCCAGTCACCATCGTGCCATCCATCATAAAAAGCGCCGTTGGGCGATTTTCGAGCGCGAGAAGTTGCATCGCACCGCGCTCACCGCCATCGACACGCGGACGCATCATCGCGATCAGGGCAGGATCGACGGCAAGGCCATGTTGTGCGAGAGCATCGGTATATCCCTGGATGCGTTCTTCGGTAGGAGCAATGCCACGGACCCCCGATACCAGGCCAATGCGGCTGTGACCAAGCGTAATCAGATGTTCGATAGCGGTCCTGGCCCCGATTCTATTCTCAACCATCACCGTATCAATGCCCAGATCAAAGAGCGAGCGATCGATACTGACCAGAGCGAGATGCTGAAGAGGGAGCGATTGGAGATACTCGTAACTGTGGTCCGTAACAGCAATAATCAGGCCGTCTGCCTGTTTGCTTTCTAAGAGTTGAAGGTAGCGTTTCTCCTTTTCGCTATCCTCATTAGTATTTCCGAGGATCAAAGAATAATTATGCGTATGTGCCACATCTTCCACGCCACGGGCAATATTCGTATAGAAAGGATTCGTGATATCGGGGACAATAAGTCCGATGCTATGGCTGATCTGCGTCTTGAGTCCACGCGCAAAGCTATTGCGTTGATAGCCCAGGGTAGCGATGCTTTCACGCACGCGTTGTGCTAATTCCGGGCTCACATATTTGTTCTCATTCATCACCGCCGACACAGTTGCCACGGAAACGGAAGCATGGAGAGCTACATCTTTGATCGTTACTGAGCGTTCAGCAGGCATCGCCATAGGATTTCCTTTCGCCGTTATGCAGAATAAGTGTAATCTCCACACTTGAGGCTGATCATTACACTGAACGTATCATAGTCGCTATTCCTCTGTCAAGGAAAGAGTTGTAGATGGCGGCAAAGAGTTCTAAAGCCGTAGACTTTCGGATAGAGCAAGCAGTCAGATTGGTGCTGGCAAAAAGTGCATGAAGATATTATCGCAACTTGACAAACAAATAGAGAATATGGTATATTCAGAAAAACGATTAGCTAATCGTTTTTCTGAATAATACACCATTTTCAGTAGGTAGTAAAGAGAAAGAAAAGATCAGAAGATAGCTGCAAGCCATGCAGAGAAGGGAGAGAGAAGAGTAGAAGGTAGGCGTAAGCGATGCTGCTTGCCTCATTCCTTACATACGTCATGTTGAGCTTATTATCAGACATCGGCATGTCTTGAGTGTTCCATGTCATGGAGGAATACAATGAAGATTACGACACGAGCCATTGCGTTGCTCACCGGTTTTGCCCTGCTTTTCACGGGACTGGCGGCCTGTGCTCCTGGTGGTCAGACGTCATCATCGTCATCGAACACGACAACGCTCACTGTCGCGACCGTCAATAATTCGCAGATGGTGCAGATGGAACAATTAACCAAACAGGTATTTGAAAAAAGCAATCCCACGATCAAAGTGAATTTTGTCACCTTGCCGGAAAACGATCTGCGCTCAAAAGTGACACAAGATGTTGCCACCAATGCTGGAAAGTTTGACATTGCCACGATTGGTAGTTACGAAACGCCTATCTGGGCGCACAATGGTTGGTTACAGGACCTCACACCGTATTTTGATAAAATGTCGGCTCAACAGAAGAGCAGTTATAACTATGACGACCTGCTCAAGCCAGTGATGGCCTCGCTCTCCTATCAGAAGCATCCCTATGCGGTTCCGTTTTACGCGGAAAGCAGCATGATGATGTACAACAAACAGCTCTTTGCCCAGCATAATCTGACCATGCCTGAGCATCCCACCTGGGATCAGATCACCCATTTTGCGCAGGTGCTCAACGATCCCGCCCATGGGGTCGCCGGTCTTGTGCTGCGTGGTCAGGCCGGATGGGGAATGAACATGGCCCCATTGGACACCATGATCAACACCTATGGTGGGCAATGGTTTGATATGAACTGGCAACCGCAGCTCACCAGTCCTGCCGTCCAGCAAGCCGTCACCGACTACGTGACCCTGTTGCAGAAGTACGGGGAGCCGGGCGCATCAACGGCTGGTTGGCAAGAGTGTTTGAGCTTGATATCGCAGGGCAAAGCGGGTATGTATTACGATGCGACATCGCTTGCGGGTGTGCTGGAGACGCCTTCGCAGTCCAAGATCGCGGGCAACGTTGGCTATGCGTATGCGCCGACAAAAGTGACCGCGAACGGTAGTCGCTGGCTCTGGGCCTGGTCGCTTGGGTTGGTCAATAGTAGCCACAACAAAGATGCCGCCTTCCAATTTATTACCTGGGCGACCAGCGCGCAATATCTGACGCTTGCGGGTAAAACCTTTGGTTGGGCCAACGTCCCGCCGGGAACGAGGACATCGATTTACCAGAACCCCGACTATCAAAAGGCCGCCCCATTTGCCCAGATCGCGCTCGACTCGATTAACACCGCCACGCCCGATCAACCGACGCTCAATCCGGTTCCCTATCGTGGTATTCAATACGTGGGCATTCCGCAATTTGAATCGGTGGGGCAGACGATAAGCGAAAACATTTCGGCCGTGATTGCCGGGAAAATGACGGTGGCACAGGCATTACAGCAATCGAATCAGCTGCTCGCAACGCAGGTCAATAAGAGCAATACGGCTGGGTATTAAATCGTTTCTGCGTCGGGGGCGTGCACATGTACGTTTTAGGCGACCGAACGAACCCGGCGCAGACAAGCAGCGCTCATAGACATGAAGTGAATCGCCTCTCCTCTCAGGGGCGAGAGGGGTGGAGAGAGTTCGCAGGCACAGTTCCGTTCCTCTCCACCGTGCCTCTACCGGGTCTATGGGCGCAGACAAGCAGCGTCTCTACGGGGATGATCAACGCCGGTAAAAGACCAGCGTATTATAGCGTATTATAAGGAAGGTTTTGCCATGAGTCGAGCGTCTTCTGCTATGAGGCAGGGCGGTCGTCAGACGCAGAATGGAGCATCGTTGCTCACGCGTGTCAGGACCGCACCTCCCACCGTTTCGTCGCGACGAAGAGGTATCTGGCTATACATTCCTGCGCTTGTGTTTATGATGATTATGACGCAGATCCCGTTTGTGCTCTCCGTCTGGTTTAGTTTGCACTCCTGGAACCTGTTAATGCCCGGGGAAGGGTTTCCGTTCGTTGGTCTCGCGAACTATATCAACGAGTTCTTTACTGATCATGATTTCTGGCCGGTGATCGGACACACCATAGAGCTTGTATTTGGCGCTATGGCGCTGGCACTGATAGGCGGGACCGTGCTGGCTTTACTGTTAAATCGTCCAATCTGGGGCAGGAATGTGCTGCGCGGATTGGTGACGGTGCCATTTCTGGTGACCCCATCGGTGATGGCGCTGGTCTGGAAGAATCTGCTGCTGAGCCCCAACTTTGGCGTGATCGACTGGGCCTTACACACCGTGGGTCTGCCAGCAGTGCCGTGGTATTCTATCTTTCCCCTGGAGAGTGTGACGGGGAATGTGGCCTGGGAGTGGACGCCCTTTGTGATGCTGGTCCTGCTGGCCGGGTTGCAAGCGATTCCTGATGAGGTGCTTGAAGCGGCGAGAGTTGATGGCACCAACGCCTGGACGACCTTCTGGTGGATCATTTTCCCCATGTTGCGGCGCTCGTACGAAGTCGCAATCTTATTTGGGACGATCTTTATTTTTCAGACCTTTGGCGAGATCTACCTGACCACCGGAGGGGGACCAGGGGTAGCGACCAATACTCTGCCATATTATACCTATAAGACCGCTTTTAACGCCTGGCAGATCGGGCAGGCGGCGGCACTGGGTGTCATCGGCGTGATTATTGCGATCTTTGCCGCGCGGGTTATGCTGCGCTTTACGGCTGATCATACGCCAGAGGAAAGGGGTTAATAAGATGCTCTCACTGAGAAAATGGTCGCGGCCATTCTGGGATATCGTAACCTATCTCCTGGTGCTGGCGATGATCTTTCCGGTGATCTGGATGGTGATCACTGGCTTTAAGCAAGAAGCGGACGCCTATACGCCGTCGCCGACCTTAATTTTTCAGCCGACGCTCGACCAGTTTCAACTGGCGATCAACGGCGGATTTGGCGCGTATCTTTTTAACAGCGTGATCGCGGCGCTGGTCTCGACCGCCATCGCGATGCTGCTGGGCGTGCCTGCCGCGTATTGTATGGTATTTCAGATGCGCAAAAAATCCGCGAACGATATGCTCTTCTTTGTGCTCTCGACGCGTTTCATGCCATTCGCTGCGATTCTGATTCCGCTGTACGTAATTGTCTCGCGCCTGAACCTGCTCGACAATCTGTTTACGTTAATCATGGTCTACACCGCGATGAATCTGCCCCTGATCATCTGGATGGCGCGTTCCTACTTTCTGGACCTGCCGAAAGAAGTATTGGAGGGAGCGTGGTTGGATGGCTGCAATACATGGAGAACGATAGTGAATATCGTGCTGCCAATGGCGGCCCCGGGTCTGGTCGCGGCGGCCTTGCTTGCGATCATTTTCGCCTGGAATGACTTTTTCTTTGCCGTGACCTTAACGTACACGCAATCGCCGACGTTGCCCGTCATGGTAGCCGTCTTTTCCAGCAACCAGGATCTGTTTCTCGCCAAGGTTTCGGCGTTGGCGACCGCAATTATCCTGGTGCCAGTGGCGCTGGGAATGTATGCGCAGCAGCATCTGGTTCGTGGTTTGACGGGTGGTGCGCTCAAATAACGGAGAGGAGAGTTGAGATCTGGCATGTGTGCTGGATGAGGTACAGATTGAACGTAATGGTCTGACAAATGTCATGGCGTCTCTCAAAGGACGCCATGACATTTGTCAGAGTAGTAGATTATTTGAAGTATGTAACGGGATTAGTATCCCAGTAAAGAGAGGATTTCTAGTTATTTATGCAAGCTGCAATCATTGACGCTCCTGGCAACATACGAGTGGGTAGTCTCCCGGATCCGCTGCCACGCCCGGATGAACTGCTCATACGCGTAGGGGCATGTGGTATCTGTGGGACTGACCTTCATCTAATTGATGGCGATTCTCCGCTGGCGCGTTATCCTCTTGTGCCTGGTCACGAGTTCGCGGGCGAAGTGGTCGCGTTGGGAAGCAACGTTGCTGAGCAGGGTGGGAATGGAGAGGCACGCATCGTGGTTGGGAGCAGAGTTGCGGTTGAGCCCAACCTCTATTGTGGTCATTGCGAGGGCTGTCGTACCGGGCACGAGAATCTGTGCCTGAACTACACAGCGGTAGGAGTGACGACCAATGGAGCGATTGCCGAGTATGTGGCGGTGCCTGCGGCGAAAGCGTACGTGCTCCCTGATACGATCTCGTTGCGTGAGGCGGCGTTGATCGAGCCCGTGTCATGTGCGGTGCATGGGATGCACTCTCTCAATCCCCGGTCTGGCGATACATTCCTGATCGTGGGTGCGGGCACAATGGGACTGCTGCTGTTGCAACTTGCGCTGCGGGGTGGGGCTTCGCGGATCGCCGTGGTAGACGTGAATGCGCAGCGTCTAGCGCGAGCGGAACAACTCGGGGCCACGCGCACCTATACGGATATTCGGCAGGCATTAGCCGATGAGCCACGAGGCTT
>DATJHM010000068.1:0-26996 GCA_035493895.1 Ktedonobacteraceae bacterium
AACGCCGTCGCACCCGGTTTTATGGATACACGTTGGAACGACACATTCAGCGCGGCATACATCCAGGCAGCCAAACAGCAAGCCACACTCAAGCAAGCAACAAGGCTGGAGGACGTCGCCGCCGCCTACGTCATGCTAGCCCGCAACGAGAGCATCACCGGCCAGATCATCATCGTCGATTCAGGCCTCACCCTGTAACGACACGCCTCCGGCCATCAGATCCAACGTATTCGGGGGAAGAAGGAATATCAAGCGAGCACGTCCAGAGCTCAGCCATGCGGTCATGAAGCTGGTAGTAAATTGGGTCAAACTGCTGCGAAAATTTGGGTGAAACCCAGGAAATCAGCGCGAAACCAATGTAGCGTGAAACTGTGGCCTTGTAATGTATCCCCCCCAATAGTGCTAGCTCTGACATCGGCCTGCGCCGACGTCCCATAATAAAGAACACGTGCCCGCGTCTTTGTATGCATCGCTTGCACGTTAGGATCATCATAATTCAGGATCGCCAGACCAGCGGGGGCAAGGACCTGCACCAGCTCGCTTTTGGCAATAGCGATGTGCTCCTGCGAGCCAAAGTACTCAAGATGCGACGACCCCACGTTCGTGATCAGCGACCAGTTCGGCGCGGCGATTGTGCACAACCATGCCAGTTCGCCGACCCTTTGTGCCCCCATCTCAAGCACAGCGTAGCGATGCTGTGGCTCCAGGCGCACAAGATCCACGTTGACGTGAGTTTGGAACTGAAGACATTGAAGAGTATTGTTTTAAGACGCTCTCTATTGAGAATATCTGTTCTTTGCTTCTGACAGGCGCGCTCGTGATTGCATCCGTTAGCGACGAAATTGGTGAACGCAATGACACTCCTATTACCCATAAAGGAGGACATGTTGTCCTTGTGCATGGGTTTGAATGGTCAAATCAGGAGTGTCAAACGCTTCTGCTGCACAATTCATCTGGAAGATTTCCGGAGCTACAGGAAAATGCCGTGATTCCCTACGACAGATTTGCAGCAGCCTTAATCCAGGCAAACCGTGGCGCACTGCAACAGATTCTTATGAATCTCATGCAAAATACTTTGCGTTATTCACAGGCGACGGAAGTCACCATTGAAACCACGGCACACGAACTTCTGTTTTCAGACAACGGGAAGGGTGTACCCTCAGAAAGCCTGCCCTACCTGTTCGAGCGCTTTTATAGAGTAGATACATCTCGCAGCAGAACAACAGGTGGCCTTGGACTCGGCTTAGCAATTGTAAGAGAATTAGCCGAGCGCCAGGGTTGGGCTATAGCAGCTGTAGCAGGTCACCCTGGCTTAATGTTCGTACTAAAAATCAATGCATACTTCTCGTGTCCAGCGATCTAGCGTAATGAAATCTATCAACTGTTTACTTGCTGCTATGATAACCCAAAAGCTGCAAAGCTATTTTGCTGAAAGAAAAATAGCCAACTCTGTAAACGTCTAAGGCCGTTTACAGAGTTACGAATTCTATCTTGTACTTGTTTTTTCGCTTCTCGAACGCTTCTTTGCCGCCGTCAAGAATGTCGATGGTGTGCTCTCTCATGCCTCCCGAATCGCTGCTGACAGGCTCGGGCATAAGGTGCCCCCCTCATGCCTCCCCTTTCACCCCCTGTATACACTCATCTTCGTCCATTCGTTCTATGAATAGAACGCTATTACCCGTTTCCTCTATTGGGAGATTCGTGGTAAGAGACCCGCAAAACCGTCTTGTGTGTTCTTTTTCCAGAGCAGCATACCCTGAGTACACACTCAGTATTTTTTGGCAGATTGGAGTCGTCATGGTACTTCATCCCGGGTTAAAGCAGAGACCTATCTATCTCGATTACAACGCGACCACGCCCGTTGATCCGCGTGTGGTTGAAGCGATGTTACCATATCTTACACACCATTTCGGGAACCCTTCGAGCGCCCACGCCTACGCGTCTGCGACTCGTGAAGGGATGGCCCTGGGGCGTGAGCAGGTGAGCGATCTGCTGGCCTGCCAGCCGGACGAAATAATCTTTACCGGCTGCGGCTCGGAAAGTGATCTGCTGGCGCTACGTGGTGTAGCCCTGGCGCGGCGTGGGCATGGCAACCATATCATCACCCAGGTGACAGAGCATCCAGCAGTCATCAATACCTGTAACGCCCTCTCGCGTCTCTACGGTTGTCGTGTGACCTATCTTCCCGTTGATGACTATGGGCGTGTCCAGCCAGCCGATGTCGAGGCCGCCATCACGCCGCAAACGATCCTCATCAGTATCATGCACGCCAATAATGAGACGGGCACGATTCAGCCCATCCCCGAAATTGCGCATATCGCCCAGCGTCACAGCATCCTGTTTCATACCGACGCCTCGCAAAGCGTGGGCAAGATCCCTACACGCGTGAGCGAGCTTGGCGTGGACCTTTTGACAGTAGCGGGCCATAAGCTTTATGCGCCAAAGGGGATTGGAGCGCTCTATGTGCGTCGGGGGATAGTGCTGGAACCCGCGCTCTATGGTGGCGGTCAGGAGCAGGGACGCCGGGCAGGCACGGAGAATGTCGCTTTTATGGTCGCATTGGGCGCAGCCGCCGCTCTCGCGCAGGAACAGCTCGTCTCCAGTCAGGAGCGTACGCGCCAGCTCCGCGACCTCTTGCAGGATCGTCTGGAACAGCAACTTCCGGGCCGGATCAGCCTCAACGGCCATCCCACGCAACGTTTACCCAATACGCTCAATATCAGCATCTCTGGTTGTATTGGCGAGGAACTTCTCGCATCCATTCCCGGGCTTGCCAGTTCCACAGGCTCAGCCTGTCATGAGGGGAGTACGGAGCCGTCCCCGGTACTCATGGCAATGGGTCTGGCGCGTGAGCGAGCCCTGGCTGCCCTCCGTCTCACACTGGGACGCTGGTCGAACAGAGACGAAATAGAGCAGGCCGCCGCCTGGATTTCCCAGGCTACGTCTGCAACAGCGTAGGGAGAGCGGTTGATCCTTGCCCGTTTGTCTATTAAAACGAAAAAGTATGTGAATTTTGCCTGAGCTCTGTTAAAATAGATACAAGAGCCACGACGCTGCGAATCAAGGGCATGCAGCACATTATGCATAGCGTGGCATAGTGTTGAAGGATGTTGAAGGATCGCCTCTTTTTCCGCTCCTGCATGTCGCAGGGGTTTCCTGAGGTGGAGGTTCTATGAGTATTGGTGAGTCCAGGATGCACTTCCCTGCTCCTCCTGCCATTGAACATCTTGAGCTGTTAGCGTATCGAGATGAGTTTCCGATTTTGCAGCGGAAAACCTATTTGAATAGTTGTTCGTTGGGGGCTTTGTCCAGACGATCGATGCAGAATGTGGTGCAGTTTCTCGAGCTCTGGAATGAATGGGGCGCACATGCCTGGTATGAGATCTGGTTAGGCGAAATTGCGAAGGCGCGCCAGAAATTTGCTAATCTCATTGGCGCGCAGCTTCACGAAGTTGCCATTGCTCCCAATGTTTCAACCGCTCTGAGCAGTATTGCCTCGGCCCTGGATTATAGCGTGCGCGATACTGTGGTGATGGCTGATATGGATTTTCCGACGCTGACCTATCAATGGTTGGTGAAGCAGCGTCTGGGCGTCCAGTGTCGTTTTGTGCAGAGCCCTGATCACATCTACACATCGCCTGATCTCTTCGATGCGGTGGTAGATAGCAAGACGGCTCTTGTCGCTACTTCACGCGTCTTTTTTACCAGTGGGTATATTCAGGATATACGCGCCGTTGCTGACATTGCTCACCGCAATGGTGCCTATCTCCTGGTAGATGATTACCAGGGCACCGGCCAGATCCCGCTCAATGTGGTCACGCAGGATATCGATGTGCTGGTGACTGGCTCGTTAAAGTGGCTCATGGGTGGCCCTGGAGTCGCTTTTGTCTATATTCGCGAGGGGCTCATTCCAGCCCTGGAACCGACGATTGCGGGCTGGTTTGGTCATCGCGAACAATTTCAGTTTGACGTGCAAGCGTTTGACTATCGTGCTGATGCTACACGTATAGAAATGGGTACTCCCGCGATGGCAGCGATTTATGCCGCCAATGGGGGCCTGGATATCGTACAAGAAGTAAGCGTAGAAAGTATCTGTGAGCGCACACGATTTCTGACAAATGACCTGATTGCGCAGGCGCGTGAACATGGGTGGACGGTTCGTGCTCCTCAGGAGCCCGAATTGAGAAGCTCTATTGTGATGCTGGAACTGGAACAGCCACAGGATATTGTCAAAGAACTGGCTACCCGTGGTATTATTGTAGACTCACGCCCGGGTCTCTTACGCATTTCGCCGTACTTTTATAACACGATCGAAGAAAATACTATTGCCATAGCCGCAATTGCTGAAATCTTAGAGAAACGAACGAAAAAGTAGTATCATCTTGCTATGCGTTCTCTCCTCTCCATCAGTGAGAGGGGACCTGAATTCATTCGTAAAGATGTTTAGCCTCACGGAGGAGTGTGAGTATTATGCAATGTGATCACTGTCGTGCTGAATATAGCGCTGATGATGTCTTTTGTCATCAGTGCGGCGCCGATTTAACTGTCCCGTCGACCAGCCTTGTGCCATCTCCATCGCGTCTACCCGCTGTTTTATATAGCTCTCCGGTACCCCGTGGGGTTGCGGCCAGCGTCGGCGCGGTCGCTCTAGGACTTGGTATCGAACTGCTGCGTCGGGGCGTAGTGGCGATGCTCTCGAAGCCATCGGACGCAGTTGACCAGTCGCTACCTGCTTTGAATGGCATGAAAGATATTCTTTTTCCGCAAAAGGAGAAATCGGTGAAGCGGCTGAAAAAAGGCTACGAGGTGGAAGAGACAGTCATTTACATGCGCAGAGTCATTCGTCGTTAACCATCCATTCCTTTGTAGAGGCGGAGATAAACCCCGCCCCTACGAGGGAACAAAAGGAATTATATCTATCGTGTCCCTCGCAAAAATTGTCTCTCACGGCCACTGGAAACAAAAACAGGCGTGCTTTGTGGGCCTGCTGGTCGCGCTTCTCCTGTTGCTCTGTTGCCTCTCAGCCTGTGGCCCATCTGCGGGCGTTTTAGGTGGCGGCAACTGGCAGGCCAGCGGTCTGACGAACACGCAAATGCAAACGCTCGCTGTACGGGCCGGTACGCCCACAACGATTTATGCTGCAAATGAGCAAGGCCACGTCTTTGTCAGCACCGATTCTGGCCAACACTGGTCCGAGCATAGTTCGGGCCTGCCTTTACCCGATCCTATCCACCAGCTGGCTACCTCACTCAATGGACAACAGTTGTACGCAGCAACCGACAAGGGGCTTTTCGTCAGCTCCTCTGCGGTCAACTCCTGGCAAGCGGTATCCGGCTTGCCCGCAGATCGCTATACCGCACTCGACTTCTCCGTGAACCATTTGTCCACCATATACGTCGGTACCGCGCAACATGGCGTCCTGGTCACGACCAACAATGGTCGCTCCTGGACTCCTGCTGGTAGCGGCCTGCCCTCCCAGCCAATCAATGACCTCGTCGTGGATACGGACGCCGGGCATATCTGGTGTGTGGAGTCTGCCGGTGTGTATCGTCTGGATAATCAGAGTCGCACATGGCATTCCCTGAATACTGGCCTGCCGTCTGGCATTGCTATCAACACTATTCTGCCCGCTAGCCTCGTGGGTGGTCAGGCCAATCTGATCTACCTGGGAACCAGCCGGGGCTTCTTTTTATCGCAAGATACCGGCGCGCACTGGACGCGTGGTCAGGTTCCTCTTTCCGGTACAGCTGTCCACGCGATCTTGATAGACGTGCGCAACTCTTCGTTGAAAACGCTCTATCTGGCAACCGATGCAGGCGCATTGAGCAGTACTGATGGTGGTCAGAACTGGGGATTGATTGCGAAAGGGCTTCCCGCCAATCAGCCCATAAAAACGCTCGCGCTGGGAGGCGACAACGACGCCCAGCTCTTCGCGGTTGCCGGTACCGTCTATCTCTATCCAGGAACCAGCGGTGGCATCGCACCCGAACGCATCGTCCCATTTCTCATCATCCTCGCCTTCTTCGCCGGTCTCCTCCGCTTCAGCATGCGCGGCAGAAAACGCCGCCCCCGTGCAGCGCCTCCGAACAGCACAACCTCGTAGTGACCTGACCGTCTTCATTGAACGATCCTATTTGATCGGCCTTGTGCACTGGCTTATCTATCAAGGCCAGTGGTGCTCAGTCAAAGTTCGTTGTACACGTTTTCTGTGGCAAGCAAAAAGGTAGCATGCCTCGTCTGAAGAGCAAGCGGGATCGAGGGAGTTCGCGGACGCCATGGAGGCACGCAATGGCGTCCCTAAGTACATTCCGCGTTTGATCCTTGAATGTACTTACTGGCCTGGGGAGCAATACGAACGGGGGCGATGAACTCGCCCCCACCGGTTTAGAAAGCAGCAGAGGAGATGCTCGACAGAAATGTACTAAGCGGGTATACTAGCAATATAAGGGCAGAATACGCTAACAGAAAGGAAAACAAGGAGGCGGCGTAGAACATGTCTATTCCATCAAAGCCGGGACGAGAGCAACCAAGCACCTACTTTGTGCAGGATCGCGCGAGCCAGGAAGAACTGAGCCGCCTACAGGTCCTGGATCAGATGTTCACCGTCGGCATGGAGGGAGTGCTATCAGAGCAGCCAGATCCGACCGTCTTTCCGCATGTGCTTGACGTGGCTTGCGGGACCGGAGGTTGGCTCATTGAGCTCGCGAAAACGACGCCAACCTGCACCAGACTGGTCGGTATCGATGTCAGTCGTACGTTTGTCGAGTATGCACGCGCTCAAGCGGAAGCGGCAGGTGTGAGTGACCGTGTGGAGTTTCATGTCATGGATGCCTTGCGTATGCTCGAATTTCCCGATCATTCCTTCGATCTGGTCAATCATCGTTCTGCGTCAAGCTGGTTGCGTACCTGGGACTGGCCCAAACTCCTGCAAGAGTATCAGCGTATGGTTCGCGAGGGGGGCGTAGTGCGTGTCACCGAACCGAGCTGGTGGGTGAGTGCGAGTCCAGCCCTCACGCGTCATTCTGCACTTTCGTTACAGGCCGCCCATCGGGCAGGCTACTTCTTTACTTCAACCGGTGAGGGCGTGACCAGCGAACTGGTGCGTTTGCTCGAGTTGCATGGATTGCACGATGTCCACACGCACACCTATCACTTGCATTATCGCGTTGGAACCCCCGAATGGCAATACTTTTTTGAGAATCTCAAATTCGGTATGCGAACGATGGTGCCTTTTTTACGCAAATGGGCACACGTGCCTGAAGACTACGAAGAGCTCTGCCAGCAGGCACAGAGCGAGATGCAGCAGCCAGACTTCGTGGCAAACATGAGCCTGCTCACAGCCTGGGGGAATGTGTCACCACACTGACAGGATGTCAAGAGGTCGCAGTAACGATTTTCTCTTATCTTTCTTCAAACATGAGCGAGCTTTTCTGGATTGACAATAATCCGAATGATCTGAATATGCTCTGCCTCCACATCGACAGTCAGCACAGCGAACGCCTGTTCTCCATCGCGCACAATCGCAGCTGGCTGCCCATTGACTTCAGCCGTCTCTATACGCGGATTCTCCGGCCAGAAGCGCTTCGAACCCAGGCTCATGCGTGCCACCGCATCGCGTCCGATAATCGGACGGAACGCAGCCGTTTTCGTTTTCCCGCCGCCATCTGTCCACAGAACCACGTCCTCGGAGAGCAGGCTCATCAGTGTCTTCATCTCACCAGTCTCAACGGCCTGAATATACCCGCTGAGGAGCTGTTGGTGCGTCTCGCGCGAGGCTGAGAAGCGTGGTCGACGCTCACGGAGATGGATTTTTGCGCGGCTGAACGAGCGGCGACAGGCGGCTTCGCTCTTCTGGAGTATCGTCGCAATCTCGGCAAACTCGTACTCAAAGACTTCGCGTAACAGAAAAACTGCTCGCTCGAACGGTTGAAGCTCCTCCAGCAAGACCAGGAACGCCAGCGAGATCGATTCCTCCGTGTCTACGCGCTTTTCCGGGTCGCTCGTGGCGGGAGCCTCCTCGGTCGTGAGAATCGGTTCCGGCAACCAGGGGCCAACGTACAATTCTCGCTTTCTGCGCGCAAGCTGGAGTTGATCCATACACAGGCGCGTGAGGATCGTGGTGAGATATGCTTTGAGCGAGCGAACGACATCCTTAGGCGGTGTGGTCTGGTAGCGTAGATAGGTCTCCTGCACCATATCCTCGGCATCCATCGCGCTACCGAGCATACGGTAGGCGATGGCAAAGAGATAGGTTCGGTAGGTTTCAAATGACTCTTCCATTGTTGCACCTGCGCTATTTTGTTTCCAGCACAAATATCGGGTGAGTGACTACGGCGTGCTCAAACTCCTCAAATGAAGAGTTTGCGGTGACGCCAATATAGCGAGCGAAGGGATGGCCGTCCCTGACCTCTTTCTGCAACACCAGAGCCGCCTCGCCTTGAGGTAATTCTCGTGCTGCGACCGTTTCAGAACGACCGCCCCGTGTGAGCACTGCCTCCCCCGCCACCTGCAAATTGCGTACCCAGTTCACCATGCCGTACGGCGAGTTCAGATAGCGCATCCCATCGCGCTCAAGAATCACGATTGGGAGCGTACGGGGCTCCCCGCTTTTGCGTCCTCGCACCGTGAGCAAGTACATCGGGTAGCGCGCGGAGCCCATCTTCACGCCAGCGCGCATCAGCGTCATCGTCAGCGCATTTCCAACACGAACAAATGCCGGGGCTTTATCTGTTTTTGCCATAATATCCCTCTTATTCTCTCCAGTTTCTCCCCATTCCCTGAGAAGAAAGACTGCTGTGATGATCCCCACCTGTGATCACCACAAACAAAGAAGGTTGAGACCCCTGATTTGGGACAGGTCTCCAGCCAGATTCGTTCGCAAGCATAAAAATAAATAACCCGTAGAGGCGCGGCTTGTCTGCGCCTGGGAGGGCCTCTAGAGGTGGTGTGATCCCAAGAATGCTACAAGCAAATAGAGTGCATACAGAAGAATACAGACCAGCAGGAACGTCCCATAACAGGTGAGTGTCCAGGCCCGGCGCGTATTCAGCGCCTGACGCAATTGCTCAGCCATATCGGGGGGATCGAGCTGAATTTCAGGTTGCTGTTTGAGTATGAGGGGGATCATGGCCCGAAAATCGCGAGCATTGGACATCCCCTCAGCCACGATAATCGTGGTATCGTCGTCCAGATCGGCCATGAGCACAAGTTTGGATGGATTGGGATCGCCCGGAATCAACGTCAGGCATTTAATCGCCTCCAGTTGAATCTGGATATCCTGATCTTCCTCCTGGCTCGTCACCAGCAGCTCTTTTTCGTACAGCTGTATCTCTTTCCCCATGCCAAAGCGTACAACACTTATCGGGGGCCTTCTTGTCATATTATCTTCGCTCATCAAATATTCCAGACGTTTTTGTGTATTTGCACGATGCTTCTTTAGATTGTACAGCATCGCCGTGCCAGCGTCGAGTCGATTGAAAGTGCCTGAGAAGCGTTTTAGATGCAAACAAACCTTGACAGGAGGCATGCTCAGACTTTACAATTTGGACGAAGTACTCATAGGCATGCAAGGAACGCTTTAGTATGGCTCAGATCGGTCTGCTGGAAGATAATGTTCGTATTGCGAAACTCTGCGTTATGATGTTGCACTATGCCGGTCACGAGGTGACGGTCTATCAACATCCTAATGAGTGTTTGCGTGCCCTGTTAGCGCAACCTGTCCTCCCTGGTTATGTGCCAAGAGCAAATACATTGTCTTCTTTGCCTATTGATGTCCTCGTGCTCGACCTGCACTTACCAGACATCAGCGGGGTAGAGGTCATCCATTCTCTGCTCTCTCATTCTCATACACAATCGCTTCCGATCATCTTTTGTAGTGCTGCTGGCCCACATGAGATCTCTCGTGCGCTGCATATGGCTCCTCGTGCCACCTTTGTGGAAAAGCCCTTCACCTTTCAAGAGCTTACGTCTGCCATCGATATGGCCTTGTCCCTCCAACAAAAGTGAGAAGGGGTAGCGCAGTCCCCCTATTTGTAGAGAGGTGCCCCGGGGGTACCTTTGCCCGTTTCCAGGTAGGCTTGCAGGCTGCCCAGGAAGTATTCCCAATTCCGGCCCGTCTGTTCATAGACCGGACCAGCCTGGGCAAATCCATCGTGCGTGAAGACCAGCTGTGTCCCGCTCTGGACCGGCGTGAGTTGCCAGGAGACGCTCGTCCCTGCCCATTGCGGGGGACCTTTTCTGGATTTCCAGCCCACTTTCTCCGCGGCATGTAGCTTGACGATCTCAAACTGAAGGGTACCCGCCCCCCACTGTTGAAAATGGAAGTCAGCCAGTGAGCCCACCTCTGGCCTGATACTGAGCTCGTTGGTCCACCAGTGTGCGATCTCATCGTGCTGCGTCAGGGCGTTGTAGACGCGCTCAGGACTTGCTGCGATCGTGAGTTCTTTGACAATTGTTGCCATGATCATTTCCTTTCTTCTGTATACTTAACCTATAGGTTAAGTATACAGAAGAAAGGAACGGGAGTCAAGAGATTGCTTGTGGGAAATGGGCGGGTTTGTGAAGCGGAGACGCATGATGGGCAGGGAGCAGTTTTGCTGCTCCCTTGTTTGGTAGAGTGACTAATCGTCTCCAGGAGCCTCGCGTAAGGGAATGCCAGCTTCTCCGGCAGGAGGGGGAAGCGCTTGATGTTCCAGGGCTCTGTGAATGAGCAGATCGTAGATCAAACCGCCTGTAACTCCGCCCGCAAGAGGGGCGACAATGGGGATCCAGAAGTAATTGTTGGGGCCAGGGATCGCCACCTGTCCCCAGCCAGCGAAGAAGCAGAACAGACGTGGGCCAAAATCGCGGGCGGGATTGATGGCATATCCTGTGTTGAGCCCAAAGGAGAGACCAATGCCTACGACGACCACGCCGATGAGAAAAGGCGTGAGGTTGTTCTGAATTGGCTGATTGCGTGCATCAACAATGGCGAAGATAACGCCGACGAGCAGAGCAGTTCCTAAGAACTCATCGCAGAACGCGCCAAACGTGCCCACGAACGGTTTGCTATAGGTAAACCACACAACCCCGGCATTGATCGGGTTATTGGGGGAACCGAAGACGTTACGCGTGATATGGTTGACAGTTTCGTAGTTTATCAGGGCTCCCTGATAGACAAAGAAAAGGATGGCGGCCGCAACAAATGCCCCGGCAACCTGAGCGATCCAGTAGGGAATGACCTCTTTCCAGGGAAACTTCCCCCGTACCGCAAAAGCAAGGGTCACCGCAGGATTAATGTGTGCACCGCTCAACGCACCTACAACGTAAACAGCAAGCGCAACGGCGATACCCCATCCCCAGGCAATTACCATCCAGTTGAGCGGAACAAAGTTCGTAAAGAAGACTAAGGATGCGACACAACCGTCACCAAAAAGTATGAGAACCATCGTCCCAAAGAATTCTCCCAACACCCTGCCTCGAAGACCGGCAAGGAGAGGAGATCTGGCGAAAGCGTGATTTGCCATGAAAATTCACCCCTTTTACGACATTTCCAGACAGCACTATCTACAGGCGTACCAAAAACATTTGTCCTGTACCGGCTCCTTCCAGCGCTAATAGATCCTTACTTTGACGAGAACATGTCCGTTGTCAGGAATCTCAGGGACACGTCCTACTACATGCTGGCCTCCAGTTACAACCAGAGCAAGCGCGCATTCACCTGTCTGTATGACCGGATCTGCCCTCAAGAAGAGGCGATAGAAACCCGGCACCGTGGTATTTTGTACCTCGGTAATACTGAAGCGTGCTTCACTCATGAGGTTATATACAGTGAAATTACCCTCTCTCAGATTGGGAACGCCCAATCTATTGCTGTCAAAGACTGAGACAGCCAGTGCAAAACGTGCTGCTGGCGCTCGCTGATCAAGTGCGAGCGCGCTTACTGTATAACCTGTCATGGTCTTACCTTCTTTCTCGCTCACAATTCTTCGTTTGATCAAGACAGTACAACTAGCCATTATACGTTGACGGACACAAAAATGTGTCTCAACTGCTATCCTACTAATATGTCGTAAAACGATATATTAGTAGGATAGCATACCGGTAGTGAGAGAAGGGATCACAAAACGATCACAATCTCCGGTTAGAGGGAGGAAGAGTTTGTCTCAACGCGGAAAGATACCTCCTCATTTTGCAGGGGAGCCGGGACATTGAGCATCTTCAGGAGGCGCAGAGTAGCGCTACGACCCAGTTGTTTCCCATCAAATGCCAGACTGGGTAATCCTGCCCAACAGGCGAGCGGACTATTTCCGATACCCAGAACGGGCACAGGTACGCCTGATGTCGTAAGCATATCGCGAAGACGAAGTGCCGTTCGATCATCTGTGCAAAGAAATGCAGCGAGCATATCCGTTTGTTGTGGCGAGAGGAGAGCATACCAGGAGTCAGGATTGGAGGAAATCTCGCGATAGTGAAACGGTGTCCCGCTCAACTTTTTACCGGCCTGTTGGACAGCGGCCGGTTCGAGCAGCGAATCAGGACCGGCAATCAGCCCGACCTGTTGATATCCCCGCTGCACAAACCACTCGCGAGCCGTCTTGAGTCCCTCATCCAGAAGCGTCTGCTCTAATAGCATATAGGGGCGACCATTGCGTACGAGCACTTCTAACGCCGTGGGATCGAGCGTATTGCGTTGCGTGAGCAAGATCCCCTCAAAACGGCTATTGGAGAACATCTCAAAATACGCTTTTTGCTGCTCCCCCGGACCGGCAGGGCAGATCAGCAATTGCATAGGCACCTCGTTGAGCACCTCCTGTACCCCTTTGATAATATCGTCCAGATTGGGATACTGGAGGGAAGGGAGTAGCAGGCCAATTAATTCGCCCCTCGTTTTATGGAGGCTACGCGCATCCGCATTTGGACGATAGCCCAGCTCTTCCACTAATTTGAGAATGCGCTCAGTGGTTGCAGGCGAGATCCGACCACGACCGCTGATGGCGCGCGAAACCGTGGCGTAGCTCACCCCGGCAAGTTCGGCGACCGTTTTGAGCGATCGCTCCCTTGGGATCGCCGTCACAAAGTGCTGTGTTGGCAGCTTCAGCAGGTGTAGCGCGTCGAGCGGCGATTGATGGATCTGCTCCAGGACAAGCTGCAATTTGCGTTCAATATGCCGAGGCAGATTTGGACGCACAACGATCGGTCCCCTGGACAGCAGAGGGGACATGGCCAGGAGGCGTAACGCCGAAGGACCAGCCTCAGCCGACGTATGCATAAACTCTTCTTCCATGATCGCGCCCGCCGCCACCTCGCCTGCGATCACCGCTCTGGCGACGGCGGGATGACTGAGGAGAAAGACCGGCTCTATATCGAGCGAAGGATCGAGCCCCGCCTGTCCCAGGAGAAAGGTGGCGATTAAATAACCGGTGGTGGAGTGCTGATCGACGAAGCCGAATTTTTGCTTTTTGAGCTGTGTGAGATGCGTGATGCCGCTGTCAGCCCGCGTAAAAATAATGCTGCGATAGGGATAGGGATGGGCGTCATCCGGGATGGCATCGACCGGCTTCACCAGAGCACGTGCACCAAAACGGGCCTGTGCCTGCGCAAATGCATAGGGACCAAGCTTCGCGAAATCAATCTGACCGCTTTCCAGCCCTGCAAGGATCTCCTCGTAGTTCTCGCCAAGCATGACCCGGACGCTCATTCCCAATAGTGAGCCTAAATGATCCTGTAATTGTCGCGCGGCATCATCTAATTGGGCCAGATCTCGCCGTATGCCCGGGCTGGTCGCGAAGACAAGGGTATCCTGCTTCCTGATAGGGTAGCTCTGATTCATGCGTGCTATTATAACATGTTTTCACCCCCGATTGTTGACCACCGCTTTCCCGCTAGAAAGTCTACCATAGACAAAAATGCGGGATGCAGTAGCATTATAAAAGCTATGTTAAATTGAAATTTTACAAGAATTTATTCTTCTCTTCATTGACTTGAAGGGGGAACATAGGGCAAAATTGAAGTGCGCAAAGCTTTACGCAATCCTCTTCGTGCGTATCTTCGGCGAAACGGAGTTTGACACTGTGGTCTTGATCGCCTTTGTCGCAGGTGAGAACGTGCTATAGAGTAATAGCAAAAAGGTCTGGATAAATACTATTGTAACGTATAGCGAAGAGATGATAGAGAAATAGCGAAAAGCATTGTGGTCGCACAGGCTATTCAGTAGTGTCATGAATAGAGTTGCATGACAGAAGGAAATAGGAAAACAAACATTGAGTAGTTCGACAATCCTTGAAGTCAATGGTCTCTCTAAGATATACCCAAATGGTTATGAAGCACTGAAAGAGGTAAGTTTTACCGTAGGCGAGGGAGAGTTCATTTGCATCATTGGACGCAGTGGAGCTGGTAAATCGACGCTGTTGCGCTGCATTAATGGCTTGATCCCGGCCACGCGAGGGAGCATACACATTCAAAAGACAGATATTACGCGTCTGAATGAGAAAGAAACGCTCTCATTGCGTAGAAAGATCGGTTTCATTTTCCAGGAGTTTAACCTGGTAGATCGCCTCTCCGTCGTGGACAACGTCCTGACAGGACGTCTTGGCTACATAAACAGTTTTTCCTCACTGCTTGGCTATTTTGATCGTACGCATCGCGAGAAGGCCCTGGAATGTCTGGGTCGCGTCAATATGTTGCCGCGTGCGAGCTATCGATCCGATCGTTTATCTGGCGGTGAAAAGCAGCGTGTGGCGATTGCGCGTGCGATTGCGCAGGACCCGCTTATCCTGCTGGCCGATGAGCCCGTCGCGAGTCTGGACCCGGAGCTTTCCTGGAGCGTCATGGGCGATTTGCGCAAGACCGCGAAAGAGCTGGGTGTTGCAACGCTCGTCAATATTCATGATATTGAGACGGCGAAACAATTTGCCGACCGCATCATTGGTATTGCGCAGGGACGCATCCTCTATGATGGTTCACCTGCGTTGCTGACAGACGCGATCTTGCAGGAAATTTATCGTGGTGCCAATCTCGCCACGCGTTCGCGCTATGAAGCCGCCGTAGCCCAACCGAGCAACTAATGGGATATATGTCGCAATGAACCTATTCCTATCCTGGCTGCATAGCGCTAGAGATACGACGCTGCCAACTGCGAGGAGAAAAGACGTGTCAACTGAAAAAACACAGGGACTGATTATCGAGGACGTGAAAGGAGGGCTAGCCACGAATAGCAGGGAGCGTGCTCAGACGAAGATTACGTGGTTACGCAAACCGCCGCCGGATCTGGCGAAGCCCTTCGGCTCTTTCCACTGGCCTCTTGAGCTGATTGCGCTGGTGATCGCCATCGCTGCGGTGCTTCTATTTGCGCGTGTGATCGATGCCGGGGCTGTTTCTGTGCACTGGACGATCACGTTCAATGTCAATGTCGCGGTCGCGCTGATTATCCTGGTGGCGGGCATGGTCATCATGGTCCCCAAAGCGTTGAAGAAGCCCGGAGAAGCATTGAATACCAGTAGCATTGTTTCGCTAGTGGTGTTACTGCTGGTGGCCCTGTACTTTTTCTCCGGCGCTATCCCGCTGGGTCCGCTCAAGGGTATCGATCTGGGTACGTTCTCCTACACGATAGCCGCGCTGGACTTCAACCTGCTCGGGAGTGCGCTGCTCGCGATTGTCCTGTTCTGTCTGGCGTTCAGGAGGAGTTACATCTCCATACTCTCGTTGCTGGTACTCTTCTTGTGGTGGGGATTTAGCATCGAAGGGCTGGATTTCGGGATCTTTTCGGAGATCGCAACCAGTCAGTCTGGTGCTGGTCTTTTGCGTACGATGGTGCCACCCAGTTGGAACTATTTTGGCTCAGTAATCCAACCGATGCTACTGACGGTACAAACGGCCATCGTTGCTACCTGTATCGGCATTGTCGGAGCTATCCCATTAAGCATGCTGGCAGCCAGGAATACGACACCACATCCGGTGATCTATACGATCGTGCGACTCTTTGTCAACACGATTAGAGCTATTCCTGCACTGGTGCTCGCATTGCTCTTTATCACATTTGTCGGTTTAGGCCCGGTGCCAGGGGCGCTGGGATTAGGTTTGCACACTATTTCAACACTTACGAAATTATATGCGGAGGCGATCGAATCGGTACAACCGCAGCCTATTGAGGCATTGAGCGCGTCAGGTGCGAACGGCATCCAACGTTTTCGCTGGGGCGTGGTCCCACAGGTTTTTCCGCTGCTGGTCAGTTCCTCCATTTACTACTGGGAATCGAATACGCGCGACTCTACGGTCGTGGCGTTTGTAGGTGGTGGCGGAATCGGTTTCCTTCTGGACCAGAATCTCTCGCTCCTGAATTATTCGAATGTTTCGGTTATTCTGCTCACGCTGGTAATAACCGTTGCTGCTCTGGATCGCGTCAGTGATTTTGTGCGCTCACGGGTAATGTAGCGTTCCAGTTTTGAGAGATAGTTTTTTATTCACGTTATTTTCTTTACTTACAAAGGAGCTTCATCATGTCAGGCAAGAAGCCTCAGTCTAAAAAATTTCTGTTATTTGGTGCATTATTTGTATCAATCATGATCCTCGTATCCGCCTGTGGGAGCAGCACGAGTAGTAACACAACAACAAACACGGCCAGTGCCGCCAATTGTCCCCATCCAATCAGCCTGAGCAAGCTTACCGTTGGCGTTATCCCTGCGGAGAGCCAGACGAGCATCATCGGTGAGACGCAGCCATTCGCCACCGCGCTCTCGAAGCAGATCTGTAAGCCCGTTGATGTGTTTGTAGGAACGAACTATACTTCAGTCATCACGGCGATGTCAAACCAGAAGGCGGATCTGGCGAATTTTGGTCCTCTGAGCTATGTACTGGCTTCGCAAAAAGGTGGCGTCCAGGCGATTGCGCTCGCACTGGCCGAGGGAACCAAAGAGGCTTCCTATCAGAGCTATCTGATTACCACGCCAAAGACCGGTATCAAGACGGTGAAGGATCTCAAAGGAAAAACGTTCTCGTTCGTTGATCCTGCCTCTACCAGTGGCAACCTTGAGCCTCGCTACATGATGACGCAGGCTGGCCTTAATCCAGATACGGATGTGAAGGGTTCATATATCGGTTCGCATGATGCGTCGCTGCTGGCGGTACTGAGTGGCAAAGTCGATGCGGGCGCAGTGGCGAGCGATACGTATAATCAGCTCTTGCAAGAGGGAAAATTCAAAGCCAGCGATCTGAGCATCATTCAGAAAAGTGCTCCGATCCCGGAAGATCCTATGGCCGTGCGTAGTGGCCTCAGCAAGAGCGATATCACCTCTATCCAGCAGGCACTCATGGCGCTGAATGACAATACTGCGGCCGCGAATGCGATTGGTGCTGGTGGCTTTGGTCCTGGTGACGACAGCCTTTACAACGGTATTCGTCAAATGGCTAAAGAGATGAACATTGACCTGCAAAAGGTTGCAGGCTAGAGCAGCGTTATGTGCTGGCATGAGGGACGGACGGAGCATATCTCTGTCCCTTACGCCAGCACATGATCGGCGTAAAATCCCCGTAGAGGCGCGGTTTATCTGTGCCGGGGGCTGGAAAGAAAAGAACAGGATGAATCATTATCACGTACTGGCAAACAGTTCCGAGGAACAGGTTTGCCGACTCGCTTCTACGGTGTTAGAGCGTTACGGGTCAGGGCAGGTGAAAATATTGAGTGGGCCGCGGCGAGGATTGGTCATGTTGCGTGTGCGCGAGACGGTGGCAAACAGTCTCTTCCATGCCGGGGAGGTCCTGGTGACCGAGGTCAAATTAGAGCTCGATGAGCAGTTTGGCTTCGGCAT
Organism: Ktedonobacteraceae bacterium; assembly: GCA_035493895.1. Classification (GTDB taxonomy): domain Bacteria; phylum Chloroflexota; class Ktedonobacteria; order Ktedonobacterales; family Ktedonobacteraceae; genus DATJHM01. The sequence goes on from DATJHM010000068.1 coordinate 17,784, forward strand.
GATCATCGGCGATAGTCCCCGCCACGCGATGGGCAATGCGCTGGTTGACGCGGCTCTGCGCAAGGGCGGCGAGGTGGCTGACTGGTTGACACGGGAACTGACCGCGTTGGATCGGGAGATCAGCGCACGCAATCAAAAAGAGCAGGCCCTCGTAGCCACGACCAAAGTAGAATTTGAGAGGATGTAACATGATTGGCACCAGTCAAGGGACGCAGACGCTTTACAGCACGCTGACCTTCCGTTTGCTCCTCGATGCCCTGGCACGTCCCGGCAAGATCAAGCAGTTGGAGTCCCCACAATTTTGGGGGGAGGCCCCCTCCTATTCCGAACGCAATACTGCGATCAATCTTCACGCACTGGGCGCATTATTGACGTTGCTCGATCGAGAGACGACATTTGTGATGGGCACAAACGGCCAATGGTTCGCGCGCGAGGAGGCAGCGGTGCGCTGGACGATGCTGAGAAGCGGCTCTACGCTGGCGAATCCTGAGCAGGCGTCCTTTGCGTTCTTCTGCGATGGGGGAAACAGTGCGTTGTTTGCGCAATTGAGTGTGGGGACGTTGCTTGAGCCCGAACTGAGTACGACGGCATTCTTCTGCGTCGAACAGCTTGCTGATGATCTGTCTGAGGCACACGAAGATGGCATCACATTGGAACTGCGCGGTCCTGGCATTCAGGACGTCAGCACCATTTCCGTTGCTGGACTACAGGTGTCAACGCTCGAGGCCATTCTTTTTGCCCGCAAGAGTTATCCATTAGGCATAGACGTCTACCTCATTGATGGGGCTGGACGCTGTGTGGGTTTGCCGCGTACGACGAAGATTCAGCTGCGTGCTGAAACGAGATAATAGCCAGGGAGAGAGAAGAGGGTACTGTTACTATGGCATATGTTGCTGTTAAAGGAGGCACAAAAGCTGTTCTGAACGCAGAGCAGTTAGTCGATTACTTCCGGCTCAAAGGTGGAAGTGAGCCGATCAGTGTCCGGCAAATTCAGGATCAGATGCGTCTGGCGGTGGATCGGGCGATGGGCGAGGGCGCGATCTATGCTCCCGAATTGGCGGCTTTGGCGTTGAAACAGAGTGAAGGGGACGCGCTGGAGGCGAGTTTCCTGTTGCGCGCCTACCGTTCAACGATTGCACGCGTTGATTATTCGTTGCCCACTGAAGGCGTACGGATGCGCACCTTGCGCCGTATCTCCGCGACCTTTAAAGATATTCCCGGCGGCCAGATGCTGGGTCCGACGCGCGATTATAATCTGCGCTTACTCAATACGTTATTGCGTACAGAATCGAGCGAATCGGCGCAGGAACGTCTGGCCGAGATCGAGAAGTTGATCGAAGAGGTGCCTGATGAGGTACAGATTTTCCCGAAGGTGATCGAGAGCATGCGCGCCCAGGGGATACTCGCGGAACCGCCAGCGCAAGATCGCGCGGAGGCGGACGCTGAGCCATACGATATTACGCGCAGGGCCCTGACCTTCCCGGCTCCTCGCAGCGCACGTTTACAGGTGCTCTCTCAGGCCGATGCGGGCAGCCTGATGACGTTTGCCTATAGCAGTGTCCGTGGCTATGGCGATGTGCACCCGACGCTCGGGGAATTGCGCTATGGCTATCTGCCCATTGAAGTGGCCCATCCTCTGACCGGGGAACCCGTTGAGATCGGCGAGATTCTGGCGACGGAGTGCGAGATGGTCTCGCGTGTGGAGGCGGCGGAAGATGAACAGGATGCTGCGCAAAAACGCGAGGCTACGCCGCCGAAATTCGGTCTGGGCTATGGCTTTGGTTTTGGCCACTGCGAAGTGAAAGTGATGAGCATGTCCATGCTGGACCGCGTGCTGAGTGTGGCGAAAGAGAACTCCGGGCATGGCGCGCAAGGACCCGCCTCTAATGAGGAGTTCGTATTGCTGCATACGGATGGCATCGAGGCAAGCGGCTTCACAGCCCACTATAAATTGCCCCACTATGTCACGTTCCAGGCCAATATCAGCGTGCTGGAGCGCTCACGCGAACATCAGGTCGCGCAATTTGCCGCCACCGTTGAACAGCGTCAGCAGGCTGAGAGCAAACTTCAGGATCTGCTCAAGACGGCCGCGTCGAATGAGGGAGAAGAGTGAAGATGGAAGCTGAGACCATGCAAGAAGACCGACTGAACGATCTGATCCGTCAATCGCTTGACCAGCCAGTGATAGCGACAACATCTGCGAATGTCGAGGGACAGGAGAAGGCGACCGACGAGCGCGAACTTCTCTACAATTTTGCCTTTATTGATGAGGATTCAAAACGCGAGATCCGCCGCAAGCTGCTCAAGGCTGTCGCTTTGCCTGGCCATCTGGTGCCCTTCGCGAGCCGCGATCTGCCCATCGCACGAGGATGGGGAACAGGGGGCTTGCAGGTGACGATGTCGCTTGTCGAGCCACGCGATATCCTGAAAGTGATCGATCAGGGCGACGATGATAGCGTCAACGCCGTCAATCTCCGCCGCCTCGTGGAAAAGACGACCGGGATCAGCTTCACGACCGATACGACGCAGGCTTCGCTGGTGCAGACGCGGCACCGTGTCCCTGAAGAGCCGATGCGCGCCGATCAGATTCTGGTATTGCAGGTGCCGATGGCCGACGCATTGCGCGCAGTTGAGCCGGTGGTGGAGCGGGCAACGGAGATGCATGCCGAGGCCGATTATGGGCGCATGTGGGTCTATATGTACGAGAGCGTTGTGCGTTCAGGCGATGTTGAGATTTCGTCGCAGTACCCGGTCCTCGTCGAAAACCGGTACGTGATGGATACGTCACCGATCCCTCGCTACGATGTGCCACGGCTTGATCAGGCGGAAACGCTATACCTGTTTGGGGCTGGTCGTGAGAAGCGCGTCTATGCTATCCCGCCCTACACAACGGTCGTGCCACTGCAATTCGAGGATTATCCTTTCAAGACCGAGCATAATGCAGCGCAACGCTGTGAGCGCTGTGGCTCGAATGATACCTTTTTAACGCACGTCTTTGTTGATCCGAAAGGTCCAGAGGCGCAGGGACGCTGGATGTATCTCTGTTCAGATACCAGCTTTTGTCAGAAACGTGTGCAGGCCAGGGAACTATCCGAGACGATGGAGAAATAAGACGCATGACAGTATTACAAGATGGAAGAAACACTCTCGAGGAGCAGACGGACGCTCAGCCCTGGGTGCTCAAAGCGGATCGTCTGACGAAACGCTATGGTGCCGGTTGCGCCTATTGCTCCGTCCTTATCGATGAACAGAGCAATCGCTGTCCCGTCTGTGGCACCGTGGTTGCGTGTGCCGATGTCTCGTTTACGCTGGGCAGAGGCGAGGTGCTGGGCATTGTTGGCGAGAGCGGCAGCGGCAAAAGTACGCTGATGCAGATTATGAATCTCAGCCTGCCAGTCAATGAAGGAGGGCTGCTCTTTCAGGAGATGGATAGCCAGGGAAACGCCTCGGGCCGACCGGTCAATCTTTTGACGCTCGATAAATATGCCCGGCGCGTCTTTCGCAATGAGCGCCTTGGGATTGTCTACCAGCGTCCCGAACTCGGCTTGAACATGAACTTTACGGTGGGTGGTAATGTCGCCGAGAAATTGCTGCTCGCGAACTGGCGCAATGTCGGCCGTATTCGCGAGCGCACCTCGGAGCTGATGCGGCTCACCGAACTGTTGCCTGAGCGCATCGACGACGATCCGAAGAAGTTCAGCGGCGGCATGCTCCAGCGCGTCCAGATTGCGAAGGCGCTCTCGAGCAGTCCCGTCGTCCTGCTGTTAGACGAGGTCACGACGGGACTGGATCTTTCCGTGCAGGCGCGTGTGCTGGACCTCATCAAGCAGTTGCGCTGGGAGCTGCAAATGACGATGTTGCTGGTATCGCACGATCTTGGCGTCATTAAACAGCTGGCGGAGCGCACGATCGTGATGAAAAACGGGAGGGTTGTGGAGAGCGGTTTGACCGACCAAATTCTCGAAGATCCACAACATCCCTATACGCAATTACTGGTATCATCGGCTTTGTAGAGAGAGCAGGGAAAACTATGCAGACAACAGAGCAACCACGGCCCATCCTGGAAGTGAGCGAGATGAAGAAGGATTTCCACATGCACCTGATCGATGGCCGTGTTCTCAAGCCATTTGCGGGCCTTTCTTTTCGCGTGCAGAAGGGTCAGCTTTTTATGATCGGTGGCAAAAGTGGGGCAGGCAAAACGACGATCTTAAAATGTATTTATCGTACCTATTTGACAACCGATGGCGCGATCTGGTACGAATCTCAACAGTTTGGTCGCGTCAATATTGCCACCGCTCCTGAGTCGATGGTGATGAAACTTCGTGCTCGTGAACTGGGTTACTGCTCGCAGTTCCTCAAGATATTACCCCGTGTTCCGGCGTTGGATGTGACGGCTGAACCGCTCATTCGTGGCGGTATGAAGCGTCAGGCGGCACTGGATCAGGCGGCACAGTGGTTGCAGCGCCTTGGTATTGAGGAGAGCCGCTGGCAGGCAAGCCCGATGACCTTCAGCGGTGGTGAGCAGCAGCGTCTGAATCTGGCGCGCGCGTTCATTGCGGCCCCACGCTTCTTATTGCTTGACGAGCCTACGGCGAGCCTGGATGCCGTTTCAAAGTCGATTGTGCTTGAGATGATCAGTGAAGCAAAACGTGCTGGCGTCACTATTCTTGCGGTATCGCATGATACTGCGGTGATGGAGCCACTGGCCGATGAGATTTTTAAGCTGGAAGGATAGGCAGGAGGCGTATCTGATGATGGTTTCAGTCTCTGAGGAGCAAAAGCTGTGCAAACGTTGATACATCATGTGACGCTGGTTTTGCCCGAGCACGTGCTTGAAAATGGTTGGCTCCTGGTGGAAGATGGCGTTATTCTTGATCTGGGAGAAGAGGCGACGCGGCCCACTCCTGGCGCTCATGCCATAGATGGTGGGGCGAGCTTCTTGCTGCCCGGGCTCATCGATTTGCATTGCGATGCAATTGAGCGGCTTGTTGAACCTCGTCCCAATGTGCATTTTGATCTGCACATCGCACTGCAAGAGGCGGATTATCGTCTGGCTGGGAGTGGCATTACCTGCGAATTTCATGCGGTCTCCTTGAACGATGACGAGTTTGGGGTGCGCACGGACGAACTGGTCATCAACCTGAGCAAGATCGTGCGCACGGATCGCGAGGAATGCCTCATTCGCCACAAGCTTCACACCCGCCTGGAACTGAGTAGTGCACGCGGCTATGAGATCATTCTGCAAATGATAGCGCAGGGGGCCTCCGATCTGGTCTCGCTGATGGATCATAATCCCGGTCAGGGTCAATATCCTTCGGAAAAGACTTTCCGTGACTATATTGCGTTTACGACGAATCGCAGTGAAGCGGAGATTGATGAGCTTCTGGAACTGAAACGCGGCCAGCTCGTTCATGCTGCGGCGCGCATTGAACGCGTGACGAGCGCGGCGCGAGCAGCCGGTCTGGCAATTGCGACGCACGATGACGATACGGCGAGCAAAGTGGAGCAGTGGCCCGCGCTCGGTGTGAGCATGAGCGAGTTCCCGACGACGATGGAGGCGGCGCGGCGCGCGCACGAATTGGGGCTGATCGTCTGTATGGGTGCGCCGAATGTGGTGCGTGGACGCTCCAGTGGCGGCAATCTCAGTGCGCTTGAAGGCATTCAGGCAGGCGTTGTTGATATGTTATGTGCGGATTACCATCCTCTCTCGATGCTCAATGCCGTGTTCATGCTTGTGCAACGGCAACTGGTCTCCTTGCCAGAAGCCGTACGCATGGTCACGCTCAATCCGGCGCGGGCCGCGCACATGGATCGAGAGTACGGATCGCTTGAGCCCGGCAAGATCGCCGATATGATACTGGTGCAGATGACGAAGCGGAATATTCCTCGTGTCCAGCGCCTGTTTCTGGGCGGGGAAGAGAAGCTCAAATTCGCTTGATAGTGTGGAAATGGCATGATAAAGAAAAATATTACCAATAAGATACAGGCTGTAATTTTTGACTGGTCTGGCACAATGGTCGATTTCGGCTCTCTTGCACCCGTCCAGGTATTCTCGGAGCTGTTCGCAACCCATGGCGTGACGTTATCAGCTGCCGAAGTGCGGGCTCCGATGGGGATGCTGAAGCGTGACCATATCCGCGCGCTTCTGGAGATGGAACGCGTGGCGGCCGCCTGGCAGAGCGTGCACGGCGCGCCTGCAAATGAGCAAACGATCGACGCGTTGAATGCCGAGCTGGAACAGCATATGCCGTCGGTTGCGGCTCGTTATGTAAAGCCGATTCCCGGAGCAGTGGAAGCGCTGCAACGTCTGCGTGCACGCTCGATCCGCATCGGGTCCACCACGGGTTATACGCGGGAGACGATGAATGCCGTGCGACCTGCTGCAAGGGAGATGGGGATCGAGGTCGAGGCGCTCTCGACCTCTTCATCGTCGGAGGTGCCCGCTGGCCGTCCCGCGCCCTGGATGATCTATCGCAACTGTATGGAATTGGGGATCTATCCGCCCTCAGCCGTGGTCAAGGTCGGCGATACGCTTCAGGATATCTATGAAGGGAAGAACGCGGGCGCATGGGCGATCGGGGTCGTCATCGGGAGTAGCCTGCTTGGTCTTTCCGAGGAAGCGTTTGCCCGGCTGGACGCGGTTGAACGTGAGCGATGTATTGGTGAGGTAAGAGAGACGTTCTTCCAGGCCGGTGCACACGATGTCATCGATAGTCTGGATGAACTGGATAGGTGTATTACAGCGATTGAACGGCGTTTAGTGGAGGAAAGAGATGGCGAGACAGTACGGCGATAATCGCGTTGCCGAGGGCGATGTGAACATAACCCCGGCGCGCGAAACGTGGTCGACCCGGCTCCCAGAGTCGACGCGTGAGACGCTCGCAGAAGATGCTCGCTGGTTCCTGCATCAATCGCTCTCGACGCCCTGCCTGAACGTGGTGAACGCTGCCGAAGGTGTCTATCTTGAGGATGCTTCGGGGGCGCGTATTCTCGATTTCCATGGGAATAATGTGCACCAGCTTGGCCATGGGCATCCACGTGTCGTCGCGGCGGTAATCAAGCAGTTGCAGCAGTTGCCTTTTTCGCCTCGTCGTTATACGAACGAGACATCCATCGCGCTTGCCCGGCGGCTGGCGCATCTGGCTCCCGGCGACGATAACTGGAAGGCGCTCTTTGCTCCTGGCGCAGCTGAGGCGATGAGCATGGCGCTCAAACTGGCCCGGCGCGCGACCGGACGCTATAAGACGATTTCGTTATGGGGCAGCTTTCACGGGGCCACGATGGATACGATTGCGGTGAGTGGCGAGTCGCTCTTCCACAAGGGCCTGGGACCGCTTATACCGGGCGCATTGCACGTTCCGCCGTATCTGCCACGCCAATGTGTCTTCCATTGCGGCGAACGCTGTTCGCTCAGTTGCGCCCACTATATCGACACAGTGTTCGAGCAAGAGGGCGAGATTGGCGCGGTGATTGTCGAGACTATCCGCAACACCGACGTGGTTGCTCCCCCGCCCGAATATTATCATGCATTGCGCGAGATTTGTGATCGGCACGGCGCTCTTTTGATCGTGGATGAAACGGCGATTGCACTTGGTCGCACCGGTCGGATGTTTGCCATTGAGCATTACGGCATTCAGCCAGACATGATCGTGATGGGTAAAGGACTCGGCGGCGGCGTTTTTCCGCTGGCGGCGCTGCTTGCACGCGATGAACTGAATATTGCCCAGGATACCGCTATCGGACACTTTACGCACGAAAAGTCGCCAGTAGGGGCAGCGGCGGCACTGGCAACCCTCGATACGCTTGAGGATGAGGGTCTGATCGAGCGTGCAGCCCGGCTCGAAGAACCGTTTGCCACAAAACTACATGCGTACACCTCTCGTTTCGCGTGTGTCGGACCAATGCGCCATATGGGCATGCTCTTCTCGCTCGATATTATGCATCCAGAGCGCCCGCATGAGCCGTGGAATGCTGGTGCGGAGGCTATTCTCTATGAGGCGCTGGCACGAGGACTGAGCTTCAAAGTATCGAGCGGTTTCGTATTGACGTTCTCTCCGCCTCTGATCATCGAGCCCGAGCAATGGGAGGATGCCTGTCGCATCCTGGGTGAATCGATCGAAGTGGTGTTGAATGCTCGCTGATATCATCCTTTGATGAAGAAAGGTATCTATCATATGTCGTCAGAAGATAATGCGGCCCGAGTCTGGCAGCATTCTTTATCTGAGCAGCCGTTTGTCGACGCAACGGCCATGGTCCGCGCCAGCGAACTGGGCGGGTGGACTTCGGTTGGTCGCGCTTGCACATTTCTTGAAGTCAAGCTTGGTGATTATACATACACAAGCGATAGCGTCGAGATTAACTATGCCGAGCTCGGAAAATTCTGCTCAATCGCTTCACATGTGACGATTAATCCCGGCAACCATCCCATGGGCCGCGTCATGCAGCACCATGCGACCTATCGTCGTGTAGCCTATGGTTTTGCGGAGACCGACGATGAGACAATCTTTGCATGGCGTCGAGCGCACCAGGTCACGATTGGTCACGATGTATGGATCGGGCATGGTGCGACGATTCTCCCCGGTAGAACGATTGGCACGGGCGCGATCGTGGGCGCGGGAGCGGTCGTGACCCATGACGTTGCACCATACACCATTGTCGGTGGTGTTCCCGCTCACCCCATAAAAGAGCGCTTCCCGCGTGAGATTGCCGAGCAGTTGCTGGAGATCGCCTGGTGGGATTGGCCGCGTGAGAAACTGGTAGCATGTTTCTCAGACTTTAATGATCTGGCCTTCTTTTTGCAAAAGCATGGTCGTAAGTAATTTTTTCTATGAAGCGATGAAAAAATAGATGCATAAAAATATGACTGTTATTACTGGTGGCACCATCGTTCTGCCGGATCAAACCGTCGCCGGTTCGCCCCTGATCCGCGATGGACGGATTGAGGCCATCGTGCCAGCGGACCAGACGGATATCGTCCTATCCGCGCACAAAACGATCGATGCGCAGGGCATGTACGTCGTGCCGGGGATTATTGATACACATAGCGATGCCATTGAGAAGGAGATAGAGCCGCGTCCCGGTTCGCGTTTCCCCATGGAGACCGCTTTCTACGAATTAGAAAAGAAGCTGGTAGGACACGGTATCACGACGATCTATCATGGGTTATCTATGTCCGGGGGCGTCGGGCCACGAAGCGATGAAGTGGTCGAGCAG
>DATJHM010000069.1:0-18711 GCA_035493895.1 Ktedonobacteraceae bacterium
AATATACCGCTACCAGACACCACTCCATCAATGCCAAGAGCAGCGATGTCTGCGATGTTCTGAATTTTTACCCCGCCATCTACAATAACCTGGACGTGATGCAATTTCATGCGTCTCAGCATCTGTACAAGTTTTCCCGCCTTTGCCAGACAGGAGTCAATGAGCGGCATACCAATAGATCCAGGCGGGATAGTCATAATTACGACCTGGTCTAGCTCTGGTAATATTTCGTCGAGCACAGAAAGTGGTGTCGATGGATTTAACGCAACACCTGCACGTACATTATGGCGTTTCATCATTGAAATACAACGATATAAGTCGGTAGCCGCTTCTATGTGGACGGTAAGAAGATGACAGTTGGCGGCAAAAAACTCATCCATGTGCTCCAAAGGGCGGGAACTCATTAAATGTACCTCGATAGGAAGCTTGCTAAAATGATGCAATTTTGTCACAATACTTGCACCAAAGCTGAATCCCGGTACAAAATATCCATCCATCACATCTACATGTAACCAATCCGCTCTACCACGCTCAATCATCCTGATTTGATCACCCAGGTGGAGCAAATCCGCAGCCATGATAGAAGGGCCCACGCGTAACATGTTTCTTACTCCTGTTGTTCTAGAAATAGCTTAATGCCTGATAAAAAGTTGCTCAAAGCATACCCTTTCTAATCGAGCTGGTAGAGTTTTCACGAAGGATTCGCTGCTGCATGCCAGGAAATGGCCGTGAGCAAAGAGCAGTCATAAGACAGTACTCTGCTCACAACCCACTTCATTCCTCACGCTGTTACCGGATCCGTCCACACTAACTCGCGCAATCTGGCAACATCAAGTTCATCAATCTTGTAGACAGTGCCATCGCACTGCCCACGATGAAAGATCACCGCCTCGTCACACAGATCTAGTATCTCCTCTTCCTCACTCGATACAACAATTACGGCAAGGTTTCTCTCGGCTACCAGACTGCGCACAATCTGGTAAATCTCGCGTTTTGCCCCGATATCGACTCCCTTCGTGGGCTCATCAAGAAGCATCAGGAGAGGATTTTCCAGCATCAGACGCCCGAATATTGCTTTCTGCTGGTTGCCACCAGAAAGTGACGTTATCGGCGCTTCCAGTGAACCATGAATGTTGAGCTGCTGTAGCACATTGGTGACCGTCTCCTGCAATTGTCCGCGACGCAGGATGCCAAAGTTACTGAAACGATTGAGCACGGGGAGCGAAGCGTTGATAATCGCGTTCATCTGAGGAACAAAACCATCTCGCTTACGCTCCTCAGAGAGATAGCCAACTCTGGACCGGATCGCCAAACCTGGATTCGCTGGTTGGTAGGGCTTCCCCAATAGCTCAACACGCTCAGCCGTAAACTGCTCAAGTCCGGCCAGGCAACGGAGAAAGCGCGTCCGGCCCGACCCGACCAGCCCGTAGATCCCCAGGACGCTCCCAGCTCGCGCCGTCAGCGACACATCTCGTAGCGTCTTCCCAGAAAGATGCTCGACGATAAGAGTTTCTGGCCCTTCCGAGATACTCCTGTTGGTCGAACGCTTGCTTTTATCAACAACCAGAGGTCGTGCGCTAGCAGTAATACCTGAAGCAACGTGCTTCCCATTATCAGGTGTCGTGCCAACGATAGCACCAATCACATCCTCTTGCTGTATCTCATTGATAGGAGCATCAAACACCACCTGACCATCGGCGAGAGCAGTCACGCGATCAGCGACCGCAAAAATCTCGCCGAGCTTGTGATCGATCAGCAGCACGCCCAGATTCTGTTCTCTCACCAGGCGTTGTACGAGAGCCAGAAGTTGCTCAATTTGTCGAGCTTCCAGCGCCGTGGTCGGCTCATCCAATAGCAGATAACGTGCATTCCGGTGTACAGCAGTCACCACCTCAATCATCTGACGCTGGGCGACCGGCAGGTCACCCAGCCGCTGGTTGGGGTCAGCAGCGATACTGTATTCCCGGAGCAAGTTTGAAGCTTCACGCTCCATAGCTGCCCTGCGCAAGCGCCCTATGCTTGTCATCTCAGCACCCAGAAACATATTCTCGGCAACTGTCAGATTCTCAATCAGAGACAACTCCTGATAGACAGCCGCAATTCCCTTGCTCAATGCCACCGTTGGACTCGAAAGCGTTACCGGCTGTCCATCGAGGAGTAACTCTCCGGCGTCTGGCTGGCCTGCCCCAGCCAGAATCCTGAGAAATGTCGACTTACCAGCACCATTATGACCAACCAGGCCGTGCACCTCGCCCCGCTGCAATGTGAACGATATATCGTTCAGCACTACGTTCTGGCCGTAGCGCCTGGCAATATGTTGTGCGGAAAGTGACGAGACCATTATTATCTACTTCCTTCCCTCTTCATGGGTTCCTTAGCCAACTTCACCAGCGCCGGGCTTCTGACCTTCGCTAAATACCTTCACTGGTTGTAGGATCTGTGATGAGAGCTTTTTCCCTTTTATATACTGCGCTATGTTCTGTGTCATAGTCTGAGCATATTGCGCTGGCTCTTGCGCTGCACATCCTCGATAGAGAGTAGTATCCAATTGCGTATTCGCAGCACAGAAACCATAGAGGGAAATCTTACCAACCTTGTTGAGCTGCTTGATAGCCTGGATCGCGCCAGTTACGCCAGGACCGGTATCAGCGAAGATCACGTTCATATCCGGGTTCCCCTGAATCAAATCGGTAGTCACCTGGAGGCTCACGTTCGGATCAACCTGGCTATTCACGGTCGGAAGCGCTTTTGCGTTAGGGTCATGGGATGTCAGATAATCCTTGAAACCCTGGTCACGCTCATTGGTTGGGATCTGATCCGGGTCGCCAACGATGCCCGCGACGATTTTTGAGGAATTGCCCAGATCATGGAGGACCGCCTGAGCCATAACTGTGCCACCCTCAATCTGGTCAGGGCCAACATATTGCACGATTGAGGCGTTCTGCTGCTTCAGTGTAGCTGTAGAGATAATGATATTGACAACGAAGACAGGAATGCCAGCATGGTTGAGCGCAGCCACATCCGCTGCTCCAGGTCCGGAGTTCACAGGATTGAAAGCGACAGCGCATACGCCCTGCTGGATAAAGGAGTCGATTTGCGAAAGCTGGGTGGAGTCACTATCATTGGCAATCGCCATATTGACCTTGAAACCCGCTTTCTGTCCGTTGTCAAGAAAACTCTGGCGCATCGCGATGTAGTAGGGATTGACAGTATTGGGTAAGGCCACGCCAAGAGTTGGTTGCGATGTTTTACAATTAGCCGGTAATGAGGTACCACCACTACTGCTCGCACTTTTATTAGAGCTGGTCGTTGTTATTGCCGAACAACCGGTAACCAGGGCAACAACAGCTACTAACGAGGCAAGCGATAAAAATCGACGGAACATTACAAATATACCTCCATACCTCTTTGATTGAGAGGCTGCTAAATAGCTTTTTGACAGGCAAAAACAGCAATGTTATTGCTCTGCATTACTCGAAGTGAGGGGTTCTCTCACTCTTTCGGTTTCGCTGGCGGGGAGCGGCTCCCCCACCTTCGTTGCGGATGGACTGGTCCATAAACGCGAGAACAAGGAGCCCACGCTTTGTCCAGCAAGACGGCGTCGATAGGTATCGAGTGTAACGCCTGCGAGAATAATGACGCCGATAACCAGTGGCTGCCAATAACTGCTGACATTCATGACATTCATACCGTCACTGACGCTGGCAACCAGCACTGCGCCGATCATGGCCCCCAGTACCGTGCCACTGCCACCAAAGAGGCTGACTCCACCAACCACTGCTGCGGCTATTGAGAAAAAGAGCTCATTCCCAAGGCCGGTTGCAGGAAAACCAACCATCAGACGGGAAGTGGAGATCAGGCCACCAAAGGCGGCACAGAGCCCACTCAGTGCGTACACAACAATCACGGTACGCCCAACACTGATACCGGCTAACCGAGCTGCATCGCTGTTACCACCAACCGCATAGATGTGGACACCAAGCCGTGTCCAGACAAGCATCAACCCGGCTATTACGGCCACCACCAACAGCAGCACAACAGGGATGGGGATACCGAACAATAACCCCTGACCAACGAGCGCGAAATTGGGATCAACCACCGCAATAGAGTTGGCTCCAGTGATAATCAAAGGAATCGAGGATGCAACTCCCATCGTCGAGAAGGTGGCAATAAAGGCTGGGACACGCACAAAGTGGATGAGTGCACCATTAATAACCCCCAATAGCATGCCCACCGCGAGCGTGAGCAGAGCAGCAATCGGCCAACTAAGACCCATTTGCATGAGCAGGGCTACAAGAACACCTGTCATGGCAACATTAGCACCGGTTGACAGATCGATACCGCCCGTAAGAAGCACAAAAGTCTGGCCCAAAGCCAGGAATGCAATTACAGAGCCGTTGAGCAGCAGAGTAAAACTATTTGAAACGGTACGAAATGGTGCCGATAGCAGACCCATTACGATGAGTACAATAACTAGCACGAGAAATATGCCAGTTTCCTCTGGAAGTCGACGTTGACGTTTACGCGTCATCGAGTTCTTCTCCTTTCATGATTTTTTCATAGCGATCGAGAAGCACGTCTGGCCTCTCATCACGAGGCTCAGCCGCGATATACATAGGAGGTGCCCATTGCGCCGCCTGATCTATTATCGACACATGATGGACTGCCGCTGCCGCCACGACTGCGGCACCACAGGCAGAGGCATCGGGTAGATCAGTCACATAGACTGGACGCTGGAAGATATCAGCAGCAAACTGGCGATACGCAGGGGAGGCAGCCCCCCCTCCCACCAGCAGAAGCCGACCATCCGTGCGTACGCCTACACGCTGTAGGGCTTTATACCCCTGGTACAGGCCACAAAGTACGCCTTCAAAGGCGGCACGTGCCAGTTCTCCTCGCGAGAGGTCTGAACGTATACCAGCCAGCACCCCTCGGCTGTATGGCCGATTTGGGTTGCGCTCGCCATTAAGATAAGCAAGCAGAACAGCACGATCTGGTCGTACAGGCTCCTGTAATGCGAGCTCAGCCAGTTCATGGTAATTGACGTTGAGCAGTCGACCAACCATGTCAGTCACCTGAGTCGCATTGAGTGTGCATACCAGAGGCAGAAACTGCCCGGTAGCATCCGCATTACCATCTACGGTGGCCGCCTCGTCCTTCACCGGATCAGGATGCAGAGCAAATATGGTCCCTGAAGTCCCCAGAGACATAACCACATCTCCCGGTTGAATTCCGAGTCCGAGAGCAGAGGCAGCATTGTCATGCAAACCTGACACCGGGATACCGGGTGGTAGCCCGATTTCTGCCCCAACAGAGGGCAGTACCGTCCCTACCGGCTCACCAGGAGGTACGATATCAGGCAAGCGCGATAGCCAATCGACCGAGGGGTCGACAAAATCCAGCAAGTCTGGCTGCCATGTGGAGAGCCAGGGAGAGAAATATGCCGTACCAGAAGCCTCACTGCGTTCGGTTGCTCGCTTCCCGGTCAGCTTATAGACAAGCCAATCATGGGGTAACATGATATGACGAATGCGTGCAAACGACTCCGGCTCGTGGCGCGCCAACCATAACAGTTTGGTTATAGTGAGGGCGGCCTTCGGCACGATGCCAACTCGACGCACCCATTCTGCCGCGCCTAGCCTGGCTATCAATTCACGGGATTCAGGCGTACTCGTCGTGTCGTTCCATAACTTGGCTGGCCGAATGACCTGACCTGCACGATCGAGGATTACCAGACCATGTCCCTGGCCATCGATACTCACCGCCACTGGCTTTGTATCACGCACCTTCGACAATACCAATCGTAACGCCTGCCACCAGGCATCTGGATGCTGCTCACTCACAGGCGCTGTGGTAGGAGGATGAGGAGCTGAGGCAGAAGCTACTAGCGTACCAGTTTCAAGATCTCTCAATACTACCGTACAAGACTGCGTAGAAGAGTCTATACCAGCAACAAGAGACATACTACATACACACCAATCTATGTATTTATTCAGACACCTTGATCGACATTGACCGATGATTTCCTACGAGAAGAAGACCCGTCGGGAGCTTCAAGCTGCCCAACCGCACCTCCAGGATGCGTGTATAACACGTCACGCCAACTATAGGAACGCTGTTCCATCAGGGCAGCCGCGAGTGCGTCGCCCCATGCAGATACTGCCAGCGTCGATCCCATAGCAACAATGTCTCCCAGATCACTCTCCTCCGGCAATGCTAATGTGATGGCAAGCGTTGCCAATTTCGCGAGTGGTGAGTCGGGATTGCTGGTGAGCACCAGCAGAGAAGCACCACGACCGGCTGCCCTTTCAGCCATTGTATTGACTTCTGCCGATCCACCATTCTTGGAAATTGCGATCAAAACGTCTCCCGGCTCCACAGCTCCCAGTGAACCATGAATCGATTCACCTGGATCAAGATACAGGGCAGCTGTCCCTGTTACCGCCAACAGATGTGCCATACGACGGGCTACTGCCGCCGAGGTGCCAGCCCCACTGACCAATACTTTGCCATGACGAGATTCGATTAAATGAAGTGCGGTCAGGAAGTGGTCGTCTATTGCGTTCGCCATTGCTGCGACTGCCTGTACTTCGGCCTGAATACGATGCCGTCCGACTTCTAACAATGGCCGGTCGTCAGGTTGCGTATCATCTCGCGCAATGCTCATATATGACATCTCCTATTTTTTCCTGGCTGCTTATAATTAGAAACATTCAGGTGTTCCTTTGCATTTACAGTAAAAGCAACCCACGAATGAAAGCAGCGCATATAACTAAGATAAATGTTAAGTTAACATTTATCTTAGTTAAAATAACATTCCCTTGCAACTAAGTTTAATTATCTGAACGGTGGTTGTCAAGGGAGCGGTGTTAAAAAATGAGCGTTAAAACACTTATAAATACGCAAAATGGCTCGTTTTCAACAAAAAAACACTCAGAGAAACGATGTTACGTTTTTAACATTTTATTGCGATATAAATTTCCTATGCCATCTTGTTCATTGGAAGGAGAAAGAGCCTGTGGAACGTGGCTCTTGGCAAATCACGCGGCTCTTGGCGCAAAGGGAAGGGGGAAAAGCCTGTATGTAGACTCTTATAAAGATGCAACCTTCACAGGGATATGGGCTTCATGCAATTCGTTTAATTGTGCTTCATCCACACCAGAGTCAACAATAACCAGGTCAAATTCTTGCAGATGAGCCAGACGATGCAGAGCCACCTTGCCGAGCTTACTGTGGTCAAGCAGGAGAATACGCTTGCTCGCTGATGCTAACATTGCGCGCTTCACCTTCACAATTTCCTGCTCCTGGTGATAAATCACGCAATTTGAAACTGCCGAGGCTGACATAAAAAGAACATTGGCATGTAAAGCTGCAACCGCCTGTTCGCAGATAATCCCTGCAAAAGCGTCGTGATGGGGAAAGAATTCGCCGCCAAGCGAGATCAGATCGATACCCTTTACCTTGCTTAACTCTTGAACTATTGTCAGGCAATTCGTAATTACTGTCAGTGGGATCATACGGGGGAGACACCTGCTCAGGGCCAGTATAGTTGTAGAAGCATCCAATAAAACGGCCTGACCGGGTTCTACGCAGGATAGCGCTACTTCGGCAATTGCTTCCTTTTCTTTGATCGCAGTGTTCAATCGATAGCGCACGTCGCTCTCAAACAGGCTTGAGGGTAGCACAGTGGCACCACCCCGTACTTTGCGCAGGATTCCCAGAGCCTCTAGCTCATCAAGGTCACGATGAACCGTCATAAGGCTCACGTTAAAGAGATCCGCAAGCTCCTGGACACGTACAAATGACTGCTGCAAGATATAATCAGCAATCTGCTCCTGGCGCTGAGCTCTACTATTGAAATATTCTCCTTGCGGAAGATCAAGAGAATCTGCCATTAACGACTCCGATATAACGAAGGCTATCCGGCCTTTTTGTTTCTACTACTATTTACTACCTGCTCATTTGTTGCCATGAAAATAACGACAAGTATGAAGCAGTACCAACAATCATAAACGACCTTTCAGGAGACCCCGCGCCTTCAGGCCGGGGAGGAATGAAAGCGTTCCCCTTACGAGGGAGCCGTTTTGTGACGGAACGACTCGAAACCCCTCTCCGCAGGCTGCCCTTTGGAGGTGATGTGGGACTCGACAAAGATAGCGGGCGGTACTTTCCTCTGAGCACTGCATCGAACCCCGTCCTGCTGGTTAACTCAGAAGTTTTAGAGCTACAGGCTGGCTACCACGCACCCGTAGGTAAGAATTTCAACACTTCCCGCTATCGTAGCTCACACCAGACTGATTGTATCCAGGCTGTATGTGTAAGCTGAGTCTGGTCAGGTCCAGGACTTGAAGAGACGGGCAGATGTCACCCCTACTCCAAGCCCCCAGGTTTCAACCGGGGGTACCTGACACAACATTAACCTATCAATAGTCTTTTACCGAGATATATAATACCATATCAGTAGAATGTGAAACTATCTCGCAGGTTTGTAATAACCCAATCTCAACAATTTAGAGGCCAATATTCTCTGCCAGATCCGCATGCCTCAAGAAAACGTTGCGCCGTGGCCAATCCGATGCCAAAGCTCGGCTTCCGACCGATCTCTGAAGAACAGAATACGTTCCGTTATGAGCCCGGCAATGCTGGAGCTGGCACCAGAGTTGATGTGCGAAATACACAGGGCTTCTGGAAAGGGGACGTTGGCGCAGGAATGATACATCATGTCGCCTGGCGTGTTGCAACAAATCACGAAACGCTTGAGAAGATGTGGGCGACTGGCATTGATCTCTAGAATCGGCGTCTTTGAAGAAAATAGTCGCCCGCCCATCAAACAGATCTATTTGCTAGGGATAAACTTCTTCCAAAACCACCAGATGGCCGTTTCCTGACAGCGTCTCCAGATGAATATCAGCAACACAACGCACCTGAACAGAGTTGAGCGTCAGTGTTCCCTCCACATGGACAACTCCTGTCGCCTGATCAAAGTACGCCTGGCTCAGGTCAGTAGCACTTTTATCGACCCTGACTCCTAGATCGGTTCCTCCACGGGTGCCTACAAACTTGATAAAGACATAACCCATCTCTTCAACACGTTTGCGAAATTCGTCAAGAGAGGATGCTGGACCACCTACTACGACAGGATGGTCTCCCTGAGAAAGACGTTGTACAAGTTCATGCATGAGCAAGCTTCCTTTCCACTTCTGATTTCTTCACCAATTCGACGTACAGCGCTTCGCTCTGATCTTCTCCAGAAATGTTCTCCTCTGGAGAGAAATGCAGCCGATCACGCCCCTGATCTCCTCATGACGCTATTTTGCC
This sequence comes from Ktedonobacteraceae bacterium, assembly GCA_035493895.1. Classification (GTDB taxonomy): domain Bacteria; phylum Chloroflexota; class Ktedonobacteria; order Ktedonobacterales; family Ktedonobacteraceae; genus DATJHM01. Next base: position 9,319 of record DATJHM010000069.1, read on the forward strand.
AGCTCTTCCATGCGCTTACGTAAACTCAGCGGACGCATATCCGTCCAGACGTCTTTGATATATGCCAGGCATTCGGACTTCAATCCACTCTTGCCAGCATCTTGCCAGCCAAGGGGATTTTCCCTGTCGGCTAGCAAGATCGAATATTGCTCTTCGTGGTTGACAACCACCTTATAGATGGTCTTATCCTCCTCTTCGTCTCTTGGCACGAGCGCCTCCTTTCAAAATTTCGAAATACAGCTGGTCTCAAACAATATAGTTTCCTCGAACGGCTGAGGGCATTTCGCCTGTACTCGCCTTCTCCTCAAGCATACCCTCTCTCAGTTCATGCACACAATCCACTGAGCGAGGTATTTTTATACAGCGAAAGGAGTATCACTATCAGATAAATTTTGGTATGCGCCTGTGCGTTGCATTAACCAACGCGAGGTAAATAGGCCCACAAACGGCGCAATAAAATGGGAACTTCTTGAGAGGCCCCATCGTTTACACACCAGCAACTCACCTGCTGTGCCCAATAGAGACCTTTCCTTCGGGCAAACGTCGCTGGTAAACGAGCATCTTCTGAGACCACTGGGCGTCCTCATGTTTGCGAGCAATATTCTTAATATGTGTTTTTAAAGTGGCCTCAGATATGTGGAGTTGTCTGGCAATGGTACGACGGTCCACGCCCTCAGTTAATAGGGTAGCAACCTCTCTCTCACGTGGCGAAAGCAATTGCAATTCATCACCACGTTTTCTCATCTCAGAAATAAGATCCAACATCCAGGGAAATAGCACCGGATCAATTAAAAAGGTTTCTCTGGTAGAACTGAGCGTCTCTCTCAAAAGATCGGCGGCAACGTTGAACGAGAAGTACCCTCGTACTTTATGTTCATACGCATCCATCAACACATCGAGATCTGGCTCATCGATAAGAAGCACAAATCGCCCTTGCGGAAGCGCTTTCACATCCGAAATTAATATCTGACTCACCACGACTAAATCGAAGTCAAGACGGGAAAGGTGCTTTTTAAGTTCTTCGCATGTTGCAACTTCAATCACTTCAGAGACCGATGTATCTTTCTGAAATACCGTACACAACCCTGTACGAAGCACTTCTCGTGGCTCAGCTACTAACACTTTTTTTCCCATAAACTCCTTCTCAAGAATACATCATCTGTAGTACTCTCTGGTCACGCAGTACAAACTTATCAGATGCATCCTGCATTGAGTCAGCAAATAGATACCACAATAACGACAGTAGTGCCACGATAGTCGCTGAGGCCACCTCTGCGGTCTTGATCTCCATCTTTGAAAAGGCAGTGGGGGGTGCGCCTGAAAGGCTTTCTTTAAGTGCTCAACCATCGCAGTAAACTTCATATATAAACTCCTTATTATACGCTACTCCTTGCTTGAATGCACTTGCTTCCGAAAGCAAGTCTATATTGTAGTGTTCACAATTTGGCTGTGAATATCTTACTCACCTTCTTTTTGGCTCTGCAATTCCTGGATAGTGTATAATATAAGCAGGCAAAACGATCATTGGAAAATAATAGTTTTATCAAGCCATTCGCAGTGTTTCATGCCACTTGACGTCTCTCATATATTTAGAATGGGATTCAGACCACATTTATACTCAAGCATAAAAGGCTTTGTCGCGCTCTAGATACACAAGGCCGCAAGTGACTCGGAACTCTCGGGCAGAGCTCAAAGTATCATCTGACACGATACAACGCTGCATTGCCAGATCATGCATCGATTGCGAGCCATGCTGCGCAGTAAAGTGAACTGCTACCGAGCTAAAAACTCAGTGGCTTCTTCGGAAGTTTTCAGTTCGCCAGATGAAGAGAGTGAATTTCAGCTCCTCATGAGGATACGATAAAAATAATGCCAGGCTGTACGTCTTGTATAATATAGCTTTTGTGGGAAAGGTCATCAAAGGCTTTTAACACACTATGGAGGACGAGACAAAAAGCTCCTCGAAGACATGCCATACCATCAGATTTTTCCATTGAGATGATGGAAGAGGATACCGAAGACCCTGTGGTCTTCTCGCCGATGCTCTAAAACATGTCTTTGAGCAGGAAGAACGCAACAGGATGAAAAGAGGATTTTTGTCGGGGAAATCTGGCAGTAGAACTCATAAGCCGGGGAAAAAGGACCATACGAGTATGGCCCTTCTGCTAACAGAGCGCATTACAACACTATCTGGAGCATACAATCGGGAAACCACTCCTGAACCTTAGATCATTTGTATAATTCTGTACACACCAGTCAGGGATCTATGGATGATTATGAGGTTCACTCATGCATAATGAGCCGCACCTGCCGGTACTGGGGTAATCTGCCAATTGTACACTTACTGCCCGATTGATCGCTTTAGCGTTATAAACCGATGTTGTCTCTATGGTGACAAATGCCAGCATAGCCGTCAACAGGAGTAAAGCAGCAAAAAATGCTGCTAAACCTTTTCGCATGATATCAATTCCTTTCTGTATATCATCCATTACTTGCGGAAAACTCTTCCATTGTCGCTTTTCAATTATATTAAATATTTTGGTGCGAAATCAAGTATTCACTGATTTGCATCAAAATATTAATCCGTTCATCATACAACTTATCGTGTTTTGCGGTCGCTCCGCAGATACCATTCTATATTTTATCAAGTATAAGGCGAAATATGTGGAATGACCCACATATTCAAGCGAATCCAAAGAATGGAGACATGCATGGATAAAGAAGTTCTTCTCCTCTCCAATTTTGGGGAGGCACTCAAAGCGGCCCGCAAACGGAAACGGTTCACACAAAAGCAACTGGCACAATTGCTCGGGGTTCATTACAATACTATTTCCTCATGGGAATTGGGAAGCTATTTGCCAGAAACGCGGGGATTGATCTTAGAACTGGCGCGTCATCTGGCCCTGGATGGGCAGGAAACTCGACAATTGTTGGAGGCGAGTTTGACTGCTCTCTCACCATATTGGAATGTTCCATATCAACGCAATCCTTTCTTCACTGGTCGAGACTGTATTTTGCGCCAGATGCACTCTATCCTTCATCATGAGCACAACGCAACGCTCGGCCATTCGTGCGCATTAAGTGGTCTCGGAGGCATCGGCAAGACACAAACGATCATTGAATATGCCTATCGATATGCCAACAATTACTCTGCCGTTTTCTGGGTTGGGGGTCAAACCTATGAAAACATTATTTCCAGTTTTGTCACGATCGCCAACGCCCTCAAACTGCCTGAGGGACGGATACAGGAGCAAAAGCTCGTGGCAGATGCGGTGATTCGCTGGTTGAATAACCACGACCAGTGGCTGCTTATCTTCGACAATGTCGAGAATATAGCACTGGTGAAAAGCTTTTTACCGGCTGCCCGCCATGGGTCTCTGCTCTTCACGTCCCGCAGACAAGCCTTTGGCATCACCGCCCAGGTGCTCGATCTAGAACCGATGACGCCAGAGGAAGGAATGCATTTCCTGCTTCACAGGGCCAGGCTCCTTGACACTACAACACCACGAGATCTCCTTGCGCAAAAAGATGAAGAGATTGCCCAAAAGATCGTCTCAGCGATGGATGGCTTCCCTCTCGCCCTTGATCAGGCTGGTTCTTACGTCGAAGCCACACAATGTAGCCTGTCTGACTATCTACAACTTTACCAGTCTTCACAACTCCATCTCCTCGACGAGCGTGATATCCACGCTGATCATCCTCTGTCTGTGACCAGAACTTTCACACTCATCTTTGAACAGCTTGAGTGCTACAATACACAGGCCGCCGAACTGCTGACGGTGTGTGCATTTCTCGCTCCCGAAGCCATTCCCGAAACGTTCTTTCATTGCGGTGCTGCATACCTGGGACCTGCGTTCGAGGATCTATTTGCGGATCCTTTTGCCTTCCATACACTGATCAAAGTGTTGCTCACCTATTCGTTGCTTCAGCGCAATGCAGATACGCAAACGGTAACGGTCCATCGATTGGTGCAAGCCGTGCTTAAAGGACGTCTGCCGGAAGCCGTTCAACGCATGTGGGCAACACGTGTCATATGCGCTATGAGCCACCTCTTTCCTTCAGAGGAGGCGATGCAAGCTAACTACTGGCTGGCTTGTGAGCAGCTATTGCCCCACGCACTGGTGTGCATCACATTAAGTGAGGAGTGGAGCATTGATGAGACGCTGCACATCACGTTGATGAATAATGTGGCAACATATCTCTCAAAGCGTGCACACTACACTGAGGCAGAACCACTCTTCCTGCGCGCCCTGAGCCTCGGCGAGCAGGTACTGGGTCCTGAGCATTTCCTGGTCGCGGAAGCACTGCATAATTTAGGCACCCTCTACTTGCAGCAAGGGATGCATTCTGAAGCAGAAACGCTTCTCCTGCTCGCGTTGAACATCGAAGAACGGACGTTGGGCATTCAACATCCCAGAGTAGCTGCTTCTCTTAATGGGTTGGCTATGCTCTACTTACAACAAAGGATACATTCCGAAGCGGAAACGCTTCTCCTGCGAGCCTTGAGTATCGAAGAACAAACGTTGGGCATTCAACATCCTCAGGTGGCCACTTCTCTTAATGGACTGGCCATACTCTACGGAGAGCAGGGCAAGTATAAGCAAGCAGAAATATACTATGCACGAGCATTGAACATTCGAGAGCAGACATTGGGCGTTGAACATCCTCAGGTGGCCACTTTGCTCAACAATATGGCACGAGACTATAGCGAACTGGGCAAGTATGAGCAGGCCGAACCTCTCTTCCTGCGCGCCTTGCACATCTGGGAACAGGATTTGGGATCGGATCATCCTCGTGTGGCTTATCCCCTTCACAACCTGGCGGACCTCTATAGCGAACTGGGCAAGTATGAGCAGGCCGAACCTCTCTTCCTGCGCGCCTTGCACATCTGGGAACAGGGATTAGGACCTGAGCATTTCCTGGTCGCAGATTCGCTCGATGGACTGGCGCTCCTTTACAGGAAACAAGGGAAGTATGAGCAAGCCGAACCTCTCTTCCTGCGCGCCTTGCAGATCAGAAAACGGGCATTCGGCCCACAGCATCCCACCGTAGCCGATAGCTTACATCAGCTGGCGCACTTCTATCAATTGCAGCAACAGACAGCGAAGGCCCTTTCACTGTATGAGCAAGCGCTAGCGCTCTATGGACTCACGCCTGGGTCACACCATCTGAAGATGAGAGCTACATACGGTGCCTATCTTCAACTCTTACGAGAGCTAGAGCATGAGGAACAGGTATCTAGAGCAAAGGACGGCTGTGTGCAAGGAGTAGGGTAATCTCAAACCATACGTATCGCAGGGCCATCTGGAGTAGCAACTCCATGGAACAGAAAGGGGGCATTTTACATGTTATTCGTGCCAGATTTCTTGCGAAACAGCCTCTGCCGAGGCCACACGCCCGGGCTCCTTGATCCTCCTTCCCTTCCCTCGCGTAGACCTCATACGCCGTCTCCTCTCATTCACCTGTATCTCATTTGCCAGGTGCTCTAACTCCATAGGATCAACACACAACATCCGCGTTCCCCCCAAAAACTCCAGCAGCACATTGACCCGCTTCCCCGCCTCCACAGTCTCCGCGAATACCATTGCCAGCCCCTGCAAAGGACCACCCTTCATGCGCACTCTGTCCCCCCGCACCAGAGGTTCCGCAGGTTCCTGCAAATTCCTCAGCCTGTCAGCGATCTCATCGATGATCTCCTGAGCCACACACAACGGCTCAGCACCAAATCTGACCAGACACAAGACACCAGGGCATGTGCTTATCTCGCTCACAGCAACCACGCGCAAATCTGCACGTACAAAAAGATACCCCGGAAAAAAGGGAACAGGACGGACTGGACTCCTTCTCCCCTCGTTATACTGCGGGACAAACGTTTCCAGGTGCATAATCTGCTTGAGAGCATGCATTGCATAAAACTCTTTTTCAGGTTTACAACGGACAAGATACCACGCCGCCTGTGCTATCTTCTCATCATTGGAAGCATTATCTATCACGACAGCATATCCTTTCTTCAGGTCAAGCACGCAAACGATACAATCTCACCTTCTCTCTCTGAAAGCATAAGCTCTTCCTCTCGCAAAAACTATCCACAGGCAGAGCATTTTTCTCAGCAAACTCATCAAAAGGAAAGAGGTGCTGTAAAGCTTTATAGGGCAAGAAATCTCTCCTCACAAAGAAGGAGATTGCAATTTGCGGAGGATATTTTTTATATGCACATTCACCGTTCCCCTGTCTATATTCAGGCACGCTGGCAGTGCTGAACGCTCCGTTCCTCTACAAAGCATACCCACAATCTCTCGCTCCCGTGGCGTAAACAGCGGTCGCCTCGTTTGATGCATAAAATGCGCTATGAGCTCCGGTGTCAGCGCTGGCTCAATCAGGAAAGAGCCTCCTGCCTGCGAGAGAGTCATTAGCAGGAGATCAGCCGAGGTAGCCTCGAGCAGATAGCCGCATGCTCCTCGCCAGTAGGCCAGTTGAAAGATATGCACATCCAACTTTGGAGCCAGAACCACAAAGCGCCCCTGTGGGAGGGTGGCCACGATGGTGACGGTTGTGAGCATCTCCTGACTCACAAACACATAATCAAAGCTCGTGAGGCTCAGTTGCATCTGCAATTCTTCCGGCGTCCGAGCCTCTCCAACTAAGCTCACTCGTTCGTCGCTGCACAGGATCGTTTGTAATCCCAGGCGCTGAATATCTCGCTGTTCAGCAATCAGGACGATTACACTCATCGCTACGCTACTTTCGTTTTGAAATGTGAACAATACCCTCCAAACAACTTCCTAGCAGCTTCGCAACCTCTTGCACATGCGGCTCTCCGACAAGGCCCTCGTGATAGCAAGCAATACGACGTATATCCAGCGGTCGCTGTGTATAGCGCTGCCATCCCAGATCTTCGGATGCGTCCTCTTCATAGGGCAGAGCATCCCTCAGCGTGGCACGCAAAAGTACGATCTGCTCTGGATAGACGCGAGCACGATAACGGTGTGCCGCCCTGATCCGTCGTGCGAACAGATCCACCTGCCCGCGCAACCAATCCGGCTCCATCACTAACAAATGCACGCCGTGTGTCCGCAAAAGATCCAGCGCATGCTCCAATTGTTGCGCGTACTCCAGCGGTTCTAATACAGCATACACGTCTTGCAGCGTCATTGAGCTCGCTTTATGGATCGCCTCTCCCACGATGGTCGCCAACAGCTCAGTCGCGGAGGGCACCTTCCCACCCGCCGCTACCGGCCCGGCCCCATCGAGGATTGCCAGTAACGCGACCCTTTGCCCCTGTGCCAACAATTGCTGAGCCATCTCAAAGGCTACCAACCCACCGAAAGAATATCCGCCCAGATGATATGGACCGCTCGGCTGCTGCCTCTGCAACTCCTGGATATATACTGCCGCCATCTCCTCTATCGAAAGCTCAGATGCCGCCCCTCCGTAAACAGAGAGATCCTGAAAGCCGTAGAGGGGCTGCGCATCCGGAAGGTGCGCGGCAAGGCGATAGTAACAGGCAACCTGCCCGTTCGCAGGATGCACCAGGAATAGCGAACTCTGCATCCCTTGCGCTTTGATTGGCACCAGAGCCGAGGGCGGCACAGTTGCGGCGCTACGCAGTGCCGCCGCCAGATGCATAATCGAGCTATGTTGAAAGATCATAGAGAGAGAGACTGGCACTGCTACCCGTTTCTGAATTTCGGCCATCAAGCGTACAGCCAGCAGTGAATGCCCACCCAGCGCAAAAAAGTCATCTCCGATACTCAACGGGCCCTGCTTGAGCACCTCCTCATAGATCTGCACCAGTTGCAGCTCAAGCGTATCGCGCGGCTGTTGCTGTACGCTTCCTTCAACTTGCGCGACTTGCGGTGCGGGCAACTGCTTCTGCTCAACTTTGCCATTGGGCGAGAGCGGTAGCGCGTCGAGGACGATCAGCGCGCTCGGCAGCATATAATACGGCAATTTGCTGCGCAAATACGTGCGCACCGCCTCAAGATCGAGCGTCTCACTTGCTCTCGGTACGAGATACGCGACCAACCGCTTCTCACCCGGCACATCCTCGCGCACAACGACGACGCTCTGTTGCACATGCGCACATTGCTCAAGCACGACTTCGATCTCACCAGGCTCAATACGAAAACCACGCAATTTTACCTGGTTATCTACACGACCCAGAAACTCTATCTCCCCATCTGCACGCCAGTACACATAGTCCCTCGTCTTATACAGCCGCGCCCCGGCTTCCAGCGAAAAAGGATCGGGGATAAAGCGCTCGGCAGTGAGATCAGGCCGCGCAAAATAGCCTCGGGCTACGCCGATCCCGCCCAGATAGAGCTCACCGGGTACTCCAGGCGGCAGAGGGCGCAACAATTCATCCAGCACATAGAGCCGCATATTTGCAATCGGCCCCCCGATTGTCGGACGCTCGTTCCCTGGCTGACAGAGACTGGCGCTGGCACAGACGGTCGTCTCTGTCGGGCCATAGGCGTTATAAAAAGCTCGTTGTTCCCCCCATTGAGCCACAATCTCTGCTGAACACGCCTCACCTGCGGTAATCAATGTCTTGAGATCAGGCAATAGTGTCGAGGGCAGGGCTGCCAGCACAGACGGCGTCAGGGTCGCCGTAGAGATTGCATAGTCACGCAATATCCCCTGCAATCCGGCTCCGGGCATGAGATCATCTTTGGGCGCGAGCACTAATGTCCCCCCCATGCCCAGCGCAGAGACCATCTCCCAGGTAGACGCGTCAAAGCTCAGCGACGCAAACTGCAATACCCGCTTCCCCCATTGCTGCCCAAATGCCCGCCCGCCCGCGAGCACAAGATTACACAGGCTCCGATGAGAGACCATCACGCCTTTGGAACGTCCGGTGGAACCAGAGGTATAAATAATATAGGCCAGATTCGTCGGCTCGATCATTGACGGCTTCAGCACATGTGCCAGCGGCTCTACTGGCGCTATCGCAGACGCCACGTTGAGCAGTGTCAGCCCCTGATCTCCAAAACGCTCCATCAGGTGCTCCTGAGTCATCAGCACGCCAATGTGTGCGTCCTCACACATATAACGCAATCTCTCCTGGGGATAAGCCGGGTCCAGCGGCACATACGCTCCTCCGGCATATAATACTCCCAGGACCGAGAGGACCATCTCCAACGAACGCTCGACACAGATGCCAACCAGCGTCTCCGCCCCAACGCCCAGTTGTTGCAAACGCCGGGCGATCCTCTGCGCCAGGATATCCAGTTCATGATAGGTTATCTGCTGATTTTGCTCCGTAAAAACGAGCGCAACGGCATCGGGCTGTGCTCGTACCTGCGACTTGAGCACATCAATCATATTTTCGAACGCAGAATGCTCGTCGCCTGTCTCATTCCAGTCCTGCAATATGCTCCGTTCCTCTCTGGC
>DATJHM010000070.1:0-9147 GCA_035493895.1 Ktedonobacteraceae bacterium
GTGCATCTCCTCGCGCTTCCCCTATTCCTGGCTGGCACTGCTTCCATCCTACGCCCATTTTCGCTCAGTCAGGAGAATAGTTCGACCTTTTTCTCATCATTTTTGAGACTTTTCGTCCTATTTCCGTCAAATCATTGACGATCATTCATTTCTCATGTATAGTAATGACAGACATGTTAAGGTATCGTTTTCCTAAAATTTTCATTATCCTATAACATGTTCATTGCTGGATACATTCGCACCTCTCGCATTTCAAGTTGAAATAAACAAGCATCGCGCTACTATCGTCGGTCGTAGGTCATGCGGGCAACAGGATAACCACCCCTCGTGATCTCTTATGTGGTGCCCGGCGCAGGATGTATTGTTTCGATCGATCTCGAAATGACCTCTGCACATGTGGTCATGTAATCTTCCGATCTTCCGGGAAGAGGCAGAGGTACTCTGGGTACACGCTGTCGTGTTGCATAGTAAAGGAGCGGACAAACCATGCCATTGCGAACCATTCGCACCCTTTTCGCGTCCCGCCGTACCGGGGAAAGCGCCCAGCGGTACGCGCAGAAGCCAGGCCATATTTTCGTACTCGTCCTCGTCGTTTTCGCCATCATGGGAGCAGGCGCACTCACATTCACCGCACATAGCAGCATCGCCTTTGCCGCTGGAGGCTCAGGTGCCGCGCTTCCCTATGACGAGCTGGAGGCTCACAGCGCCTCGACCAATGGAACCATCCTCGGCCCCAGCTATAATCTGGGCGATCTGGCCTCCGATGCCGTGGATCGTCAGGCCGTCCAGTTGACGCAGGGGAAATACGTCGAATTCACCCTTCCGCACCAGGCCAACTCCATTAATTTACGCTACAGCATTCCTGATTCGTCCAGTGGCGGAGGAATCACAGCGCCGATCAGTATCTACATTAACGGCGTAAAACAGGCAAGCGATTTGCAACTCACCTCAAAGTATAGCTGGTTATATGGGGTGCCAGGTTTTGGAGATTGTAATGGGAATGTCTGGTCAAATACCCCGGGTGGCGTCGCCCATCACCAGTTTGATGAGGTTCACGCGATGTTACCGGAGATGCCAGGTGGTACCAAGGTAAGACTGCAAATCGATTCCGAAGATAACGCACAATGGTACGCCATCGATGTTGCTGACTTCCAGGAAGTGCCCGCCGCGCTTACGCAGCCAGCAGGCTCCATCTCGGTCACCGATGCAGCCTATGGCGCTGATCCCACCGGCGCGACGGACTCCACCCAGGCCATCCAGAATGCGGTCAACGCTGCTGCGGGCAAAACCGTCTGGATTCCCAAGGGAACCTATCTGGTCACCAGCCACATCCTTGTCGACAACGTGACCCTGACGGGCGCGGGCCCGTGGTATTCGATCCTGGAAGGCGCCCCAACGAGCAGCACCGGCACAGGAGTCGGCGTCTATGGAAAGACGACTACCAGCAGCAACATCACCCTGTCGAATTTCGCCATCGAGGGCGGAATCACGAACCGCATCGACTGTATACAGGATAATGGTATCGGTGGTGAAATGGCCAACTCGACCATTTCCAATATCTGGATCGAGCATACCAAAGTAGGCATGTGGTTTGACGGACCTTTCTCCGGCCTGAAAATCACCGGCGCGCGCATTGATAGCACAACTGCCGACGGTATCAACTTCCATCTCGCTATCACCAATTCCAGTGTCTCACAATCGATCATACGCAGTACCGGTGATGACAGTCTGGCGCTGTGGCCAGAACTCAAGGGTACTTCAACCGGTGATAACAACGATACATTCGATCACAACACCATTCAATCGCCCTACCTGGCCAATGGTATCGCCCTCTATGGTGGCGCTAGCAATACGGTCACGAACAATATAGTCACTGGTGCACAGTACCGGGGAGGTGGCATCAATCTTGACTCTGAAGATTTCGGCAACCCATCGGCACCGTTTAGTGGCACGACCACTATCTCGAACAATACGATCAAGTATACCGCTGGTATAGGCGATCAGGGCATCCAACAATTTGGCGCGCTCATGTTCTGGGCAGATAATCACTCACTCGTTGCCCCTTTCACCGTCTCAAATGATGAGATCGATAACAGTCTCTACGCTGCGATTTCATTCGATGGTGGTGCCGGTGCCGTCGGTGGCCCCTCCCCCAACGGTGTGACCATGAGCGGCATCAACATCGCAAATGCTGAGTTTGCTTTTTCAAATAAAGTCAATTCAGTCGTAGGGTCTGCTACCAATGTGACCGCAAGCGGTCTGAGTGTAGGCGGCATGCAGAGCTGTGAGGGCAGTCAATCATGGCAAGTGACGACGGACGCCACCGATACAGGCTGGAGCCCAACGCCACAAACCTGCGGTTTCCCAGCCGGAACACCAACGCCCGTTGTTACCCCCACGCCAGGCGGTCCAACGCCAACGCCAGTAACGCCAACGCCTACTCCAACGCCCAATCCGGCTCCTACCGGCACGCTGGTGACGGCGATTAACGCAGGCGGCGCTGCTTCCGGCAGTTTCGTGGCCGACACCGGCTTCAACCAGGGCAATCAGTTCTCCGATACTTCTACTGCGATCAATACCAGTCATCTCGCGGAATCCGTACCGCAATCGGTCTGGCAGACCTGTCGTTGGAACGCTTCGTTCACCTACACCATTCCCAATCTCACTGCGGGCACGAACTATAACGTCGTCCTCGACTGGGCAGAACTGAGCTTCCAGACGGCAGGTGCGCGTGTCTTCAATGTGGCGATCAATGGCACCTCCAAATTGACGAACTTCGATGTCTATGCCACGGCGGGCTACAAGACGGCAGTACAGAGAAGCTTTACGGTCCCGGCGAACAGCAGCGGCCAGATCGTGATCGCCTTTACGCAGGCTGGTGCTGATAATCCCTTTATCAACGGTATCGAGATCTGGAATCCGAGTGGTACCGGTGGTACGCCAACGCCAACACCTACGCCTACGCTGACACCAACACCCACACCTACGCAGACGCTGGTGACGGCAATTAACGCAGGCGGCGCTGCTTCCGGCAGTTTCGTCGCCGACACCGGCTTCAACCAGGGCAATCAGTTCTCCGATACTTCTACTGCGATCAATACGAGCCATGTCACTAATCCGGCTCCACAGGCAGTCTGGCAAACCTGCCGCTGGAACGCCTCGTTCACCTATACGCTTACGGGCCTGACCGCGGGCTCTTCCTACACGCTCAAACTCGATTGGGCGGAACTGAGCTTCCAGACAGCAGGAGCACGTGTCTTCAATGTGGCCGTCAATGGTACTCCGCAACTGACAAACTTCGATGTCTATGCCACGGCGGGCTACAAGACGGCTCTACAGAGGAGCTTTACAGTTACGGCGAACAGTAGCGGCCAGATCGTGATCGCCTTTACGCAGGCCGGTGCTGATAATCCCTTTATCAACGGTATCGAACTCTACCATTAATTGACCATCTCTACGCTCATCAAGTCGGGCCATTTCTTCTCCTGTTAATAAGGGGAGAAATGGCCCACATGCATTACGTGTATTTGTATAACTCAAGGCACACGGATTGACATGAAGCGCGATCAATATGTATCAAGCGAAGAATGGTTCGGTTTGACCTCCCGTCTCAATTGATGGCGAAAAGGGTTCGTGGAAGGGCAAGAGGGTCGGTGGGGGTCGCGTGGGATGGGATAAACCGCATCCCCTACCTCTGCGGATGGGCAAGAGGGTCGGTGGGGAAACGCAAATGGCCGGTCTTTTCGGGCTCATGCCTCTTTCCTACCGATCCCGCATGACACGATTGACCCTCTCGGTTTTCCATTGACCCACATCATGGCATCTGAACCATTCTTCGCTTGATGCGTATTGGATCGGCAGGAAGCGCGACCCCTACCTCTGCGTTAGGATGAGAGGGACGTTGCCCTATGGTCCCCCTGGCACAAGAGACCGGGTCCGCAAAACAGAACCAGGTAGCCCTCATAGAGATGAAGTTAGCCACCTCTCCTCCAAGGAGCGAGATGGGTGGTGCGAGTTCCCAGGCACAGTTCCGTTCCACTCCACCGTGCCGCTACTGGAAAGGAGATGCAAGGATATGTAGATATTACGGATTTGAGTGATGATTATCGCTATAAAGCGGGTGTAGAAAATAAAGAAGAATAGGTAGTGGGATCTCTCAATATGCTCGGATAGAGAGTTGTGATTTTACTCACACTCTACTGGTTGACTACTACATTTGATAAAATATCAGCATCATGTAATATGCAACTGTGTAGATGTTCTTCAAGGAAAGGAAGGCAATAGCTACACATAATTTTTAGCATGTACGGAGGCATATATACCTTATGTCACAAAGAAAAATATCTGTCGGCCCAAAGCATCTTTTCTGGAGTTTGCTTTGTGTCCCCCTCTTGATCCTCGCCGCATGTGGCTCAGGCAACAACACGGTGAAAGCGACACCCACAGCTGCCCCAACGTTCAACATGCAACTGCAACCGCTCAACCTGGGCATTCCACAGGCCGCCCTCTCGGCACCGATTACGGGTTCACTGCCCGATAGTCAGGTGTTACACGTCGGAGTGACTTTTAAGATCGATCCCGCGACGATCAAGAAGTTTGATACCAATGGCTCCGATACCAATCAGAACGGCAGCGATCTGGCAAAGAGCCTGGGCATCAGTGACCAGGAATATCAGAATTTCAAAACCTACTTTGGGATTCAAAACGCGACCGTCAATCTCAATCAGGCGCATACCTGGATGACCGTCGATATCAAAGCGGGTTCGTTGGCTCAACTGATGCAGACCAAATTTGTCATGCATAAGCTCAACAATCGCAGCTTCTACACGCCCGACCCCAAGCAGATGCCCAAAGTGCCTGCACAGCTTGCCAACCAGATCCTGTCCGTCACCGGTCTGGACAACTACAGCCAGCCTGCACGACCAGGGGGAGCGTTTACCCCAGCTTCGTCCGCGACAACACAGTCGACACAAAACGCGAATGCGGATTGTGCGGCGATAAGCGATAAGGCAGATTGGAACGGCCCTATTCTCCTACCGGCTGATTATGTTCGCTCTTATGGCCTGGCATCGTTCCAGCAGAACGGCTGGTATGGTCAGGGTCAGAAAGTCCTGCTGGTAGAACCGATCGATGCCTATAGCCCAAGCGATGTGAATGCCTTCTTTGGCTGTGCAAATTTCAAAGGGAGTTTCAATACCGTCACCGTAGATGGTGCGCCCCCGGTCGCAACCGACTTTGATGAGTCCACGCTGGATCTCGATGTGATCGCCAGTGTGGCCCCGCAGGCTCAGATCGTTGACTACCAGGGCGACAGCCTGGGAGCCTATCAGCGCGGAGAAGATGCATTCGTTGTCGTCAATGACCTGCTACAGCGTATCATCGACGATTATCGAAATGACACCCATTCAGGGACGGTGATCAGCATGAGCTTCGGGGGCAACGAAGCGGATATGACGCAGGCCGACCTGACGATGATTAATCAGAGTTTGCAAATTCTGACGCAGGCTGAGCACATGACTATTTTTGTCGCCAGCGGCGACTGCGCGGCCTTCGCGACAGGAACCTATGGTCAGCTGGGAGTAAGTTTCCCGGCCAGCGATCCCTGGGTGGTTGCTACGGGCGGCACGATTCTCAATACTGATGGCAATAGCAATCGCACGGGCGAGGTTGCCTGGTCGGATAGCACCGCCAGTCATAGTGCCTGCAACAACTCATGGGGCTCTGGTGGCGGCGTCAGCACCATCTTTCAGGAGCCCAGCTGGCAGCAGCAGGATGCCACTTCGATTCCCGGCCTGCACAACCAGTATTCCACAGGCTACCGTCAGGTCCCCGATCTTGCTGCGGCGGCAACCAATAACCTGTGTTATATGAATGGGCGCTGGGGGGGTTGCTCTGGTACCAGTGCTGCCACGCCGCTTGTCGCCTCGGGCACGGCGATCCTGAATGGAGCGTCCAGGCACAACCTCAAGCTCTACTTCTATGGTCCGTCGGCGTGGTATAGCGCGCAGAGTAGTGGGGCAAAGTATCATCCCTTCAACGAGATTACACAGGGTAATAATCTCTACTATCAAGCTGGCTCTACCTGGAATTACCCAACCGGCCTGGGCACGCCCAATTTTGCGGGCTACTACCAGAGTTTGCAACTGCTCATTCCAGGTAAATAGCCGGTGTAGAGGATGAGTGGATCGAGAGGGCCGGTAGGGAACGTGGATCGGCATAAAGGGTGGACAACCCGCATCGACAGAAAAGCCGAGAGCGCCGGTGGGGGACGTGGATCGGCATAAAGCCCGATCCCTACCTCAGCGTTTGGGCGAGATAGCCAGGGGGCTGCACGAATGTGTTGCCCCTCCGGCTATCTCGCCTTTACGTTGATGCATATTTGGCACGGCTTGTCTGAGCCTCGAAATAGACACGGGTCAATTGCCTGGAGCAAGCCAGATTACCAGGAGGTGGATTGGTAGTCTTTATAGAAGCAGCCATAGGACGTTTCGCCGGTGGTGATGCCTTGAAAGATCGGATCGCAGATGCGGGCAGCAGCGTCGATCAGGTCAAGAGGCAGGAGTTGCTGGATCTTCTCCCGATTTTGCGCATCCGTAAATGGCGATTGCTGCGAAATCCAGCCAGGATCGACACTATGCATAAAGATATGGTCGCGTGCCAGTTCGGCTGCCGCAGTGTGGGTCAGCATATTGAGGGAAGCTTTTGCCATATTGGTGTGGACATGTTTGCCGAGCTTGGCATTGGCAAATTGTCCCTCGACCGCTGACACATTGACGATAAAGCGTGCCGGGAACGTACTCCGATGCAGGAGGGGATACAGGCGACTGACCAGCAAAAAGGGAGCCGTGACGTTGATGACCTGGACCTCCAGAAACTCGGTCAGGTCGATTTCATTAAATGGCAGAGTCCAGCTATTGCGTTCACGTAGATCGATCTGTTGCTGATGCTCATCGTATGCTCCGGCAGGGAAATGCGACGGATTGTGCTCCTGCGGCAGGACAGTTGCAGGTCCATAGTCATGTAGCAGCGTGGCTGAAGGAGTTTGTGCGTCGACATGATTCGCCAATGAAGGCGAGAGCAGCGCGTCAGGGATAGCGAGCGGTGTTGGCGGCAGTAGCGAATGGGACTGTTGCACCAACGCTTGCTGAGCAGGCGGCAATGTGGCCAGTGGGGCAAGCTCAAAGGAGCGGAGATGGGCGTAGTAGTCAGGCGGACGGCGCACCGTTTGCGCGGCGTTATTGATCAGAATATCGAGCGCAGAATAGCGCGTTTGCAGGTGCGCGACGAAACGTTCCAGGACAGGGAGATAGCGAAAATCGAGGCCATAGATCTGAAGACGATCCTGCCAGTCGGAAAAGTCCGGCTCACGGCTATAACGACGCGCGGCATCATGCGGGAAGCGCGTCGTCGCGATCACCTGCGCGCCCGCACGCAATAAACGCAATGCCGTCGCGTAACCGATCTTCACACGTGCCCCCGTGACCAGGGCAACACGTCCCGTGAGATCAGCAGGGATGGCGCGCTTCTGGTAATTGAGATCCCCACAGCGCAGGCAGAGATAGCGATAGAAAAAATGTGGCGCGGTAAATAGTTGCTTGCAGACATAACATGGATGGGGCTTTTTCAGCGCTGGTTCGCGAGCAATATTGATCGTGCTCGGGACAAATGCGCCCCCGGTAAGCGATGGATCACTGTAAAATAACTGCTGAGCCTGCACGAGGAGATAATCGGGCCGCAGATGCTCCGGCTCGATTTTGAGAAGAGCGTCCAGAGAGAGGGCAAGCGTCTCCGGATCATTCCCCTGAAGATCAGGCACACGCTGGCAGGCGACAATGCCAATGGGCAACAGCTTTTTGAGGCCCTGCCCGGACTTCTTTCTGCCCTGTGATACCTCAGGACGCAACGACTTCACACCAGCCATACGCTGCAAAAGATCTTTGAGCTCAGACGTCCCCGGCTCATGCGCGAACGCGATGACCGCGAGCGCCCGACGCCATTCGTAGTGTGATGGATCGACGGGTGGCAATGTTGCGGCGATGGTTGTGTCGTAGATCACGACATCGAGTAGCGGCGATTGCTGTCCCTGCGCAGTGACAAGACAGCCCGCACCAATACCGTAGCTGGCAGGCAAAAGCTCCCTCAGGCGTGCTCTGAGAGACGCGGATGTGCCAGAGACAGTCAGGCATTGGCGGATAGATGAGAGAATAGCAGGTAAATGCTGGCGAATATCTGTCATACGAGCATGATGGTAGCAAAATGGTAGAGCTCTGTCAAGCCAGTTCTCACGCAGATTCTCAGGTCGTGCTTGACAGAAAGCTGGACGGGTGGATATGCTTTGTGAGAGAAAGTACTTCAAAAAATGAAGTTGTATGTAGACACCAGAAAGCAAATTGAGCATCGAGAGGGGAGCTTTATGAGTATTTCAGCCGCAAACACACCCACGCATCTTTATGTGCATGTTGACCCGCTTTGTCCGCTGGCCTGGAGAACGGCGCTCTGGCTGAGAGAGGCTCGCAATCAGCGCCCACTGAATATCGAGTGGCGACTCTTCAGTCTTGAGGTGGTCAATCGTAAAGAAGGGGTGACGCCGGATTATGTCGATGGCAATGGCTGGGCTGCGTTGCGCAGTCTGGCGCTGGCGCGTCGTCTGAAGGGGAACGAGGCGTTCGAGAAGCTATATGTGGCGCTTGGCAATGCGGCGCACGGACGAAAAGAGAGCATTCGCGAGCGCGCCACCGTGGAAGCATGCGCGCAGGAGGCCGGGCTGGGCAGCGACTTTGTAGCGACAGCGCTCGCCGATGAGGGCACGATTCGCGAGGTGCTCAGCGATCACGAGGGAGCAGTGCAGCGCTACCATGCCTTCGGGGTGCCGACGTTAGCGCTGGAAGGCTCAGATGTTGGCTTTTATGGTCCGGTTATTCATACTGTGCCAAACGGCGAAGCGGTGGGTGAATTGTGGGATTATACCGCCTGGGCACTGCGCCAGCCCAATCTCTTCGAGCTCAAACGCGAGCGATCGGCTGCAACCGAGCCGTGGGGACCGGTGAGCGCGTAATTGCTACCCATTGTAGAGAAGCAGACAAGCAGCATCCAATACGCATCAGCCGAAAAAAGGATGAGCTATTCGAGAGGGCCGGTGGGGCTACG
>DATJHM010000071.1:0-20131 GCA_035493895.1 Ktedonobacteraceae bacterium
AGAAACCCGCGAGGCCCTCCTCCGGCCTTCAACTCAAGCGGCTCCTCGCTGATCATGTGCGCGGCAGCTGAGATCTCGAGCAGGAGAAAATACTGGCCTCCGATAAAGAAGCCGCCCGCATCGGGCTCGCTCGCTTTCTGAAACCCGAGTGTGTCCTGATAAAATCTCCTGCATTTGTCCATATCTCGCACGAATACTACCATTGCTTCGATCCCGTTAAACATGGCTTCCCTCTCTTCCTTCTTTGTCGAACCATCACGTAGTCTATACTTATGCATCCTTCTACTTCTTGAGGTGCAAAATATCTGTGCTCTACAAGAAATAGAGTAGCATAAAAGAAGAGACAAAGCTTCTCTCATCTTGCTCTATTTTGCAATAGAATATGTTTTTAAGCGAAGATATTCGCCCACTCGCGGATGTACCATGTGCGCACCAGATCATTCTGCACGAATGGGTCACCTTTGATATACTCTTCGGCTGCCTCACGCGTCGTGCTGACGGCCATCGTGCTCAGCGGCTCCTGCGGGTTATTCAGGAAAGCCCCCGCCATCAGCAGCGTGCCGCGAGCATGCCATTCTTTCGAGCGCGCAATATGAGCGGCAACCATAGCAGGCTGCTGCGCAACCGCATCCTCAAAGGACGCAAAAGAGGTCACGACAAAAACGACATAATAGACCCGCTGTTGAGGAATGTCCATAGTTCTTCCCTCCTCTGCTCTCTTGAGAATAGATATGTCTTATTGGACATATGGATGTATCATAAACCGCAAGTTTGCTGCTCATCTGGGAAATGAGCAGCAAACCTGTTATCCCTGGCGTCTGCCACCCAGAGGAAAATGCTCCCAGGGATTCTCATTGGCCGTAATTCGGTACCCATCGGGATCAGCAAAGACAAAGTGACGTCCAAACGGCCCATCAGAGGGCGGCTTGATAATCGTCACACCCGCCGCCTCCAGGTTGGCACACAATGCATCGACCTGATCACAATCAAGCCAGAGCGCCACGCCCAATCCCGGCTGCGCGACCTCATCCAGGTTCACGGTTGCCTGACTGAGCGCAAAAGGGATCGTGCTGGTATCAAAGGCAACCACTCCGGGAGTGTCGAAGCGCGGATCGACGATCAAACCCAGCATCTCCGTGTAAAATGCACGCGATACAGAGAGATTGCGCACCTGCAAACCGAAAAAATCAGGTCCAAGTAATTTAGCCATATGCTTGCTTCCTTATATTCCCTTGTAGAATAGTTACAACACTTATGCCCATAGTTTACCTGCGGCCAGTGACAACAGCGTGTCAGCAGCGCAGCAACTTTTTGCAACGGAAAATAGTCCAAAAAAAAACGATGACACGCCTTCACTAGACGTGTCATCGTGAGACAGGAAGCAGGGAAGGCTTATTGCTCTTTCTTGCCAGTGGGCAAGCCATTCAGCTCTTCCATGAAACGTAGCATCACCGAAAAGTCTTCGTCATGCCCCTGTGCCATAGCAGCAGCATACATCTGTGCAGCGGCAGCTGTGGCAGGCATGGCAACAGAAAGTTTTGCGGCCATCTGCAAAATTAAACTGAAGTCTTTGCGCATCAAAGGGAGCGCAAAGTTCACTGGATAGGTCTCATTCTTCAGATTCGTCAGCTTGGCTTTGTGCGCCGGTGCGATCGCGGTCGTCTGTCCCAGCACTTCGACCAGTTGCTGCTTATCCAGGCCAGCTTTCTCACCCAGCGAGACCGCCTCAGCAACCGCCTGCAATCCCAGGCCCAGCAACGTATTCACGACCATCTTCATCGTGGTCCCTGCACCGCTGGCCCCCATATAAAAGATGGATTTGCCCAGTTGATCCAGGATAGGTTTACAGCGTTGATAGACTTCTTGCTCTCCCCCCACAAAGATCACCAGATTGCCCTCGCTGGCCTGGGGCGTACTACCAGAGACAGCGGAATCGATCATGTGCGCGCCTTTCTCCTGCGCAGACGCAAATACGCGCCGGGATACCTCAGGAGACACAGTACTGAGATCGATAATGGTCGTCTGCGGCCGTACGCCCGCCAGCACGCCATCGGGTCCGTACATGATCGCCTCTACGGCAAAGTTATCCGTCACAATGGACATCACGACGTCACATTGTGCGGCAAGATCACATGGACGTTCAGCCGTCTGGATGCCGTTCTTGCGCGCTACCTCCAATGCCTTCTCTTTCGTACGATCATAGACCGTCACACTGTATCCCGCCTGCACCAGACGTTGCACCATCAGCACGCCCATATAGCCTAAACCGATGAAACCAATGCCTGGTTTCCCCTGCGAATTATATGTTGTCATTTATCTCTGCCCTTTCCGCAAAGTATGAAAATTACGTCAGAGACTTCGCAGCTCTAACGCATCTATTCACAGGGCAATACGTTTCCACTTTCCAGAAGGTTTCAGCTAGCGACCGCAAGCAAGGCGCTACCTCGCCCCGCCTTTCACTCAACACCATCCCTCATTCACAGCTTTTCTACTGCAAATTTACTATATTTATGTAAACCTGCATACTTTATAAAGTATATTTACGTACATTTATATGTTACACATGATGTATTAATAAGATTTTAATATATATATCTGCATAGATATGATATATTGCACGTAGTAGAAATGAATATCACTTCATTATTATTTTGTATCTTATTACCGCTGAAACAACGGGCAGGATCACATATGCAGAAATGCAGGGGTGAGCGTATCGGCACAAGGGAAAGATGGTAGAGAAGGGATTTCCTGAAAAGTGACCATCAGGAAACCTCATAGATGGTTGTGGCAGGTGCATCATGGATCAGGAAAACATCGACGCAAGTGCAGGGCTGGCATTCAGCCTTCTCTTATTTGAGAAATATGGCAAAACAGGAGCGTTGCAAGCTGAGATGCAACATGTGCCTGGCATACACGGACCTTGTAAAGGGCATTTGCATCTGATCGCAGGAAAGGTTGCTACCAGTTATTTAGAGGACCAGCGGGGACAACACTTTCTCATCAGCAAAGAACAGATGATTCGCCTCGATAGTGAAAAGGGCCCCTTTGAATGGATGCTGACGCCGTTGCCAGCGCCTCCTGCCGCGCAACCAATGGCCTATATGCAGCCAACAGCCCATGAACCAGTCCCCCGGCGCATTGCAGCGCTCGATCTCGACAAGCTTCAGGGATGGAATGCCATGCAAAAGATGATGCTCTCGCTCATCTTCGAGGCAATTGATGGACAACGCACCATAGCAGAAATCAAGGCAATCACGCCTCTGAAACCAGCAGTAATAGAAGAAGGACTGCGTATCCTCTTCGCCTTAAACGTTATTAACATCTCCTCATAGTGGAAAGGGTGGTTAAAAGTATCATGATGAATAACACATTGATGCCCGATAGGGAGAACTCAGCAATAAGCACCAGGGGCTGGTCAGCAGGAGAAGTTGTCGAGATAGAGGATACGGGTGGCAAAGGTTTTTTCCAGTGGTGGTACCATCTCACGGCAATTCCCGAGCCTCCGAGCACCGCCAGTTTCCTCAAACGAGAGGCGGCTCGTCGCAGTCGCATGGTCAGCATCGTCTGTTTCTCTTTCATCATCACCATGCTCTTTTGCTTACCGGCCAGCTTTTTTATTCCCAACCGTATCACCATATTCACAACCAGCATGATGCTCGTCATCCCCATCATCTCGCTGATTTTCAACCGTTTTCAGCAGCAACTGCTGGCTGGCATACTTCTTGTCGTCGCCTTACAGCTCGCTATTATGCTCGTCGTTCTTACCACCACACCGTTAGATGAGGTGAGCCTTCCCATCTACGATCTGCTCACCATGACCGAACTGCTCGCGGTCTCACTGCTGCCAGTACGTAGCGTCTTCTTCGTCGGCTCAATCAATTGTATCTTCATCTCAACCAGCCTCATTATCCAACCACATACCACGGCTCTGGCGGCCGATCTGGCGACACAGGCTGTTGCCATACATATTAAACCCATCGCGCTGCAAATCCTGGTTGCGGCCATCTCGTATCTCTGGGTCACCAGTGCCCACCGGGCCGCAATACGTGCCGATCGAGCAGAAATGGTCGCCAATCTCGAGCACGCGCTGGGCGAACAGAAACGTCGTCTGGAAGAAGGGGTGGAACAAATTTTGCAGACGCATGTCGCCATCGCGAATGGCAATCTGGGCGCACGCGCTCCTCTTACGCAGGATACTATGCTCTGGCAGATCGCGCGGGCACTCAATACCCTGCTTGTCCGCTTCCAACGAGCCTCAATGGCAGAAAAAGAGCTTCGTCACATCCAGCAAGCTATCACGGACACCACACAAAGCATCCAACAGGCAGAGGAGCGACATCAGCAGCCCAGCCTGATCATGACACAGAGCGCCCTCGATTCGCTCATCGTCACCTTGCACGGCAAAACGATCATCGGCGTCCAGCCATCTGCCCAGCTCATGTATCCAGCAGATCAGCCACAAAAAACGCCTCTATCCTATCCGCAAAACATCTTTGGAGAAAATGGGCAATAACCGAAAACAGCCACGAGACCAAAACGTCTGTCATCATCTGAGGTAGGGACAGGGTTTATCCCTGTCCAATGGGGGGTCGCCCATTCCTGGGACCTTCATCCCTTCCCGCAAATCTTCATCCCTGTCCAATGGGGGGTTCTCCCCTGCCTGGGACCTTCATTCCCTCGTGCAGCCTTTTATCCCTATCCGACAGCCTTCATCCCTTCCCGCAAGCCTTCATCCCTGTTCACTGGAGATTCTCTTCTGCCTGGAATCTTCACCTTTCCCGTAAACCTTCATCCCTATCCAGCGGCCTTGGTCACCAGAACATGCTGCATCACCGTTCCGCCTACCGCCTGTGTCGTCTCACCGATCCGCAATGTATAGACATCGCCATAGGGGGCTATCGCTTCAACCAGAACAGTTGCTCCCGGCACCAGACCAATTGAAGAGAGATAGCGCAACATATCTGCATTATCATCGCTCACACGCCGCACCACGCCCAGCACGCCCGGCTGTAGCTCTGATAGCGGCTGCATTTGCATCACCACGACCTGACCCATCTTCGAGGGGATCGGATCTCCATGAGGATCAGCCGTCGGATGATGCAACATCATATCCATACGGTCCTCAAAAGCTTCAGAGATGGCATGCTCCATGCGTTCAGCTTCCGCATCCACCTCATCCAGAGAAAAACCCATGATTTGTACCAGAAACGTCTCCAGCAAACGATGATGGCGTACCAGCTCGGCCGCCGCCATCTCCCCTTCCGCCGTCAGAACAATGCCATGATACGGCGTATGGCGTACATATCCCTTCTCCGCCAACCACTTAAATAGCTGCGTCACGGTGGCATCACTCAGCTGACCACTTGGCTCCAGTGCTTGCAAACGTTCACGCATCACTGAAGTCGTAATCCGCTCACCACGCTCGTGCAGCTTGTAGCACACCTTCAGGCAATCGACGGTGCGTGTGGGCAAAGATCGGACATCAAAACTCATCAATTTCTCCTCACTCGCAATTCTATTTGCTCGTCTCACAGAAGGTATCATATTCGCACAGAGCTTTCAACTCCCTGAATCTGACGGATCTGATCTCTCGCTAGCTAGCAACCTATAAGAAAATACGCAGAAATGCCGTTACGCTTCTCTCTCTCTCTACAAAGTCCTGTCTCTATTGTACCGTATTTCACGTTGTACGTCAGTAATAGCATAGCACGAGCGGGAAAGGATAGATAGTGCAGAAGTATCACGATGAGACACGCTCACTATCCCACTCACAAAAAACAACCGACCTGCTTTACAGCAAGAGAGCGAAAAATATGACATACTAGAAAGATAAATGCCTATCAGCTTATTTTTTCTTGAGAGGTAAATATGTCAGATACACATCCTGTCGAATTTGCTCAAAACCGCTATGAGCAAATGTCCTACCGCCGCAGTGGACGTTCGGGCCTGCGTCTTCCCGCTATTTCGCTTGGGGCCTGGGAGACGTTCGGCGGCTATCGCGGAGAAGAGATCGCCCGCGCCTGCCTCTACCGCGCCTTTGACCTGGGCATTACGCACTTTGACCTGGCGAACAACTACGGTCGCCCGGCCGGGAATGCCGAACAGGTGGTAGGCACTATTCTCCGCGATATGCCACGCGATGAACTCATTATTTCCACCAAAGCTGGTTACTATATGTGGCCCGGTCCCTATGGTGATAAACTTTCAAAAAAATATCTTGTCGCCAGCCTGGATCAATCACTCAAACGTCTCGGCCTGGACTATGTGGACATCTTCTATGCCCATCGGCCCGATCCTGAGACACCCCTGGAAGAGACCATGGCCGCTCTGGACCTGATCGTCAAACAGGGGAAGGCGCTCTATGTCGGCGTCAGCAATTTTCCGGGGGCTTATTTTGAAGAGGCCGTCGAGGTCACCAAACGCCTGGGATTGACCCCGATCACAATCCATCAGCCTCGCTATAATCCTCTGGACCGCAAACCCGAACACGATCTCTTTGAGCATACACTGCGTGCTGGCACTGGCGTTATCTCGTACAGTCCTCTGGCACAGGGTCTACTCAGCACCAAATATCTGGGTACCTCTATCCCTAAGGACTCACGAGCGGCGGCCTGGTGGGGAAGAGAAAGCAACGAACAGGTGCTCTCTCCTGAAAAACTCACACAGATACAGCGCCTCAACCAGATTGCTCAACAAAGAGGCCAGACCCTCGCCCAGATGGCACTGGCCTGGAACCTGCACCATCCAGCCGTGACCAGCGTGCTGATCGGGGCTTCAAAGGTCGAGCAGATTGAGGAAAACGTCGCCGCGCTGAACAATCTGGAATTCAGCGAGGAAGAACTCAAAGCGATCGACGAAATCGCACCACTCTTCGCTTAGCAAGCAACACGCGACAAAAACGATGACCAATGGAGGCGCGCTCGACCTATGCGCACCTCCTGGTTCACGCATGAAAACAATGCAACTGACTACATATCGAAGCCGTAATAAGCAGCTCCCAGCAAAGCCGGATACTTATTCAGAATCACATGCACAGGCAGCGATTGCAGCGTCTCTTTAAAACGTCCCTTGTTTTGAAACGCGGACATAAATTCTGGCCCATCAAACCAGGGGAGCAGCCGTGGAGGCATTCCCCCACCGACGTACACGCCGCCCGTCGCCAGCACCTTCAAGGCCATATTGCCACACTCTCCCCCCATAATATGCATGAACATCTTGACTGTTTGCACGCAGAGTGGTGATGGATTTTCCTTGTTTTGCGCAGCATTCACAATGACTGGCGTGCGATCCTTCGTCGCAGCCAGCTCTTGCGCCACGCCCGGCAATTCTGCAATGCCCGAGGTGTCCAGGAGATACTGATAAATATTCGGCAGGCCGATCCCTGAACAGACATGCTCATAGCTCACATGCTGGAAACCATGATTCAATAAATAGCGCAAGAGTCCTATCTCCAGCTCATTCGTGGGCGCAAAATCGGCATGGCCTCCTTCAGAAGGATTTGCCAGATAACGTCCCCCGCTCCAGGTCAAGAATCCCTCTCCCAGACCCGTACCGGGCGCAATCACCGCGATCGTGCCATGCACAACAGGCGAGCCCGCATTTAACGTATACAGATCATCCTTTTGCAGGTAAGGCACGGCATGGGCCATTGCATACAAATCGTTCAATAAATACACTACAGGGACATGAAAGGCCTCAGCAAGTGCTTTTTCGTCCATATTCCAGGGAAGGTTCGTCACCTTCGCCTTACCAGCAATCACCGGTCCAGCCACGCCAAAACAAGCTCGGAAGAGCGGGTAGTTCGTCCCCGTCAGAAAATCCTCCACCAGCGCCTCTAAGCTAGGATAACGTCCGCTCGGAAGCGTCGCTTCCAGCACGGGCGTGCGTAATTCTTCTTTTGATGCAAAAATGGCAAGGCGGGTCTTTGTGCCACCAATGTCACCAGCCAGTAACATAGCAAGTCCTCCACATGAGTTGGGTTAGTAAATAGGGCAAACACGTAGATACCTGAGGATACCACAAAAATAAACGCGAGCACACGAGAGGCTAATTACATCCCATCAATAGGAAAAATACACTATCCTGACGGACCAGAAGTAGGCAGAACGGTAAGAAGATTGACAGTACGAAAATGTTTCACTACAATTTTAGTATGAAGCAAACACTTAGGGTAAAATCTTCTCCAAGAATGTAGGATATGAATAGCACCTATCACACGCACCAACGATTCGGCGACTACCAGCTACTTCATCTGCTGGGTCAGGGAGGATTCACTGAGGTGTATCTGGGAGAACACGTCACGACTGGTCAAAAGGTAGCGGTCAAACTGCTGGATGCACGTCAGGGAGGCAATGAACTGGATAAGTTTTTCGCCCGTGCCTCCGTCTTGAGTTATCTTCAGCACCCAAATATTATTCAGGTCTTCGACTCTGGTATCAGCGACTATACCGCCTATCTCACGATGAGCTACGCCTCCGGTGGCAATCTGCGCCAGCGCTACCCAAAGGGATCACGCCTCCCTTTACCTACGATCATACATTATGTAAAACAAATAGCCAGCGCATTACAGTATGTCCACCAGAACCAGCTTATCCATCGCGATATCAAACCCCATAATATTTTGCTGGGGGACAATGAGACGATTATGCTCAGTGATTTCGGGATCGCGGTCGTCACCTCCAATCAAGACGAAGAGCAACCTTATTTTCATGATTTTGAGGGGACCGTCATCTATGCAGCGCCGGAACAGTTACAGGGCAAACCGCGCAAAAATAGTGATCAATACGCTCTGGCGGTGACGGTCTATGAGTGGCTCACCGGTTCCTGGCCCTTCATAGGCAACTTCGATGAAATCGTTCAGCAGCATCTCTACGCTGATCCGCCATTGCTGCGCGAGAAAGAAAGTAGTGTTCCGCCAGCCGTTGAGCAGATCGTGCTCAGGGCGCTGGAGAAAGAGCCGGAACAGCGCTTTAGTAGCATAGAAGCTTTCGCCGAGGCCCTGGAACAGGCCGTCCCGCAGCAGCCAGCTCCCTCTCTTGATCTATTAGTTAGCTCTTTTCAGCCCCCTAAACGTCAATTTAAGGCTCCAATACCTTTCAAGAAATAGCTGATCATCAGCATTCTATTTGGAGGGAATGCGGCTGAAGAATAAGCGCATTATCCTTCAGCCGCGTTTCATTGGCAATACACCTTCTTATGAGACCACCACAATCACGCCTCGTGTCGCCGGAGACGTCTTGCTATAATAATTGTAGGTACCTGGCGTCGAGAATACCATCTTATACGAACTTCCCTTGGCAATCGAACTGGCCGCGGAAAAAATGTTCGTCTTATCGCCAGCCAGCAGCTGCTCCTGGCTCGTCTCATTATTCCAGGTCACGGTCGTCCCCACTTTGATGACCATTCCGGCCGGGCTCAGCACATAACCAGCTCCCTGCGCGCCTGTCTGCTCCATGAGCTTCACGGCAACCGCAGCGGCCGCTGGCTGGACCAGCAACGTTCCCTTCGCCTCGGGATGTTCTTTACTGGTATAGGAGATCGTCTCTGCCGTCGTAAAGGTCATCTTCAGCGAGCCATTTTTCAGCACCTTGCTCGCCGGAGAAAACACGCCATTCATCGAGCTCACCAATGTCTGGTCCGTGCTGGTCACGTTATCCCAGATCACCGTCGTGCCAGGAAGAATAGCAATACTGGCTGGAATAAAAGCAAATCCGTGCCCCTGGTCTGCTGACCGCTCCACAATATCTACCACAATGTCGCTATTCGTGGCAGAAAGTTTCTTCGGGCTCGACGCCGCCGTCGCCATAGGAGACGACGTCGCCGCATTTTGCTCTGTCAGGGAACCACAACCAACCAGGGCGAGGGAGACAAATGCCAGACTGAGCAGGCCGCTGGCAATAGCAAAAGGCCGTACCTGGAGAAAAGACTTGTAATGTGCCATAAATGCAATAAACCTCTCTATCCAATTCACACACATACTTACCTGACATATGGGCTCGCAAGTATGTTCCACCCAAACATTTGCAGTGAGCTTCCGCATATATCACTTTCTATGTCAACTACAAATGCCATAACTGCAATATTACAATATTCTTTTTTTGCTCGAGAAGGAACACAAGATTTCTTTAGCCGGAAAGTACTAGAAATGAATTATGTCTACATATAATTTTTCCTTCGCTCCACAATTTTGCTCGCGTCGACTTTTTCAGATTCTCACCGCAAACTAAATCTGGGAAAAAGTCGACGCCGAATACCAGTGTCGACTTTTTTGGTAGCCGCGTCGACTTTTTCAGATTCTCCTGAAACCATCTCCCACAAAAAAGTCGACCCGAATCAATAATTCTATAGAACTCACGGACAGATAGGATTTGGATACAGTAGAGGCACGGTGAAGTGGAACGGAACTGTGCCCCAGGGAACTCGTGCGATGCCTCTGGCTCCGCTAGCGATACAATGGCGATTGCAGGCATCTGTTTTTTCGACTACGGGGCTCAGCGGCTCAGGCTCCTCTCCTCACCCGTCTCTCCTCCTGTGGAGCCAGAAGCATCGCACGAGTTCCCAGGCACAGTTCCGTTCCACTTCACCGTGCCTCTACTGGGAAAGGGGCGAGTCGATTCAAGCCACAGACAACACATTATGCGTGCATCGTCGCACCATTGCGTACTTTATGTCGATTCAAGCCACAGACAACACATTATGCGTGCATCATCACGCCGTTGCGTACTTTATGTCGATCAAAACCACAGACAACACATTATGCGTGCATCATCGCCCCATTGCGTACCTTATAAGGAGCAGGATATAATAATTTCCAGAAAACTAGCCAGGAGGAAACATCTCATGTGCGCTCACTATTGACACTGACACACCTCGCTCTCTACATACGCTCGCACCCACCTCACCTGCATTCTCGCCGATGAGTATTTTTCCTGGTGTTTTGCCTGGATCAGCTCTCCCTGCCATCACTCTCCTCCCTCAATTCGTGCGCCACCATCTCTTCTTTCCCGCTATGATCACTCAAACGAGAAATCAGAAAAATCCATACTTTATAATTAAGAGGAGAAATAGATTGTTTACCATCCCTGACGACTTTGCAGGCTTCATGCTAGAACTCTTTGGCGCAGAGGGCCGCGCCTGGCTCGACCGCCTGCCCGCCATGCTTGCCACCTGTGAGGAGCACTGGCATCTGACGATTGGCGCTCCCGTTGATAATCTGTCATTCAACTACGTAGCTCCGGCAGTTCTCGCTGATGGAAGCGAAGCCGTGGTGAAAACAGGCCTGACCGACGAATTTCTCTCCCAACCACAGGCTCTGCAACACTTCGCCGGACATGGCATGGTACAGCTCCTGGCCTACGATGAGCACAATACGGCGATGCTTCTGGAACGTCTGAAGCCGGGAATATCATTGCGCGCCGTGAAGGATGACGAAGCTGCAATCTCAGCTGCGGCTGCTGTTATGCGCCAGCTATGGCGTCCGCTGCCACAAAAACACTATCCTTTCCCGACGGTCTGCGATTGGGGCAAGGGCTTCGCACGCCTGCGCACAAGGTATGACGGAGGGACAGGTCCTATCCAACCCACGATATTCGATAGGGCCGAGAAACTCTACGCGGAACTCTGTGCTTCAATGGCCGAGTCTGTGCTGCTGCACGGCGATCTGCACCAGGATAATATTCTGTCAGCCGAACGCGAGCCGTGGCTGGCAATCGATCCGAAAGGGGTAATTGGCGAGCCTGTCTTCGAGACGGGTCCTCTACTGCGCAATTTCTGGCCCGATATTCTCTCTCTTGCCAACCCGAAACAGATCATGGCACACCGCATAGACCAGCTTTCCGCTGAATTGGGCTTTGCCCGCGAACGCATCTCTGCCTGGGGCTTCTCCCAGGCTGTGCTGGCAATGATATGGGGCCTCGAAGATACTGGCAAACTCGCCGATGAAGGTCTCTACTTCGTCGAACTACTGAATGCAATCAAGAGACAGCGAGACCGTAGAATAATCTCGTAAGAGGGGTGTAGACTTTTCAGTTTGGAGCTCCAAACTGAAAAGTCTACACAATAATTATTTCTTCGGTCTCGCTGTCTCTTGCAAACTATGTATCCTTCTTTATAAGAACAATTATTTCTTCGGCTCCGCTATCTCTTCTTCTTTAATAGTAGGAATAGCCCCTGATGCGAGCACAAGCTGGCAATGTTCCTATATGCATCCGATGCCATTCTTGATTTCTCCCCGTAATAATTATTCTCTCACAAAAGTCTTCTTTGTATATTGTAGGCCAGATAGACGCACCGACATACCGAAGATCTTTTTCTCAAAATATTAATGACAGACATACCGAAGATCTTTTTCCAGACACAATTCATCGTTCATCTCCACAAATTACAAAAGTCGACCCTGCTATCATAAAAGTCCACTCTCATATCGAAGAGCGCGTGTACTTCCCTCTTCTATGCTACAATTACAAAAGGAGAAAAGGTGTTTCAGACTATAAGAAATAGGCTGCATCATTTTCCGCAGTTGGGAAAGCAATCAGCTTTGACAACCGCAAAAGAAATCAGTAGAATAAGTGCATATAGTAACCCGAATATATGGCACATCGCCCGCTGTAAAATGGACCCGGTAGACCGATGAAGAGAAGGAGGCACGTGTTCTGCGTTATCTTGCAATAGCTGGATAACCAGACATGTAGACTGTGTATGGAAGAGCATAAGAAGCCGCAACGCATGATTGTCCCTGCTGTACAGGAAGAGTCACTCTTTGATGAAGAGACGGAGAATACCACCGAACTCTCAACTCTTCTCAATACGACGCTGAGCGATGTCACGGACTATATGACCGAAGAGGAAGCCACCGAATATATCGCGACGATTTTCGAGGGCAGCGAGATCGAGAGCGAGAATATGCTCTTCGAGAACGTGACCCCCTATATGACGGAAAACCTCAAGGTCACCAATTATCGCCCCGATCAGGCTGTACGCGAGGCCTCGCTGGCTCAGAAGAATATGTGGCGACCCGGAGACGGCGAGATTTCTTATCTGGCTTCTAATACGCTGGAGGTCTATCTGGGAACCCCGGAACGCCCTCTGGAGATCCCACAGGCCCTCAAACAGATCCGTCAGTTGAGCGAGAGTACGGTCCTCACGGCACGCATTATTCTGGGCCTCTGGAATATTCGTCGCCATAATGATCGCGTCTCGAAAAACGGGAGCGTGGCTGTGCTTCTTGAAGAGATTTTGCAATGGCAGGGCATTCAAAAACACAGCCGTACTGCCCACCCGGGCACAGTCAAACGCTATACCGACGGCTATCGCACGGAACAAAAACAGCGCGTCTATCAGGATATGGCTCTGCTCGCCTCCTGCAATGTACGCGGCAATTGCACGATTACCGTGAAAGGGAAATCTATCCCCATTCAGGTCGATGGTCCCTATATGCGCTATTCGGTGGTCAGCCGCAAATCTATTTTTGATGAGAAAATTATTATCGGCTTTCTCATCTCCCCCGGCGACTGGATCAGCACCTACGAGCAACATCAAAATTATTATCTCGCGGAAGTCGATAGCCAGATCTTTAAACTTAATCCGCAAAATGATCGCTATGCCTTACGCATGGCTCTGTATCTGACGGAACGCTGGCGTGAGCAGGCCAAACAGGGAGATTTCAGTACGCCCATTGTCATGATGGAATTGCTGGCAGCCAGTATGATCGAAGTCGACGAACGACACCTGACTTCTCGCTTCGTCCCACGCCTGGAGGCGGCTCTGGAAAAGCTGGAGCAAATGGGCATTATTGGCAAGCAGATCTGTCTGACTAAGGTTGATCGCGACCAAACACGCTGGAGCAAAGATTGGCTTGCATCACGCTGGGAAATTCTCCCGCCACTCAAGCTGATCCAGGAGTATCAGGCAATCAACAATTCTGGCAAAAAACGTATACGCAAAACACGTGTGGGCTCAAAAGAACAATAGCGATACCAGGATAAGCATCACCAGCCCCACCAGCTCTTGCGTTCCCTGTCTCTGTACCCGGATCTCCTCCCAAAAGAGAAAATGCGTCCCACCCCACCGGGGTTCGGCGCATTCTTTTTTATTTCCACTATTCCCCACCAGGGTTCGGCGCATTTTCTATTTTCCAGGAAGATTGACCATTTGCTTATTTTGCCGACCTTCAGTCACATGCCTCTTGTGTTTTCCAACTTCTCTCATCCCGCCCAAACTTTTCGCCAATCTCCAGCCAGACATGCGGAAAGATTGATATAAACTATAAGAAATTTCATAAATATATGCTTATATTTCTCATGGAAAGAGAAAAAATCGCTCAGAACCCCCACCAGGGTTCGGCGCATTTTTCGGCCTTTTCTGCTCATTTACCCCACCAGGGTCTGGCGCATTTCCGCGCGTTTTTTGCCAAAGATCCCCACCAGGGTCCGGCGCATTTCCCACATTTTTTTGTCATTTTACCCCACCAGGGTCCGGCGCATTTCCGCGCGTTTCTCGAGTGTCACGCCCTCTTCTTTATCCATATTTTTTTATGGAAAAAATACCAATTTACCCCACCAGGGTCCGGCGCATTTTCTGCCATCATGAGGGCAAAACATCTGGGGATAGCGCATTAATGTGGTCTGATTTGTTCTTTATAGAGAGGACAAAACATCTAGCATTCATCCAGGCAGAAAATCATCTCAATTTCACAGCAAGCGAACATATCAATCAGCCTCTAGAGCCAATCAACGGAAAATCACCCCACCAGGGTCCGGCGCATTTTCCCTATTTTTTGTATCCAGGATACACAATGTATCTGCACATATAAATCTCCCTTACCCCACCAGGGTTCGGCGCATTTCTAGCCTCTTAACACGAAAATTTGCATGCGTTCTTGCCAATTTACCCCACCAGGGTCCGGCGCATTTTCCATCAGCAGATATCGATTTACCCCACCAGGGTCCGGCGCATTTCCACCATTTTTTTGCCAAAAATCCCCACCAGGGTCCGGCGCATTTTCCGCCATTTTTCGCCATTTTCCTCCCACCAGGGTCCGGCGCATTTTCCTCTTTTATTTATCTTTTTTGTTCGCCCCGCAAGAAAGGGAAAGAAAGAAATTCTGCCCGATCCCCACCGGGGTCCGGCGCAATATTCGTCAATATAGCACCATCCCCACCGGAGTTCGGCGCATTTTTCCTCACGTATGCGTCTATGTATGCATCTACGTATGCGTCTATGTAGACGTGTACGTAGATGCATTCTAAGCTCAAAAAAAGAGATGGACAACAGAATATATCGGGATGATAGTGCAACAAAGCATCTGTAAAAACAGCTTTCGCTTTTCCCCCTGGCTACCTGACTGCTAAACAATTGATGTATTTCTATATTTTACGGACACTAGTAAACTTTTCCTATGGCAGATACGGGTTTTTTCGTTTTTTTTTGTGTTATTGGTACTATTTGTTTTAATGGTTTTACGCGAAAACCCCACCAGGGTTAGGAGAAAACCCCACCAGGGTTAGGAGAAAACCCCACCGGAGTTAGGTGCATTTCTGAGCGTAAAACCCTGACAGTAACACGTGATTACCAGTGCACATGGCTACTAGCAGAAACTAATTTGCCGATGTACACTGTGATTCATCTGCGGATGCAGAATTTAGAAAAGATTCTATCGTGCCCTTCGTGAGCGGTTACTCACAAAATCAAAAAATGTTTGGCATTGTGCCACAAGTAGTAGAGACCTCGGTCTCTCGCGTGAGGCGGCAACGTGCCGTCAACGCAATAGTGTATTGTTATGAAAATTAGTATGAAACTGCCATTATCTTGTGCTATTTGTGTAGTCAAGTGTGGGGAGGATGATTTATGGTTGCTGTAGGCACACAGGAACAAGGCGCAGATACATCTTCAATAACAAATGGGCCGCTCCGCGATCTGGTATTAGGGCCGAGAACGCAAGAGCTGATTGATTGTGGCGTCCTGGAAGCTTTTCCGCTGCATATCACCGCTACGATTCTGGATCATCCGGCTCACGGGCTGGAGTTTCTAGAAGCTTTTTTGTCACATGCTTTCATTCAGCCAGAGGCCACGCTTCTGCCTGGCAATACAGTACCTACACGATACGCTTTTATCCATGTCCAGAATCTCCGCGAGCTCGCTCAAATACTTGGCTGGAACTATGATACCGTCCACAAGTATGTTGTGATTATGTCCACTCTGAACCTGATGTTCAAAAAATCCTGTGGTCAAAAAACTGGTTACTTCTTTCTGCTGTATGGCTACCTGTTTCCGGAATCTCTGGATCAGCTTGATAAGCTGATCCACAAAAGCCGCCCTCGTGTTCAGCAGCTGGCGATGCGCGTGAAGTCTCTCAGTCTCAAACATCAATTAGTCGGGCAATATGATCCTGAATGGACCAGCCCCTACTATCGCATCACAACCAGCGATGGGTTTATTCCCAATACCTGGAATTTGTCTTACTACACCCAGCATCTTCACTACGCCCAGATTGGACCTTACTATTTTGTCGACCCTCACTACACCGGGGAATTTGAAGATCTGCAACCCGACGATCCCGTCTATCTCGGGATTGTTCAGGCTCTACGCGCAAAAAATCCTGCCCTCGCTGACACCTTCAAAGCTCAGTGCCTCGAAAATCCTTACTACGCCGAGGAGAACGACGAAGCTCACTACTCCGCCAACCCTGAGTATGCCGAGGAGGAGGTTGAAGCTCACTATTCCGCCAACCCTCAATATGCCGAGGAGGAGGTTGACGCTCAATGTCTCGAAAATCCCTGCGATGCTGAAACTCTGCCTCAACATTCTCAGGATCTTTCCCCACATGCCGAAAACAAACCAGCTTCCAGCACAGAAGATCTACTGCTCCAGACCATGCATGATCTGCTGGAAGCTCAAGGTGCTGGAACGATGTCTTCAAGCACGGCCTGGGATCTGACCCGGCATATCCAGCAGCAGATTCTCGCCCCGCTTTTCTCGGCGATCGCGCAGCAAAATGGCCCGGCTTCAGCTCCACCACCGGATCTGGCCGACCTCTCCACACCATCTGTCGCTGCACCCGAAGAAACGATCCCACCACCTATCGAGAGTGTAAGCCACGATCCACTAAAATCTGAGTGCGCTCCACAAACAGAGGAGACACCACCCGACACCACACAAATGCTGTCTCAATATGAGCTCGATTATCAATTTGAGCAACAATATCTTGCGGATAGCAAAGAGAATAAGCTCTTCCTGGAGCAAATGCACGATTACACCACACAATGTGCAGCAGAGAAAAAACGGGCTACAGTGGCCACTCGTAGAGATCTACGCGCCGCCCTGTTCTCGCAACTGATACTCAATGATAAATATTGTTATACAAAATTTGCCCCTGCGCTACGGGACGGCTCCATTATCCAGGTCTCCACACCACCCAACGCTGCCGGTGAATCGCGGGATATCTGCGAAATTTATCCCCATTACTTCGAGGATGGCTTTCCCGTCAATCGGTACGCCTGGGAATTATTCGACTATGCGCCAGATCTCACAGACTCGATGTACGACGATAATGTCCATCGCTATCAACTTGGCTATTACGAAATTAGCCGCAATTATTCCCCTGTGAAGGACTCTGCCTATCAGACCACGGAAAATGCCAGTCAGGCCACGCCAGCGCCTTCTCACGCGTTTTCTACGCCAGGGAATCGAGAGACACTCTCCCCACCTGAACCGCGACAGGATATCTCTCCGGCACCCCCTGCTGCCACTAACACTATCACCCCCCTGAAGCAAACATACACGCAACAGGCTGCAATAACGCCAGTTACGACAAAAACGGTATCTTCACCGCCCTCTCGTACCGACGATACGCCCACTATGCACAATGCTCCCCCGTCCACAGGGCTAACTCATGTTGAGTCAGCTTTCCCTCTACAGCAGTCGGGGATGACTCCCAACCAGACATTTAGTCAAGCAGATGAGCAAACAGGTAACCACGATACGCAACAGAGGAGAGGTTCTCCACCACGAGAAAGCTCTTCGCATGCGCATCAGGCCACGCCACAACAGCATGCCCAACAACTACTGGCACCACGACAACTACACACACCACTCCTAGCGAAAAAAGAGAGAACAGCACCAGCTGATCCTCCACTGGCAGTCGCGCAACATACTGCTGTCCAATCCGCTCGACCGCAAGCGAACGTGCAAAAGGCCGCAAAAACATCATCGCCGTCTTCGGCTTCCAGACAGTCATCGCCATCTTCAGCTTCCAGACAGTCTGGTCTACACCCATTGCTGTCTGAAAGCCAATCAGGGCAGGCACAGCGTCCAATTCCAACAACATCGGGGGATAGCGCTGCAAAAAAGCCACAGCCGCAACCCTCGGAGATGGAAGTTTCACCGCAATCCGCTCAGCATGTCCAACAGTATGTCTCCAGGAAGAGGCAGAACAAATCTGGTACTCCTGGCATCACAAAAACAGAACAGCCTGTTGTGCAACAGGAAAGTCGACGCGCCGTCCAGGAAAGTCGACCCGTAGAAAAAATTCACGAGGCATCAACAAAATTTCCGCAAAGGGAGGCACGTGAGACAAAACTGCAAGAGTCTACACCGTTGACTCTCTCAAAGGTGCCTCTTTCAGATCACCTTATCCCGCTTGAATATTGGGAAACAGCGACGTTGGAGGCTTTACACAATAAAATTGATTATGCGCCTGACTACAAGTTGGATTTCACCTATGAAAATCTTTTGGCATTGCAGACTATTCACGTCGACTTTCCATCACCGTCGACTTTTTTAGAAGTCGACGCATACCGCGATTGGGGCATTGCAGACTTTGATGTCGACTTTTTGCGTTTATTCGAAACGTATAACGTAATTACGTTAATTAAATATATTATTAATATTAATAATAATATATTACGTAATACGCTAATAACGTTCTTCGTGTCCGTCTTTGACAAAAAAGTCGACAGTAAAATTGACACCTCGCGGTACTATCACCAACTTTTCCGCAATGGTTATCACCCGGATGTCGTCAGCAGTGCTTTTCTGTCGACGATCCATGCGATGCATAGCAAAGGTCGTGATACGATGGAAAAACCTGGTGCGATTTTTATTAAAAACTGTCAGACACTGCAAGAAAAAGTCAACCAGAGTGGAGAATTGCCCTATTCTGAGCTCAAGATTATCAAAAAATATGGTCAGTTTACGTGTGTTGATCTGGCCATTGCTCTCCATGACCATCTCTTCATGGAGGATCTTTCGGATAGTTTGTCCGTGTATCTCACTGTTACCACAACCATAAGCTCTCGCTCGCGAAATCGTCCCGCTCCCGATTTGCCTGAAGATCCCGCCAATTTTGAGGGGGAGTATGCGGAGGAGGAGACCAGTTACTCTCAGTCTGAAAGAGAGGTGTATCCAGCCCCTCATGAGGATCGTGAGGAGCTTTCCGCGAAAAATCGGCGGCAAGATTTTTACGACCTGCGATAGAAAGGGAAAATTTTCCCTTTCTATCGCCCCTTTAGCGGGCCAGGAAAGCCCTTTGGGACCTTTAGCTGATCCACCAATACGTTTTCAGACATCAAGACGGTTTGTAGGGCCTGTGAAGGGGGATTTCCGCTATGCCGTGATTATCGCTCTCGTCGCACAGACGTAGCGAGTGGAAAAGAGGCCGCTAGATTTCGACCAGTAGTGAAAAATAATTCTTCGGTCCGACTGATCGCCCTCTCGGGAGGATGAGGCTGTGAAAAATTAGTTCTTCGGTCTAACTGATCGTCCTGGCGCGGTGATGGTACATATCTGGCTCAAGGACCAGAGAGAAAGAAAGCCATCAATCCTTGCGCGCCGATTCACGCCTGCGGGACCGATTTGTATCGCACGAGTTCCCGGGCGCAATTCCACTGCGCCCAATATGCATCAACCTGAAGGCCATGGAGTTCGCGAACAGGCAGGATTTTTGCATACAGTAGCGGCACGGTGAAGTGGAACGGAACTGTGCCTGCGAACTCGCACGATTCCGTCGGCTCCGCAGACGATGACGGCAACGGAGGCGATGGCGAGTGTAGCCACCTGTGTTTTCAATCACGGAGATCAGCGGCTAAGGCCTCTCTGCTCGTGCGTCTCTTCTCCTGCGGAGCCAGCAGAATCG
>DATJHM010000072.1:0-29412 GCA_035493895.1 Ktedonobacteraceae bacterium
GTTTGATCCTCTTTCTCCATCGGTACAACCTTGAACAGGCAAACGTTTTTCTGTGAACCATTCCCAAGATTTGTAAACTGCCAGAGGAGACGACAATGGACACCTATCGCGATCAAACGTACCTCTTGAAAAGTCAGTATAAGGATGCAACAAACTTCGGTGCCCGCGTTGATTTGCACAGGCGCTTTCGCGTCAACAAATACGGATTTCATCGCTGGGTCTTTGACCATTTCAAACTCGGTGAGGGAAGCAAACTCCTGGAACTGGGCTGCGGACCTGGCGGATTCTGGCACAGCAACAGGGAGCGCGTGCCAGCAAGCTGGCAAATCACGCTGACGGACTTCTCGCCAGGAATGCTCCAGGATGCGCGAAAGCTTCTAGGCGAGGAGCGCTTCGCCTACGAGATCGCCGACGCTCAGAAGCTGCCCTTTGCAGATGCGAGCTTTGACGCTGTAATTGCCAATCACATGCTCTATCATATTCCGGACTTGCCAGAAGCGCTGGGCGAAATCCGGCGTGTCCTCAAACCATCAGGACACTTCTACGCCACGACCTTTGGCCGTAAGCATATGCGCGAACTAGACGAACTGGTCTGGAAGTCCTGGCCCAATAGCCCCTGGAAAGGATTAGGGGAAAGCTCTCCTTTCATTCTGGAGAATGGACAGGAGCAACTGGCTCCCTTCTTTGCTCAGATTACGCTCGATACCTATGAGGATGCCCTCGAAGTTACAGAGACCGAGCCGCTGGCGGCATACGCGTTTTCGCTCAGACTCGGCGCACTACTCACTACAGAGATGCGCGAGTCATTTCTCAACCTCATCCAACAAGAGCTGGCTGCGCGGGGGACTATCCATATTACTAAGGCTTCAGGCATGTTTGTGTCTCATAAGACCTGATTACAGAAACCTGGAAATACCCACTCATATCATTCTTTTTTTCACCACTATCTGTCCGGGTAGCCTCACGACGGCGTTCCCGGGCGCAGACAAGCTGCGCCTCTACAGGGTAATTTTGATGTGTGTGGGAGAGGTTCATCCTCTCCCACACGGTTTTATCCCTGGCGAGAATTGCGCCAGCGAACCAGTTTCTCGACGGCATCAAAATTCCAGGGCGCGCCCATGCCCAGAATTAAATGGGTCACACCGGCTTTCACCAGCGCATCGCGATGCTCATCGCTATCGTCGGGATTCGTTCCGGCGCTGCGCTCGATTTCCTGCGGATTGCGTCCAACTTCTTTGCACCAGTTATCCAGAATTTCCAGCTTGTGCTGCAAGGTCGCAGGATCGCCAAAACCATGCCAGATATCGGCATACTGAGCCGTGATACGCAGTGTCTTCTTCTCACCGCCACCACCGATCAGAATGGGAATCGGCGACTGAATAGGCTGAGGAACATCAACTTCCCAGCGCTTTTTGATAATGGGCATAGCCTCTTCAAGCGCGGCAAGACGGCTACCAGCGGTCCCGAAATCATAGCCGTACTCTTTGTAGTCGCGCTCAAACCAGCCAGCGCCAATGCCAAGAATGACGCGACCGCCAGAAATATGATCAACCGTCTTTGCCATATCGGCCAGTAAGGCGGGATTGCGATAGGTGTTGCAAGACACGAGGCAACCAATTTTCACGCGTGTCGTTAACGTTGCCATCGCGGTCAGGAGCGTCCAGCCCTCAAAATGATTGCCCTGTGGGTCGCCATAGAGAGGGAAAAAATGGTCCCAGTTGAAAATAGTATCAACGCCAAGCTCCTCGGCCCGGCGAACAGCATTGGCATAATCTTCATAAGAAGTATGCTGTGGATGGAGCTGTACACCTACGCGAAGAGGGTGGTTCGTCGTTGATGATGTCATGTACCTTATTCCTTTCTCACTAAGAGAAGCTACGATTGGTTATATACTGCTTTATTGTAAGCATGTTTGTGCGAAAGAAGCAAGTTTGCGTTGAAAAGAGCATATAATAAAGACATCTAAAGCGGAAGGAACATATGCTATGCAAATAAAAGATAGATCGACGACCACCCCTGTTCGCTGGGGGATTCTGGGGGCTGCCAATATTGCGGTCAACGCCGTAGCGCCCGCAATCCAGGCCTCTTCTAACGGGCAACTGCGCGCAGTGGGGAGCCGGGATGTGCAACGCGCTGCCGAGCGCTTTGCGTTCGCTCCCGATCTGCACATCTATGATACGTATGAGAAGGTGATTGCTGATCCGGAGATTGACGCAATCTATATCCCGCTCCCCAATGAGCTGCACACGGAATGGGTGATACGTGCTTTAGAGGCGGGAAAGCATGTGTTGTGCGAGAAGCCGCTGGCAATCACGGCTGAAGACGGTGCCAGGATGCTTGAGGTGGCGCAGAAGCAGGACAGACTGTTGATGGAGGCGTTTATGTACCGTTTCCATCCGCAGACGATCTGGGCGTTGGAGCAGGTGCACCGTGGAGAGATTGGTCAGGTGCGTCTGGTACGAGCGTCCTTCGCCTTTCATATTCTCGCTCATCCTGAAAATATCCGGCTGAGTGCGGAACTGGCTGGTGGTGCGCTGATGGATATTGGTTGTTATGGCGTGAATATCTGTCGCGCCATCTACGAACAGCCTCCGCAGGTCGTCGCCGCGCGTATGCATGTGCCACACGCGGCCAGCGTCGATCTGGCAACCAATGCGATTCTCGACTTCGGAGATGGTCGATACGGTATCGTGGATTGTAGTTTTGAGCAGCCCATGCGCCAGAGTGTGGAGATTATCGGTGAAGAGGGTATTATTACTATTCCCGTGCCCTTTACGCCTGGCTCAGCGGAAGTGGTCGTGTTTGCCACCAAAAATGGCCGCATGAATGAGCGCCCATTTCCCAAAATCGACCAATATCAGCTTGAAGTGGAGCATTTTGCCGAGTGCATTCGTACACATCAGGAACCAGCATTGCGCCTGAGCGAAACGCTCGAGAACATCGTGACGATGGAGGCCATCTTTGAGGCGGCAGGGCAAGATTGGCCGATCGTGTGAGGTGTGGCTGAAGTAGCGACAAGATAGATCATGTTGTATAGTAAAATTCTGGTAGGACTACATACGTACATGCTCTTGCATACTGAGCGCAAGGCATTGAAGTATAGATGGAGATATTCATACCCATGGCAACACTCGATTTTGGCATCATGCTGCGGCAGAATGATCCCGGTCACTCAATAGATGAGCTGCTTGACTTTAATACGCGCTGTATCGAGCTGGCA
This sequence comes from Ktedonobacteraceae bacterium, assembly GCA_035493895.1. Taxonomy (GTDB): domain Bacteria; phylum Chloroflexota; class Ktedonobacteria; order Ktedonobacterales; family Ktedonobacteraceae; genus DATJHM01. The sequence goes on from DATJHM010000072.1 coordinate 3,221, forward strand.
TCATCGACGCCGGGCTTCACGACGTTATGGCTGGAAGATCATTTCCAGAGTTCGGGCGCTGATTCTCTGGAGTGCCTGACGACGTTGAGCTATCTGGCAGCGGCCTATCCGCGCTTCAAAGTTGGCTCGATGGTGCTGGGGCAATCCTATCGCAATCCGGCTCTGCTGGCGAAGATGGCCGCTAATCTCCAGGCGATTACGCACGGTCGGCTGATCCTGGGTATTGGTGCAGGTTGGAAAGAGGAAGAGTATCGCTCGTACAACTATCCTTTCCCTTCCGTAGGCACACGTATGGATGAGCTGGAAGAGGCGGTACAGATTCTGCGTGCCCTCTGGACCAGCAATCCGGCCACATTTGTGGGCAAACATTATGCCATCCGTGAGGCGTATAGTCTGCCGTTGCCAAACCCGCCCATCCCGCTCCTGATTGGCGGAGGTGGAGAGAAACGCACGCTTGGTCTGGTGGCGCGTTACGCCGACAGCTATAACTTCAACTCCTGTACCGTGGATGCGTATGCGCACAAAGTTGCGGTATTGAAGCAGCATTGTGAACGCATCGGGCGCAATCCGGCCGAGATTACCCTGACCTATCTGAGCACAATCAGCGTCTCCGATGATCCTGGAAAGGTGCAGCGCAGTACAGAGAAGCATCTGATTGCGGGCAACGCCGACGAGGTGATTCGTGAGCTTGAGCTGTTCCGCGCGATCGGCGTCAGTCACTGTATGTTCCGCATTCCCGATCTGGAGAACCTGAAGTATTTTGTCGAGCGTATTGTGCCGCATTTTGCTGCTTGAAAGCATGTTTGAGAGATTGTGAAAATGCATCTCACAGGCGATAGAAATTCGCTGTGAGATGCATTTTATATATTGGCTTAGCGGAAAATTATTTTTCTGGCGCTTGCCATAGCTGAACAAGATAAGGTGCACTCCCTCCATTTCCAGAAGCTATGCGTGTGTGTGTGGGCGACCAGCCAAGTGCAGATATGTCTGTTATAGACATATCTTCATCAGGTCTATCAATTTTCTGGACGAGTATACCAGTCTGAGCCTGGATAATATGGATACCCTGCTTGTTTGTACTTACTGCGATAGAGTTGCCTGTATGCGACCATGCAATGTCACGAATTCCTAATCCCTGCTGTGTAGGGAGCGTATACAATGGAATTGGCGACCCATCGGCAAGGTTTACTTGCCAGACGGTGTAGTCATTCCCGCCAAATACAACCTGTTTACCATCTGGTGACCATGTAACAGCAAAGAGCCAGCGTGGGGAAGAGCCAGAAAGCGCTATTATTGTGTTCCCATTTGGAGGGACGGCTTCCCACACACGGAATACCCCATCATAGCCAACAGAGGCAATATACTTGTTATTTGGCGACCATGCAACTGCGTATACCCCATTTTTGTGTTCGCTGTAAGTAACAAGCTTCTCTCCCATATTTGCCTCCTCCGCACTCCATACCTGTACACTTGCTGTCAAAGAGTCGCTACTTGTTTGATCACAGGAGACGATCTTTGTCCCATCTGGTGACCATTGAACGCGGTTGACCCAGGGATGACGAGCGCCAACATCAATCTCAGTATGTCCGTGGTAGATATAACGTGTTTTCCCACTTTGTGCATTCCAGATGCGAGCGGTGCCGTCTGCACTACCCGATACAATGTATTTGCCATCAGGAGACCAGGAAACTCCTTCAACATGATTTGTATGTTCCCCATAGGTGTAGAGCGGCTCTTTTGCATTTGTATCTCCTGTATCCCATACAGGGACGAGAGAGTCGTCGTTAGCGGTTGCAATGAATCTGCCATCAGGTGACCATGTAAGTGCCCGGATACCGCCTGTATCCTCAAAGGTATTGAGGCGTGTACCTACTGGTGGTGGTTTTGCTGGTGGTAGCGGTTTTGCAAACAGAACAAATCTGCTTATGACTGCAAACCCTGTAACTACGGTGGTTGCTCCTGCTATCAGTAGCGTGCGTCGTGATAGGTTTTTCCGCTTCGGGGAAGTGGGGTGAAATGTTTGTGATGGTTGTTGATCTGAGCCAGAGAGAGGTGTGCCAGTTGCTTCAGATGTACCAGGAGATGAAAGTTGAGTCGGGAATGGAGTAGTGCTGGAGTTTGCTATAATTTTTGTCACATGCGCCCAGGTCGCTTCATACTGCGTTTTGTTCATAGCACTTAACGGTATGCGCGACGGATTAACAAACTCGAATGCCTCAAGCGCCGTATCTTGATAGTTACATGGTTTGAGCAATACTGGTAAAATTATGACCCCTTCCGACTCAGCGGCCGCTAGCAGCGGAGGAAGTTCATTAAAAGCGATAAAGTCAGAAGCGAGGAAATCTGCACTGATCAATAATATTGCCACTCTTGCCTGCTGAATCGCCTGTTGAATCTCTGCCTGCCGTTTTGCTCCAGGCTGTAGTTTTGTGTCATCCCAAAGGTCAACTCGGTTCTCTCGCACATAGCGGGCGAGGTGAGTTCGTAGCCGTTCCAAATCTTCACTGTCTTCGCGGCTATAGCTAACAAAAACTTTTGTACGTGCAGAGGGGGAGGATGCCATTTTTGTCTGCTCCTGACGACGGAACTTCCTCCGAAGTTCTGCTGTAACATTTTAGTTTAAATATCAATAAAATAAGAGATCGCAAATCTCTCTACTTCTATAGACGAGTATTCTGGTTGTTTTGGAACAGCTTTTATTATGTTTTCCATATATTTGTCGTATGTATTGCTGAATAACTAAAAATAATGTTATGTCAATAAAAATAGCTTTGTTACAGCCGTATGCTGATCTCCCGTGATTAAGGTGGGAACTAGTGTGGCTCTTCATCTATATTTCAGGATAAAGAGCCACACTGGCAGAATAGCGTACTACAACAATTGGTTTATCTTACCGTAGCCTCAGGAGATAATCCCCAAGAGATTATCTCCTGCAATTTGATCATCTAAGGATTACTGGCGGTGTTGACGTAGGCGTTGGCGGCGTGGGCGTGGGCCTGCGCGTAGGCCTTGTTGGAATAGGGATTGGCGTAGATGTAGGTGCAGGCGTAGGTGAAGGAGTTGGTGAAGGTGTGGGCGTCGGCGCAGGCGTAGGTGAAGGAGTCACAATGGGCGTCGGCGTGACGATAGGCGTGGGAGTCACAATAGGCGTCGGCGTGACGATAGGCGTCGGCGAAGGTAAAGGCGTCGGCGTTGGTATAGGTGTGGGCGTCGGCGTGGGTTTGGGCGTCGGCGTGGGCACGACAGGGATAATCACGTTCATCAATGCGGTGATCTGGGTATTGCCACCATTGGAAAGGGTGCTGAGCAGCGTCGAATATCCCCCCTGGGGCAGGCCGGTTGTATCGACCCAGACGACGACTTTCTGCGGATTGCCGTTCACTGGAATGCTGCCATGGGTCGTATTGACATGGAGCCACGCCGCATTTGTGGGTATGCTGAGCTGCCAGTTCAGGACGTCTGTTCCGGTATTGCTTATCGTCAGCTCCAGGTAGGCCTGATGACCGCGCACAACCGAGCCGAAGCTCAGTGTGTTTGTGCTTACCGAGAGTTTGGCCTCTTTTTTCACTGGCGGAGGCAACACGTTGAGCGTAACCGTGATATCCTGATTGGTGACGGTGGTATTGAGATGGATCTTCGTCGTATAATGGCCGACGTTGACTGCCGAGGTGTCGCAGGTGATGGCCACTGCCTGTGGATCAGCTTTTGGCTGAATCGTGCCCGTTTGCGTCTGCACAATGAGCCAGGGGCTGCCTCCTGTATTGAGCGACCAATCCAGCGGCTCTCCCCCGTTATTGCGCAAGTTCAGGGTCAGCGCAGTTTTGACGCCTTTCACCAGATTGCCACAGGCCAGCGTACTCGGCTCGACGACCAGCTGGGCAGGGGTAGCATCCACGAAAAAGGGCATGCTGGCCCGGCGTGAGAGGATATCTTCTACCGCATAGATGACGTGCTGGCCCGTGGTCCAGTTCGTATCGATCAATACGTCGGCATCGAATGTGCCGGAACGTGTGACATTGATGGTGGTCGTTCCGGCTTGCTCCTGCAAACCTGAGAGTAACATGCCCGCATTGCCTTGAAACGATACGCGCTGCGCTATGGGCTGACCTGCGCTTGTGCTGGTTGTGGAGGATTGGGGCGAGAGAGGCTGCCCGTTTTCTCGCTGCAATGTGATATGACCATCCGGGAAGAAACCTTTGCCATGCAGATGTAAGACGCTTCCCAACTGTACGACATTGTTCCCGCTGAGCCCACTTGCTGAGAGAACTGGCGATATCGCCAGGGCCGCACCGATGCCCGCGCTGGCAATCACGATAACCGCGACCGCGACAATCAGGAGCCACCTTGATGTCTGATGGGTGAGTTTTTTCGCAATGCCTGCCTGCCCTACAGGTGGATTGTATTGTAGAGAGGCCGGTCGCTGTGCGTATGTTTGTCTGCCAGCACGAAAACGCTGATACTGATCGCCAGGGTTCATCAGTGCCTGATTGTGGAGTATCCCCTGTGCAGGGTCCAACTGAGGAGTGCCCTGCAAAAATGCGGCATTGCCCGGTTGAGGAGTGCCATAGAAAGCAGGGGCATTGCCCATCTGAGGGGTACCATGGAGAAATGCAGCGTCTCCCGGCTGAGGGGTGCCATACAAAACCGGGGCAGCTCCCACCTGAGGCCCTGAGGCAGGGAGTGTGGGCAGATCGTCAAGCACAATGCCACCCAGCAACATTGCTCTGCGCCGCCGCTCCTGCTCGTCCTCTTCCATGCCACCTGTGACCATACCTTCAGTGAAATACTCTGAATATCTCTCGTCATTATTGTTGCTCGATCCTCGCACCAACGTGGGGAGATTATCGGGCGCGGGAGGGAAAGAGGAGACAAGCGGTATCATGAACGTGTCGGCCTGTTCGATCTCTGCCAGATAGTCGTCAGAAAAAAGTTCGGCGCGAGCAGTATCAGGTGTAGGATAGCCCACAATCAGCCTGGTGGGGGCGTCTGCAAGTCTCTGAGCATTGAGAAAAAGTTCGCCATAGGCATTATCGGGCGTATTGTCACCGCGAATAAGCTCAGTAGGGGCGTTATCGGGCGTATCGTCGTCAAACATAAATTCAGTATGGGCATCATCGATGGGATCGTCGTCAGGCATAAGTTCAGTATGAGCGTCGTCTAGTTTCTGATCATTGGGGGTATTGTCATCGAGAATAAGTTCAGTATGGGCGTCATCGGGAGTATTGTCGTCATGTATAAGCTCAGGGTGGACTTCATCGGGAGTAGGATCATCAAGCATAAGCTCGGTAGAGGGCTTGTCTGGTCTCTGATCGTCGGGCATAAGTTCAGCATGAGCGTCATCGGGGGGATTGTTATCGAGAATAAGCTCAGTAGGGGCGTTATCGAGGGGAGAATCATTAAGAGTACGTTCAGTATGGACCTCGTCGGGAGTAGGATCAGCAAGCATAAGTTCGGTATGAGCGTCGTCGAGCATCTCTTGTTCAGGAGTATCAATCGGGAGTAGGGAATCGTGCTCGGATGCTCTGTCTGGCAATTGTGGGATATCATCATCTGACACTGGCAGCGTCTCCATCTTCTGTCCACAATGCCCACAGTAGTGGGCGTATTCTGGCATGGCCGTTTCGCAATAGACGCATGGTCTCATGTTGCCTCCTTGCGGAAATCATCCTATACTCTTTGCTTCAGATTGTTTTTGTAGAGCATTGTGCACATAGATATAATAATAAAGGTCATTCCACTCATCGAAATGAGTGGCTCTACTATAACAGACTTCTTTACCTTGTGACAACATATTAACGTTGCTCAACCCCGGTTTTGTACGACATCCCCATTTTCGGCCCCTATGATAGCCCATTTTCCCTATTCAAGCCTGTTTCCCTCCTCTCTCAAGCAGAATCTTTTCTCTTCTAATCAGGAATTTTCCATTTCTATATTTACACAATAGATATATCTATTGTGTAAATATAGATTCAAATGTATTTATTTGTGTAATAATCCTTGACAAGACGTAGAGACCTGAGGTACTCTCTATCTGTACATAAGGAGTAATCGGCCTATTTTTCTCTTATTATATGTTTGAAGGACGTACGTATGTAAAGTTATTATGCCAGGCAGATATGTGACAATCATACAGGAAGTTGACAGGAATCACAAAGAAAAAACAGAACATGTTGAAAGGCAGATTGCATGAAAATGCGTTGGTTTGTTCGTCATGCCAGGTTGATTGGTATGCCCCTTTTGCCGGTGCTTCTCGTCAGTGTCATGTTTGGAACCGGGTTGGTGCGGCCAACCACTATCAGCTTTGCCGCAAGCGCTCAGCAGGGGCAGTTTCGTTCTTATCGAGACTTCGCCCGTTATGTCTCCAGCACACATAAAGCCCCGTTTCAGGCCGTAACCCCTGTGAGTGTGCAACAATGGCAGGCATTTCGTAAAACGCAACAGCAGAGCAAGCCCATTGCCAATGTTGCGGTCGGTCGCAACACGAAGGTCAATCGCGACCTCAATCCCTGGAACAAATTGAGCGTTGCCGCTGCTGTCAATCCCGCCGATGCCCAGAATTATCTCGTGCTGACGAACGACTATCGTGAAAATTTTAGCCATCAATACTATCATGTTTCGCAGACTGGTGGTCGTACCTGGCACGATGACGCCCTGGCTGATAGTGTTGATGCTGCAACCTCTTCACCATACAACCTGCAAACAAATCCAGGGGTCGCTTTCGATGCGGCCGGGAACAGCTTTTTCAGTATGCTTTCCGCCAATATCATTGCTGATACGGCGACCAGTTATTCTAATTTTGACACCCAGATCGATATCGTCCAGGGCTATAATCGGGGGAACTTTAGTTCGCCCACGACGACCACCGTGGATTATGTACCCTGCAATGGCATTCTCTCGCCTACAACGCCCTTTAATTGTGCCGGACAATTACAGCGCCCCTCTATCACGGTTGATACGCAGCCCAACAGCCCTCATCGCGGTACCATTTATGTGTATTACACCTACTTCTGTAACGGGGTCTCGCTGGCAACGGACACGACGCCGAGCGCTGATTCTCTTCTCCCGTGCGTTGATGGCAATATCTCCATTCCCGCGCTTACCTCTGTTATTCTCGAGGCTGATTCTCCCGGTCCGGGCATGCCGTTCAGTAAACCAAAGCAGGTGAGCGCGTTCGCACAGTCTCAGGCTGCCTATCCGAATATGGTGGTTGACGCTCAAGGCGTGCCTCATATCTTTTTTGAAGATTTTTCTAATTATCCAACGGCTCAATTGTTCGAATCCACGTTTCAGCATGGTAAATGGCAGATGGCGTCGAAACCGTTAGTTAACCTCCAATATATCTCCCTGGGGAATGATGCCTGGGGTTTCTACGGCAATAGTAATCCTGGCTGTAGCGGCTTTCGTATGCTGATCTATTGTGCCTTTACTGCCAATAAGGTGAACAATGGCCCGTCTTTTGTGACGCCGAGCATCTATCTGCTGAGCCTCGATCTCACGAATGCCGCTCAGAGCGTCACGCGCGTCAACGATGATCCAGCCAATGATCTCAAAACCCACTTCTTTCCCTGGACCTCTACCAATTCTCGCGGCGAGATCTACGTGGGCTGGTACGATAATCGCCATGATCCATTGAATCTCAAGGTGGAATACTTCGTGGCGAAATCTCTCGATCAGGGACATTCATTTCGTCATCAACAGGCTGTCAGCGATACAGCGTTTAACCCTTGCATTGGTAGCCCCTATTGCGGCTACTTTGGCGATTATGACCAGCTCGTGACCGGTGCGGATGATGTGACGCATGCGACCTGGATTGATACACGCGATGGGGCAAGCGAGCAGATCTATTCGCAGGCAATTACCTGGTGATGCATCTCTCTGCTTACAGGCGAACTGGCACGTTTTCTGCAATGCGCACAAACGTGCCAGCTTGTTCGATCAGTGGAAGAGCGTGGCTTCGATGAGCGCGGGAAAGGACAGGCAAAAACTACATCCTTCGCCGGGAACATTCTCTGCCGTGATCTGTCCTCCCATAGACTCCGTCCATTCTTTGACCAAAGCCAATCCGAGCCCATCCTGCAAATTGCCCCGACCTCCATGCTGGTAGACCTGTTCCCAGATACGAAACAACTCCTCGGTTGTCATCCCTTCGCCAGTATTCTTGACCTGAATGATCACGCGATGATCTTGCGTCCCCACAACCAGCGCAACAATACCACCGGGAGCTGTATGGCGCACGGAATGGTGTAACAGATTTTGGAGGATCTGCTCTACGCGCGTACTATCTACCAGGGCCTTCAGTACATCAGCCTGAACGTCAGAGATGACCTCGATCTTGCTCGTTTGCCAGGCGAGGGGCGCATACTTCTCGACGATATGCCTGGCCAGCATCCCGATATCCGTTGGCTCACTGCGCAATGACAGACGCCCAACATCTGCGCGTGCCAGCGCAAACAGATTTTCGACCAGCGTCTGTAAATGCAGAACCTCATTTTCCATCACCAGAAAGTCTTGTTTCAGTCCCTGTTCCGAATGTTCCGTCCAGTGCAGCAATGTCGTTTCGAGCGAGCTTCTGAGTGTCGCTACGGGCGTTCTCAGTTCATGGGAAGCGCTGGCGACGAGTTCGCGCCGCGATTGGAGGAGATTCGCCACGGTATCGCGTTCCTGCTGCAAATCGGCCATGGCCCGTTCCAGATCGGCGGCCATGGCGTTGAAGTCGGTCTGGAGTTGCGCCACTTCGTCTTCGCCCAGCACCGGCACACGCACTGCATAATTGCCTGCGCGCAAAGCACTGGTCGCGGTTGTCAGCATCTGAATGCGATGGACGGTCTGCCTGACGACAATGTAGGAGAAGAGGGCCGAGGGGGGAATGACGGTCAGCACGGCCAGGACGCCCGCGATACTCATGAGCGCAAAGATGGGAATGATCAGGCGCGCCAATGAGGTGTGCATGGAGAAGAGCAGGACGACGGCACCGACACATAACAAGATGAGCATGCCCAGGGCCACGACCATGGCGTGTGCGTGGGTTAACGACCACTGGAGCTGCGTTCTGCGCAAGCGATTCCAGGTGATCCAGATGCGTCCGATGATGCGTATGACCAGGAACAGGCTATAGTTGCCGAGAAAGAGCGGGATATTCAAAACGGTGATTTGCATGAGTGGCTTTATGAAGGCCTGGATTGTGAGCGCTGGAATGAACTGAACGCTCACAATATGCGCCACCGCAAGCGCGACCGTCTGGACGAGACAGAGTATTGCCACAATGCAGATCTCGCGCAGACGTTGTTTCCACCACGGGGCCTGCCGCCCGTTCAGGCGGAGTGCGCACCATGGCGCTCCCAGCAGGCCAATCACGAGAAGCAGTTGATTCTCGGGAAGGCGCGTTTTGAGGATATATTCCAGGATGAGCGTGGGAAGGCACCAGAGAAGCAGGCCGATCGCCAGGATTTCGAGAATCATGCGCCACAGTGAGGTTTGGAAGAACAGGTGGAAGCGAGTCATGCCCATCTCACCCCTTTGGCTTGAGGCGATAGCCGATGCTCCACACTGTTTCGATGGCCTCTCCCAGTGGGCCGAGCTTTTTACGCAGCCGTAAGATGGTATTGTCCACTGAACGATCACCCCCGATATAGCTTTCTCCCCAGACGGTATCGAGCAGATAACTGCGACTGAATGCGCGCCCGGGACTGCGCAAGAAGAGATTGAGCAGGGAAAATTCCGTTGGACTGAGCTCCAGTTCATGCCCGTGCAGGGTAACCCGGTGCGATTGTGGGTCTAATTGTAGCTCTTCGTAGACCTGAATATCTGCGGCCCCTTGCTGATCCTCGTGCAAAATCTGCTGGACGATTTCCGCGCGCCGCAAGAGGGCGCGGATGCGTGCGACAAATTCGCGTGTACTGAACGGCTTCGTGAGATAATCATCTGCTCCCAGCTCCAGCCCGATCACTCTATCGGCCTCTTCACCACGCGCGGTGAGCATCAGGACCGGCGTGGCGGCGCTCTGACGAATGCGGCGCAGCACTTCCAGGCCATCCATGCCGGGCAGCATCCAGTCCAGCACGACAATCGCGGGCTTTTCGCGCGCATGCAATTTGAGCGCGCTCGGGCCATCCCCCGCGTGAAGCACCTGATAGCCGTTGGCTTCCAGTTCGCGTTTGATGACCTGAGCCAGATCATAGGTATCTTCCACTAGAAGTATTGTCGTCATTGGCGCATCCTCTTCTACTATTATCAGCGGTTTCCCCCTTTTACTGTATACCACATACTTTCAAGAGGATCTGCTACCGCGCTCGCCTCATCCCCCCGATCTTTTTTGCCGTACTTCTCTTTTGTGGATCATTTCTGTGCTGACTATTTTATTGGTGGTTGCGCGACAAATTTGCGCATAATGGCCTCGCCTACCACCGGCAGTTGATAATACTTGCCCAATCCAGCCTGAACCATAGTAAGTATCCAGGCAATCGCTGCAATCGTATTGATCAGAAAGAACAAACCGATGAAGAGTAACGACGAGACATGGCTATGATGCCAGATGGGGAAGATTGCTCGTAAGAAGACAATATCAAAGATATTGACGGCCCCAAAGAAAAAAAGTGATTGGAGCGCATGAAACCGGATAAAGCGGTTCTGCCAGCCAAAGAAGAGCATAATCAGGCCGCTAAACCAGCCCAGAGAATAGCTCAGTGCAGCTGGTAGGCGACCTGCCGGTAATACTGGCGCATAGGTATAATAAGAAAAAACGGGCTGTGCATACATGTGTTGTTGATACTGTGCTCCGGCCATGCCTTCTGCCATATTCCAATTGTCTGACTGATTTTTGTATATTCGTTCATAGTTTTGCGCTGTGTCGGTAAACGATGGCGATTCTGCCCCTGTATACATGCCATACGGTTGTGAAGGCTCTGTTCCCGGCTGAATTTGTTCTGATGGATGCATCATTCTTTACCTTCCTTGTGAGAGATAGCATCTTCTGTCTTTTTTTGTCACAGGAGCTAGTGTAAATGGGAAATGTCTCAGGATATTCATAGAGTTGTCGCAACTTTGTCTCAGCTCGATACTCTTCCCTTTTTGTTGCGGACTTTTTGCTCAACCATCAGTTGTGGTACTATAGATCCGTACAAGTACGTTGAAAACAGTGCCTGTCTCAGTTTTGTACTTTTGTGCCTGTGGACAGGTTGAGGAACGCTCTATGCTGAATTTTGCTCATCAGGAACTCGTGCCTGCCGTCATTCTCGATGACGCAACTGGCGAAGTGCTTATGCTCGCCTTTATGAATCAGGAGGCATTACAACGAACGCGGGAAACAGGCTATACCCATTTTTTTAGCCGTTCGCGCAACAAACTCTGGCGCAAGGGCGAGGAGTCTGGTCACGTCCAGGAAGTGCGCGCTATTTTTGTCAATTGCGAAGAGAATAGTCTGCTTATTCGCGTTTCGCAGCAGGGCCCTGCTGCCTGTCACGAAGGCTATCGTAGCTGCTATTACCGTCGTTTGTTGCCAGATGGTACCTATGAGGTGGTTGCCGAGCGCCTGTTTGATCCTGCCACTGTGTATTCACACGCACACAATCAGGCCGTGACCGGTCTGCAAGAGGAGGAATGTGTTGTGCCGCAAGTATCGATCTCCCCTGAAATGCAGCTGCAATTAGAGGCTGAGATGCGCCAGCTCTACGGCGTGTATCTCTATTTGCGCGATCATGATTTGAGCGAACAGTCCAATACTTCACGCCTTCTGCAAGAACGCAGCCAGAGCTATCTCGTTTCGCGTCTCGCCGACGAATTGCAGGAACTGTCCGAAGTGCAGACGGGCGAGCACGTCCATTCAGGCCGCGAAGCCGATACGGTGCTCGAGGGGAGCCAGGTGAGCTACTGGATGTTGCTGCTGGCCGCTGGCTGCAATATTCCCTATAATGACTTCTCGCCGCATACGTTCCTCTTGCAGGGCTACGATGGCGCATTCAATGAGGCAAAAGTGATCGAGTTGCGCGAGGAATGCCTGAATCTGGCCGCTTCTCAAGAGCATGCTGCGGTCGCACGTGGCTTACAACTGGGCTTCTCGCTGATCGGTTGGGCCTGTGCGCAATCGGGCGTGACGCCGTTGCAGCCTGCCGAGTTCGATCTCAATCAAATGCGCCGCAAAGGACTTGTGCAAAGTAGCAATGGTTGATTAGTCGAAACCGAGATTGAGAGGCACGGATGCCAAAGCTACAGGGAATCATCTTTGATCTGGGTGGAACGCTCCTCGATTGGCACGATTGGGACAATGATAGTCCGCGTCGCTGGGGCCTTTCCTATGATTATCTCGCGCAAACGTTGTCTACGATCCAGTGGCCCGAGCGCTCGGCCTATGTGCAGGCGATGAGGGACGCCGAACTGGCGCACTGGCAGCAGGTGGTGTCTTTGCAGACCAGCAATACGCCGGTTGAGCTGCTCCGCGATGGTTTTCAGCGCCTGAACCATGTCATAACCGCAGATGGTCTGCTGGCCGCTCTCGATGGCTATGCGCGCGCTGTGGATGGCTGGGCGTTCGTTTTCCCTGACGCCGTGCAAACGCTCCAGACGCTACGCGCGCAGGGCTATCGGTTGGGCCTGCTCTCGAACACATGGTGGGCCGCCGACTGGCACAATGCCGATCTCGCCGCGCACGGTCTGGCTCCTCTGCTGGACGTTGTGGTCTATACCTCGGATTTACCCCATTCCAAGCCGCATCCCTCCACGTTTCTCGAGGTCGCATCTCGCCTGCATGTCGAGCCTGAGCACTGCGTGATGATCGGCGATCGTCTCATCGATGATGTGAGGGGCGCGCTCGGCGTCGGCATGCGTGCGATCTGGAAAGAGAACACGAGCCCCTGGCCGCGCCCTGCCGATGTTATTCCCACTGCGGTCATTCGTGATCTCGCCGAGCTCCCAGCGCTGTTCGCAGCGTGGGCGCAGGCTTGAGGACGATCATTTCTATTCATTATGCGAAAAGATGGCCCTCTCTATAGAGGTTAATATACGCCGTTCATTTCTTCGATTCATCTCCCTGAGAAAGAGAATCCCTGTCAGTAGGGTGTTCTCGTCTATTGTGATCCCCGGTGCAAGTTGTGAGGGAAGTGTGAGAGGAGATCTCTGTTCTGTGATGAGGCCGTGATGCGCAAGTGCGATCCTGTAAAGAACGCAAGGGAACGTGATTTAACGCAAGGAAAGCGATCCACTCTGATAGAACTGAGGAGCCTGCGGGCGTATCTCGCTCGCAGGTAGAGACGAAAGGACGAAGAGATTATGATGTGGGATTATGGCTGGAGCTGGCCTGGCTTGTTTATGATGTCGCTGACTTCGATCCTCTGGATTGCCGTGATCGCATTTCTCATCTGGGCGGTTGTACGCTGGGTCGATAGGAAGAATGCCCATATATCAACACCAACGCCCACTGTATCGGCAATGGAGACATTACGACAACGATACGCTCGCGGCGAGATTGATACTGCGACGTTCACGCATATGCGCGAGCAGCTGGAGGCACGTGCGCAAGAACCGTATATGCAGCAGAGTCGTGGCCCGATAAGCGGCGTGCATTAACAGGTGCATATCCCGCATGTTCATAGAGGGCGAGGCGAACGCTTTCCAACATAGAAAATAGTAGATGAACATTGTGAGGGGGAGATCAGGCTTCGTTCCTGATCTCCCCCTATTTTTATGTCTATACTCACACTAGCGGATCAATTTCCCAAGTACGACATCGATCGTATAATTTTCCAACTTCTTCGCTGAAGTGGGCGAGATCTTTTCGCGATAGACGATCTCAAAGGACGGATAATCGCGCTCGCTGATCGAGACGAGGACGTTTCCGGCCAACGTCTCCTGCATGATCTCTTCCATACGCGGCTGAAGTATCTGCGCCAGCTCCACGTCCGTATACAGCGCCAGACCGATGCGATCGTCGATGTTGAACCCGGCCTTTTTGCGCATATCCTGGATGAAGTGTGTCAGGTCGCGGATCATCCCTTCCTCGCGCAATTCGTCGGTGAGCGTGGTCTCCAGGGCTACGATATAGCCGCGCTCTTCGGCGGTCACGAAGCCCGGTCGGGCCGTCGCGCTCACTTCGATCTCTTCCGGCAGCAGCGTGACCTGCTGTCCGGCGACGATGATCGTCAGTTCTCCACCCTCACTCAACTGCCGTGCCGCCTCCTGTGAACCGTGGGCGTCTAGACCCTTGAAGTAGCCCAGGATCTTTTGCACCAGCGGTCCATGCTTCGGCCCCAGGATTTTGACCTGTGGCTTCAGGCTATAGGCCAGCATATCGCTATCCTCGCTGAGCAGGTCCAGCGTCTTGATGTTCAGCTCTTCCAGGATCTGCTCTTTGAGCCGGATCAGCGCATCCTCTTCGGTATCGCTTGGTACGCGCACGTAGAGCGAGTTCAGCGGCTGGCGTACGCGGATCTGTGCCTTCTCGCGTGCCGCACGTCCCAGCCCCACGACGCGCATGACCAGATGCGTCTCTCTCGTCAGTTGCTCGTCGATAAGGTCTTCGCGCACCTGCGGCCAATCGCAAAGGTGAACGCTGATTGGGGCCTTGTCATCGATATTTCGTACGAGGTTCAGGTATAGCGCTTCTGTCATGAAGGGCATAAACGGAGCCAGCAAGGTAAGCAGGGTCGTCAGGCACTCGTAGAGTGTCAGAAATGCCCCGAGCTTATCTTCGTCCATCTTCGGCTTCCAGATGCGCTCACGACTACGGCGCAGGTACCAGTTGGAGAGGTTATCCAGAAATTCCTGGATGGCCTCAGCCGGTTTTGTCGTATCGTAAAATTCCAGGCCGTTCGTGACCGTGCGAATCGTCAGTTGCAACTCCGAGAGGATCCAGCGATCCAGGTTGCTACGGCGCAGCGGCGAGAGCTTATGCTGCGTCGGGTCGAACTGGTCGATATTGGCGTAGGTCACAAAGAACCAGTAGACGTTCCAGATCTTGTCCAGCGTCCGGCGTGTGAGCATCCATTTCTCGCTCAGGCGCACCGGCATGCCGCTCTGGGCCGCCTTCTGCAATTCGTCCGGCGTCGGGATGCTGGGGAAATTGAGGTTCTGCTCCGGCACATGGTTGCTATAGAGCCAGCGCATCGTGTCAGAACCAACGGCTTCCGCAGCCTCATCGAACACGACCATATTGCCTTTGGATTTGTGCATTGGCGTGCCATCTTCGGACATCAATGTCGCATAGCCAAAGAGCGTTCTGAACGGCGGCTTGTTCTCCAGCACGGTGCTCATGACGAGCATCGAGTAGAACCAGTTGCGGAACTGTCCCGGAAACGACTCGGTGACGAAGTCGGCGGGAAACCACTTTTCCCAGTAGTCTGGATCGGTGCGGTAGTGCAGCGTCGAATAGGGGACGATGCCCGCGTCGAGCCAGGGATTGCCCACGTCTTTAACGCGCGAGACCTCACCACCACACTGCTTACACTGGATTTTCACGGCGTCGATCCAGGGCTTATGTGGCGTATGCCCTTCAAATTCTTCCCATCCTGAGACGGCTCGCTCTTTTAGCTCCTCTTTGCTCCCGATGACCTCGAAGGTGTTGCACTTCGGGCAGTCATAGATCGGCAGGGCCAGACCCCAGTAGCGCTTCTTGGAGATCATCCAGTCGTCCATGTTGTTCAGCCAGTCCAGCTCGCGGTCCAGACCAAAGGCCGGTATCCAGGTGATCTGCTTGACGATCTCTATGATTTCGTAACGCAACTGCTGCATCGAGATGAACCACTCGTCGACGAGACGGAAGATCAGCTCGGTCTTACAGCGCCAGCAGGTCGGATAGCGGTGCTTGTAGTTCTGCGGACGATAGAGCAGCCCTTTTTTGGTCAGGTGTTCTGCTACCTGCTGACCAACCGTCGCCGCACTCTGTCCCGTGAGCCAGTCGAAGCCCTCAACGTAGACGCCGAACTCGTCGACAGGAGCCACGACGGCCAGATTGAACTCTTTCGAGAGCCCGAAGTCTTCGCGTCCACAGCCCGGCGCGATATGCACGATGCCGGTTCCTTCGGTCGCGCTGACATCTTTCCAGGGCACTACGGTATGTACGACGTGCTGCTCAGCGGGTAGTTCATCGAAGGGACCACGATAGCCCCAGCCGACCATCTCGCTGCCCTTGAGGGTCGCGACAACTTTATGCTCGCCTTTATCGCGCCCTTTCAGTGCTTTGAGCACCGGCAACTGCTGTTCAGCCAGATAGTAATAATCACCATCTTGCTCAACTTTGGCATAGGTGAGATCTGGATTGACTGCCGCCGCCACGTTTGCCGCCAGCGTCCAGGGCGTCGTCGTCCAGGCCAGCAGGTACTCGTTGGGACGATCGTTGAGCGGGAAGCGTACATACAGGCTCAGATGGGTCAGATCTTTGTAGCCCTCTGCCTCCATCTCCATATTCGAGATGCCGGTGGCACAGCGCGGACACCAGGGCATGACGTCTCGCCCTTTGTAGATCAGCCCACGCTCTTTACACTTCTGGAGAAATGACCAGATTGTGTAGTTGTTCTCGTCAGAGAGCGTATAGTAGTCGTTGCCCCAATCCATCCAGTAGCCCAGGCGGATCGATTGCTGGATGATGCGTCGAGCATAGGTGAACACGCGCTCTTTACAGCGCTCGACAAACTCGGCCACGCCATATACTTCGATATCGCGCTTATTTTTTATGCCCAGATCCTGCTCGACGTTGACTTCGACCCAGAGGCCCTGGCAGTCGAAGCCATTCTGATAGCGCTGCTTGAAGCCCTGCATGGTCTTGTAACGCTGATAGAGATCCTTGTAGGTGCGCCCCCAGGCATGATGGACGCCCATGGGATTATTCGAGGTTATGGGACCATCCATGAATGAGTATTGCTTCTCGCTGTGCTCATTGCGATGCAGGTATGCCTGGAGGACGTTGTGCTGGTCCCACCACTGCTGGATTTTTCGCTCCAGGGCGGGATAGTCGACGCGGTCCGCTGCGATCACTGGCTGGAATACGCTAGGTTTGACTGACACTCCGTCCTCCTCTATTGCCAGGCGTCTCGTAACTGCTACGCTTGCCCGGTAGGTAAGATTGATTTGATGATGGCTAAAGAGATACTAACTTTGTGTATATTCAGGCGAGTCCAGAAGCATAATTTCTAAACGCTTATTAATTCTGCCTTTGTTCTCGGTTCTGGTAATTTTAATGCCGCCAACTTCTTTGGTATGCTTCACATGCGTACCGCCATCGGCCTGCAAGTCCAATCCGACGATCTCGACGATGCGCACTTCTTCGATCTGCGGAGGGAGCAGATTGATTCTGGTGCGCACCAGATCGGGAATGGCGAAGGCTTTCTCGCGGGGCAAGGTGTATACGCTGATCGGATAATCGGCGACAATCGCTTCGTTGACCCAGCGCTCGATGGTGGCGATGCGTTCGCGATCAAGGTTCTCCATCGAGAAGTCCATGCGCGCGTGATCCGGGTACATCTGACCGCCAGTCACCTGGACGCCGAGCTCTTTCCACATGATGCCGCAGAGTATGTGCAGGGCCGTATGCGTACGCATCATCTGATAACGGAAATCCCAGTCGATCGAGCCGACGACCTGGGCCCCGATCGCTGGCGGGGCGCAATCAATGGTATGCCAGACGATGTCGTTACGCTTGTTCATCGCGATTACGTTGGCCTGTTCATTCTGTTCGTCCCAGCTGATGGTGCCGCGATCCGCCATCTGGCCTCCGCCACCTGGATAAAAAACGGTGGCATCCAGCGCGATCTCGTCGCCTTTTACTGCTACGACTGTGGCTGTGCATTCGTATGTAAAGCTATTCGTATGATAGAGTAGGTTCGTCTTCATCGCAGCCGCCTCTTTCATGTTTGAACTATACATGATTTTCAAAAAAAAACCCCTCGCCCGCATAGGGACGAGAGGACTTCCCGTGGTACCACCCTGATTAGCCAGATGTTCCTGAGATCCATCCGACTCTCTTTCACACTCGTATTCCCTGTGAGCTCAGCTATAGTATTTTATGACACTTCCCTGTTTACAACCATGCTATGATAAAAGTAGCTCAAAAACAGTCTGTGCCACACTTGACCAGTATGAGTCCGAGGATTACGCCCCTCATGATAACGGGAAGGTTCCGGCTAGGCCTACTGGATGAGTTCGGCTAGCAGCTCTGGAGTGATTTTCTGCCTGCTCTTTGTATCCGGTTACACCAACCCCGGACTCTCTGCAACAGGTATGAACGGCATACTTGCTCCGTCATCGCCTGGATACAATATGGATGACCAGTCCAGTCTGCCGGGCTTTTGTATATTACGCTGACGTTGCTATACAAACTGCGCGGGATGGATGGTCGAAAGATATTGCCCAAAGTATCCAAAAGTCATGATACCATAGTAAATGGTAGAATACAATAGCTTAATCTGAGGCAAAATGCTTCCCTTTGGTGTCGAGGTTGACCCCCATAGGTATGAAACGATTACCTATGTATTCATAGAAGGACCGATGAATGCATGTACGATTTGAACACTTTTTATGGGCCTAACGCGGGTTATGTGTTGGAGCTGTATGAACGCTATCTACAAGATCCAACGTCTGTAGATGCTTCTACGCAAGCTCTCTTTTCTACCTGGCCCCCTGCTGAGGGTGCGCAAACCGCTGAACTGAAGCCGGTTCAGCCAGGCTCACCCGTTGTTTCTGCATCGACTCTTTCCGCTACAACGGGTACCGTCGTCGGACCCAATGCGTTTTCTGAAGATGAAGTCGCTCTGATTATTAAAACTTCTGCGCTGACGCATGCTATACGTGAGCGCGGCCATCTTGGCGCACATCTCGATCCTCTCGATAGCGAGCCGATCGGCGATCCCGCGCTTCTGCTGGAGAGCTATGGCCTGACTGATGAGGATCTCAGGCGTTTGCCTGCCACTATTGTTGGTGGCCATTCTGCTGAAGGCGCGGCCAATGCTCTGGAGGCGATTCGTGCGCTTCGCGTGATGTATTCCGGCACGATTAGCTATGAGTTCGATCAGGTGAAAAGTCCTGAGGAGCGCGCATGGCTACGAGATGCCGTTGGCCTCCGCCTCTATCATCGCGAGCCAAATCCGCTGGAAGCGCGCAAGCTCTTACAACGTCTGATCCAGGTTGAGTCGTTTGAACGCTATCTTCAACAACTCTTTCCGGGCCAGCGGCGTTTTTCGATCGAGGGCCTTGATACGCTCGTGCCCATGCTCGATGAAATTATTAAGGGCGCGGTCGACTCTGAGAGCCGCGAGGTGATTATCGGGATGGCACACCGTGGTCGCCTCAATGTGCTGGCTCATGTGTTGGAGAAGCCGTACGCGGCGATCCTTGCCGAGTTTTCGCATGCGAAGCATGAGGCGGGTGTTCCTCTGACCGATACGTTTGGCTTCGGTTGGACTGGCGATGTGAAATATCATCTGGGGGCTGAATATCTCTTTGGTGAGGATGCCTCCGTTGAATTGAAGATTGTCCTGGCTCCCAATCCCAGCCACCTGGAGTTTGTCAATCCTATTATTGAGGGGATGACCCGCGCTGCGCAGGAGGTCCGCTCCGTGCCCGGTGTCCCGTTACAGGATGTGGATAATACGCTACCTATTCTGATCCATGGCGATGCGGCGTTCTCGGGCGAAGGGGTGGTTGCGGAGACGCTGAATCTCTGGCATCTCCAGGGCTTCTGGGTCGGTGGAACTATTCATATTATCGCCAATAATCAGCTTGGCTTTACGACTGATCCTTCCGATGGTCGTTCGACGCCGTTCGCCAGTGATCTTGCCAAGGGATTCAGTCTGCCCATTATTCATGTGAATGCCGACGATCCCTACGCCTGTATGACGGCGGTGCGCATTGCCCACGCCTATCGCGATCGCTTCCACAAGGATATTCTGGTGGATCTGGTTGGCTATCGGCGCTGGGGCCACAATGAGGGCGACGAGCCCGCGTTTACGCAGCCTGCGATGTACGAGAAGATTCGCGTGCATCCCACTGTACGCGAACTCTATGCCCGCCGCCTGGAGCAGCAGGGGGTGATGACGCATGAGGAGACGGAGACGCTTAGCAAAGAGGTGCTCACTGTCTTAGAACAGGCCAAGCGCGAGGCCGATGGCTATGGACCTGAACAGCAACCGGGCCATGGGCACGCTACCAATGGTCATACGCAAATGATGCTGACGCCTTCCATACCCTCTGCGGAACAGTTGCAACGCTGGAATAGCGAATTGCTCACCTGGCCGCAGGATTTTTCGCTCAATCCGAAATTGACACGTACGCTGCAAAGACGTGCGAGCGCGCTTGGGCCAGCTGGCGGGATCGATTGGGGACATGCGGAAGCGCTGGCCTTTGCATCTATCCTTGCCGATGGCACTCCCGTTCGTCTCACCGGTCAGGATAGCGAACGGGGCACGTTTAGCCATCGCCACGCGATCCTGCATGATCAGCGCGATGGGTTCTCGTATATTCCCTTACAACATCTCTCTGATGCGCGCGCTTCGTTCTCGGTGTATAACAGTCCTCTGAGTGAGACGGGCGTGCTCGGCTTTGAATACGGTTATAGTGTCCATGCTCCAGATACGCTGGTGCTCTGGGAGGCGCAGTTCGGTGATTTTGCCAATGTTGCGCAGGTGATCATTGATCAGTTCTTAGCGTCGGGCATGGCAAAGTGGCGTCAGAATTGCTCTCTGGTGCTGCTCCTCCCGCATGGCTATGAGGGACAGGGACCCGATCATTCCAGTGCGCGCCTTGAACGCTATCTCCAGCTTGCCGCTGAGGGAAACTGGTGTGTGGCGAACTGCTCGACGGCTGCACAGTACTTTCGTCTTCTGCGCAGGCAAGCCGCGAATTTGCTGGAGATGCCACGTCCACTTATTATCATGACTCCTAAGAGCCTGTTGCGCCATCCTGCATCCGCTTCAAAATTGGAGGATCTCGTGGAGACGAGCTTCCAGACGGTGCTGGATGATAGCAGAGCACAGGTCAGGCCGGAGCAGGTCCGTCGGGTGCTGCTGTGTTCGGGCAAGATTGCGATTGATCTGCTCGCTCATGAGCGTCTGAAGCAGAACGATGAAATTGCGCTTGTGCGTGTTGAACAACTCTATCCCTTCCCGAAAGAGGAGATTCAACGCGTGCTGGCTCGTTATCCCAAGATGCGCGAACTCTTCTGGGTGCAGGAGGAACCGCGCAATATGGGGGCCTGGAATTATATTGCGCCTCGCCTCTCGGAAGTCGTACAATCTCATATAAAGGTTGAAGTTGTTTCTCGTCCCGATCGTTCGAGTCCCGCCGCTGGTTTCTGGGATTTGTACGAAGCCGAGCAAGAGCAAATTATTGCGCAGGCCTCCGGCTTGCCGCTAGGACAACCTGGAGGAAGAAATGTCCGTTGAAATTCGCGTTCCCTCTCTGGGAGAGTCAATCGTTGAAGCTACTATTGCCACCTGGCTGAAACACGAGGGTGATGCAGTTCGTAGCGGCGAGGCTCTTGTGGAGCTGGAGACGGATAAAGTCAATGTGGAAGTTAATGCTGAACAAGATGGTGTGCTTCAGCAAATTATAAAAAAGGCTGGCGATGAAGTTGCGGTCGGCGAAGTTGTGGGTCTGATCGGAGAGGGTGCTTTATCTCAGGCGGCACCCGCTGCACCTGTTGCCGCAACCTCTCTCTCTCCGCAAAATGGTCAGACAAGTACCAAAGTCGATACCGCGGCATTGTCGCATACTGATGCGCAGCGCCCACCTTCTCCTCTCGCACGGCGTATTGCTGCGGAATATAATGTAGATCTCTCGCAAGTGCGTGGTAGTAGCCCGCATGGCCGAGTGACCAAAGAGGATGTGATTAGTTATATGGAGCAGACCAGAGTTCCTTCGCAAACGTTGCCCACCGTTTCACCTGCGCCGTCGGCACCGCCTGTTCCTACGATCCCACCTGCGCCACCGCGCGCAGCCGCTCCTTCTCCTACGCCATCTTCCACTGCGAATGGGCGTCCAGAGGAGCGCGTGCGTATGTCTCGTCGCCGTCAGACGATTGCGCAGCGTCTGGTCGAGGCCCAGCATACGGCGGCCATGCTGACGACTTTCAATGAAGTCGATATGAGCGCAATCATCGATATTCGTACGCGGCGCAAGGATGCCTTTAAAGAGCGGCATGAAGTATCGCTTGGTTTTATGTCTTTCTTCACTAAAGCGGTGGTGGGAGCCCTGAAAGTGTTTCCTCGCCTGAATGCCGAAATTCAGGGGAACGATATGCTGCTCAAGCAGTACTACGATATTGGTATTGCGGTCGGTGCGGAAGAAGGGCTGGTGGTTCCTGTGGTACGTGACGCTGATCGCAAGGGCTTTGCGCAGATCGAGCGCGAGATTGCGGACTATGCTAAACGTGCCCGGGCCAACACGCTGGGGCTGGCGGACCTTCAGGGGGGCACGTTCACGATTACCAATGGCGGCATTTTCGGCTCTCTGCTCTCGACCCCGATCCTCAATGGTCCGCAGGTCGGTATCCTGGGGATGCATAAGATTGAGCAGCGTCCCATTGCCTTGAATGGTCAGGTTGTGATTCGGCCTATGATGTATCTGGCTCTTTCCTATGATCATCGCATCGTCGATGGTAGTGAGGCCGTACGCTTTCTGGTCAGAGTAAAAGAATTGCTGGAGGATCCCGAGTCGCTATTGATCGAAGGATAGGCTCCGCCCATAACGAAATCGTAGGGGCGGGGTTTATCTCCGCCCATAACGAAATCGTAGGGGCGGGGTTTATCTCCGCCCATCTCGACATCCAAAGTTGTAACCTGTATAATCAAGTCATTGGGTGAAGGGGCGGAGACATCTCTGCCCGCTTGCATTTTATCTTTCATGGGGGCCTGCGTTTATCCTAGCAGGTTAGAAGTGCCATGAGTATCTAGGACGGAATTCTTCTTGGTCAACATGCTCCTTGTACGTAATCGGCAATTCCGCTTTGGGCGGGAGCATTTGTCATGAGGTCAAACGGCAGGGACAGAGGGAGTTGCCACGGTCATGGGTAACAGTGATGATATGAGTGTGCTTGTGGGCAGGACGCTAGGCCAGTTTCGCATCGTTGAGCGTATCGGAGCTGGTGGTATGGCGACTGTCTTTAAGGCATATCAACCTACTCTTGATCGCTATGTTGCGATGAAGGTTTTACCTGCATTTCACGCGCGTGATCCCATTTTTGTCAAACGCTTTGTTCAGGAAGCACGTGCGGTTGCGAGATTAGCCCATCCTAATATTGTGCAGATCCATGATTTCGGTGAGCAGGATAGTATTACGTTTATTGTTATGGAATATGTCGATGGTGGTACGCTGAAAGATCGTCTGAAAAAGCCTCTTCCCCCGGCTGAGGCGATTGATTTCATCATTCAGGCTGCTGAGGGGCTGGATTGCGCGCATCGCAATGGGATTATTCACCGCGATGTGAAGCCTGCAAATATGTTGCTTCGCAAAGATGGCCATCTTTTACTCTCTGACTTTGGTATCGCGAAGATCCTTGAAGGCACGACTAATCTTACCCGCGTTGGCACCGGCATCGGCACTCCTCAGTATATGTCTCCTGAACAAGGAACCGGCCAGGCAGTTGATCGACGTAGTGATTTTTATTCTCTGGGCATTGTGCTTTTCCATTGCTTGACCGGGCGGGTGCCGTTTACGGCTGATAATCCGCTGACGATCACGGTCAAGCACTTAAATGATCCACTTCCTGTTGATCGTCTGGTGGCGGAGAATGTGCCACAGCCGATTATCCAGGTTGTGCAGAAGATGACGGCCAAGCTTCCCCACGAACGCTATCAGGCTGCTGATGCCCTGATTAATGCCTTAACAAGTTCGCTTGCGGCATCCGATCTGGCCATGATCCGCTGGCGTGGGGGGATTCCGCCTTATGTGAGCATTGCGGGCGGTTCAGGCGCGTTGCCTCCGGTGTACGGGGCTGGCGCGATGAGTGGTCCACTGCAAAGCAATCCGAGCATTCCAGTGCAATCTGTTTCACAGCCTTCGGTTCCGGTTCCGCAGCCCGCTGTGACCCTGACCTGTTTCCGCTGTGGTGCGCCAAATTCCAGCTCTGTGCGCTTTTGTACCAGTTGTGGCGATGATCTTTCGAATAAGCGTGCTAGCAACGATCGCTTCCTTGGCCCAAATGGCCGACCGATTCTCTCGCGTCTCTCCATTCAGAATGGTCCGATGGCGGGTCGCTCCTATCGGTTCCATCAGGATGTTACGACGATTGGCCGGACCAATGGCAACGATCTGGTGATCTCCGGACGTACGGTGTCGCGTCGGCATGCGCGCCTCTGGTTTGCGGAAGGGCGCTGGTTTCTCGAGGATTTGCAGAGTGCGAATGGCACACTGGTCAATAATACACGCATTTATCAGCCTGTCGTGTTGAATGATGGTGATGTCATCAACTTTGGCGATGAAGTCGTGATATTTAATATAACATATGGTCCATAGAGATAGAACTACCTCGTGTACAATGTTTTAAACGCTGACAATTGTCGCTTACTCTGTTTGGGCTAGCGAGTATCAGCATTTTGAGAGCCGAGGAAGGAACAGGCGATGAGTTCAATTAATCCACTGGTGCAGGCCGCGCAGCAAGTACTGCTTGGCGGCGCTGTGAAGCAAAATCATGCCCTGGAGCATGCGACGATCGTTTTGCTTTCAAAGAAATATCCCGATGTACGCCTGTCGGGTATCTCTTTTGCCGCAGGTTTTTTTGTTTTTGGTGAGTTACCCACGGAGGCTATTCTGCCGACCGCTGAAGAGGCGCTGAAGCTGCTGCGTTCTACACAACCCGAACTGGCAGTACATGAGCGCTGTGGCACGAATCTGGCTGTGGCCGGGATGCTTACGGGACTTTCGGCTATGCTCGTGTCGAAGATGCGCCGTCCATATAGTACGGCGAACAATGTGATTCTGGCGTCAACTGCGGCTTTAGTATTGGCTCGCCCGCTGGGCCTGACGGTGCAGCGCTATATTACAACGCAGACGCCGAATACGTCGATGCGGATTCTTGGCGTGAAGCCCATGCAGGTGCTCGGGGCTCCCGCTCATTTTGTGAGCACGGATAATCCTGAAGCCTCCGGTCTGTTCTCGTAAGACCATTCGGAGGTAAGGAAAGTAGAGGTGTTTTATGGCCGTCGATCGTAATCAGTTCCTGGTAGAAACTTCCTGGTTAGCGGAACATCTATATGACCCTCAGGTGCGCGTCGTCGATATGCGTGGCTATGTGCGCCTGACGAATCGCCCTGGTGTCGAGGGGCATCATGATGCTCAGTATGTGGGCGCACGCGAGGAGTATGAGAAAGAGCATATTCCCGAGGCGCTGTATGTCGACTGGAGCAGTGATATCGTTGATCCAGCCGATGACGTGGAGGCGCAGATTGCTCCTCCGGCGCGCTTTGCGCAGATGATGGAGCAGCTCGGCATCGGCGATCAGCATCTGGTTGTTGCGTATGATGCTCATCCAGCATCACAGTTTGCTACGCGTTTCTGGTGGGCACTGAACTACTACGGCCATAAGCAGGTGGTGGTGCTAAATGGCGGTTACCTCAAATGGAAGCGCGAGGGACGCCCCTTGACGGATGCGGTCCCCACGTATGCGCCCGCCGTTTTTACGCCGCGTCCTCAGCCTGAAATGCGGGCCACTGCTGCCGAAGTGCTATCTCTTCTGAAGCAACCAGGGGTAAATCTCGTAGATGCACGCGATCAGGGCCAGTATAGCGGCACTGTGGTGCGCGGCGAGGGCCGCCGTGGACATATCCCCGGCGCGATCAATGTTCCCCGTGAGGATTTGATTGCTTCGGACGGCACGTTCCGCAGCAATGAAGAGATACAGCGTATCTTCGCGCAGGCTGGCGTCTCGCCTGAACAGCATGTCGTTGCCTATTGCAATGGTGGCGTAGCGGCAACCTCGATCCTTTTTAGTCTGGCTCTACTCGGTTACCCGCACCTGACAAACTACGACGGTTCCTGGAACGAATGGGGAGAGCGTCAGGATCTCCCCGTCGAGCTTTAATCTCTTGTGAGCCTGGGTGCATACTGTAGAGGCGGGGTTTATCTCCGCCCATCATAACAATAGATTATAGAGAGAAAGAAGAGCGGGGCATCCTCGCAGATGCCCCGCTCTTCTTTCTCTCTATAATCGTAGCAATGCGCTCAGACGCATTCGCGCAGATTTGCATTATTGCTGTTGCTGCGTAATTTGATAAGTGCAA
>DATJHM010000073.1:0-20753 GCA_035493895.1 Ktedonobacteraceae bacterium
CCCTTTTGCCGTAAACGGCAGAGTCTTCGTCCAGGGGAGACAGGGCGAAGACTTTACCGTTTACTGCCTTTCCTGAGAGCACGCGTTGGTGGACACAAGACGAAACGTGCTACGCATGCGCGGCGCGGCGAATCTCCTCGAACTCGTCCTGGCTCAGTCTGATCTTCACACCCTCGACGTTCTCTTCAAGATGCTTGACCGACGCAGTGCCAGGGATTGGCAGGATCGTTGGTGAGCGTTGCAGCAACCACGCCAGGGCAATCTGGCCGGGATGCACATTATGGCGTCTGGCAATCTGATCCAGAATACTCCCTGGACGAGCCAGTTCGCCGGTCGAGCGGGGATGCCAGGGGATAAAGCCGATGTTCTGGCGCGCACACATATCGATCATTTCTTCGGTCTGCTGGACATCCATACCAACGGACTGTGGTCTCTCCAGGTTGTAGTGGTTCTGTACTGTCACAATGGGCACTATCTTCTGCGCCCTCGCAAGCTGATCAATGGTCACATTGGAGAGGCCGACGTGACGGATCTTGCCCTCAGCCCTCATCTTCGCAAGTTCACCCACTGAGTCCTCAAACGGCACGTTCGGATCAGGATAGTGTAATTGATACACGTCAATCTGCTCAACGCGCAGGCGACGCAAGCTCCCTTCCAGATCCTGGCGCAGGCGCTGTGGACGTCCATCCGGCTGAAACAGGTTGGGACCGGTACGCTGCAAACCGCCCTTGGTGGCAATCACCAGACCCTCTGGATAGGGATACAACGCTTCCGCAATCAGGGTCTCGCTGACCCCCGGTCCATACCCTTCGGCAGTATCAATCAGAGTAATACCCAGATCCCGCACACGCTTCAGGACAGCGATCGCAGCATTTTTATCCTCTGGTGGACCCCAGATTCCTTCGCCCGTGATGCGCATGGCCCCAAAGCCAAGTCGGTAGACAGGCATGTCACCACCAATTACAAATTCACCGCTTGCGGCTGCTGGTCGCTCACTTCTATTCTCCATCATACACCTTTCTCTTTCTACGCACAAAATCGCATCCTGCATTCAGCATCTCTATTTCCCGCCCATACAACGAGAGCCTGCATAGCAGGTTATCCCATGACTGCATGTAGCAATCCATATCCACATGCAAAGTGTACGGTTTAGAGCGCGCTCTAAGTCAAGAGGGAAGATAGAGGGTCTTAGTTAGACCTCTTCTTCATTTTTCAATTTCCAGGGAGGAACCAGCATCTTGTTTAGAGTAGATGCGAAGGAGATGATTGTGAGCACAATTCATCCTGAATTGATGTTTAGACTGAGGGACTCAACACCCTGCACACGTGGTATAGCTATCCTGAGGTGGTGCTCTCTGACTGCCGTTCGCGTTAATCGCCATCACTTGGTGGATGGCGATTGACGCGAACGGCAGTCAGGCACAGAATGTGCTGGAGTGCCGGAAAGCGGAAGATCAAATCCGTTCGTAGGTGGTCAACGTTCGTTCGTTTATCACATTGCCTGTATGCTTTGCAGATTTCAGGTCCAGCACCAACACCTGGGCTTCTTCTTCAGCTATTGGGAGATGTTCAACTCCTTGCGGAACAATGAAAAACTCTCCTTCTTCCAACCATATATCACGGTCGCGTAATTTTAAGAGCAGTTTTCCTTTGATCACGAGAAAGAATTCATCTTCTGCTTCATGCTGATGCCAAAACAACTCACCTTTGAATTTGGCAAGGAGTACGTAGGAGTCATTGTATTCCCCGACAATTTTCGGCGTCCAGTGCTGATGAAACAACGTAAATTTATCCTGAAGATTGACTTTTTCCATAAGAAATCTCCTTCTTTCCATTTCTCTTTTGTAAGACATCTGTCATCTGGTTGTTATTCTACAGAGAGAAGAGATGTTCAACAATTGGCAAAAAAGACAACATATGCTATATTACTGCCATGCATACTGTCGCTATTCTGATCTATGATCATATCAATCCTTTTGAGCTTGCAGTCGCGACGGAGGTGTTTAGCCTTGATCATGCGGAATTAGGAGTGGAATGGTATCACAGTATCTTAAAATGATGACAAATATGCCTATCGGTCATCCGTTTAGACGGCCAGCCGTCTTGGGCAAACTGCAGTGCCCACTACTCCTCGCCCCAATTGCGAAGGGTCGGAGCTACTTTTCCGTAAAATGTTGTAGCTGCCGTTGATATCTGCGTGAATGATCCTTCCATCCCTTGCACGATACCAACTGCGAGCAATGCGCTTGCCGGAAAACACGGTTTGTTCCGTTTGATCCGCCCGGTAGGTTGGGATCGGATCACCATCAAGAGAACTGGCTTTGCTCGTGTAACTTTCCTCTTGCAAGATGACGGTGATCCCAACCAGCTTCGCTTTATACACGAGTTGATCGATAAAGCGAGCATGAGGAAGCTGCACAAATTGCTGGTTGTTTTTGCTCCCCAGGTTCACCTTCTGCTTCCAGAGCGGATTTTTGCCGATGACGAGCACTCCGATTCCCTCTTCTACCAGCAGATCAATGATGCGACGGCTTGCCGTGTGCAGATAGCCATCCACACAGCGATTGCGCTTCGTCGTGATCCGATCCAGTTGGCGAGAGGTGAACCGTTTTTCGTGACTCAGACGGCTCTGATGTGCGGCGCGTTGTTTATTATAGAGTTGATTGGCACTCTTGATGGGTTTGCCACTGAGCAGGCGGGGCACAAAACCGGGTTTGTTGCTGGTGATGGCCGCAAGGACATTGACACCAGGATCGAGAGCGGCGACCAGGTTCTTGTCCACCTCAGCCTGCTCTTCTTGCTGCTCGTACACCACTTCTATCAGGTACCCATCAGGCCGGGGCACGATACGCACCTGGGCAAACTGCCGCCACTCGGTGACACAGGTTTCAATCTCGATGGATATCCCTGAAGGCAGAAGTTTGCCGGTTTTCTTGAAGGCACGTTTGCCCAGAGCCTGGGTATCATAGATGAGGATGTTGCGCCCTTTCGCCTTGTCCTTGTATTTCGGGAGTTTTGGGCGTCCGGTGAAGCGAGAGGGGTCTGCTTTGTAGGCTTCTAATGCTTCAAAGAACGCGATCCAATTCTTATGCAGCAGGATCAGGATGGAGTTGGCTACTTTGGCGGGTAGCGCTTTGTAGCAGTCCATGCTCTTGACCACATGGAAGACTTCTGTATACGGCAGATAGTTCCCTTGATGAATGTAGGCTTGCCGAATCTGGTAGTTTGCCTGATTGTACAGGTTTTTCGAGGCGAACGCGGCAGCGTCGATGATCGCAAAGCGGAGATCATCCTTTTTGACCACATGGCGCTCAACTACTTGCATTGGGAGCCTCCAATTCCTGGACAATCTTTTCGGCTTTGCGCCTGGCTCGTCGTTGGTCGTAGAGCCGTGCGCACATCGAAGAGACGATACTGGTCAGATCCTGGAGAAGGTCTTCGTGATCGCTTTCCGCCAGATTTGCCACCTCAATCGTTCGACCGGCCTGCGTCAGTAAGATTTCCAGATAACGAAAACCAAATCGAGTAGCCCGGTCCTTGTGTTCCACCACGATCGTATCCGCCTTTGGGTCAGTGAGCAGAGCCAGGAATTTCCTGCGGCTGTCATTGACCCCGGAGCCGATCTCTTTGACGATGCGCCCTACCTGGTAGCCACGCGCAGCACAATAGTCCTCTAAACGCTTCACCTGACGATCCAGATCGTCTTGTTGTTTGGGCGAAGAAACGCGTGCATAGATGACCACCGGCGACACGGCTTTTTTCGCAACAGGGGCTTCGTCTTCCCCTTCCGTGACGATGATCGTCCCTGATGGCTTCTGAAAGCCCTTGATCTGGCCGTTCTGCCACCAGCGGAACGCCGTCCGATAGGTGATCCCATATTTCTTTGCGTATTCGCTCAGTTTCATGCCGCAAGTGTAGCATAACTTTTCTCTGTATGTCAATATTTTTCATACTTCTGAGCAAACGTTTGCTACACTTTCCTCATCAAATCAGAGGAGAACAGGAGGTCACGACTATAGATGGATGAAGGAAGCACGTGAGAGCGGTATCAAAGAACTCAAGAGTTTTGTCGCTGGCATTGAACGAGACTATGATGAAGTCAGAGCGCATCACGAACATTCCCATGATCCCAACAAAAGTTTTCCTCTTGACAATCCCTCTGAATGTAAGTATATTTGTTACATATCAATTGTAACAAACTTTATTACAATTTTCGATGGATAAGCTATGGCATTGAAGAAGGTCAGGCGTCACAATGAGTGCCAATAGTCGTTTAACATTGGCTATCCATACCCTTACCTGGATGGCAAATAATCAGGATCGCCACGAATTCGCCACTTCGGAGCGGATCGCGGGCAGTGTGAACACGAACCCGGTGATTTTGCGCGGACTGCTGGGCATGATGGAGAAACATGAGCTGGTCCATGTCCACCGTGGCTGCTATGCCGGGTGGAAGCTCGCACGCAAGCCAGAGGAGATCACGCTTCTCGAGGTGTATCAGGCCGTCAAGCCAGATCCGCTCTTTGCGCTGCACCATACGCCGCCCAATCCACATTGCTGCATTGGCTGTGGCATTGGCCCGGTGTTAGAGGATGTCTACGCGAACACGCAAAAAGCACTGGAACAAGAATTGGCACACACGACGATTGCCGACATCTTACAGCGCACACTTGCATCTCCAACTGCTCTGCGCGAGTAAATCTGCGACCCTGGCATTCTACAAACAGAAGAGGTTTTCCAATCTGCAAAAATGAGGCGATAAAAGGCCGTCTTTCGTGTCTCGCTCTTCATCGCTTTTGCAACGGTGGGACGTATGTTTTTTTAACTATAATTGTAATACATCTTATTACAATTGAGAAATACACTCCCTAAAACAGAGAAGGCATACGCATTTTTTGCCCATAAATGTAATAAACATTGTTACAACAAGAAAGATAATAAGGAGTTTCACGTTTTCATGACGCAAACGATAGATCAGCGCTCATCAATCGAGCAAAAACATCCGACCGGCATCAATCCGCGTATTTTCTTGCTGACGCTGGGGATGTTCGCGCTGGGAACCGATGCCTTTGTCGTGGCGGGGGTGCTCCCCACGATTGCCCGGGAAACGGGAGTTACGGAGGGATTGGCCGGACAACTCGTCACTGTCTTTTCTCTGGCCTATGGCTTCGGGGCCCCCTTTCTGGCGGCACTCATCAGTCGCCTGCCACGCAATCGAGCGCTAATTGGCGCGCTCGCCCTCTTCTGCCTCGCCAACGTAGGCTCGGCTCTCGCGCCCACGTTTCCGCTCCTGCTCCTGTCCCGTGTGCTG
The DNA here is from genome assembly GCA_035493895.1 of Ktedonobacteraceae bacterium. GTDB lineage: Bacteria > Chloroflexota > Ktedonobacteria > Ktedonobacterales > Ktedonobacteraceae > DATJHM01. Next base: position 5,312 of record DATJHM010000073.1, read on the forward strand.
ACCGGGCTCTTTGCGGCCACCTACGCGCCACTCGCCTATGCGACCGCGACCTCGCTCGCGCCACGCGAAAAGCGTGGGCAGGCACTCTCGCTTGTGGTGATCGGGCTCACGGTGGCAACGGTGATCGGTTCGCCGCTGGGAACGTGGGTTGGCACACATTTTGGCTGGCGTCTCTCCTTCGGACTGGTTGCGCTGCTTGCGGCGGTGGCTTTTGTGGCACTTCTGCTGGGTGGCCTGCCCAAGGCGGAACCGTCTCCCACGATCTCACTTCAGGCACGTCTGGCTCCCATGACGCAACCTCGTCTGGTGCAGGCCCTTATACCATCTTTCTTCTGGAACCTTGGTATCTATATGGTCTATACCTATGTAGCCTCTCTCCTTCAGTACAACCTGCACCTCGTGGACATCAGCGGGCTCCTGATGGTCTATGGGTTGGGGGCAATGCTGGGGACGCTGTTAGCCGGGAAGGCGGCGGATCGTTTCGGGGAGAATCGTCCGTTACTACTCATTCTGGGGTTGCTCATTCTGATACAGATCGCGCTCCCCTGGGCAACCAGCATCTTGCCAGTAGCCTTACCAGCGCTCCTTCTCTGGGGCCTGCTGGCTTCTCTCACCTTTATTCCTCAGCAACATCGCCTGCTCCGTCTGGCACCTGAGCATACCAATGTCATCCTGGCGCTCAACAACTCTATGTTCTACCTGGGGATCGCCGCCGGTTCCGCGCTGGGTGGTCTGGCGCTCCGTGCGGTTCCCGTCACGGAGCTTGGCTGGATGGGGGCTGCCTGTATCCTGCTGGCGCTCGTTCTATTCGCATCCAGCATTCTGAGTGAACGCAAAATGTCCCTGAGCACGTATCGAGAGAGGGAAGAAGTGATCATATTGCCTGAATAGGCCGCGAACGACCATCGCCCAACCGTGTAGCGGCACAGACCGGTCGCAATGTCACGTAAATAAGGGGAACCACCTATCTCCGTGACATTGCAGACAAGCGGCGACTCTACGGAAATGACCAGATGCGATCTTGCAGGCGAACCTGGGCCGACCTCAGCCCAGACAAGTCGCGCCGCTACACGGCAAGACGAATGAAGGCTAGCAAGTCACTGTTGAGGCGATCTCTCATAGTGAGGAACAGACCATGCGCAGCGCCCTCATATATCTTGAGCTGACTACCCGGGATCGCTTGAGCAGTCCGGCGTGCACACAGATCCAGGGGAGCAGATTGATCATTATCGCCGTGAATGAGCAATGTCGGCACGGTACATGCTCGCATATCGGGCCGGAAATCGGTCTTATTGAGAGAGCGGCTACATTCGATAACCGCTTTGGGTGAGGACTCAAGAACGAGTTGAATTACCCATTGCGTCAGTTCGGATGATAGAACATCCGGCCCGGGCCACGTCGACCCGAGGCCGAAGTACTTGATCGCGCCACTTGCCATATAATGCGGACGATCCGCAACCAGAGCTACGATGCTCTGATCAAGCAATGTCCCGGGCACCCCTTCTGGATTATCTTCTGTCTTCAGAAAGAAAGGAGTGGCTGTGCTGTGGTGAGCACAACACGCGCAATACGGCTCGTACCGTGGCGCGATAGATAGCGCACAATCTCACCACACCCCATCGAGTTGCCAACCAGCGTGACCTCGTGCAAATCGAGCTGTGCAAGCAGCGCAGCCAGATCGTCGGCCAATGTGTCAAAATCATAGCCCCGCCCAGGATCATCCGAACGGCCATGACCGCGCCGATCATGCGCAATGCAACGCAGACCTTGCTCAGACAGAGACAGCATCTGATACTCCCACATCGCCCCACTACAGGCCCAGGCACTGACAAATACAACAGGCATACCCGTACCCCAGTCCCGATAAAACAGACGCGTACCATCACCCGTTTCGAAGTATGGCATAACAATAACCTCCGAGATTTGATGCTTCAAACAATTTATTCACCCACTATTTTCTGGCCTACTTTTCGCCTGCTACCGCATTACACAGGATAGCCTTTCGCGCCCTGAAGCCCCTTGAGGACCGAGATTTCGCCGCACATATTGTCAATATGTCCGAGAACCATGCGGTTCAGAAGCGTGCCAATCGTCATCTGTCCAAGCCCAAAGCTGCTCAAATCGAGGACGCGGACCAGATCCTCATCCATCAATGTTGCCAGATAAGCATCGGTGGACGCGTGAACTGCCTGGACATAATCGCGTATCAGTGACAGCTCTATCTGGACACGACGTGCCCATTCCGCCGTGCTCAGGGGCTGAATCTCACTGATGCCGGTCTTGCAGGCCCATTCTACAGCGTAGAGAGGCGCGCCCCCCTTGAGCACCATGTTGATTGCCAGATCTTCGCTGGAGATCGCGTGGGCATAGGTGGCGGCGATGGGATTGGCAACCCCGGGAGGCGTCCACTGTGCCTGCTCGGATGTGACGTCCTCCATCGTTGCAGCCAGATAGCCGTGGGCCTGCTGGATCTGTTCGCGTAGAAGTGCAACTGCGTTCATGTGTTGATATCCTTTCTTCTCTTCCGGTGAAATGTCATTTTTTCAAGTGCGATAAGCATCGCAATCAGGAGCGGTAAAGTTCGCGTCTCGTGTGTCACGAAGAGAAGTATAGCCGGGAAGCGAGGGGACTGACATCACCCATGTTCACGATTGCGTGGGTGATTTGCTCTTGCGGTTGGGTGAATGCCGGATCACACACAACAATCCGGCATGAGGAAGAAGAGTGAAGGAGAACAAGGCTAGAGCAGGTGCAACTGCCGGGCAACTGTGCTGGCTTCAGCGCGACGACTCACGCCCAGTTTGCGATAAATGCTGCTGACCTGCGTCTTAATCGTATTGGTGGAGACAATCAATTCCTGCGCAATCTCCGCATAGGTCCGCCCTGCCACCAGCAAGCTCAACACCCGCTGCTCCTGCGGGCTCAGGGGCTCATAGATCTCTCTCTGCCCAGCAGACAAACGCGGTGAGGCAGGCTCATTTACTCCGCTTTCCCTGAGAAAATGCCAGCGTTCTTCCTGCGCAAAAGCCGCCAGCAACGTCGAGATAGACGCAACGTGCGCCGTGGAAAGAGGGGCTTCGTCAGTGTACGGCGTGTCGCGTAAATTCTGGAGGACGCGCTTCATCGGTTCTCCGCCATCGAGATACACACGAATATAGCCCTCGAGCTCCGTCAACGTGAGCAAGCGCACAGTGCTCTGTCGGGCCTGAACCATTTCTCCCATCTTGTAGGAGGCAACAATCTGCAATGCCAGAAGATGAATAACGTCCCATGTTCGCTCAAGCTGTTCCATCCGGCTGAGCAATGGGGCAAGCAGTTGCAGGCATTGCTCATAGCATTGCTGTTCGAGATACACACGAGCCAGCGCCAGATATTCCTCCTGACGCATGTATTCCAGCGCTTCCGGATGAAAACGATACTGACGAGCCCAGATCTCTGCCGCTGAAAGATTCCCCTGTGCCAGCCAGAGAGCAACCTGAGCAGCCATCACATCCGGTTCATAGACGCTAAATCCGCTGCGTTGCATCAGATTCTGCGCCTGCTGAAGCGCCTCCTCCGCTTCTTCCACTTTCCCGGCGGCCAGAAACACCTTCACGCAGACCGCATAACTCCACACCAGCAAATTCATATCCTGCCAGCGCTCCGCCTGCTGCATCGCTTCTTGCAAACTGGCCTCAGCCTGCTCCAACTCGTTCCTGGCATAATAGAGTGAAGCGAGATCAAAGGCTGGATAGGCGGCAATAGCAACGTGCTCTCCTGATTGCCGGAGCAGATCCTGTACCTGCAAACATTCCTGCTGGAGCAAGCGCAACTTCCCTCCATACAAAAAGGCGGCGGCAATCCAGCACATCGCGACAAGTGAGGTGGCACGATCCTGTTCCTGAAACGCCTGCTGCTTGATGGCAAGTAGGTCGGGCAATAAAAGCACAGCATCGCCCATGAGTTGGACGCTGACGAAAAGACCATAGAGCGCAGGCCATCTCCATGCGACCGGTTCGTCGACGGCGAGAGGCTGCATCTGTTGCGCGATGTAGCGCACCTGCGGCATATTCCCTTTGCGAAACGCTTCATTCATGCCCATATATCCACGCACCAGGCGAATGCGGTTATAAAGCCTTCTCTCTTCTGCTGGCGAGAGAGCTTCTTCTCTCTGCAAAGCTAGCTCTACATGTACAATGATCTGCTCACTCTGCGCCAGTGCCTGTACTCTCTGCTCCTCTGGCATAGACTGTGTGCGCGAAAGCAATTTCAGGACCGCCGTGAGCGCGAAGGCCAGATATGCCCCCACGATGACATCCGAAAGCATCACTATCCAGGTCGCGATCAGCTTTGCTTCGCCCTGCATCCATAGTTGTCCGGCTGCCTGCTCCATTGCGGAGAGGGCAAATGCGTAATCCTTCGCCGCTAAAGCATGGGTCATGGCTTCATGAATAAGATCGTGTGTGGCATACCAGCGCGCTGCACGCTGATGCAGGTCGGGCATAAGCTCCGGCTGTGTTGCCTGGAGGCGTGCCAGCAGCACTTCACGAAAGAGCGCGTGCAGACGATACCAGTGGCGCTGCTCATCCAATGACACGACAAAGAGATTGTTGCGCTCCAATGTCTCCAACATCTCCCGACTCGCAGACTCTTCGGTCAGCGCCTGACAGAGAGCCGCATTCATGCGCGAAAGTATGGCGACCCGCAGCAAAAATTGCTGCACGGGGAGAGGCTGATGCTGAAAAATCTCTTCCTGCACATAATCGAGGATAAAATGTTGACCACCACTAAAGTGCTGGACAAAGGTCGCGGGATTGTTCTGTGTGCGTATCGAGAGCGCAGCCAGTTGCAGTCCCGCAATCCAGCCCTCTGTGCGACTCTCTAATAGCTCCACTTCTTCTTTTCTGAGCGAGAGCCTCATGCCCTGACAGAGAAAATCGTGCGCTTCTTCCTGTGTAAAGCGTATCTCGCGCTCACGAAGCTCGCCCATCTGCCCACGCATACGCCAGCGAGCAAGCGGCAGCGGCGGATCAACGCGACTGGCAATGATCAGATGCAGGTTGGCTGGGAGATGATCGAGCAAAAAGAGCATAGTTTGCTGGATCAGCGGGTCCTCGATCACATGATAATCGTCCAGGATAAGAATGATCTCGCTGGCACACCCGAGAATTTCGTTGATGAGGGTGGTCAATACGATCGGAAGCGGGGTCGGCTGTGCGGTATACAACATCGCCAGGGCAAGTTCACCGATGCGAGGCAAGCACGTATGGAGCACCTCAATCACAGCCCCCCAGAAACGCGTCGGGTCATTATCGAACTCATCGAGAGAGAGCCAGCCAATGTTGTGCGACGACTGCGCAACCCATGCGCTCAGTAGCGTCGTCTTCCCGCTACCAGCCGAGGCAGAGAGCAACAGCAACCGATGCTCAAGCACCGTATCCAACGCTCGCAGCAAGCGCTCTCGCTTTACAAGTGCCGAAGGAAGACGAGGATGAAAGAGCTTGGTCTCCAGAAGGGGGACGCGATTCTTGTGTACTTCGTAGGCTGATGCAGGGGGCTCTTGTATATGCGCAGGCTTCGTTTGCACATCCGACGCATTTTCGCCTGTCAGTGCCAACACCACCTCTTCTAAACGCGCAAGCGTCACCCTGCTCGTCTGGCCGAGGTAGCGTTTCATCGTGCGCTGACCGCTCGAGCGATAGACATACCAGTAGCCGCCGCCCCGTTGCCGAACTTCTTTGATCACACTCACATGGCCGTGCTGTCCCTGAAAAGCAAAAGAACGTTGCTCGCTCAACCACTCCTGCCACGGCTGCTCATCATCTCGACAAAAGCGCCTTTGCAACTGTCCCTGAGTAGAGAGTTCATAGCTCTGGCGCTCTTCTGACCAGCGAAGTAGATGCAGAGATGGCTTCGGCATATCTCCCCTTCTCTATTGTTCCATCTTTGTTTTCCCGTCGCCTGGCACTAAATGCCTGCGTGAGTCGTCAGTTCCCACAAAAGAGACGCTATCTCATCATATCACGTTCAGCGATCTTCTTCCTTCCAATCTTTATTGATCCCAGAGCAGTTGCATTCTCATGGAGAAAAAATGCTCCGGTCAATTCTCGAAACCAGCGGATTGCTAAAACACAACTGAGCGAATCACAAATTAGCCCTTCAGAAATCTCACGATCCGTCGATATTCTAGATAAGAAGCAGAAATGCCTCCCTCTTAGCACTTCCCCCATGTAGCCTGGTGTAGGAGATTGTAGCCCTGATACGGAGGGAGTGTAGCCCTGATGTAGGGTCAAGATTCCCAGCACCTCCGCATTTGTGTAGGGGATGTAGCCCTTTTCCTAAAAATTCTTGTAATACGTCACAAAAAGAGTTCAGGCCGATGTTTTGTTGAGAATAACAAGCACTTTCTTCTATATACATTCCTATAAGTTATATGAATCATACATATTTGTTATGAATAGTGCCGTCAATATTGACAAAACCGCTCTTCACTGGTTATTATTCATAATAATGTTGATCAAGTAAATCAACATAAAAGAAGGCAGAAAACCGGAAAGGAATGGATATGAGCCTCAAACTACTGGCTATCAACGGGAGCCTCACTCCACCACCATCGCGTACACGGATTGTGCTGGACGTTGCCCTCGCAGGTGCAAGGGCATATGATTCAGATGTGGAGACCGAGGTGCTGGAGTTGCGCGATTTCGCGTTGGAGTTTTGCGATGGTCGCTCGCCAGACGCCTACAATCAGGATACACAGCGTGCACTGGCGCTGGTGGCAGAAGCCGATGCCTATCTTGTCGCCACTCCCGTGTATCGTGGCTCATACACGGGCGCACTCAAAAACTTTTTTGACCTGATCCCCAACGATCCCAGAGGACAGGACCCGCTCCGTGGCAAAATTGTAGGACTGCTTGCCACCGGAGGAAGCGACCATCATTATCTCGTCCTGGAACATCAGTTACGCCCTCTGCTCGGTTTCTTCGGGGCCTATACGCTGGCAAGAGCGATCTATGCATCGCCTAAGGACTTCGATGCTCAGAAACAGGTACAGGGCAGGCTGGTAGAAGAGCTGACGCGGTTGGGACAGGAATTGGTCACTCAGGCGCGCTTCCTCTCCGAGACGCCAGGCCTTTCCCGCCCAGAATCCATAGGCATTCGTCGTAGCTAGCTCCATAAAATCAGAAAGAGACTATCACCATGAGTATCGAACAGGCAGAATTTCGCCGCGCTCTAGGACACTTCGCCTCAGGTGTGACTGTCATCACGACTCAACATCAGGGTCAGCTTCACGGGACGACGGTCAGCTCCTTCTGCTCACTTTCTTTGCAGCCTCCTCTTGTACTCGTCGGGATTGATCTTCAGGCCACAATTCATGATCTGATCGTCGAAAGCGAAGTATTTGCCGTCAATATTCTGGCTGAGCACGCAGAGACCATCTCCCGCCATTTCGCACGTCGCATCCCGGACAAGTTCTCTACGATTCCCTATACGCTGGGCAAGCTTGGCGTTCCCTTGCTCGAAGATGCGCTAACCAGCCTGGAGTGCCGTCTCGTCACACGCTATCCCGGTGGCGACCACTCGATCTTTATCGGCGAAGTGATTTCCATCACTTCTCAACCGCATCGTCAGCCACTTCTCTATTTCCGCAGTGGCTACGGACGGCTCCATACAAATGTCGCTGATCTGGTCGGCAATACAGCTTTTGATAGTCGTACCTGAACGTATGAAGTGGAACAATAGCCCGCTACGCTTGCTACGTTTCGCTAGAAAAAGAAGAGGAGATCTATGGCACCACAGGATACCCGTCCAATCGTTAGAGCGTCACATGTCTCTCTGGGCTATGCCCACAAACACACTCGTGACGTTACTATCGTTGAAGATGTGAACTTCTCGATCCAGCGTGGCGAGAAATTTGTGATTATTGGACCATCAGGATGTGGCAAAACGACGCTCCTCAAAGCGATCGGCGGCTTTCTGAAACCTGAGCAGGGAGAACTTCTGGTGAACGATCAGCCAGTGGGAAAGCCCGGCCCCGATCGAGCCTTTGTTTTCCAGGATTTCGAGCAGCTCTTTGCCTGGCGTACCGTCATCGGCAATATTGTCTACGCTCTTCAGGTGACGAAACATCTGACGCACAAGCAGGCAACAGATAAAGCACGCTTCTATCTGGAACTTGTCGACGTTGCGGCGGCAGCGGATAAATATCCTCACATGCTTTCAGGAGGTATGAAACAGCGTGCGGCTCTGGCGCGTGCGCTTGCTCTGGAACCTGATATCTTGCTGATGGATGAACCATTCGGCGCTCTGGATGCCATCACGCGAAATCTGTTGCAGCTCGAATTGAACGAGATCTGGAAGCGCACGGGAGTAACTATTGTGCTGGTCACGCACTCCATTCAGGAGGCGGTCTTTCTAGGCAACCATGTCATGGTTATGTCATCTTCTCCGGCCAGAATTCGCGAGATCGTCGATACCAGCCATGCGGAGGATATTGCCAGTCCCGCATTCGCTGAACTCTCGAAGCATCTGCAATCGCTCCTCATTCGCCAGAAAACGAGCGCTGTACCGGTGGAACAACTGGTTACTGTTGAATAAAGAAAGGAGCACGGCAATGCGCATAGGCTTATCTCGACCGACCGAAGGAACTGGTCGTACGCTGCCCAGCTGGCTTCCCTATGTGTTGATCAGCGCAGGGCTTGTTGTTATCTGGCAACTGTATGTCTCGTTGAGCGGCGCAAGCGCCTTATTGATAGCGTCGCCACTATCAACCATCCAGGCACTCGTGACTGATGTCCGCAATGGTCAGCTCCTCAGTGCAACGCTGGTTTCGCTGCAAAACCTGGCGATTGGGATGGCGCTTGGCATTGGCATTGGGATGGTCCTGGCCTCATTATCCACGTATTCGCGCTTCGGCCGTTATCTGTTGACTGTGCTCACTGCGATATTCAGCCCGCTGCCAGGGATTGCGATTTTGCCACTGACCATGCTCTGGTTCGGCCTGAGTCCAGCGGCCATTATCTTTATCGTGGTCTTCGGCTCCATCTGGCCGATCTCCGCCAATACTGATACGGGCTTTCGCACCATTGGCGCTACGCCTCGCATGGTTGCGCTCAATCTTGGCTTAAGCACAACGCAGACTATTCGTGATGTCTTCCTTCCTGCTGCACTTCCACACATCCTGTCTGGCCTGCGTCTGGCATGGGCTTTTGGCTGGCGCTCAGTGGTCGGGGCCGAGATTGTCTTTGGCGTGGCGGGTTCGGCTGGTGGGCTCGGCTGGTACATCAATAATGCACGCTACTTTCTCAACCCGCCCGCCATTTTCGCGGGTCTGGTCATCATTTCTCTGCTGGGCGTGCTTCTGGACACGCTCTTCCAGTGGATCGAGACACAAACGATTGTGAAATGGGGCATGAAGCAAGCTCACTAAAGAGCATAGATCTCACATACGGATAGCTAAAAAGAGAGCACAATATATGCACAAACGTTACTGGTCTCTGACCATACTCCTGGCTGCTCTGCTCCTGTTTGCAAGCGCGTGCGGCAACGCAACAAGCAACAGCTCAGGTGCACCATCATCTTTTACGATTGTCTATCAGCCGGGACTCGGCTCAGTGACCTTCATCACCTTGAAATTACAGAAGACGCTGAACAAGCAATTCCCCAATACGAATTTCCAGTGGAAAATCGTCAACAGCGGCTCGGCTGTACGTGAGGCTATACTCTCTCACCAGGGGGAACTCGGCTCACTTGGTATCTCGCCCTTTCTGGTGGGTTGGGATAGAGGGATGGATTGGAAAGTGCTACTTGCCACTAGCCGGGGCGATACCTGGCTGGTCGCAAAGGACCCGCGTATCAAGATGTTGAAAGATTTTGGTCCCAACGACAAGATCGGCGTCGTGGCTCCGGACGCACAACAGGCGCTTGTCCTGCGTAAAGCAGCCCAGCAGCAACTGGGCGATGCGCACGCTCTGGATAAAAACCTTGTCGCGATAGGCTCCGCTGATGGCGAGCAAGCCTTACTTTCTGGACAGCTCGCCGCCAATTTCGCAGGTTCTCCGTTTCAAGAGAGCGAAGTTGCGGCAGGCGGACATATTGTTCTGCACAGCAATGAGCCCTTTGGTCCGGTTGGAACCGGTCTGATCGTGCTTCCGCAAAGCTTCTACAACCAGTATCCAACCTTCAGCAAAACCGTCTACCAGGATCTTCTGGAGGCGTCAGCCTATGTCTCCAGCCATCATGATCAGGCCGCGCAGTATCTCGCGCAAGATGCAGGCAGTGGCGGCAAAGGTTCAGCCGCGCAGTTCAAAACCCTGCTCGATAGCAAATATCTCGTCTTTGAGACAACTCCATCTGGCTTGATGGACTATGCCACGTTCATGCAATCCATTGGATTTACCTCGAAGGTTCCCAGTTCTGTCAGTGATCTGGAACTACCTACCATTGCGGGTACAGGCAGCTAGCTCTGACACCATTATCCAGAGAGTGCTTTCCGATAAATATGTTTATAAGGAGAAATCATGAGTACGAAAAAAGGACAACTCAAGCTAGGGGCTTTCTTACAAAACACCGGCCATCATGTCGCAGCCTGGAGGCATCCAGATGCATGGGAGAAAAGTGGCCTGAACTTTGCACAGTATCGACAGCTGGCCCAGACCGCTGAGCGCGCCAAATTCGATATGGTATTTCTGGCGGACGGCGTGGCAGTTCGTCGCGATCAGAGCCCCAACGTGTTGAGCCGCTCGGGCCAGATTGTCCATTTTGAACCCCTCACCTTGCTCTCTGCCCTCTCGGCGGTGACAGAACATATCGGTCTGGTGGCAACGGCCTCGACGACCTATAACGAACCGTATCATATCGCGCGCAAGTTCGCCTCTCTTGACTACCTGAGCGGCGGTCGGGCAGGCTGGAATGTGGTCACCTCTGCCTCGGAAGCGGAGGCCCACAATTTCAATCGCGAGAAGCATATGGAGCATGCCCTGCGCTACGAACGTGCTCGTGAATTCCTCCACGTCGTGACCGGGCTGTGGGATAGCTGGGATGACGATGCGTTTATTCGCGATAAAGAATCGGGCGTCTACGTTGATCCCGACAAAATCCACACCCTCAATCACAAGGGCAAACATTTCTCGGTGCACGGCCCACTCAATGTGGCTCGCCCTCCTCAAGGCTATCCGGTGATTGTGCAGGCCGGGGCATCGGAGGATGGTCGAGACTTCGCGGCCTCCACGGCGGAAGTGATCTTTACTGCCCAGCAAACTCTGGCTGAGGCGCAGGCCTTCTACGCAGATATCAAAGGCCAGCTCGCAAAATACGGACGAGCACCTGAAGAGCTGAAGATCATGCCCGGCGTATTCCCGGTGATTGGCAAAACCGAGCAGGAGGCCAAAGAGAAATACGATCAACTGCAGAACTTGATCCACCCATCGGTCGGATTGGCGCTCCTCTCGGGCAATGTCGGCGGCTTCGATCTGTCCAGCTATCCCCTGGATGGTCCGCTCCCCGATCTGCCAGAGACGAACCTGAACCAGAGTCGCCAGAAGCTGGTCACCGACCTTGCCAGAAGAGAAAATCTGACTATTCGCCAGCTCTACCAGAGAATTGCCGGTGCACGTGGTCACCGTACAGTCTGGGGCACGCCGGAGCAGATCGCCGACTACCTGGAAGACTGGTTCGTACATGATGCGGCCGATGGCTTCAACATTATGCCACCCTACTTACCCAATGGATTGTACGATTTTGTCGAACTGGTCGTCCCCATTCTGCAACGTCGCGGCCTGTTCCGCACCGAGTACGAGGGCAGCACGTTGCGCGAGAATCTCGGTCTGGCCCGTCCGGCGAATCAGTTTGGCGTCGCGGTACCGTCTGCGGCCATTTAGAAGGGCGTATTCACAGAAGAAGAGTGCTTTCTCCCCATGTCCTTAGGATAGGGAAGAAAGCACCCGCTTCCGTTTTATGAAATGCGTGGTGGACCTGAGCGGATACGTGCCCCCTTTCTTTCTAAGACGGAGGCAAAAAGGTCTATTCCCTTAATACGAGATAGAGCTCAGTCGATTGACATGCGGGTAAGCGCTCTTTCAAAAGAGACGTCAACGTGATCATCACCGGTCACATAGCGCCAGAACTTTGCACGCTGGACATGTTCCAGGCGAGCCTCATTCCCCTGCCACCGCTGATACCCCTGGTCAATGATGCCTGTCACCTCCGGGTCCTGGTAGCCCTCAGTATTAAACAGGCCACGCTGCACCTGACCCGGACGCAGACGCAACTTGAAGACATAACGCATCTGATTGGTATGATTGGGTTGAGCACAATGCCAGATGCCATGATGCATAAACACGATGGTGCCTGCCTTCGCGACCAGCTGGCGCTGACCAACAATGTTCTTGTAGCGGGCAATACTGGCGGTATTCACTTTCCGCAGATGCGATCCTGGCAAGACCAGCGTTGGCCCCATCTCGGCTGGAGCATCATGAGCAAAATAAAACGCCTGGATATCAAAAGCAAATGGTCGCACATCGATGATCGAGTCCGCATGCCACTCCTGAGCTTTGGCCTTGCTCGGCCCTACAATGTGCAGAAAAGAATGATCGTAGACGGGATTCACGCCGACGAAACTTTGTACCGCACCTTTGACCTGGGGCAGTTCAAAGACGGCCTGGAGGGCCTCTGACTGATGCCAGAAACGTCTACCGGCATCGGACATACGTTTCTCATCTGCCAGTACGGCTTCATTGTGCGCACCAGGCACCAGTTCATCAAGTTGCAGGTAACCATTGGTGACGAAGTGCGCCATCTGGCTGGCTGTCAGGAGATGTTGTTGTTCTACATTACTCATGAATGGTCACCTTTCGTTCCAGAACATATTCATAGGGGAGATGTCCACTTTCGTGCTCGTGCCCGCTCACATAGACGGGCAACGTTGGCAACTGAAGCACGTTCCAGCCATCTCGCATCGCTTCGAGCACTGATGGATATGGCGTCTCATATGAATCACCCGACTGCATTGGGAGCGTACCACTGGGCGTCGCTCCATCATAGAGAGCCCAGGCGACTGTGTCGGATTCCAGACTGGGCATTGCCAGATGCAGTATCAAAATCTGCTGACGTACCTTACTCATGTATACACCTTCTTTGCTTTCTGCTGATTCTCATTGTCTTCTTGCATGTTCCCTGCTCTCCTACGAGAAGGAACACAATGAGAATCAGGTGCTTCTCTCCTTCAAGCATACCCAATCTGTGGAGGCAATGGTATACTCATATCCGAACCATTTGTGTCTTATTCCGACTTATTCCTTCGAAAAGCACGTTGAGGGGGAAAACTACTGTGCTTGACCATGTTCATATCAGGCTTCTCAGCTATAATTTTGTGCGTCTGGACCCACCTTACTGGCGCTTTCCTGCTCTTCAGAGTAGCTTCTGGCGCTTCTATAGAAATGATCATGATGGGGCATGGATTGAGTATGCCGGACAACGCTTTGCGCTAGAGCAGGGACGACTCTATTTCATTCCAGCAGGTGTGCGTTTCTCAACCGACTTACTTCAGAGCGTCGGCCACCTGTATGTCCACTTTGATCTGCTCGGCCTTCCCTACCAGGTCCAGCAGGAGAACTTCGCGATGCCTGTTGCATTGCCATCCAAATCAGCACTAGAACAGGCGCTGGAGGTGTTACGAACAGAATTGAAGGACCAGGGGCTGGATCTGCTCTTGCAGTTTCGCATTAAAGCTATTCTCTATGAAGCACTGCTGCTTTGCCTCCAGAGCCTGCCAGAAGCACAGATCCAGCGTTGCTTATCACTATCCGCGGCCGTCGAGCCGATTGTCCCTGCTTTGCAGCATATCGAAGCCAATCTGGGAAGGTCTCTCTTGAATAGTGAGCTGGCGAGCCGCTGTCACATGAATACGGATTATTTCATTCGCTGCTTCCGCCTGGGTATGGGCCGGACTCCAGGACAATATATTCAGGAACAGCGTGTGAAGGGCGCAGAACAACAACTCCTGATGACGCATCTGAGCATTGAACAAATTGCGGCCAACAATGGTTTTGGGAGTCGCTTTTACTTTACCCGCATTTTCACACGGCATACAGGCGTATCGCCAGCAGCCTACCGCAAAGGATTATGTGGAACGTAACAGCTTCAAATCAGAGAGGGAACAAGCTGACGCAGCGTCACTACTTCCATCTTCTGCGCACGAACCCACTCAATGATCCGGGGAAGCACTTCTGCCGTGCCACTGCGATCACCGCCGCCATCATGCATGACCAGAATGTCCCCATTGTGGAAGTTCGCGGTGACGCGCTGATAAATAACATCGGCACCGGGCATTTGCCAGTCGCGCGCGGCATCGTTCCCAAAAATAGAAACCATCTGGTGTTCCTCGACCTGGGTTAAGACCCGATCATTCTGTCTGTTATAAGGCGTACGAAACAGGGTCGGTCTGGCACCAGTTACTTGCTCGATAATGTCCGTACAGCGCGTCAGTTCCAGAGACACTCCCTCCTCGGTAAGATCGGGCAGCGCCGGATGGGACCACGTATGGTTTGCCACAAAGTGTCCCTCTCGCTGAATCTGCTCCACGACCTCGGGAAATTTCTGGACTTGCTCTCCGATACAAAAAAAGGTCGCCTGCGCTTTGTAGAAACGCAGTACCTCAAGGATCTGCAACGTGTGGGGAGGATTTGGACCATCATCAAATGTCAGGGCCACTTCCGCCCGACTGACATCGCCATGACGCACAACACGATCCTGGATAGACGACATACAAGTATCCTTTCTCTAGAACCGAGCAAAAATCAGATCCAGGCAGCCAGAAGACCATCTATGATCCTTTTTCTCCAGTGTTATCGCAATACGCTTGTATTCATTCTTCCTGATTGTAGCATTTTTTCCATCAGCAATGTATACTATTCATGTGTTAAAAGGAATGAATATCCTTTTCTGTATAGTAGCAATCTCTATTACATCACAAAAATTGCACAGAAGGCATTTCGCACTCATGAGTACACGCAGCCCCTGCTAACTGTGAATTAGCTTTTTCTTTCGCATAAGTAGCCCCTGCTCCTCAGTGGGCTTAGAGCTACCACGAGCGACAATCGTCGGTCGTGGTGTGTGCGCACGCGCTCCTCCTTCTCTGAATACAGTTTCACTTTTATTGATTCTGTTCAGAGTTTTTACGAGGAGAAATCTGCTCAATGTTTTTCAAGCATGTTCTTCGCCTATCAGCTATCCGCTGGAGAATGATCTCATCTCTGCGCGCGATCCTGCTCAGCTACGGCTTATTCGACGAAATTGTCTCAGGGCTACCGGTCGTTGGTCTCCCCTTACTACGCGATCATCTGGGACTGAACTACCAGCAGATCGGCCTGTTGTTCGCGGTTGGCAGTTGCTCAGCAATGGTATTGGAGCCGATTATCAATGTGCTGAGCGATCACCACGCAAAGCGCTGGTGGATTCTCGGCGG
>DATJHM010000074.1:0-10429 GCA_035493895.1 Ktedonobacteraceae bacterium
CCCCCCCCGCCTCTACACGATTATTGTACCTCTTTCCCTCTTGCTTTTCCCGATCTTCTGCTCTATCCTTCTCACAAAAAGGAGACAGGACTATGGATTTCCGTTATCGAAATCAACAGCGACGTGGAACCAGTGAACGTCCCTCTACATCTAGCCATTATGCCTTCGATAACACTTCTCAACCTTCTCAGCCTCATACTGGTGATAATTCCTTCGATCCTCGCCGCCCCATTGAGCGGACTACCTCTCGATCTCTTTCCCAAAACGCCTACACCGACATTGGCCGCTACTACAATGCATTCGCCCCTCAAGGGCCTGGGTCTGACTCTTCCTCCAGTCTTAAACCACATGATTCTGTTTCTGTTAGACCAGCTTTGCAGTCAGAAGCATCTTCTGAAAAGTCTGGAGTAGAAGGGGTCTACTACGACACAATAGAACGACAACCCTTAGATAGAGAAACCCAAAAAATAATGAAAGGTCATCTAGACAAAAATAGGTCTCATGCTCTATCAAGCTTTTCACTTGGTTACGATTTTAACAATATAAAACCAGTGAACGAGGTTATAGATAAGTTCAATGAACCTGAACGTATAATCGCGAGAAGTTGGTCAGGCACACCTGAAATCAGTACTATTGAGAGTCAAGATAGACAACCCCAAATGGGATCAGTTACTGGACTCTCTAAGAGACAAGTGAAAGCGATTGAAAAGTGGCGGCAGCAATAGCTTAATGCTATACGGTGTGATCACTATTGGAAGACAGAGTCCATCAGTCAGCTGATGGAACGGGATGAAGGCGAACAGATTCTGGCGAGGTGTGGCACAAGCCATTTTCTACTCGCCACCACCAATACACCCACATGCGACAACGATCTGAACAATACAGCCTGGGCCGATGCCCACGGCCTGATTCCACTCTCACCGACGCGCCGCAAGGGCACCAATCTACGTGCTCCTTCATGCACGGGGGGACGTGGAACACGATGGGAGCCGGAGCGTTTAACCGACGTGCATGAGCGATGAGAAAACACTTCATGCTTAACCTGCCTGGGATGCGGCAGGCTTGGGGAGGCCAACCTGAAATCGTAACATGAACGCGAGCGTATCGGGCACGATTTCAGGTTGGCCTCCCATACGGTTATGGGTTGGCCGCCTCAATCAGGCAAGACCCGGGAAAAAATCTTTCTTGATCTGATCGGACCTTATATGCAGGCTTCTCAGAACCTGCTCATTTCCTCTCACCATGTCCGGCGGCCCGGATAGGTAATAGGTGCGCTCCTGATAATCTGGCACGGAAACCTGGATCATACGCGCACTTATTCTTCCCACCAGCCCGGGCCAGCTGCGCGGGACAGCACTGATATCCGTCAACGTATAGAAGGTCTTGATGCCAAGCCGCGCCTCCGCTGCATTTAAAACGTCTCGATAGACAATCTCATCTACGTTCCTGTTGACGTAAAAAACAACGATATCGCGTTGCTGTCTCATGTCCAGCAGATATTTCAGCATACTTCGAAACGGGGTAATGCCGATTCCGCCAGCGATAAAAACGAGCTTTTGTTGTGGATTGGAGGGCAGCGTGAAATCTCCGGCAATCTGCGCCGCGATCATTTTTGCACGGCCATCCATGCTATACATCGCCTGCTTAAAGCTGCTTCCCTGATCAGAAAAGCGCACGCCCACATGCATCAGATTTTCGGTCGGCGAGGAGGCAAGCGTAAAATACCGGCGATTTCCCCGGCTATCGGTCTGTGGATGAGCAAGCGTGAATTCCATATATTGTCCGGGCACAAAGGCCAGCTTCTGCGAGGGCTTGAACACAAAATCCACAATGCCCGGAGCCATCTGGATCTTTTTGTTCAGCCTGAGCGCCAGCTTCTGCTTCGGGCTCACAATGTAGGAGAACACATTGCCGAGCACCAACGCCAGTTCTGGGGTCGAATAGACAGGGCCGATATGCAACTGAGGCACGAATAAGATGCCTGTGAGAACGGCATACCAGCGCCGCAGGTTTTTGGTCGGAGGAGCCGTCAGTGGCTCCGTCAGCATGACGAAGGCAAAGAAGAAGAGCGGCGACTGAATCAACAACTGCTGCAACTCCGTCAGGATCGACTTTCCCTGAACAAGCGTCACCACACAACCAACCACCACCACCGTCGCACAAAAACTCCAGACCAGATCCTCCTGCCGCAACTTGCGCGCAATCAGCAAGCCACCGATCAGCACGAATGGCAGCATACCCACCGTGCCTATCCACCAGCTGGCCGACTCGTTCAGCACAAACGCAGTAATCACCACGGCAATTGCAGCCGGATTGAAGATGTGTTTTTTATACAACGCAAGAATGTATTTTGACGCCATCGCCAGGATCGCCACCCAGCCAAGCAGGGGTAGCGCATCGGGCGAGGAGGCCGGATCGAGGATCAGCGCCAGAATAAGGGCCGTGATCGAGGCCGATTCGATATTGGTGGGCACCTCAAACACAAAGCCAAAGATCGTGTTCATCGCCCAACATATAATGAGCAGAAATGCGGTTGATCCCAGTAACTCGACAGGCGAAAAGGAAAGCAGCTTCAGGTAGGAGAGGACAGTTCCTACAGCAACCAGCGCAATCAGAACATAGAGGACCAGCCGATACATTGTGATTCGATCTATTATATAGTCTATCGGTTTCATCATGTGCGTAAGACATACCTTTCAAATCCACTGGTAAACGTTGCTCTGGCCTGAGCATCGATCATATATCCCTCAAAACCGGCTAACTGTTCAATAAAGTGTATTCCCTTTCTGCCCATCGCAAAGGCAGCGGTGGCAAATCGATCCGCTTCATAGATATTTGGACCAATGACCGTCATGCTGACAACATCTTGCAATGGCCTTGTTCGATGAAATGGATCGTAGATGTGCTGTCCACGAATAGCCGTGCCAGAGGTCGCAACCCCCTGCTCGGTAAGAGCCAGAATTTTCACATGCTCACTACGATTGAATGGATTACGAATGCCAACGCGCCAGGGATGCCCATCTTTCGTGCCCGCAACCTGGATATCTCCACCTGCATCCACATAGAAATTACGAAATCCCTCCGCCTTGAGCATCAGTGCAGCATTGTGGATGGCCCATCCTTTGACAATTCCCGAAGGATCATAGCCATCATCACACTGGATATCGAAGTAGCCATCCGTCTCTTTTTTTGTCTGCTCACTTAAAGCCAGAATGGTGCACATATCTTCACTGTAGTGCGCAGGAGAAAGCTCGCCACGATTTATTTTTGCGATCTCGCTGCTCGCTTTGTAGGTACTGAAAGTGTCGTCTACCAGCACAAAATAGGCAAAGACCCTGTCCAGATCGTCCTGTGTGACCGCTTCATCACCTACTTCGAGCGTGATAGGCATCCCCATAAGCAAACGTGTCTGTTTCATACTCAGGCTTTAGCCTGTGTAAGAGCATTACTGAGTGATTGGATGAAGGCTTCGCTGCTATCAGTGGCACCACTGACAATATCGACATGAGCGCTTTGTGCTTGAATGGCCTCATTGCTGAGTTGAGGATCTGCATAACTATTGATGAGCTGAGATCGACTGCGATCGTTGGGATACTGTAAAAATGGGACACTCGTGATCTTGCCATTCTGAATGACGACTTTGACCTGGATGTTGCCATAGAAAGCATCTTCGACGCTACCTGTGTAGGTGCCATCCTTATAGGTAGTGCCAGATCCACCCGTCGATGGTGCAGAGTTGTTGGCCGGAGTACTGCTTGAGGAACTTGAGGAAGAGCTCGGCTCCGATGTGCTACTTGGGACAGCCGCAACAGGATTTGAATGGTCGTATATAAAACTATAGAAGATGAAAGCTCCTATAATGAGCACCGCAACCATAAACTTTTTCATCGTAATAGTTATCCCTCCAGGATCTTTACGCTGCTGCCTTCTTAACAGCAGTTTTCTCTATGACTGAGGATGTATCGTCATTCGCTTTCAAATTCATATGTACATCCACTCTCAATCATCATGAGAAGCACCATAGTATATATTTCTATTTACCACCCCAACATTAATTCTAGATGAGAGGTTACAATAGAGATTACTCACGGGCCAGTACGATTGGTTAAATCGACGCCCGGACAACGTTTCACCACCTGCGCTTACTCAAGTGTATAGTAGCCGATAGTTGTCAAAAAGGAGGCTAAAACCTGTAAAGATTCTGTAAAGGCTCCCACGAAAAGGAAAGACGTCAGAGATAACGAGAGAGAAAGACGCCATTTATCCTGAAAGTGATAGTAGCATCTTTCTCTTTTTACACTATTTATCTCTACGATTTTTTATGTTGTACTGGTATATATGGCCGCATCATCTCGTTATCCTCATGATCGAGGATATGACAATGCCAGACATAACCAGGGCCGCACGTCGGGTCGAACGGGTAGAGATTTTCGCCCGCTCTGACTCTCTTGACGGGCACTGTCAGCGGTGCCCAGCGGACGACAATGCGCGTCACCTGATTGGGATACATCTTCACCGTATCTTTCCACCCGGCTTCATTAGGATCAGGCGGAACGATCTGGCCTGTCAGGAAGGGGGTAACATCCGGATTTCCACCAATTGCGCCACTCGTGTTGGGCGAATTATACAGCAAAGGTGGACCATAGCCGGGAAGAAATACTCCCCCAGGAGTAGCCGGACTTGCATTGGCGGGCGCGGGATATTTCGACCAGTGCAGGTCATTCGGGAAGCGGGCACTACTCACAGCCGCCGGAAATGCGGCATCATAGGTGAAACTATAATTCGTCACATCGAAATCCTGGCGGTTCAAGAGCTGAAATTGGACAAGGTGAAGATGGATTGGATGAGCATCCGCAGTCAGGTTAATGATCTCCCACTCTTCCGTCGAGCCAACCTCCGGCAATTCAGTCATGAAAGCTCCTTGCTCCTGACTGAAACGCGAGCCAGGGATCGGTATATCTGTCCCTGCATGAACTCCTGTAAATAGCGTATTGTTGAGCAGAATTTCGATAGGACCGCCCGGTCCCGACACTTCGATCAGTACCAGTTGCCGTCTCTGCGATAACTTTACACCAGGTGCCAACGTACCATTCGCCGGATTGACTAACCGCACAATCGGCCTGGGATAAGGCGGGTACGGATGATGGTGTTTCTCATGATGTTTCTCATGATGTTTCTTGTGGTGCTTCTCATGGTGTGGGGGTTTCGCATGATCAGGATGTTTGTGCAGATGTTGATCATGATCAGGATGTTTCTCAGGTTTGTGATGTTGGTCATGATCAGGGTGTTGGCCATGCTCATGATGGAGATCAACCGCTTGACTTCGTAGCGGCTTTCCGCTTTTCGGGTCGTAGGTCGTATCCGGATGAGACAGCGGCAGAGTGACACGGAATTGCATAATCCGGCCCGTCGTTGCCGGATCAAGAATATTCCCATCCGGATAGGGCGCTGCCGCAGTGTTCACAAGCGTAAAAGTTCGGCCCTCCAGACCTGCAAAATCAATAATAATGTCCGCTCGCTCTCCAGGAGCAAGAAGGAGGGGGAGAGCATTTGGATCTTGCGGATTGTTTAGCTCGACCGGACGATCGAGCAACCCGCCGTCAGTACCTATCTGCCAGAAAGGCGGGCCAGGATCATTATTTGATAAGTCTACCAGGCGCATTTCATAGAAGCGTGCATTGGAGCCATCCAGGAGGCGAAAACGGTAGCGCCTCGGCTCAACCTCGAGAAAGGGCCAGGTCTTTCCATTGACCATAATGGTATCCCCAAAAAATTCGGGAATCCAGTATGGGTGTATAGAGGGATTGGGCGGAGGGCCATTGAGTCCCGTAGGATCAGCAGCGGGAGAACCATCGGGAAAGAGGATCTGTCCATTTGTATCAAATTGCCGATCAGCAATAGCAATCTCGACTTCCTGATGACCGGTCGGCAGGTTGAGAGGATTACCAGGCAGCCCGGTGTCATATCGGTCACGCAGAAGATAAAAAGCAAAGAGCCCGGCGAAAACATTGAGGCGTGTTATGCCCATTGCATGATCATGAAACCAGAGCGTTGTTGGCGGCTGTGCATTCGGATAGCGATAGATAGCAGCATTTGAAGAAGTCGGCTCCAGGGTATTGTATGCACTGCCATGAATACCGTTTTGCGTAAACCAGGCCATTGGACCACCATCAAATTGAGAAGGAACTTCTCCACCATGCCAGTGGGGAGAGATTGGAACAGGACCCTTGTAAAGCGCAGCGGAAGGCTCCTGTTTCAAAGGGTTTGCCCAAAAGAGCGTCTGGTCAACCGTAAGCAAAGGTTCGACTTTGGAACTCATCGGGCGCGGAAGATGATTGATGTAGGTCACATACGTTGGCTTGCCCTGGATAGCCTCGATCGTGAACCCCGGGCTTGAAACAGGTCTACCATCAACCTTATACCCCCACACATAAGTACCTGCACTGAATGGGGCACTCAAGCTGGTATAAAATTGCGCGGGTAGGATCTTCTGCTGAAATTCCCGTATGCTCACAGTGATGCAGTCACTTTTGACTCTGCTCCCCACAAATGTTGGCAGAGGCTCCACGAATTGCGAGATGTTCGCACCGGGGAACGGCGTCTGTGGCACCTGCTGTGAGGCAAAAGCGTGTGGAATAACGGAAAGCGCTTCATCAGTGAGGGTGAGTGCGCCTGCTCCCACTACGGCACTGATCTTGAGAAACTGCCTTCTATCCGTCATAACAAAATTCCCTTTCATAGGCGTAATTATACTCATGCATTCGCCGGCCTGATATATAGCGTCATTTTTATCAATGCGGATATATCAGCAGCGTCTGAAACCATTATAAAAACTGCAAAAATTTAGATATTTACACAAGATATCTGATAGTACAGAACATCTCCCTCTCCAATCATGAAAGTGCCTTTTCTACTTGTGATATACTTTTCACCGGGAAACTTTTTTCACCTCATCTGAACTGAGGAAGTGCTTCTCCTTTCAGAAATAGAAGAGCATCTTTTTGCCATTCTTTTGAAACATGGATCGTTAAGCAGCATTTGGAGGAGTCAAGTTTGGAACTAGCACAGGATCTCAGCAGCCGAGCGGCAGTCAAATTTATGAGTGGTCCCCTGGCCGGGCAGATTATTCGCATCCAGAAACCATTGATAGAGATTGGCCGGGATGGTCAGAATGATATAGTCATCCTCGATCCACGGGTTTCCAGACATCATGCACGCATTCGCCTCACGCATACGACATGGACGATTGAATGCATTTCGCCAAACGGTCTCATTGCCATCAATCAACAACCGATGCAACAGGGAACGCTCCAGCATGAATCTGTCGTCAGCCTGGGAGGGGATACCTCTTTTGTCTTCCTTTTGTCAGATTCAACGCTGCCGTCTTTACCAACGGAGATACTTCCTTCGCCCGCTACACCACAACCGCCTTCGCCCATGCCAGCCATACGCTATCCAAAGAATATTCCGGCAAACGCTTCTCCCACGGCTACCGTCCTTGCCTCTACAACGCCCTCGTTAATTATCAGTAGTAATGTGCATAGTAGCCAGCAAATCTATGCGCTCAAAAGGGAAGTACAGGCGTTCACCATTGGGAGAGATCCCTCCAGCGATATTCCGATCGGTGAACGGGTCGTTTCTGCTCTCCATGCTCAGATCATCCGTGAGAATGGCAAGCTGGTACTGATACATCCCCATCCGGCGCGCGAAAAAACGTTGAACGGGCTCTTGTATCAGGGACGGCACATCAGTGGCAGTGAACACTTTCGCAAAGCGCTGGTCAAAGGTGATGTCTTTCGTATCGGCGATGAGCACGGCACCTTAATCACGTTGACGTATGATGATAACGATACACAGGTTCCGTTAGAGGAGGTATCCGCACTACCACCTATCCCCCTCAATGTTGATAGGTTAACAATAGGGAGAGCGCCCGATAATACCGTTATGCTGCATCATCCTCAGGTCTCCATGCACCACGCAATGCTGACAAAAATTGACGGGGCCTACCAACTCATTGATACGAATAGCACCAATCATGTCTATATCAACGGCGACCGCGTTACGCATCAGATCCTTAAAACTGGGGATGAGATACGTATCGGCCCCTATCGTCTCACCTATACAGGGACTGAACTGAGGCCGTACGATGAGAGCAGCAATATCCGTATTGATGCACTTCACCTCAAAAAAGCGGGCAATAAGAATGTGATATTGCTCAACGATATCTCACTGGTCATTCCACCTCGCTCATTCGTCGCGCTTGTCGGTGGCTCTGGCGCTGGCAAATCGACCCTGATGGATGCGCTGAATGGGCTGCGTCCGGCGCAAGAAGGGTCAGTGCTCTACAATGGCATGGACTATTATCGCAATCTCGCCGCCTTCAGCACACAACTTGGCTATGTACCACAGGACGATATTGTCCACCGAGATCTGACGGTTGATCGCGCACTCTATTATGCCGCTCGCCTGCGTCTCCCCAGCGATTTTAGCCGCGAGCAGATACGCCGCCGCATTGATGAGGTGCTCGAAGATGTGGAAATGACCGAACGCCGCTCTCTACTGGTCAGTAAACTCTCAGGAGGACAACGCAAACGCGTCTCGATCGCCCTCGAATTGCTGGCTAATCCCGGTATCTTCTTTCTGGACGAGCCCACGTCGGGCCTTGATCCAGGGCTGGATCGCAAGATGATGATGCTCTTACGTCGGCTCGCGGACCGTGGGCGCACGATTATTCTGGTGACGCATGCGACCAATAATATCAATACCTGCGATTATGTCTGTTTCCTCGCTCAGGGTGGACGCCTTGCCTATTTTGGTCCTCCCAATGAGGCCAAGACTTTTTTTGAGAAGACCGACTTTGGCGAGATTTATAGTACCCTGGAACCCACAAAAGAGGAACCTGATATTCCGCAAAAAGCCGAGTTTCGCTTCCACGAATCAAACGATTATCAGAAGTATGTGGCAACCCCTCTGAGGCAGGGACAAATGCCGCAAACACCCAGACCTGCACCACCAGCGGCCGAGAAAACGAAAAAGCGTGTGAAGTATGGCAACCCGTGGACGCAGTTTATTCTGCTCTCAACGCGCTATCTTGAATTGTTGAAGAACGATGTAGGCAACCTGCTCATTCTGCTCTTACAGGCTCCTATTATTGCGATTATGCTGGTATTGATGGTCCGCTTTGAGGTGGGGCCTGGCGTTTTTGATGCCAACAAACTCGTACAGTGCAGCACACAGATTATTACCTCGTCCGGTCCACTCGCGCTTCCGCAGGCGCAAAAAGCTACGCAGATCAATTGCGATAGCGTCCAGACGTTCCTGAAAAATGATCCCAATGGGCAGGCATTTGTACGCCAGCGTGGTGGAGAACAGCAGGCTTTACAGGATTTTATTCTGCCTGGACCGGGCGCGGACGCGCAAAAGGTGCTCTTTATCATGGCTTTTGCGACGGTGCTCTTCGGCTGCATTAATGGAGCGCGTGAGATCGTCAAGGAAGCGGCCATCTACAAACGTGAGCGTACGGTCAATCTGGGGATCATGCCGTACATGTTCTCCAAGATTGTTGTGCTTGGTCTCCTCTGTCTCTTCCAGAGCGCGGTGCTGGTCTTTGTGGTAGAAGTCGGCGAGCCACTTCATCAAGGCATCTTCCTTCATCCTATCCTGGAGACCTATATCACGCTTGCCCTCACCTCGCTCGGCGGGCTCATGATCGGCCTGACGATTTCGGCGATTGCGCCGAACAATGACCGCGCCATTAGCTTTGTGCCGATCATTCTGCTGCCACAGGTGATCTTTTCGGGGGCAATCATTCCGCTCAAAGACTGGCTGACGCAGGTGATGGCGACCATTTTCCCCACACGCTGGGCAATGGCGGCGCTGGGCTCCTCGATTGGCTTGCATGCAGACAAAGTCGGTGGCGATACGCTCTTCGGCAATGACTATACCTATCACAGCACCCTTTTCTCTATCTACAGCCAGACCGATGCACTCCATCGGCTCTTACTCGCCTGGATCGCCATGGGCATCATTATCGTCGTGCTGATGATCGTTATCGGCATCTTTCTGAAGATGAAGGACGTTCGTGCCTGAACTCACCTCTTCTCAGTCGCAAGATAGTCGTATCTTGCGACTGATCCACCCTCATCCCCATGCAATATCCATTGATATCAACTCATTACAGTTTCCAGATTTTCACATCATGAAAAGCAACTTCGGTGGGTTCACTGTTATCTAGCGAGAAAAGAGCAAACTGGTTTTTACTCATCGTCGTTCCAGTCACGCTGCCAATCTTCTTTTTGTTGACATAAAGAGAGATAGTGCGACCATTTGCGACGACAGCGACCACATTATGCTGATTCAGGCCAAGATGGACGGCCGAAGAGATGCTCTCAAACGGTATACTGGTTTTTGCGCCCGTGCTATCCTGGAG
>DATJHM010000075.1:0-52206 GCA_035493895.1 Ktedonobacteraceae bacterium
CCATAAAATGAATTGAGAAGCATCAATAAACCCTCTTTGGTGGCGTCAAGGGATGATGCAAAAAAAAGATGGACACCTGATGGTCTCTGTTATGGTGGGCCAAAGGAGCCTCCTTTGGTACCTGGTGTAGTTTTGATGCCGAGTCCCTGGTGGGCGCAGGAGTCGCCTCCACCCTGGCGTATCTCTCCTCCATCGAGCAGAAATGGGCTGAAGAGGCAAGAACATATAATGAAGAGTGACGAAAACTTTCCCTATTTACCACTTAAAAAATGAGGCACTTGGTACTATTATTTTTATTGTTTAGAAGAATAATGATACGAGGGAAAGAATGTTTACAAGAATAGAGAAAAAACTTAAATTATCAAAAGAAACATCAACTGTATCAAAAGAAACATTAGCTAAGTCTGATATTAATCGCCTGAGTCAACAAGACCATCGGACCGATTCGACTGTGAATAGCCGTGCTCATGAGTTACCCAAATTGAATGACAGAACGCTTTCCAAAAGAGAGAATTTTTTCCCAAAAATTTCAGATCGTCTGCTGGGAACGAGTGATCATCAGAGGGAAACTCGCAAGTTAATACCAGTCGGCCTGTATCGGCAGCTTATTCAAGATATGGGCAAGGAGGCAAGATCTACCCAGGATAAAGATTTATCCTGGAAGAAGCTAAATGGATGGCAAGAGACCCTATCTAAAGTTGAAGAGAAAATTAAGGAGCATCGCCTTTTTAGAGAAGGGCATAGAGAGGGTCTGACTAAAATTACCGAAACAATCGAGTCTCGAAGACTCGAATATTCTAGAAAGCAGTATGATAAGCGATATGCCGATGAAGTTCATCCTGTGAATGATGTGGATCCTGCGATTGATAAATTCCTCAAAAAAGATGGGATAAACAAAGAAGATGCATATTTTATAAGAACAGAAGTGAAAGACATAAGACCAGAGTATTATGATGAAAAAAATGCATATTGGGAAAAAGATAAGGAAAATGCTGATACAGAATATCCAAATAAGGATTCAAAGATAAATTTTGAACAGGCGTGCTATAGAAACTATATCGCTTTGCGCAATATAGGAGGTAAGACCATAGTTGATGTCTTTGTTACTGAGGTTTGGAGAGATCGGGATAAGGCAAAGAATATAAAAAGTGAGGCATTCAATAATTCAGAAATGCTCGTCAATCAAGTATTTAGCGCCATACACGAAGCTGAGAGCCAGGGGAAGACGATAAATCGCGCACAACTCAAACTCAGGAGCATGACGAGTTGCATTGTTTCAAATCCCAAGTCTACGGAAGTGGCGAGAAAATGGGTTCCGGAAGGTGAAGAGAGAACTTTTGAGCCCGGAAGTGAGGCACGGAAAGAAATCCTCGAAACGCCAAATTGTCGATCATTTGAATATATGCCAAAGCAGTATCGCCATTTATTTGGCAATGTGGAATCGGGGTCAATGCATGTAGTCCGCTATGAAGACACGGATTATGGTTATGGACAGGTTGATGACAGGCAAATCATGTTCAGGGAGGGATAGTTGCAGGCTTGATCATTGGCTTGCTCGTTGCACGCTTTAAGCTAGACCCGCTGTGCCGTGCTACAAAGATGCCATCTAAGCAGAGCAAGCCCAGCCCCACTTGGGAGTCGTGCTTTCCCTGAATGCATAAGATACGACTGCGTAAGTTCGCCAACTTCTTCCTGCAATTTTAAGACAAACCAGGTGGCATCCCGCTCGATATTGAATTTTTCGGCATAAAGTTGTGAAGCTTGTTCAAGTTCGTGTGATAGTTGTGATAACGATTTTGTCTCCATATGCACGCCTTTCTTTCTCCTGTTTTCCGAGTTATTGGCATTTGGATTATATAATATACGGATGAGTTTTATTTGCATCATGGAAGAGTACATCGGGACTTAGTCAAAAGACGATGTTGATGTAGCCTTGATAGCTATATATATCACATGTTTTTTGTAGTAAGGATGAGCGTAATGCAGCTTATTACCGAACCCTATCTTTCTCAGCTCGCCCGTTGGCCCACTGAGGGGAGGCACATCCTCGCGCAGTATGATGATGACTCAATTATTGTGTATCAGGCGTACCGGCCTGCAATCGGTCATTTTGCCGCGCAGCATGGCTACTTCGGGCATGGTTTTTCGTTTGAGCGTATGACATGGCTCAAGCCGAATTTTTTATGGATGCAGCACAGATCAGGTTGGAGCCGTAAGGAGAAGCAAGAAGTCACGCTGGCTGTTCGCTTGAAGCGTGCGGCCTTTGATACGATTCTGGCTCAGGCGATGCATTCTACCTATGTCTCCGCAGTCTATCAAAGCGAAGAGGCATGGAAGCAGGCTGTGGAGACCTCCTCTGTGCGCCTGCAATGGGATCCGGATCACGCGCCCGACGGCAGCAAACTCGAGCGGCGTGCCATCCAGCTTGGTCTGCGTGGTCCTGTTCTGGCGCAATATGCTCGCGAATGGATTATCGATATCGAAGATATTACCGATTTTGTTCATCAGCAACACGAGCAGGTAAAAGCGCAGAATTATGCTCAATTCGCAACGCCGCGCGAGATGGTTTATCCCGTAAATGACACGATCGTTGCGCAAAAATTAGGTTTCTCAGTATATCCTTAGCGAGGGAGAGCAATCATGCCTGTGCAGGATGGAAGAGGGGCTTCACGAAAACAGAACTATCCCCAGAACCGAAAATATAAGGATAGTTCTGCCTGCCTGATAGCCATACAGAAGTAATTAGCTCCAGTCAGCGTTTGCTGGAGTGCGTCCCACAATACCATTAAGATTTGCTGGGGTAGCGTGGAACGTGAAAGAGTTGCCATTTTGAGGGGAGAGAAAGCCTCCCTTTTTGAGCACATTCGGGGCATCGGCCACTGCTTGTAAAAGGACTGTCTCAAACGCACGGTTGTTGGCGGGGCGCATGCCACCAATCGCACGACCGACGGCACGATGTTCGGCTTCGACTCCACCGATCTGGGCGGCGATCAATACCAGATCTGGTCGCTTCCAGGTTGCGAACTCTTTTCCTGCCGCAAGATAAGCTGCAACGAAAACCGCTTCTAGTTGTTGCTGCACTTTGATAAAGTGATCGAAATTTCTGAATGTATCCTGGCCAAAGGGAAAGCTGAACGTGTTCGTGAGCGCTTTGGCTCCCTGTTTCGCCAGAAAGCTCTGATGAACCTGTTCTTCTGCCAGCGCTGCCTGGATATCCGCAAGACCGTTCTGGCTAAGGTTCAGTTGTCTGGCATTCTTCACTGCCTGGGTGTAAAATACGACGCCCAATTCTTCGGCGGTAATCGCAATATTGAGGATGTTCGCGATCGCTTTGTTCGCAGCGTTCTGATCATTGTTATTATTGTGGTTAACGCTTTGCGCATGAGCGGCATCGGGCGCATCTTGATGGGTTAAGACAAGACCTGTCGTGGCAACTCCTGCAATTGCTGCGACTCCAGCGACTCCGGTGATGGTTCCTTTGAGCATGGAACGACGTGAAGAACGGCGAGAGAGGTTTGTCTTTTGCAGTTTCATTGTATGTGTTTCCTTTTCTTTTTCAATCGTATGTTTCTACTACTAACACTATTCACGAGGCGCAGATGGCGTATTTACCGTTCTGGTAAATAGGTACCAGAAGTCATAACGGAAATAGGATACAACTGATACCATCTGCGCACGTGGTGTGCTATGCTAATTTCCCTTATATCAATTTTCACGAGCGGCGAAGTATCTATTTACCAGATCGGTAGAAATATACCGGAAGTCCTATAGAAAATAATACAAAGCAAAAAAACAGGCCAGAATGGAAACTGCATTCTGGCCTGAAGAAGATATTTTCTATTAGAAACAGAGAAATCCCTTTTATGGGTGGTAAAAAAGGGAAACCCTGTGTGAGACGAAATCAGACATTGGGAACCCAGTCTGAGGCAGGAGGAAGCTCATCCGGAGGTGGCTCTTGTTTGGAGGTATTCATATTGGTTGCCCCATCACCACTCGGACGTAACTGTAACAACGCCTTGACATCTCGTAATTTATATAACCTCTGCCGTTTAATTCCTTGCTTGTAACTCTTCAGAACACCTCGGCTGACATAGGTATATAACGTTGAGAGTTTGACACCAAGCAAAAATGAGGCTTCCTGCCCATCTACATAATGTTCGCCTTCTAACTCTATCACGTCATGTTCCTCCTGGCTCTTGCGTCTATGTGAAGCATGCAGCCGGTATTACTCGCCCTGACCGCTGCTTATGTTGGGTTCCAAAAATTTTCTTGTAAGCTCAATAATAGAAAAATCGGGCGTTTTTGTCAATTCTACTCCAGAAAGTATGTAATGGGCTATATCTTTCTTTATCATCGCACAGGAGTCGAGAGAAATCAAGTAAAATCGTGTTACCACGAATCCGATCGAGCTAAGTTGACATTCATGAGTATTGATGATACAACTAGTAGAGACTTGTTTCATGATGAATACTGTTTGGAAAAGCAAAGGAGCATATGTCATATGTCGAAGGCGATATCAGATACAGGAAGTACTCCACAGAAAGATATGCAAGATATACCTACTTCCAGCAAGGCCAACAAAGGGGGCTTAGAGGGCATCGTCGCAGCGACAACGGCGATTAGTAAGGTCGAAGGTACGGCTGGCCGCTTGATTTATCGCGGGTATACCATTCACGACCTGGCCCGTACGACAAGCTTCGAAGAAATTGTCCATCTGCTCTGGTTCGGCCATTTGCCCAATCAGCGAGAGCTATCTGAACTGCATGCTCACTTTGCTGCTGAGCGCACGCTTCCCGCAGAAGTGCTACAGGTGATTCAAGTCTTACCTGCACAGACGGAGCCAATGGATGTGCTGCGTACGGCCGTCTCAGCCTGGGGAGCGCTCTCTATCAAAGGGAAGCCAACGGTTGAGCAGGCTATTGCTCTGACGGCACGTTTCCCGCTGATCCTGGCTGCTTTCCATAGCCTGCGGACAGGCAAAGCGATACTGGAGTCACGACCTGAGCTGAGCCATGCGGCAAACTATCTCTATCTACTCACCGGTCAGGAGCCCTCGCAAGAGCATGTGCAGGGGCTCAATTCCTATCTGGTCCTGCTTGCTGACCATGGTATGAATGCCTCGACCTTTACGGCCCGCGTTGTTGCCAGTACCGAGTCGGATATTGTCTCATCTATCGTTGCCGCTCTGGGCGCATTAAAGGGACCTTTGCACGGCGGCGCGCCTTCCAAGGTACAGGATATGCTCCATGCTATTGGAAGCGTCGATAATGCTGAACCCTGGCTGCGTAGTGCAATGGCTCGTGGCGAGCGCCTGATGGGCTTTGGCCATCGCGTCTACAAGACCGAGGACCCACGTGCGGAAGAACTGCGCGAGATGGCGCGTGTTGCCGATCCTCAAGGCTTTATGCTCTCTCGCCGTGTTGAAGAACTGGCGCTGGCCCTGCTGGAAGAGCAGAAGCCGGGTCGCCGTCTCTACACCAACGTCGAATATTATTCCGCGGCCTTAATGCACTCGGTTGGTCTTCCCGGTGACCTCTTCACTCCCACCTTTGCCGTCAGCCGTGTCGGTGGCTGGACCGCCCATGTGCTCGAACAAATAAACAATAACCGCCTGATTCGTCCCGATGCCGATTACACCGGCCCGAACGAACAGCAATTTGTGCCGCTCAGTGCGCGCTGATCTCTAGAAGGTGTGGGTCCTGTGGGCCCACACCTTTGTTTTTCTGTCGCAAGTTGTGTCTGCATCAAGCCTTCTAGAGCAAAAACTGAAGGCTCTTTTGCGTTATGCGCATTTGCGTGCTTTATTTGCCCTGAAGAAGAGATCGCAAAGATGAATAGATAGATGTATCACTTTATTTTGAAGGAAAAGGGACTATTCTCCAATGGACACAATACATGAAGCGCCTGGAGCCTGGAAGCTACTGAGTATCTGGGGTAAAATTGGTCTTCAGTCATTTGGAGGTGGGGCGACCACCACTCTGCTCATTCAACGGAACTTTATCGATATCCATCATTGGATGACGATGGAGGATTTTACACAATACTGGAATCTATGCGTTTTTACTCCCGGTATCAATCTGGTCGCTCTCACTATCCTCATCGGGCGTAAGCTTGCTGGCACCCGCGGTATCATTGCTTCGCTGGTCGGACTGCTGCTCCCAAGTGCTTTTATTACCTGTCTGCTTACCGCTGGCTTTCAGCTTATTCAAAGCAATCATTATGTTCAGGCTATGCTCAGAGGGATCATCCCTGCGACCGCAGGTGTGATGTTACTGGTTGGGCTCAATTTCTCATTTCCTTCGATCAAGCAAGCCTATCAGGAAGGTCTCATCAGTCTGGGTGCCAGCGTACTGATTATTCTGGCCTGCGCCTTTGCAATTATTGTTTTTCAGCTTTCGGTGATTCCTGTATTATTTGCTGCTGCTGTGATTGGCATGCTGGTCTTTACTTCGTGGCGGGTCAAGCATATTGTAGAGCAGGGGACTGTTCTGGAAGAGAAGGAGCAGCCGGTTCATGATTAATCCTTTGATCTATTTTCTGCTCTTTTTCAAGGCATCCCTCTTCTCTACGGGCGGGTTCAGCAATCTGCCCAGTCTGCATCAGGACCTGATCGCGAATAGCTGGGCAACCGAGGCTGATTTTGCCGAATCGATTGCGCTCGGCCAGATCAGTCCTGGACCAAACGGCCTCTGGGTCGTCTGCCTCGGCTATTTGACGTATGGTTGGCTGGGTGGTTCGCTGGCATTACTTGCGCTTGTGCTTCCCGCTCTGCTCGTGCTCGCCGTTGCCGCTGGCTACAAAAAGATCGAGCACCAGCGCTGGGTGGCGGGCTTTATGCGTGGTGTCACGCTGGCGGTGGTTGGTGTGATGCTGACCGTCGTCTGGGCAATTATTAGCCAGCCAGAGGTGGATTGGAAGGGATATATTATTGGTGCCGCCGCCTTTGGTCTGGCTCTAACGCGTAAGGTGAATATCGTGCTCATTCTGGCTCTGGCCGGGGTGGCAGGATTTTTCTTGTATCGCTGAGCGGGTCTTATTTTGACTCAGGCCCGTTCTCCCTGCGCTTCTCAAGCCATTGTTTAATGCTGGCCTCTTTCCCCTGATTCCCAGGCTCATAGAACGTGCGCCCCTGTAGACGTTCGGGGAGGTACTCCTGCACTTTCAGCGTCGGTGGTCGTTCTGGATCGTCCACTGGCGCATCTTTATAGTAGTCGTGGGCATATTTGTATTCTTTGCCATATCCCAGCGTCTTCATCAGGCTGGTTGGCGCATTGCGTATCCAGAGCGGTACGGGTTCATTGGGCCCGCTCATGATTTCGGAGCGAATCTGGTTATAGGCATTATAAACGGCATTGCTTTTTGGGGCCGCTGCCAGATAAACGACCGCCTCTGCCAGCATGACGCCAGCCTCTGGCATACCGACAAAATGGACGCTCTGTTGAGCCGCGACACAAAGCGCCAGCGCCTGGGGATCGGCAAGCCCGATATCTTCCGCAGCCATGCGTACGACGCGCCGTGCGATGTAGAGCGGATCTTCCCCGGCCTCCAACATCCGTACCAGCCAGTAAAGACTCCCATCAGGATCAGATCCACGTACTGCTTTATGTAAAGCTGAGATCGTATCGTAGTGTTGATCGCCGCCTTTATCATAGTGCAGTGCACGATGTTGCATCGCTTCTTCGATCATAGCGGTGGTCAGTTGTACCGGCTCATGGGATGTGGATGTGACGTCACCGTTGCCCTGAACGGCCAGATCGAGCACATTGAGCGCAGTGCGAGCGTCGCCGTTGGCGAAAATCGCAATCTGTCCCAGAACGTCCTCATCAGCGGATGCCTGCCACTGTCCCAGACCGCGTTCTCGATCCTGTAAAGCGCGTTGCAGCAGGGCAATGATCTGTCCTGCGTCGAGCGCATTCAGCACAAAAACTCGTGAGCGTGACAGCAGGGCAGAGTTCACCTCGAAACTGGGATTCTCGGTTGTGGCGCCGATCAGGGTCACGACGCCTTGCTCTACATGGGGAAGGATCGCATCCTGTTGTGATTTATTAAAGCGGTGAATTTCGTCGACAAAGAGAATGGTGCGCCCGCCTGTAAAGCGGAGTTTCTTTGCCTCATCTGCAATTCTGCGTAGATCGGCCACACCAGCTGAGACCGCGTTCAGGCGCACAAAATGGGCGTGTGTCTGGAGGGCGATCACCTCAGCGAGCGTGGTCTTGCCACTGCCAGGTGGTCCCCAGAGGATCATCGAGGTCACTTTATCGCTCTCGATGATGCGCCGTAACAGTTTCCCCGGACCAATCAGATGCTCCTGTCCTACAATCTCATCGAGGGTACGTGGACGCATCCGCGCCGCCAGGGGCTCCCCCCGGGCAGCATCCTGTGTGGAAGGGGAAGCTTTTTGCTTGTTCTGTGCTCCAGAATTGTTCGATTCGAACAGAGATCCTTGATATACCATACTTTGCTCTACTACCTGCTATTTTCTCTTTCTCGTATTGCCCTATAGCGTATCACATTTGTTCTAACGAATGATAGCCGCTCTGAAATTTACTCCCAAATTCCATCCTTGCGTAGACGTAGTACAAAAGCTCCCCTGCTGTAATTGTGCTTTACCTGATCCATGTTGGTCATACCCATCCTGGATGCGTTGCAGGTTGTTGCCCATATACGCAGAGGGCGTGCAACAGATTTGATGCACATTGCTCCTTGTGGTAGGCTAGATAGCGCCATTGCTGGTTATGCTTGTTTCTTTCCGGCCTTCTTGATGCTGCCCAAAATAGAGTTCAGCGGGAGGGCGATGATTCAAAGATTGATGGAGCCTTCGTTCATTTTGAGGCTTAACAACTCTCCCCAGGTGGTAGGTCTACCTGCTCAATGACCTGGCGGATCGGCGAAGGTTGGAAGAAATATCATCGTAGGAAGGTAAACGCATATGGACATAAAACGTAGTCATGACGTATCTCAACCTATGGAGCAGGCCTATCATTTCAAGATGACTGGTGAGAAACTGCCAAATTTTGACTTGCGTCAATGCTCTGATGTTGATATCGAAAATGATCAAACCCTTGAGTTGATGGCTCTGATCAGAAGACAGCACTCACAGCTAGATCAGCATAACTATCCAGAGGGAAGTCGTGGATACTATGCGATGGCGACAGGTGAATTAGCGATAAGCAAGTTCTTGCTGTCTCCCTCGCTGGACAAATATTGTTCATCGGTTCGTCTTGAACAGTACAATACAGACTATGATTTTGTTAAAAACAAATCATATGTTCTAAAATGAGCAGGGCTGTTTGCGTTCAAAGAAAAAAGGGGGGAAGGAAATAAAACAGAACTTTTCGAGGGTATGAAAAGGTGACGAAATCCATCTGGGGATATGGCAGCGATGTCCAGAATCCTGACAGCAGATGACAGGTAATCGATGCTATTCTGTCTGCTGTGATTGTGTTTTACCTGATCCATGTTAGTCATGCCGATCCTGGATGCGTTGCAGGTTGCTGCCCATATACGCAGGTCAGGCTTGTAATTTGTATGCAAATCAGGTATAGTTAGAACACGTGTTTCACTTCAGGCATGTTTTTTCTACATGTGCTACAAACAACCACTCATTACTTCTTCATCTGTATTGTTGTCTGTGACTCCAGTTGGAGGTTGATCCTTGTTAGCTAAACGCGAATTCACGGTCGCTGGCGAATATCACTATCATCGCTCAAGCGCCCCACGCTGGATCTTTTCGCATTTTTTACGCTATAAGTACCGGGTACTCTTCTTTCTACTGCTAGCAGTGCTGGTAAACCTGCTCTATGCATCGGTGATCACGCTTACTGGCAATGCCTTTACCGCGATCCAACATCAGTCCTTCTCTGAACTGACTCATCTGGTGATCGTTTTGCTGATTATCATTTTCGTGGCTGCCTGCACCGATATGGGTGCACGTCTCTCCGCGGAAATTCTCGGCAAGAGCTTCGCACGTGATGCCCGTGATGAGCTCTACCTGAGCCTGCTTGGTAAGAGCCAGACCTTTCATAATCGGCAGCGCGTCGGCGATGTTATGGCTCGTGCCTCGAATGATATGACCACGCTCAGTGATATGGTCGTGCCGGGCTTCGACATCGTCTTTGACTCGTTTACCAGCCTGATTACGGTCCTGATCTTCATTGGCTTACTGAATGTGCAATTGTTGCTCGTGCCATTGCTTTTTACGATTGCGTTTCTGATCACGCTCCGTCGGTATTCGCGCCTGCTCAGTCCGATCTCGAACCAGATGCGTGCTCAGTTTGGCACGACCAATGCCATTCTTACCGAGGCGGTCAATGGCATTGAGGTGATTAAAGCGACTGCACAAGAGGAACAGGAGAAGCAAAAGTTTGAGGTGAGTTCGGGCAAATATCGCGATTTTTATGTGCAGAATGGCCGCATTCAGGGAAGCTATCTACCGACGTTGCTGCTGGGCATCGCGCTGGCCCTGGCCTTCTTACATGGCCTTTACTTGCTCTCACAACATCAACTCTCTATCGGCGGCCTGGTTTCCTTTATGGGCCTGATGACCAACTTGCGCTTTGTTTCTTTTATGTCTATCTGGAGCTTCAGTCTGGTACAACTGGGCGTCTCGGGGGCGAAGCGTATTCTTAATCTGATGAGCGAGGAAAGCGAGCTGGATGAGAATGACGGTGGCTATACTCAGGAGATGCGCGGCGCGATTACGTTTGAGCAGGTAACCTTTGCTTACGGCGATACGCCTGTGCTCAGGGATGTCTCGTTCCATGCTCAGCCCGGCCAGACGATTGCGATTGTCGGCCAGACTGGTTCCGGCAAGAGTACGCTGACGAAGCTGGTGAACCGCATTTATGATGTTAATGCTGGTCGTGTGCTGATCGATGAGGTCAATGTGCGCGATTGGAGTCTGGATGCACTGCGCTCGCAGATCTCGACAATCGAGCAGGACGTGTTTCTCTTTTCGCGTACGATTGCCGAGAATATTGCGTATGGTCTGGGTCGCAAGGCTGATCGTGCTGCAATTGAGCAGGCGGCGAAGGATGCTCAGGCGCACGATTTTATTATGGGCTTTAAAGATGGCTATGATACGGTCATCGGTGAGCGCGGCGTGACGCTTTCGGGAGGACAGCGCCAGCGTATCGCGATCGCTCGTGCCCTCCTGACCGATCCCCACATTCTGATCCTCGATGACTCAACCAGTGCGATCGATAGCGCGACTGAAGATGAAATTCAAAAAGCTATTCATCGCTTATTAGAGGGACGTACCACGCTCTTGATCACGCATCGTCTCTCGCAGATTCGCTGGGCTGATAAGGTTCTCGTGCTGCGCAATGGCGAGCTTATCGATCAGGGAGGACATCAAGAACTGCTGGCGCGCTGCGAGATCTATCGTCGCATCTTTTCCCACTATGAAAGCGCGTCTCCTGCGGTATCCGTTGGTGGCGAATAACAACATTCTCGCTCTATATAAGACCCTCATATCAGGGGGACACTACGCGTCATGAAAACGTCGTTTTCAGAAGAGGAGAGGATCTATGGGCTTTTTCATGGATGGTCTGGATGCCGAGGCGTATGATCGTACCTATAAAGATAGTCAGCTTATCAAGCGTATTATCGGCTACTTCCGTCCGCAATTAACTGTTATGCTGCTGGTGGCGCTGCTTGTGCTGTTGAGTTCGCTGCTGGATACCGCCTTTCCGTTGCTGGTCTCGGATGCGATCGATCTGTTGACCCGTCCGCAGCCGTTGCAACCAATCTTGTTCCTGGTAGGCTTTCTCTTGCTCTCAGGAGTGTTGTCCTGGACCTTCAATCTCTTTCGCCAGTGGTTTACGGCGAAGTCCGTTGGAGATGTGGTCTTGCAATTGCGCCGTGATGCCTTCTCTTCGGTCGTGTCACGCGATATGTCGTTCTTCGATGAGTTCTCTTCTGGCAAGGTTGTGAGCCGGGTGACGTCCGATACCGAGAGTTTCGCGACGGTTGTGACGCTCACGTTGAACCTGGTGAGCCAGTTGTTGCTCTTTTTTCTGGTGGCGATCTTGTTGTTTGTGCGTAGCTGGCAACTGGCACTGATTGCCCTTTCGATTATGCCCGCCATTATCGGGGTGGCCCTGGGGTTCCGGCGCATTGCACGCGTCTCAACGCAGCGCTCGCAGCGCTCTCTGGCTAGTGTGAATGCGAATGTGCAGGAGGTGGTGAGCGGGATCACGATTGCGAAGAACTTCCGCCAGGAACAAAGTATGTATGACGAGTTCAAACGTATCAATGAACAGTCGTTTCATGTCAATGTACGTTCGGGCTTTATCTATAACGGTGTTTTCCCGGTGCTGGTATTGATCGCGAATATTGGGACGGCGCTGGTGATCTACTTTGGTGGTCAGAGCGTGCTCAAAAATACGATCTCGGCCGGTGATTGGTTCCTCTTCTTACAAAGCATTCGTCTGCTCTGGCTACCTCTGACCAGTATTGCGTCATTCTGGAGTCAGTTTCAGCTAGGGCTGGCTGCCAGTGAACGTGTCTTTGCTCTGCTCGACGCAGAGCCGCGTGTGCGTCAGGTGGACGCTCAGCCAGTCTCACAACTCGCGGGAAAGATCGAGTTTAAGAATCTCTTTTTTAGCTACGATGATCGCCAATCAGTGCTGACGAACTTTCATCTCACGATCCAGCCCGGCGAGACGATTGCTCTGGTGGGTCATACGGGTGCTGGTAAGTCGAGTCTGGGCAAACTGGTGGCGCGCTTTTACGAGTATCAGGGCGGTCAGTTGCTGATCGATGATCGCGATATCCGCTCTTTTGACTTGCACGATTACCATGCGCATCTGGGGATTGTGCCCCAGACTCCCTTCCTCTTTTCGGGGACGGTTATGGACAATATTCGCTACGCGCATCCCTCTGCCAGCGATGAGGAGGTTGAGGGCGTAGCACACCGCATTGGTGGTGGCGATTGGCTGGAGGCGCTCCCCGAAGGTTTGCTGACTGAGGTGGGCGAGACTGGTCGTTCGCTTTCGATGGGTCAACGCCAGCTCGTCGCCCTGGCACGCGTGCTGCTGCAAGATCCCTCGATCATTATTCTCGATGAGGCAACTGCCAGTGTTGATCCTTTGACGGAGGCGCAGATTCAGGAGGGCCTGGACATTCTCCTGAAAAATCGCACGGCGATTATTATTGCCCATCGCCTCTCAACGATCAAGCATGCAGACCGTATTCTGGTTTTGAGCATGGGCCGGGTTGTCGAAGAGGGGAGCCACGAAGTTCTGATGACGCGTGGGGGGCATTATGCTCAGCTCTATAATACCTACTTTCGCCATCAGTCCCCTGATTACCGACCCGGTGAAGGTTTTATCCCCGTGACGATCCCCGTCGCCGAAGGTGCCTAGCTGATCATATGGGCGGACAGAAAGTTCGCCCATCCTCTGACTTAAAAATGACAATGCGAAAAAAATATCTGAAAATAACTTCCGCTTTTGCCGTTTCCAGCGGTATATAATAAGTGGGACGCAAGACACCTTCTTCTCGTGTAGCCTGCTTTCTGCCTTGCGAAGATGACGAGCACACTTTGAAAAGGTTTTGCCCCTGCAAACATCTGTCCTTTGCCAATTACTTGCACGTTGGTAAAAATGGTACCTTGAAGGCGTGTAATACAGTACTGTTGTTAATGTGTATCCTTTTTTCCCAGATATACCTTCTCTCGGAGCATGGTCTTATGCAAAATGCACATTCTTCGCGCAGGCAGCGCGTTCTTTTCGGCTGTTATGCCGGGCTCGTGGCCGGATTGGTCGCGAGCTTATTGATGGTGCTCTTTAGTATGTTGCTGGGGACCGTCTCGTTGCCCGAACTGCTGGGATCGTCGATTACGCAAGCGATGTCGCCAACAACCTTTCAGTCCCTACATGAATTATTTGGGCCCGATGCGAAACACTATCTTTTTTATATTATTGTCGCAGGCCAATGTCTGATTTTCGCGCTCAGTGGCGGATTGTGCAACCTTGTGCTCTCTCAAATAAGCTATCCTTCGCTTGTGGAGGATGAGCAGGGGACGCTACGCTGGCCCGTTGGATTATGGCTTGCCGGTATTCTCTGGCTATTGACTGGTCTGCTCTTTTTGCCCTTGACTGGAGCGGGTTTTTTCGGGGCCAGTCTGGCAGGTGGCGTTTTCAGTACGATGTTTACTCTGGCCGTTGTAGGTCTCTTCTTCGGTCTGTTTTTTGTATTTGTTCAGAACTGGTTGCTGTTCCGTCACTTGCAGCATCTGGGCGTGGTAGAGCGCGAGGAGGCGCTGCAAGCCGGTCTGACGCGGCGTGCTGTACTGGTCCGGGGAGGTGTCTGGATTGGCGTTGCCGCGCTGGGCGTGCTGGCATGGCGCTTTATCTCTCAGGGAACCTCTGGCGGTCAGACGCTCTCCAGTACGTCTCTTAATCATCTACAGCAAGACTATAAGCCCAGGGTGGATGCTACCACTCCTACCTATAGTAATAGCGATTTTAGCCAGATTCCTGGTCTCTCATCTGAGATCACTCCCAATGATCAATTTTATGGGGTCTCCAAAAATCTGGCGAGCGACCCCGATATCAATGCTGTTCGCTGGAATATGACGATCGTTGGTCAGGTTGAGCACCCTTACGCGCTGAATTATGCTGAGTTACAGACGTTGCCTATGAAAACGCAATATGAAACCTTGATGTGTATCAGCAATGAGGTTGGGGGTCAGTATATCAGTAACGCTGCCTGGAAAGGGGTTCCGCTCGCAGACTTGCTGGCAAAGGCTGGCAGGATTAAGCCGGGGGCAACCAAAGTGGTGCTCTATGCGGATGATGGCTACAGCGATAGTATTCATCTGGCGAAAGCTCTGGAACCGACAACTCTGGTCGCTTTATATATGAATGGTGTCGCCCTGCCTCCTGCACACGGCTATCCTGCTCGTCTGCTGGTGCCTGGAATTTATGGGATGAAGCATGTCAAATGGATTACGAAAATTGAGGTGGTGAATACGAATTACCAGGGGTACTGGCAAGGGCAAGGCTGGAGTGATCCTGCGCCGGTACGTATGACATCGCGCATTGATACGCCTATAAGCTCGCAACAACTCAAAGCGGGAACGCCGACGTATATCGCTGGTGTGGCTTTCTCGGGAGATAAAGGGATTAGCATGGTGGATATCAGCCTGGATGCCGGTGAAACCTGGCAGCATACGCTGTTGAAGAAGCCTCTCTCAGATCTTACCTGGGTTTTATGGGAAATGCCCTGGCAGCCCAAAGCCGGGAGCTATACACTGGTCGTGCGCGCTATCGATCTCGAGGGCAATGTGCAAGATCCTGCTATTGCTTCTCCCGCACCGGATGGCTCATCTGGCTACCATAGCATTATGGTTACGGTCGCTTGAGAGCTTACGTTTTCGCTTCTGGTGGGCCTTCGTATTGTCTTTTCCTGGCCTGAAAAGATGATCGTATCCAGAAAAACGTTTTATGGTATTATGTAAGGGATAAGGCTTTTAAGTCTTTCTCGTTTATGATAGACATAAACAACTATCTGGCTGTTTTGCCCTGATACTGATCTATCTTTGCTCTATCAAGAGCATAAGATTTTGTTTTGTACTGAAGGGCAGTTGGATGCACTCTATTGAGCAGTGTATCAGACATTGTTCTCGGAACGCTGGCATTGGGTGGGGATATAACCGGCGGCAGGCATTGTTTACGTGCCTTGAGAGGGAAGTGCAGGCATTGCCTGCGACCAGCGGCCGCACAGAGCAACGCTTAATCCAGCACGTACGTCAAGGGATCAATTGAGCCGTCAAGCAACTATGGGTTGAGAAAGGATGTGTGCGGTCATGGTGCGACAATGTGCATGGTGTTTGCGCTTAATCGATGCTGATGGTGGACGTATTTCACCAGCTCCTCTGCCAAAATTATATGATGCAACCCACGGGATGTGCGAGATTTGTGGTGCGCTCTGGATTGAGCAGGTATTGGGATGCCAGAGCACGCAAATGGTTCTTCCTTGTGTCACTCCATCTGCATCAGAAGCAGTTGAGCAGACGACTGAGTCGGATGAGTCGATCCAGGTACTCGGTGATTTACCTCTTCCCTGGTCATGAATGTCCTGTTACTGGCTTGACAAAAAAATATGCCTGTTGCTATTATAAGGGTACATAAGACGAGATCGAGTGTATTGAGATAGGAAAAGGTTTGCATGGCAGAACCGCAAACATGGCGAGAATTGTTGCATGATTTGATTGAAAATATGCCGGAGCGGCAGCGTATTTCTCAAGTATCAGGCATTAATGCTATCACGTTACAACGCTGGGCAAATAATGAGGGTAATCCTCGCCTTCGTAACTTGCATCAGCTGGTCTCTGCCCTTCCTGAACATTCGGCTCAACTTACGAGGCTGATTAAACAGGAGTATGCAACGTTCTTTGAACTGAAACCTGGCAATGAGGAGGATCTTTCGCAAATTCCTTCTTATTTTTATACCAGCGTTATGCGCGCTTACACGAAGACGTCGCCTTCTTTGCGTTTCTGGTCAATCGGCAAGCTCATTTTGCAACAGGCTTTCCAACATCTTGATCCTCAGCGCCTCGGTCTGGTGCTGACGGTTATTGCCTGTACAACCCCCGGTGAGCCTGCTCAAAAAGTGCGTAGTTTGCGCATTCTGCTCGGCCAGGGATCGACTCCCTGGCAGGGAAATTGGGATCGTTATCCGCTGTTTATGGGGATTGAGTCCCTCTGCGGCTATGTTGTGAATAATCGCCGCCTCATTACTATCCAGGATACGCAATCTATGAGCCATTCTTATTATCCTCTGTTGCCTGTGGAACATGCTCGCTGTGTCGCTGTCGTGCCTATTCAGCGCGGCGAAAGTATCGCTGGTTGCTTTTGTGCCTGTAGTACGCAGCCTTTTTATTTTACGGCCGAACGCCTGGAATTGATTCAGAACTATTCGCAACTTCTGACGGTGGCATTTACACAGGCAGAATTTTATCTCTCTTATAATATCGATCTTGCTCTATTTCCTTCGCAAAAGCAGCAAGCGCAGCATTTCTCGACCTTTCAGCAGCGCCTGCTCGATACAATGCGTTCCTCTGCTCGCCAGGAGCAGCCGCTGAGCGGTCAGCAGGCCTCGTCTCTGGTGATGTCACAGCTTGAAGAGGAGCTTTCGCAACTCGCTCACAAGCTCGTGTAGCTAGCACACTCCCGTATTGCGGACTCATCTCCCGCTGGAATCGTCTGCCGCCAGAAATGCTGCGATCAGTGCGTTGACCTGCTCTGGTTTTTCCTGTGATACCCAGTGCCCGCTGTCCGCAATCCGCCTGACTTGCAGATGTGGCACCCATGGCTCCAGTCCTTCTGTCAGGGCTATATCCAGTGCGATATCCTGCTCTCCCCAGATCAAAAGCGTTGGGGCGGTGATGATTTTTCCGGTTGCGCTCCCACTTCTGGGATGAAGAAAGAGGCTACGGTAGTAGCTGATTGCTGCTCGAAGTACCCCTGGTTTGCTCATTGCATCCCGATAGTGTGCCAGAACTTCTGGTGGAAATGCCTCTTTGTGGACCGCAGAGCCGTAGATCATTTTTGCTATCATCGCGGCATGGTTACGCCCCAACAGATATTCTGGTAGCCAGGGAATCTGGAAGGCGAAAACGTACCAGCTTTTGCGCAGTTGTTTCGGCGTACGTAGTTCGCGCTGGAACGCCCGGGGATGTGGCGCGTTCAGGACAATCAGACGCTCTGTCCTATCTGGATAGGTAAGCGCAAATGCCCATGCGAGGACTCCTCCCCAATCGTGCCCGATGATAATCGCTTTTTCCTGCCCCTGCCCCCTGATCAGGCCAACAATATCACGCAGCAAGGTTGGTATATCATATCCAGCGCGTGGTTTGTCGCTCTCGTTGTACCCGCGCAGGTCCGGGGCGACTACCTGATAGCCACGTTGCGCCAGATAGGGGATCTGCTGCCGCCAGCTATACCAGAATTCGGGAAAGCCATGCAGTAAGACGATCAATGGTCCTGTTCCCTCTGTGACGTAGTGCATGCGTATACCATTGGTGATGAGATCGCGATGTTGCCAGGTCTCGGTGCTTGTTGTCATGCTCTTGCCCTTTCTCAAAACGTGGAGATGCGCTGTTTATCTGCCTCCAGTTCCTCTCATGTAGATGCAGACCTTTCATTTCTCAGGTAGTATTTGCACTCTTTTAAAGAAGGGATATCCATCAGATCAATATACAACTGAACTGCGTGAGCATCACATCCTTGTTCGAGGAGAGCAGCATTGAACAACGAAGGGATGCATATCATATCAATATGCACCCCTTCTTGCTCATGATAGTCCGCTTTATTGCGCGTTCTTAGTGTCTCCACCGTAGACAATTGCCCGTTTGACCTGTTCGATGAGGTCAGTCACGGGGATGCCACGTGGACAGGCATCGGTGCAGTTGAAGATAGTGCGACAACGCCAGACTCCATCGCGTTGTCCGAGCACGTTCAAGCGCTCAGCAGCACCCTGGTCGCGACTATCGAAGATGAAGCGATGGGCATTGACGATAGAAGCCGGGCCTACCCAGTTCGGATTGCCCCAGATCGACGGACACGAACCGGTGCAGGCACCACAGAGAATACACTTGGTCCCTTCGTCGTAGCGTTCCCGCTCCTCGGGACTCTGCAAGCGCTCTGTGCCGGGTTCGTTGTCGTAGTTGATCAGATAGGGCTTGACCGACTTGTACTTGTCAAAGAACTGGTCCATGTCTACGACCAGATCTTTAATGACGGGATAACCCAGCATCGGCTCGATCGTGACCTTCTCTCCAACGTCGCGGATCAGCACTTTACAGGCCAGACGATTGCGCCCGTTGATACGCATCGCATCTGAGCCACACACGCCATGTGCGCACGAGCGTCGATAGGTCAGCGTGCCATCCATATTCCATTTGACCATGTTCAATGCATCGAGCAGGCGATCAATGGGATCGGCCTCCACGCGGAATTCTGCCCAATAGGGTTTGGGATCTTGCTCGGGATTATAACGCTTGATGCGCATGAGTACTTTCATTCTCTTCTCCTCTCACAGGACGGAGTTGCTCGTCTGCTTCTCATCTCGGCCCTGTGATTCTCCATGTTGATTAGTATTTGCGTTCTTT
Organism: Ktedonobacteraceae bacterium; assembly: GCA_035493895.1. GTDB lineage: Bacteria > Chloroflexota > Ktedonobacteria > Ktedonobacterales > Ktedonobacteraceae > DATJHM01. The sequence goes on from DATJHM010000075.1 coordinate 19,121, forward strand.
GGGCACGAAGATAGGATCGTCGACCATGAGCACGTCTTTATAGTCCAGGCGCACTTCATGATTCTCTTCACCCCTATAGGCCAGCGTGTGTTTCAGCCAGTTGACATCATCCCGTTTCTCGTAGTCCAGGCGGAAGTGCCCACCGCGGCTCTCGGTGCGTGCCAGGGCTCCATGTGTGGTTGCCTCTGCGCAATCGAGCAGGAAGCCCAGTTCGATGGCCTCGACCAGTTCCGTATTGAAGTTTTTGCCCTTGTCTTGCAATTGTACGTTCTGGTAGGCATCCTGTAGGCCCGCGATCGTATCGAGTGCCTGACGTAACCCTTTATCGGTGCGCTCAACGAAGACCTTGTCGTCCATCTCATTTTGCATTGCGTTGCGGATGTGTGCTGCCGACTCCCCTCCGGTTGAGCTATAGAGACGATCGACCAGCTCGCGCGCCTTGCCTTCATGATCGGATGGCAGGGGCGCATGGCTATTTTCTTTGATAAATTGTGCCATATGTTTGCCTGCGCGGCGACCAAAGACGATCAGGTCTACCAGTGAGTTGGTGCCCAGACGGTTTGCACCATGCACGGAGACGCAGGCAACTTCGCCAGCGGCATAGAAGCCAGGAAGCGGCGTCCATTGTGGATCGATCACAACCTGAGCATCAACATTGGTTGGTACTCCACCCATTGCATAGTGGGCTGTAGGCTGAATCGGCACAGGCTCGGTGATTGGCTCAACGCCCAGATAGTTTCGTGCGAAGTCGGTGATGTCGGGCAGCTTTTCGGCGATCACCTTCGCTCCAAGATGGCGCACATCCAGGTAGACGTAGTCTTTTCCATCGACGCCACGCCCCTCTTTGACCTCCTGGACGATACAGCGCGAGACGATATCGCGCGGGGCCAGATCTTTCAAGGTGGGCATGTAACGTTCCATGAAATATTCGCCCTTGCCGTTGAGAATCTTGGCACCTTCACCGCGCGCAGCTTCACTGAGGAGGACGCCCACTTTGTAAATACCTGTTGGGTGGAACTGGTACATTTCCATGTCTTGCAGTGGGATACCACGACGATAGGCGATGGACATGCCGTCTCCCATACACGCAAATGCGTTGCTGGTGACGCGCCATGCTCGACCATAGCCACCTGTGGCAAAGAGGACCGATTTGGCATGGAAGGTATGAATTTCGCCCGTGCGTATCTCCATCGCGACGACTCCACAGGCCTGCCCATCGTTCAGAAGCAGATCCAGGACGAGATACTCATTGAAGAAACGTACCTGATTTTTGATCGCGCTCTGGTACATTGTTTGCAGGATCATGTGTCCCGTGCGGTCAGCGGCGTAGCAGGAACGGCGTACCGGCCCTTCGCCATAGTTGCGCGTGTGGCCTCCAAAACGTCGCTGGTCGATGCGTCCATCGGCGGTGCGATTGAAGGGCAGGCCGCGATGTTCGAGCTCATAGACGGCGTCGATTGCTTCGCGAGCCAGTATTTCAGCTGCGGGCTGATCAACCAGGTAGTCGCCACCCTTGATGGTGTCGTACATATGCCACTTCCAATGGTCCTCTTCCTGGTTCCCCAATGCAGCGGCAACGCCTCCCTGTGCTGCTCCGGTATGTGAACGGGTAGGGTAAACTTTGGTCAGAACCGCGACACTGGCATTTGGCAGTTGCATTGCTGCCATCAGGCCCGCGCCACCTGAACCGACGATGACGACATCAAATTTATGGTACATAGTGTGTAGTATCCTCTATTCTTTGCTCTGATTTACCTCGCCTGATTGACGCACGTTTGCGTTTGTTGTGCACCTGCAACCGGCTGGAATGTGATCAGCGTAATGGTGCCTAACATAAAGAATGCCAGTAAAAGCGTCGCCGCCGTTGAGAGAAGCACGATACGTGTGCGTGGCTTACGGACATAATCATCGATCATAACCCGCAAACCGTTCATCCCATGGGTCAGGGCGATGGTGAGTAACATCCAATCAAAAAGCCTCCAGAGCGGATTGGCATAACGCCCTGCCACGAAGGCATAGGTTGTGCACGCTACGTCAGTGGTCACGTGCATGACCAGCAGATGGACGATGACCAGTACGAATAGAATAATGCCAGAGATGCGGAAGTAGTACCAGGAAAACGTCTCAAAGCCCCCGCCTTGTGGACGTGCACCGCCGTAGAACTTCGATAGATTTAACATAATAATTTTTCCTCCGTATGGGCGAGAACCTCTTCGCCCGGGAATATACTAGGGTGCGGTGTGTGCCATGGTTGGTAGCGTGAAGAACCAGGCTACCGTTGGGATGAAGGCTGGTTTGAGTACAAAGTAGGCAAATGGGATAAAGATGATGACCGTTGCGACGAGTACGATGGTAAACATAACCTTCTGATAGCGTGCGCCTTTGCGCCAGAAGTCGATGCATATGATGCGTACGCCATTAAAGGCATGATAGAGAATTGCAACGATCAGACCTAGTGAGAGCAGACGTGCGATGATCGAGTCAAAGAAAGCGATGCCATCGTTGTAAATTGCTGGACCAAAGCTCAACAGCGAAATATCGACGATATGGATGAATAGAAAGATAAGAATGGCAATGCCTGTGATGCGATGAAACAACCAGGACCACATGCCGGATTGACCTTTGTACATCTTTTCCTCATTTCTGGGGGCGGGGAGGTGAAGCAAGGGAGGAGTGACCTCGGTGTTGTATACAAGACACCTTTGCAGGCTTTGTTGTATCTCTGTATTGCTAACATCAACGACCTCACACCAGGCACCTCGCCGTGCAAATCTGATTTTTTACATTCAGGCAGGCAACCCCACCGCTTTTCCCGGTCGCCCTTGTTGAATGCAACTAATTGGTTGACGTTGTGTCATTATTATAATGCATCGCAGGGTAGGGCGCAAACGGGAAGACGCTGCCTTGTTGTCATGAGCCAGCCTGCCATCTTTCCTTGAAGAATCGCTCGATTCGTCTACAGGTTGTGGGGCGTCCCTTTTCATTATACCTTGCTTGCCCCTTTTATTGGTCTGTCCGCTGGCTACTTTGTGGGCAAAATGCTTGCAAATTCGCGAAGAATGGTGCATAATCGATCGTAGTAAGAAGTTTCTGATGATCTGGCGCTTTTAGATGTCCAGTTCGGGTGAGCTGTGTTTCGCCCCTGCATAAGCAGACCTCCAGGGGTTATGTAGGGGTGTGTAAGCACGGCTCACTCTGTTTTTGGACTCCTTTTTCTGTATGCGGGGGAGAATGAGACGTAAATTGCTGGTGCTGGCGCTGGGGCTCGCTTTTCTTGTCGCCATTTCCTGGTTCGGCGGCCTCATGAGTAATGCAGTATCTCACACGCCAACTGCCCATATTCAAACCGCACAGGCTGGCCCCTACCAGATCACGCTCCAGGTCGATCCTAATCCCCCTCTGGAAACACAGCCTGCTACGGCCTCAATCCAGGTTGCCAATGCTTCTCGGCAGGCCATCACCGATGCACATGTCTTTATCGATTCGACGATGGAGGCTATGGATATGGGGAGCGAACGCGTTGAGGCGTCTGCTCAGGGCAATGGGATCTATCGCGCTCGTGTGCAATTTCCCATGGGCGGTCCCTGGGGATTGCGTGTCTCGATTGATCGTCCTGGCCAAAAAACGGTCTCTACCACGTTTCAAGTTACAGCACAATAAATAGTTACTCTGGAAGAGTTGCCTCGATTTTCTCTTGTTGACATTGACGCATTTTTTCATCTGATGTTCTGCTACTTACCCGGTAATGGCCTTTCTATGGTACACTGTTTTTATCATGGAAAGGATTAAAGCTATGGTTGATAATATAGATAGAATAGGGCAGGAGGCTATTGACAACCTGGCACAGAAGCATGCCGCACGCGAGCGGGCGCTTCCAAAGTCACGTACGACGATTCGCTATTGTGCCAATAGCATTCGTGCCGCCCATCGCCATGAGTTTCGTCTGGCTGAAGATCTGGTCGCGCAGGCGGGTGCTCTCCTCACTGAGATGGCTGCTGATTTGCGCGATCATCAGGACATTTTCTTTGCAGGCTTTGTTCAGGACGCTCAGAAAGAGTATGCCGAAGCCATTTGTTTTAGTGCACTGGTTCAGCATCGCTCACTCCCCTCGGCAACTGATCTCGCTATCGGCTCCGGCGCTTTTCTGAATGGTCTGGCGGAGTCCGTTGGTGAGCTACGCCGTTATTTGTTAGATCAGCTCAGACGCGGTGAGATGGGCGATTGTGAGGTCTTTCTGGGCTATATGGATGATATCTATGCCCTGTTGATCTCGGTCGATTTCCCCGATGCGATCACCTCCGGTTTGCGTCGGACCACTGATGCGACGCGCGGCATCCTGGAGAAAACTCGTGGTGATCTCACTTCTGCTATGAGCCAGGTACGCTTACAGCAATCAATGCTGGCTCTCCAGCGGGAGCTACAACGCCAGGACCCGGACGATGATTCGTTTCTCGGCACGAGCTTGTAATATCGCGCATTTCAGCATACTTCTATGAACGAGTATACTATGAACAGACCTGTTGCCCGGTTATTTTAGGGGAATAAGGTGCTCTATTGCACTGATGATCGTTATAATAAAGGGCCCGGTCTGTGGTATCGTTCTGCCTGCGGCCTGCTCAATCGCGATCGCCACTGTAGCACGAGGAACTTTTTTGGCCGGGAAAGCGTATTACTTGTGTAATAGCTAGAATCTCACTTTCGATTGCTTCCTTATAATGAGATGTTATAGGTAAGATACTCCGAGAGATCGAGATGGAGTATCGATTACTATAGAAATATTAGAAAACGCGGATGGCCTGGAACATAGAGAATAGAAAGAGGATAAGGGTGTATGAGCGAAGATATACAGGAAACAGATGCCGTCGTTTCTAATCCACAAGCAACTACCTCGACCCATATTGTGACCGCCGATTCTGTACAGGCTGAAGAGGTGCCAACGATACCTCTGGATTCTTTGCAGGTGATCAGTGCTTTGCAACCCGCAATTTCTATTCACTCGATTGCGGCTACGCGCGATGTATCTACTCCTACTCCTCTGGTCGCGCAATCAGTCGAGCATACACGTAGCTGGTCTGAGTGGTTGCAGATATGGTGGGAGGGCGCGCGTCCGGCTTATTTTACGTTGCCATTAATGCCTGCTCTGCTGGGAAGCGTGCTGGCATGGTCTCAGACGATCTCGCCCGGGTCTCCTCTGGGACAATTTCATCTGTTGCACTTTATTGGTACTATCCTGGTGCTTCTGCTGATCCAGGCCGGGGCAAATCTGGTGAATGACTATTATGACTATCTGCGCGGCGTGGATACCGGCAATACGCTTGGTCCCGGTGGGTTGCTGCAACAGAATCTGGTCAAACCACAAAATGTGTTGCTGGTGGGTCTTGTATTACTTGGCATTGGCGCAATATTGGGACTGCTTGTCGCTATTGCGGGAGGGCCGCTTGTCTATCTTTTTGGTCTGGTAGGTCTACTCTGTGCCTATTTTTACAGTGCTACCTCGCGTTCACTCTCTTCGTTGGCTCTGGGTGAGCTGGTTGCTTTTCTGCTCTTTGGACCCTGTGTTACTATTGGGGCTTATCTGGTGCAGGTCGCTCATCTTTCCGCGAGCGCCTTTGCGTATAGCATTCCTCTGGGACTCCTCGCCGCAGCGGTTGTCCATGTCAATAATATGCGTGACATTGAAGGTGATACGCAGGTGCATAAGCATACGCTCGCGGCATTTTTGGGCCTGATCTGGAGTCGGGTCTGGTTTCTGGGTCTCCTGCTCGGAGCTTTTGTCGTGATTACGCTATTGGGGGTACCACATGGCACGCCACATCTGATTCTGGTGGTGTGGTGGACGTTTCCGCTGCTTGTGACGGCTCTGACTGGCGTTATTCGTACAGATACACATGCTGGTTTCCACCTTGTGATGTTACAGGTACTCCGTCTGGAAGTTGTGTTTACTCTTCTGCTGGCTGCCGCTCTGCTTGTCCTGGCGTTTATTCCTGTGTTGCCACATCTTCCTGCACATTTTCTGCCTTTCTAATACTGTTGATGTAGGTGCGGATTTAACCCGCACCGGACGTCTTTTCTTCTCCGCAAGCAATAGCGCAAAATGCGTTTTTCCTCTTCACGAAAGCTGCCTCGGAAGTTCAGAAGGCAGGGGGTATATTTGTAGTCATCACGCTCCTTTGTCTCCATTGTGGTGCAAAAGTCCTATATATTTGCACGGAATAACAGTACCATTAGGGCCATTTACAAGCATAGAACGCTGTGTTACACTTCGCTTATGATTTCGAGTCTTGGAGAGTTGCCCGCTTCTCAGCACTGGCAGCATATTCTGGAAAGACGAAGTTTCGTATTTCGTATAGTAAGGAAGAGTCAGGCTCTGATCTCTGTTTGCGGTTGTTTCACAAGGAGGTGCTCTATTGGCTGGCTGGGAAGAAGAACTGGCCGTCCTGTTGCGTGAGCTTGGTGTCAAACAAGAGGAACCAAGGGCTCCCCTCCAATCTACGCGTAAGCCTATGCGTAGCGATGTAAAACACCGAGAGCAATTTGCCGATGCTATACTCTGGAATGAAGAGGATGGCGCAGGTGAGGATGATGATGGCGCCTGGGTAGATGATCTGAGTGTGATGCGCCATGAAGTTGATGCGATTGTACGCCAGGTGGTTCTGCTAATGCAGCGTGGTGATCTTGAAATGTCTCTCAAAGAGGATGTAATGGTGGTGCTACGCGCCTTACGCCGCCGGGCTGTGTTATCTCAATTAGCTGCGACGAGCGACGAGGCATATCTAGAATCGGCCTCGGCTATGCTTCACTTCTGTCGTCTTGTTCTCCAACTGAGTGAGTTTGCGACTGGCGATTCTTGAGTAGTGTATCGCATGCAAACCTTGCCAGCGGTTCCATTTTCTCAATTTTATACCTCAACCGGGACTTCCAGCAAAGATGGGAAATTTTCCTTTCTCTCATAACCTCATACAATCTCATTCCCTTCCATCAAGGCATCTTCCTTTTCTCCCTCAAGATATACTATGCCAGAAACTGGCATGAATTGACTGAATTTCAGCAAAAATGTTACAATGCATCGAGAAATAAACCTGGATGACAAGCAAGACTAGAAAAACTATAATAACTATTCAAACGATTGCTATGTGGTAAGGTAGAGTCAGGAAACCTGATCCCAAAAATGTTCTGGGTATTCAGAAAGGATTCTTGATGACGTGTTGTTTCTGAAAAAAACAGTTCGCAGGAGCTGATATATTCGAAAGGTTTGCTCTTAGCGAAGGAGGACGATATGGACAATAAGAAATTACTCGATGAGACGGGCCGCTGGCTGCGTGTGGGCGCACTGACGGCTTCTACGTTCGGTCCTATTGTAGGAACGCTCCTGGAACGCTTACGTCAACGCCAGGAGCTAGAGCATACTACCCTTAGCGCGGAACCGCCCGCTGTGAGTGCAGCGGATGAAAAACTTTCTCTGGCCGATTCTCTGGCTTTGCTGAAAGAACGTGCGTATAATCAAGAGTTGGTCCATCGTGCTGAGGAGCTGACCGAAGAGCTTCGTATGCGGGGAACCCGGCTTTCACAGTTGCTTGCTGAACGGAGTAGCGATTTGACGCACGAGTTTGGTAAACAAAGTGAGCTGGTCGGCAAAAAACTGAGCAAGCAGACGCGTGAAGTGTCGCGCAATATCGCCGAGCAAGATAGCGCTTTCTGGATTGTCTCGGGCTTCAGTGTGGGCGTGTTGATTGCTGGCATCACCGCTTTCATTTTAATTCGGAAGCGCCTGCAAAAGCGTGTGGAACTGGAACTGGAAGAGGATGAGCATATTCTCTTGTCTCCCAATGGTCATGTTGCTGTATGGAATGGCACTGCATCTTCTAAGGCGTCTGTGGCGATACCCGCTGATGCCGCCTTTATGGGCATCGCGAGCACGAAACGCTACTATTCTATCCAAACGCCACTTGATCAGCTTGTCTCAAAGCATGATCTGCCTTTAGATGTTATCTACTTCGTTTCTGAAGAAGACGCGAAGGCTCAGGGATTTATGGCTGCTGAAAAATTGTAAACGCGTTTCCCGGAGGGAAGGTATAGCACCTTTTCTGACGAGTGGTCTCGATAAGAAATAATCTTCCTTTGTTGCGACGGGTCTGGATTTCTTGTTCCTACAAAGGAAGATCTTTCAGAAGATCTTTCAAAGGGAGATCTTTGAATGCAGAAATAGCTGCATGAAGGTGGTGGATGGATGATGCCTGTCAATGAAGATACTCAAAGTCAAGAAGTGCAAGATCCGGTTTTTGGCGAGCCTGTACGTCCTCTGACACGTCAGGAACTGCATGTTCTGGATTTTCTTGGCCAGGGTTATACGAACGAAGATATTGCACATACCCTGAATATTGCTGTCTCAACGGTCTCTTCTCATGTGCAACATATCCTCAAAAAACTTCAGGTTCGCAATCGCGTAGAGGCTGTATTGTATATGCGCCATCGCAGTGCGCAGGCCGATGCTCCTCGTTCTCCCCATATGCCTCTGCGTGTGCAGGAGAGCACAAAGACGCCAGAGACTAGGCCGACTTCTCTTCGCTCACGTGATCCGTTGCTTTTCCTCTGCCAGGTGAATCAGGTGAATCGACATATTGCCTTGTATGGTCCCTTGCATATTGATTATGCTGGTATATCTGGAGATGTCTCTCTGGCTTTTTACGATGCCTATGCACAACAGCTAAAAGTTCACCTGGAGATAGATGCTCGCCCAGGTGAGATCAATGTTGAGGTTGACGAAATGCTCTGGAAGCACATCCTTGAAGTTGCGGAGGGAGAATCAAATATGCTATTCGCTTCTTCTCCTGCATCTTCAAGTGGGCAAAAATAGATATATCTGAATAACAGGTACAATACGCTATTGTTTCCGATATTGTTCAGGGGTCTGTCCTTCTTCAAAACCTTCGTTAATCTGTCCTCTATGGATGAGATATTTTAGAAAGGTCAGCTTCTGTTCCAATGTTGGATCTACTTTGTCTCCAGCGCTCGGTTCCTGCACTATAGGTTGCTGGGTTTGAGATGTCTGTTCCTCTGTTGAGAGAGATGGTACGGGACGTCCCGTGCGGTCTTCGTTTGTGGAGTGATTGGTCTCGGGCGTATGCCCCTCGCGCTCTTGCTCGATAACGACGGAGGTGATACCTGACTGTGGCGAGAGTCCATCCACTGTCCTGATTATCATCTCTTGCGTCATACCCGTGTTTGCGTTGCCTACAGCCTGTCTATAGTTGGTCACTGGGGTTTGTTTCCAGGGCCACCATGCGAACAACCTGTACAGCCAACGTTTGATCCCTTGCGTGATCATGTTGTTTTCTGCCCTCGTTGTTGTGTAAGATGGCTACAATAACCATCCTGGCCTCACAGATCGCAATTGTGGCAAGCTCGTCCTTGCCTTCAGGCATCCTGGGGAAGAGCAGTTTCCCTGGAGATTGACACTCAAGAGAAGATCGGTTCTTCCATTTGTTATTCCCTACGCCAGGTCTTCTATCAAAGACCTCTACTATATCCTCTACTCTTGTCACTCACCCGCTTACAAATAAACAGGCTTCCCTCCTTGGGAGATCGAGCAATTGCCATTGAGGAATATAGAAACATAGTAGCATATCAACAAGGACACGTCAAACCTGATGATGAGAGAATTGTCGCGGTAGGGCTGATTTTGGCTTCGTAGGCCCTCTTATATAGAATCTTGCAATTTCTGCGTCCGCGTGCCATAATCAATGTGTTTAAGCTCACAAAAAAGTACGACTATGTTTTTGGAGCAGTGTTTTATCTCTTTCAAGCGAGAGAATTTTTTCTCTTCTGTACTCACACCGCCTTCTCTCGTCCACAAGCATTGTGTGGGGCTCAACATTGGAGAAAAACCTTTCACTTGTCAGAAACGTGTAATACAGAGTAGCACCGTTGTAAGGCAAAAGGCCCTGGTAATTTTACTGACTTTACTACTTTTACTATTTTACAGCGCATGCTCTCTTCCTTTTGCCTTTTTGTGTCGCGGGCTTGCACGCACTGCTATCTGTATCAGCCTGGTATGCAACATACGAGAGATATAGGTCTGTTCGCTGCTTCGGCCTCGGACCAGTTCCCAAGGGGTAACAAATCATGCGAATGCGCTATAGATATGTGACCTACCGTCCTATAGATGGTTCTCAGAAGCAGTTGGAACAGCACTATCGCCAGTTGCTCCATGACGCTCTACGTCAGAGCCAACAGTCTATGCTGGATCGCTCCGCTGCCTGGCGACCACCAGCTGATATCCTGGAATCGGCTGAGCTCTTTACGATACGTGTTGAACTGGCTGGTATGCGTGAGGAAGAAATTGAGGTCACTCTCTACGAAGATGCTCTGGTCATTAGTGGCGAAAGACATAATACACAAAAGAGCCAGGAAAACGTCTATTATCATGAAGCGCAAATTCGCTATGGTCCTTTTCGGGTCGAAATATTTATCCCTGCTCCTGTGAAGCGGGAGGCCGTGACGGCACGCTATGAAAATGGCTTCCTCCAGGTTGATCTACCCAGGGCCCTGGAAAAGCAGCCTGAACGCGTGTCTATACAGCAAACGGTAATGAAAGAGTAAGCGAACTATACTTGACATTTGTTGGGAAAGTATATATGGAAAAAAAATCTAATCATGAGTGGGAACAAGACTCTTCTCCGGAAAATGAGGTTCAGTCCCCTCTTCAAGAAGGTGATGCTCCTGCGTCCTCTCTCGTTCATGACCAGGCCACTCAGGAAGAAGCACTCCCTGCTGGCTCTGACGAGGTGCAGCCCGACGCTTCTGAGCTTTCCTCTGGCAAGGCGGATGCTCCTGTCAGCTCGGATACGGTAGAGAAAGAGCCTTCCTCTGACGTGGAGGATGTATCTGCCGGGGCGGATGTGTTAGAGCATGAGGTTCTCTCGGGCGAGGCGGATTCTGAGCAGGAAGAGCATCTCTCTATTCCTGAAACTCTTCCTGTGCTGCCTCTCAAGGAGACTGTGGTCTATCCCTTCTCGGTGCAGCCTCTGGGCGTTGGTCAGGAACGTTCAATCCGCTTGATCGATGATGTGATGCGTGGCGATCGTCTGGTTGTTCTGGTGGCGCAGAAGTCTTCTGATATTGAGCAGGCCGGGCCCAAAGATATCTTTACGATGGGCACTGTGGCCCGCGTTGGACGCATGTTTCGCATGCCCGATGGCACGATCCAGATCGCTGTCCAGGGCCTCGAACGTGTCTCTATCGGCGAGTTCACGCAGGAGAAGCCCTATCTGATGGCTCAGGTGGCTCTTCATCCTGATACACAGGAGGCCGATAATGAGACGGAAGCGCTCAAACGCAATGTGGTGAGCTACTTCCAGCGCATGGTCGCTCTTGTGCAAACGATGCCCGAAGGCATTGCCGCGGCCGCGCTCAATCTCGAGGAGGCCCGTCAGGTCGTCTATGTGATCGCGACGTTTGTGCCTATGGAATTGGAGCTACGCCAGAAGCTGCTGGAGCTCGATTCTGTCCACGAGAAACTACTCCAGTTGAGTAGCTATCTCACGCATGAGCTGGAAATTCTTGAGCTTGGCAAGAAGATTCAGAATAGCGCCCAGGAAGAAATGGGCAAGATGCAGCGTGAGTATCTCCTGCGCGAACAGCTGAAAGCGATACAACGCGAACTGGGCGAAGAGAGCGAAGAACAGGCGACTGCTAACGAGCTACGACGCAAGATTGAAGAAGCGAAGATGCCAGAGGAAGCGCTCAAAGAGGCTAATCGTGAACTCTCACGCCTTGAGAAGCTGCCTACCGCTTCCCCTGAATATAGCATTATTCGTACGTATCTGGAACTGCTTGTCAGCCTTCCCTGGAGCAAGAGTTCCGGTGAGCGTATTGATGTGCCGCTGGCCCGTCAGGTGCTCGATCAGGATCACTATGATCTGGAGAAGATCAAAGAGCGTATTCTTGAGTATCTCGCTGTACGTCGCTTGAAAGAGGATCGTAAGGCCGAGCAGGCGCAACGTGAGCAGGAGGCGCTCGCTTCTGAGGAGGAAACTGAGGGCGAGGTAAAACGCGTATCGCAGCCTCTCGAAGCGGCCCGTTCGCTCAATCGCGAGCCGATTCTGTGCTTTGTCGGACCTCCGGGCGTGGGTAAGACCTCGCTTGGTCATTCGATTGCGCGGGCGCTCGGTCGCAAGTTTGCGCGTATGTCTCTCGGTGGTATCCGCGATGAAGCTGAGATTCGCGGCCATCGTCGCACGTACATCGGCGCTATGCCCGGACGCATTCTTCAGACGCTTCGCCGTGTCGATACCAATGACCCGGTGATTATGCTGGATGAGGTCGATAAAGTCGGGGCCGATTGGCGTGGTGATCCTTCGTCCGCACTCCTTGAGGTGTTGGACCCGGAGCAGAATTATAACTTCCGCGATAACTATCTGGATCTGCCCTTCGATCTCTCCAAGGTGATGTTTATCGCGACTGCTAATGCTCTTGAGCCGATTCCTGCTCCTCTGCGCGATCGCATGGAGATTCTGGAACTTTCCGGTTACACGGAAGAGCAGAAGTTGCACATTGCTCGCAATTATCTGTTGCCGAAACAGATTGAGGCCAATGGTCTGAATAAGGATGAACTGACGGTCGATGACGATGCTCTGCGTCGTCTGACACGTGACTATACACGTGAGGCTGGCGTGCGTAATCTGGAGCGCGAGGTCGGTTCGCTCTGCCGTAAGGTGGCTCGTCAGGTTTCTGAGGGGCGCGAGACGCCAATTCATATCAAGGGCGAGGATATCCCCGAATATCTGGGCCGCCAGCGCTTCTTTGAAGAGGCGGCGGAACGGATCGATCGGCCCGGTATTGTCACTGGCCTGGTCTGGACACCCGTTGGCGGCGAGATTATCTTTATTGAGGCTGCGACTATGCCCAGTAAGGATGAGCGCCTGATTCTGACCGGTCAACTCGGCGATGTGATGAAGGAATCGGCTACGGCAGCGCTCAGCTATGTACGCTCCAATGCCGCTCTGCTCGGTCTGCCGCAGAATGTCTTTGAGGGTCATAACGTCCATATTCACGTTCCCGCCGGGGCAATTCCCAAAGATGGTCCCTCGGCAGGTGTGACGATGGTCACGGTCCTGGTCTCGCTCGCCAGCGGACGCAAGGTTCGTTCGGATGTCGCGATGACTGGCGAGATCACGCTGCGTGGCAAGGTGATGCCCATTGGGGGGATCAAAGAGAAGGTTCTGGCGGCCTATCGTTCAGGTATTCGCACGGTGATTCTGCCGAAGAAGAACGAGATGGATCTGATGGAGGACCTGCCAAAAGAGCTGCGTGACGAGATGCATTTTGTCTTTGCCACCGACATTCGCCAGGTTCTGGAGACTGCTCTTGAGCCTGTGGGTGAGAAAGAAAAGGGTGAAAGAACTGAGGAAGACGAGCACAATGGTGCTCGTCCTCGCAAACGCAAAGGCGAAAAAGCCGTCGCCAAAGTCTGATTGTTTTCTCAGGGCGGAGACAAAACTCCGCCCTGTTCTTTCCCCTGGATTAATGTACTTCTGCGTGCAACTGTAACACGATCTGCCGCGTACTGTGCGGAAGAATATTGATCCGATCCTCTGGCCTGTTCAAACCATCCTCGCTGGTGACCACTGGCTCAAAACAGACAAACGCATGATCGGGTGCCGTGACTGGTTCCGACCAGATCTGCATCGTTTTGAGGAGATATTCTCCATTCACTGCTTCCTCACGAATGGTCAGGGTGCCATAGTCGGGTATTTGTAGGGTCACTTTATGCGGAAAAGGATACGGGTTGTTCGGCGGATTGGTATCCCATTGAAAATCGCTGACGGCGAAGCCTTCGGGTCCGTCGCTGACGATACGCTTTTTGTTGGCCTGTGCAACCGTAAAATAGGGATGGAAGCCGGGGGCAATCGGCATCACTTCGTCGCTTCGGTTTTCCATTGTGACGATATACGTTAGCGTTCCCTCGCCAACACGAATAGTGCTGGTAAACGTAAATTCATAGGGATAGCTGGCTCGTGTCGCTTCGCTGCTCAGCAATTGGAGCGTAATGCTCTCGTTGCTCTGTTCTGTCACCGTCCAGGGAAGGTTGCGCCCGAACCCATGTGCTGGCAAACTGGTCCCTTTCTCTTTGAAGAGGCCGTCTTTGAGGCGCGAGAAATTGGGGATCATCAGCGGCAAGCCCCAGCGTTTCACGTTACCAGTCTCTCCGGCCCGATAGAGGACCGGCCAGCTATCAACCTGAAAGTGCGAGACCAGACAGATCTCCGGCATTACGCCAATCCGGGTTGTTCCTTTGCTCAGTACTATCTCTCGTTCCATCGGAAAATTTGTAAATGCTGCCATAATATCTCTAAATATCCTCCCATTGTACCTGTCACATGTTTCAACGTATCATGTTGCACAGGTAACCTCTATCGACGCAAGAATGCAGAAGGTGCTTCTCGGTTGTATAGCGTGTATTGTGCTGCTGCTCTGAGCGCGCGACACGCTATCAGCATATCATAATCGACCATGAGAGCGTACCTGCGTCCCTCTGCGTTTTGCTTGCAATGTTCGTTCATGGGGGACAATCTGGCTTTTTTTTGCGCATTTCGATGATACAATCTTGTTCTCTCTGCACTGGATCATGTGATCTGGAGTTAGTGAGATTATTTTTAGGTCCTTATTGCTTGCGTTTTGTTGTTCTCACCTTTATACTGTATCATGATAAGGTGCATAGGATTGTACCTATTTGCGTTGCATTTAGCATCATAGGCGTATTGTTTTATTCAGCCTGCTTCTACTAGCAATGGGAACCCAGGGTATGGAGGATAAATTGGCTAAGGAAGCGTCGGAAGCACGAACGCTGTCAGGCAGACTGGAAAGAGAGGACGGGCAGTCTGTGCAAGGATACGTTGCTATTAAAGGGACGCGCAATGGTCTGCTCCTGACTTTAGAACCAGGGACCTCTTTCGGTGATCTCCTCAGCGCGCTCTCTGAACGCCTTTCTGAGGCACCAACCTTCTTTCGCGGAGCATCGCTTACGGTAGATACCAGCCGACGTAATCTACGCGTCAGTGAGCGCATTCAGCTCGAACATTTATTGGCGCATTATCAAATGTCAGTGACCGCTCTGGAGATGAGCACGGAGAAGCAGAAAGAAATCAAGAAGACGGTGATTCTCCCGGAAACTCCTGCCACCCCTGTTCTGCCGAAAGAGTCTGCGCTACCACAGCAAGATGTACGTGAGTCGAATGATACGCTCTTCTTACATCGCACAGTGCGCTCGGGCCAGGCTATTCGCCATCATAGCAATGTTGTGGTTCTTGGTGATGTCAATCCCGGAGCCGAAATTGTTGCGGGTGGCGATATTTTAGTCTGGGGAGTACTGAGAGGCATGGTACATGCGGGCTATCCGGATAATGAGCATGCTCTGGTCTGTTCTCTTCTGCTTTCTCCCGTACAATTGCGTATCGGTCACCTGCTCTCGCGACCACCAGAGGGCTTTGAGGTACAACCGCGCCCGGAGGTTGCGATGATCAAAGATGGACAGATTGTCGTTGAAACCTGGCTCAATGGCCGACCACCACGTAAATAAATGGCCAGATCTCCTTTTGCCGGTCGAACTGACGATAATTGTCTATCTTTGCACTGATCCGACAAGCATGGCAGGAAATAGGACAGATTCCACAGACACGGCGTGATATACTAGACGAGAGGTTAGAAACGGAATGTTCTCCTTCACAATTCTTTGAGCGAGTCCCTCACAGGAGTAACAAGCATGGATAGCAGGGTGATTACGATTACCTCTGGTAAAGGTGGGGTCGGCAAGACCACCACAACGGCAAATCTTGGTACGGCTTTAGCGATGCAGGGGAAAAAGGTTGCCCTGGTCGATGCAGATATCGGTCTTCGTAATTTGGATGCTGTGCTGGGCCTGGAAAATCGAATTGTCTATGATCTCGTAGATGTGGTAGAAGGTCAGTGTCGTTTACGCCAGGCTTTGATTAAAGATAAGCGTCTCCCCGAACTCTATTTGTTGCCTGCTGCTCAGACGCGCGATAAGAATGCGGTCAATAGTGTGCAGATGGAGCAGTTGTGCCAGCAGTTACGCCAGGAGTTCGATTTCGTGGTGATCGATTCGCCAGCCGGTATTGAGCAAGGCTTTCGCAACGCGATTGTAGGCGCGGACGAGATTGTGATCGTCGCAAATCCTGAGATGGCTTCAGTGCGTGATGCGGATCGCATCATTGGTCTGGTGGAATCAGCAGGGAAGCCGGAGCCGCGTTTGATTTTAAATCGCCTTCGTCCAGAAATGATAAAGCGTGGTGATATGATGGATGTAGCCGATGTGCTGGAGGTTCTGGGCATTGATCTCCTGGGGATAGTGCCAGAAGACGAGACGATTATTATCGCGACCAATAAAGGTGAGCCTGCCGTCTATGATAAACGTTGTCGTGCCGGGCGCGGCTTTTTTAACGCCGCGCAACGCATTCTTGGCGAAGAAGTGCCTCTCGACGAGTTTGATGAGTCTCCTTCTCTGCTAGAGCGCTTGCGTCGTCTGGTAGGCTTTGGTCCGGCCCCCACTGAGAAGCGTGTACGCTCTCAACCATCCTGAAAAGAGGCTTTGTCATGGGTGTTTTTGAATTTAAAGTTGGTCGCAAGAAGCCAACTCCCGGTGAAGTGGCCAAAGAACGCCTCAAAGTTGTGCTGGTACACGATCGCCTCAAGCTCAATCCTGAACTCCTGGAGATGATCAAAGAGGAAATTCTTGCCGTGCTCGCTCGCCGCTTTGATGTCGATGAAGAGCAGATGCAGGTGAAACTGGCACGTGAGGAAGGCGAAGAAATGTTTCTGGCAAATGTGCCGGTGAAACGCCAGAAGGTTTCCTTCGAGTGGGACCCTCCCACTCATACTCCCTCCCCCGATGCGCTACGAGGCAGAATGCTCATAGAAGACGAGTAGCCACCACGAAATTTTTGCCCTGTTGTAACACTTTATGATGAGTATGCAGATGTGTGTTGCTGGCATTGTAGATGTAGAACAGGCCTATAACAGAAAAAATGAAGAAAATTTCGTTTTGTAATAGAAAGAGATGTAGATCAATACCGAAATATAAAAATCCTGGAATATAAGCATAGTCTCATAAATCTATAAAAAGGTTAAGATCTTGCTATAAAAAAAGCAATTTCTTAACTAAATCTTTATGGCTTTCTCATCCCCGCGTTCAGCCTTCATCCGCTACACTTCCTACAGGATGGAGTGGACGGCGATGTATCGGTCGTGTGTCTGGGATAGGTGGTAAGGGATAGATCGCACAGGCTCTCTGTGTACTATGACTTTTCCTCTCCTGAACTATTCCTCACCTGACTACCCCGCTAAAGGATATATTGCTGTTTGCTATCTGGATCGTCAAGCTGGTAATCTGGCCTGTTTGTTTGTTTGTTCCTGTGTTTTCGCGGTAGTGAAGTGCCGGTGTGGACTCAGAATGCACTGTACCTGGCGCCTGGTGCCTGGTGTCCGGGTGGTGGTGTATGTGGTGAGGTGGGGGAATCGTCGGTGTATATGTAGTGAGGTGGTGCTCAAAGTAGTCCTGTTTTGATCTGAAGTTTGTGGTGGTTTATGGGGATTTCAGTGGTCTGGATGTGGGATTGGTGGTGGCGGTTGCGGACACTGATTGGTGGGGGATCTGGCAGGTTGCTTTTGTTGCTGAGTGGTGTGGTGAGGACATATACACCGTTGGTTACGCTGTGGGAAGTTGTGGGGCTGTGTTCTATGCCAGGTGCTGAAGCTTGTCGGTGGTGTGTTGACGCACCGGCACTTCAGTGACGCGAGAAGAGATGCTGCGTTTCTGCTCTTTTCGTGGTGAGGTAGAAGAAGATGGGTGGGAAGAAGAGAGCGCTTCAGCTTCTGCAATTGGAGGCATGTAGCGTCAGTAGGGCTTTATGGCCGCCGGAAGTTCGTCGTTGTGTCTCAACGGGCAAGGCTGCTCAAAGCAGACGTTTGCTTATTATGAATGGCATCTATCTGGCTAATATTAAGGTGAAAAAACAGCGTCGGTGCGCACATTGCAATCATACGGTTGAATACGTAAGCTATGTCAGGATGGTGCGGCAGGCGTATCCTGCTTGCTATTCTCCTTATAAACAGATTTTCTCTCTCTCTATTGCTTCTGTTCTTTTTGTCGCCGGAATCAGTCTGGCCATTTTGATTGTTCATCATTGGTCTCTGGTTTTGTTGCTGGCTATGGTCTGGTTAGCTACTGCCTATATTACCTCGCGTTTGCTGGCGAGCGATATGCGTCTCTTACGCCGCATGTTTGGCATGTTGCCTCGCCTTTTTCGTGCTTTGAGTCTCTGGTCTACTGTGGAGATACGGAATGTGACCTCGTTTTTGCAGCGGAGCGCAACGCTTCGTCGCAACGCGAATCCGCAATCGCACCCGGCAACGCCATCCGGACAGCCGTTCGCTGTGGTGCCTCGCTCGTTTCGCCCGGCACAGTTTCCAGAGACTCCAATGCCCGCAACTCCGCTCATCCGCGTGCTTGAAACGATTGACCTCTCTTCTTCGAGCGTTGAGCACTTTTTGGAGGCGGAAAAGCAGACCTCCGGCGAAATGCCTGTTGTGCATGAGGAACAGCAGCAAGCAGAACAGTCTTTTCAGGAATAGCGCTATGACCTTCGGGTAGTTTCGTTGACCCGTCCTTTCTTGCTAGGTATGATAGCTATAAGCATGGACTATACGTTCTTCATGCCAGCGATAGAGCAGGAGGCGGTCGTGAGTAATCAGCAAATACAGAAGGTCAAAGTAAAGCGTTTAGCGCATGTAGGTTTGTGGACAACGGATGTTGCCGCTCAAGTACGTTTTTACCATCAAGTGCTGGGTCTCGATCTGCACACAACAGCTGCTCTCCAGGCAGAGCGAGATCTGGAACTCGATGAGGCGAATGTTTTTCTCGATCTACGAAGTGGTGAGCAGTGCCTGGGTTTCTTCAATGAGACGCGTCCTACTGCGAGCAATGGCCGTAAGCCAGTTCCACGCTCGCAAGTTCATCATCTCTCTCTTGCCGTTGATTCTGATGCTGAACTGGCAGCTCTGGCGGCACGCCTGAAGATGGCGGGCCATGAGTTAACGCTTCAGCCGCGCGCAAATGATCCTGAGCAAGGTGATACGCTCTGGCTCAATGATCCCGATGGGAATCTTCTGGAGATTGGGGTCGCTGTTGATGACATGTTCGCTCACTCTACCTCACGTGGCTATTCAGCACGTTTGAGCCCGGTTGCTTTGCAACATGTCGCTTTGTATACTGGCCGCCTGGAAGAGATGGTTGAGTTCTATACCGATGCTCTGGGCTTCGATATCTCCGACTGGTTGTTACGTGAGTCGGCCTGGCTGCGTTGTAATTCCAACCATCATTCGTTAATGTTGACTCAAGGGACATCAGGTATCGATCACGTTGGTTTTGCTGCAACCAACGGTCCTGAGCTGTTGCATTGGGCCGATCAACTGAGTATGCATCAGGCGCCCCTTTTGTGGGGCCCTGGCCGTCATGGTGCAGGCAATGATCTCTTTCTACGCTTTGCAGACCCTGATGGCGTGCATATTGAGCTCTCGGCCGAGCTTCAGCAGTATTTTGATCGGGATGTCACAATTCCCCCGCGCCTCTGGCATACACGGGCGACGGCGCTAAATCTCTGGGGAGGACTACCTTCCTGGGCTCGTGAAGAGGCCCACGTCTAAGACTGAGGACAGGCTCATGCCTGTCCTCGGTCCTTTTTTATCGCTCGGGACCAACGACGCGGTTGCGCAATACGCCAATTCCTTCTACTTCGGCCTCGACGATATCTCCTGCTTGTAAAAATTCGGGGGGCTTGCGTGTAAAACCAACTCCGCTTGGTGTACCGGTGGCGATGATGTCTCCAGCTTCCAGGGTCATGCCCTGCGAGAGCACTGAGATCAAATTGGCGATCGAAAAGATCATCAATTCAGTATTTGAATCTTGTTTGGTCTCTCCATTCACACGCAGCTTGATGTTCAGGTGCTGCGGATTGGCGACTTCGTCTGCGGTGACGATCGATGGACCCATTGGGCAACTGGTATCCAGGCTTTTCCCTTTAAAAAATTGCTTGTGTTTGACCTGGAGATCACGCGCCGTCACGTCATTCAGCACGGTATAGCCAAAGATATAGCTCAACGCGTCTTCTTCCCGAATGTTTTTGCCGCTCTTCCCGAGAATAACGCCCAGCTCGGCCTCCCAGTCCATCTGGGATGAGACGGCTGGATCGACGATAACTTCGCCATCTGGCCCTACGACGGTTGTGGGGCTCTTGGTAAAAAATACTGGATTTGCTGGCGCCTGTCCCTGGTGATCACGGTTGCCTGCTGTCTCTTTGATGTGTTCCAGATAGTTGGTTGCGACGCAGAGCACATTTTTGCGTGGGCGCGGAATCGGTGCCGCCAGCTGGACTGCATCGAGACTCTGTACTGCGCCAACATCTCTGAAGGTTTTGACTTCACTGAAACGCCTGCCGCCTGCTTTTTCCTGGATGGTCTGCAAGGCTGGCTGGTAACGCTCATAGTTTTCAATCAGATCGAGCAGTTGATCTGGTAGATCGAGCTTGAGTGCCTGCCCAACCAGGTCGACATCGAGCACTTCGTTGTCCTGCTCTTGCAGAATGCCCAGATGCGGCTTTGGAAGCTGGGTTGTGGAAAAGCTGACGAATCTCACGTGAAAGTTCTCCTTTGCTATCCTACGAGATAGACAGAATGTGATTCTATGGTATCAGTCTTCCCCATTCTACAACATCGCCGAATCTGCGTGCCGGGACAGCATTTTACAGCAAAGCGGCGCGCATCACCTCCAGTGGCGCTGGCTGGTTGGTCCAGAGGGTGAAGGCGAGTGCTCCCTGATGCAGGAGCATTGAGATGCCGTTCGCGGTGCGCATTCCCAGCAGGCGTGCCTGGGTGAGCAAGCGCGTCTGGGCTGGATTGTAGATCATGTCATACACGAAGGTGTCTGCGTCGAAGCGTGCCAGATCTTCGACCGGCAAAGGGCTGGCGTCTTCGTGCAGGCCAACTGAGGTGGCGTTGATAATGACTGATTTGCTGTTGGGGACGAGAAAGGTTGAATCGTTCAGGCTGAAGATCGGGCAGGTATAATATCGTTGGAGCTCATGCATCAGCAGTTGTGCACGCTCCAGGTGTCGATTGAGGATGATCAAGCGAGCGATGCCTGCGCTTACCAGACCGAAGGCCGCGCCACGTGCCGCTCCTCCCGCGCCGAGCAAGATGACGGTGTAGCCTGTCAGATCGACCTGATTGTCTGCTTTGAGCGTGCCAATACCGTGTTCGGCCAGGGCATGCAGCAGGCCGGGGGCATCTGTATTATAACCGTGGAGATAATCGTCGCGATGCACAATAGTATTGACTGCGCCGATGTTTGCTGCCAGGGGATCAATTTTATCGAGCAGGGGGAGGATGGCCTGTTTATGCGGAATAGTGACATTGGCTCCCAGGCAGTCGCTGCTACATAATGAATGGACACGGCGCAGTAGTTCGCTGGCTGGTGTATGCCATAGCTCGTAGCGTGCCGGGATGTTGAGCGCATCTAGCGCGGCTTGTTGAAGGCGCGGTGAAAACGAATGGGCTACGGGATCACCAATGAGACCGACACGTAGCTCGCGAGTTGCTTGTCGTTGTAGCCGCGTTTTTTTTGTAGACATTCTAACCCCGTCTTCTGTGTACAGCCTTAGAAACGATTTTTGTTGCTCAATCCGTTGGTACCTGTTTTTTTATTTGTGCACAAGCAGAAATGGTAAAAATAAAACTCTTCTATTCAATTTGACACCTACCCATGCGTAGTATACTACACACAACTGATGCTTGTGACTATAGTACTATCTATAAGAGAAAAGTGTGAGACTCTTGCACGAAGTCCATCATATTTTTACTGAGAATGGAGCGAGATACAATGGTGGTACAACCTCGTATGGCTGCGACGGTGATGTTGTTACGCGAGGGCGCTGGTAATGGTCTGGAAGTGTTTATGGTGCGACGGGTGATCCAGAGCGAGTTTATGCCGGATCTCTATGTTTTTCCCGGGGGCTCGGTCTCGCCTGAGGATGGTCAGGTGGAGGACATGCCCGATCTCTGTACTGCGGTTGTGGCAACGGGGGCTGATGTGGAAGGGCGGACTGCTCTGGGCTGTGGTCTGCGTGTGGCGGCGATTCGTGAGTTGTTTGAAGAGGGCAATATTCTGCTTGCTTATCGAGAAGGCAGGTTGCTGGCGATCTCTGGGGAGATGGCCGAGCGCTTTCGGGCGCATCGCCGGACATTTCATGAGCGCAATGGCTCATTGCTGAATCTGGTACGTGCAGAACATTTAGTGCTTGCGACTGATGCGCTTGCCTATTTCGCCCATTGGATTACGCCTGAGGGTTTGCCGAAACGCTTTGATACGCATTTTTTTCTGGCCGCAGCTCCTACTGAGCAGGAAGCTCTCTATGATGAATTAGAGACCAGTGCAGGCATCTGGATCTCTCCGCAGCAAGCTCTGGCGCAGTTTGCGCAGGGAACGTTCCCACTGGCTTTCCCGACATTTCACCAGCTGCGCGATCTGAGCGCGTTCCCGACGGTTCAAGCGGCTCTCCGTGCGACAACAACGCGCTACGTGCCCACACATATCCCGATCCTTGTGCAGAAAGAGACAGGTCTGCATACGTATCTGGCCGAAGACCCGGAATTTGTCTGGAAGATTTAATGCCAATCTGTTGGGCGGTGTTTATCTCCGCCATTGGAAAGCGAGGATTTATTTATGCTTCCTCCCTATACGATCTTGCTTGCTCCTAATGCTTCGTTGATGACTGGTCCTGGCACGAACACGATTGTGCTGGGCGGGGGTGTGGAAGGGGCAACGGTGATTGATCCGGCCTGCTCTGATCAGCGGCATCTGGAGGCGATTATCACGGCTGGTGAGGCCCGGGGTGATATTCGGCGTATTGTGATCACGCATGGCCATCCCGATCATGTCGGAGGGGCCGCTGAACTGCGTAAGATGCTCGGGATCGCCATCTATGCGTATAGCAGGGCTGGCGTTCCGCAGGCCGATGAAGAAGTGTCCGACGATTGCATTTTTCCGGCTGGCAATGAGACGATGCGCGCGCTCTATACGCCCGGGCATCGTTTTGATCACCTTTGCTTCTACCTGGAACGATCGCGGGTGCTTATTGCTGGCGATCTGATCTCGGGTCTTGGTACGAATGTGATTGCACCTCCTGACGGGGATATGTTTGAGTATCTGGCCTCGCTGAAACGTATGCAGCAGCTCGCGATTGCGGAAATTGTGCCGGGTCATGGTCCCGTTATCGCAGATGCTGAGCGCAAGATTGCCGAGTATATTGACCATCGTCTGCAACGTGAGCAGCAGATTATTGCTGTTCTGCAAGAGCACGCTGGAGCTTCTATCAGTAGAATAGTGATGGATATCTATGTTGATGTCCATCCTGATCTGCATCCGGCAGCCGCGCTCTCGGTCGAAGCTCATCTGCTGAAGCTGGAACGTGAGCAGCGCGTCATGCGTGGGAAAGATGCGGGGTGGCTGCTCACGTAGAGAGACGGAGCTCGCTAACGGCGCACGATCATGCTCAGAGCGAGAACGGCGGACATCGCCAGGCAGAACCAGCCTGCTACCAGGAGATGTGGTTGGGCGAGCAAGAAAACTCCTGCACCCAGAGCCGCAATAAAGATCGCTGTTAGCGAGAGGCTTCCACCGCCGATAGCGGTGACCATCGCCGCACTGCTACTGGCTCTGCGGCGTCCTCGTCTTGTCGTGCTGGCACCGGGAAAGTTGGTGAGCTTGACTTCGAGCTGCCCGGTCTCCAGACGATTGATGATATTCTCTATAGCGCTCGGTAACGTGAGTAGCGTGCGTCCACTCTCAAGAATCTGGCTTAGTAGTTCCTGTGCGGTCTTGCCGAGATTTTCTGCATCCAGTCCCAGGAAGCGGCGTGCGTAGGGAGTCGCGACATCGATAAAGTTGAAATCTGGAGCCAGACCGGTTGAGACGCCAACCAGCGTGCCAACTGCTCGACCGGTGAAGGCGAACTGCGAGGGGAGCTGGAATGGTTGTCCATAAAGAAGATTTTCGATCTCGCGTCCGGCTTCGGGTAAATCTATGCCGCGCATCTCGCCCAATGTCATGCCCAGATACTGATCCAGCATAATACTCACCGCTCGTTCGATCGCGGTCATATTAGCACCTTCGCCAATGAAGCCAAGCTGAGAGAGGGCCTGGACCAGAGAATGGGAATCGCGCGTCAGAAAGCTGAGAAAGATGCTGCGTATGGACTTTTTCATGCTATTGGAGAGGTTACCAACCATACCAAAATCCACGAAAGCAATGACCGGACCATAGTCGTCATTGCCTTTCTTGACGAATATATTGCCAGGATGAGGATCAGCATGAAAAAAGCCCTCATCGAAAAACTGGCGAAAATAGGCATTGACGGCCCGCGTAGCAACCTCAAGGCGATTAATATGTGCCGCATCGAGTTCGGCATAATCGTTAATTTTAATGCCATCGATCCATTCTAATACCAGCATATGGCGTCGGGTATATTCGTCATAAATGCGGGGAATATAAATGGTTGGGTCATCCTCGAACATCGTGCGAAAGCGTTTGGCGTTCGTGGCCTCGGTCATATAGTCAATTTCTTCATACGTCGTACGTTTGAATTCACGATAGATGCCCATGAGATCGATAAACTCGCTCGTATTGACAAAACGATTGATCACCCAGATCACGAAGCGTAGCGTACTCAGGTCCATATTGACCAGTTGCACGATATGGGGGCGCTGAATCTTCACCGCGACAGTTTCGCCGGTCGCGAGCAGTACTGCTTTATGGACCTGTCCGAGCGATGCGGCGGCGGTACATTTGCGCTCAAGTGAGCTGAAGACTTCTTCAACGGGTTTGCCCAGTTCGCTCTCAATGACGGAGACGACATGTTCAAAAGGTTCGGGCGGCACTTCGTCTTGTAGAGAACTGAGGACGGCCAGGGCCCTTTCAGGCAAAATGTCGGCACGGGCGCTGAGGAATTGCCCCAGCTTGATCATCAAAACGCCAAGTTCGATTGCCGTCTTGCGGAAGGCAACCAGGACAGTGATTAGGACCTCAATATTTGGTTGTACCTCGTAATTGCCACGCGTTCGTGCATTAATAACTCTGCGCCTTTCACGATAAATGACCCAGAGCGTCCAAAGGAGTAGCCGGGAAACGCGCACGAAGCGTACAATCTGCGAGAACCGATTAATGCTAGTTTTCTTTGTACGCATGGAAAAACCTTTCTGCCGATATAGCTATACCATAATACGTACGTGCGAGCCTCGACGAAGTTCGGGAGTATCGCAGGCAATCCCAGATATTTTTGCGAGCCGGGATATGATGATGCATAAATCCTCTCTTGTCAATTTATATCGTACGCTCTATACGTATTCTGGTAAAATAGAGAATGCCTTGTTATTCTGGTCTCCTCATGGGGAAACCGTGTAAACGTGCAGAAATTTTCTATGTGTTAAGGAGGTGCCGTCTTGGCACAATGTAATCGCCTGAATGCAATCAATCTAGGTGATGGCTATAGTCTGCTGCTGTTTCAGGAGCAGATGATGACGCCGACCCCTCATGCTCGTTCGTTTGAGCTTCCTGGTGATCCAGTTCAATATGCGCCGGACCGCCCCGCTGATGTACAGCATGTGAAGCTGGATATCGCACTGGACTTTGCGGAAGAGACGATCAGTGGAACGATCTACACGACGTTTTCGACGCTGTATGACGCCCTGAACACGATCTCTTTTGATGCCTATGAGCTGCATGTCGAGAAGGTGGCTCTGGCTGACGGCAAAGAACTGGCTTTCCATACCACGGATAAAAAGTTGATCGTGACGCTGGATCGACCCTATCGCTATGGTGAGCAATTTACCACTGCTGTAACCTATCACGCGAAACCGCGCATCGGGTTACATTTCGTCAAGCCTGCTCCTGAAGATCCGACACGTCCGGTGCAGGCTTTCACCTTCGGGCAGCCGCGTTATCATAGCTACTGGTTCCCCTGTTTTGATTCTCCCAATGATCGTGCTACCACAGAGATTCTGGCAACGGTGCCCGCGCAATTTCTGACGGTCTCCAATGGCAATCTTCTGGAAGTCATTGACAATGGAGCCACAAAGACGCATCACTGGCTGCATAATGTGCCGCATGCCACTTATCTGATCTCGCTGGTGGTGAGCGATTTTGCGGTCATCGAGGATAACTATAAGGGCAAGCCGGTCAACTATTATGTCCGCAAGGATCGTAAGGACGATGCGCCTCTTTATATGGGCAAGACACCTCAGATGATGAAGTTCTTCTCCGAATTTACCGGCGTTGAATATCCTTATGACAAGTATGCGCAGACCGTTGTCGAGATTTATACGGGGGCGATGGAGCATACGACGGCAACGACGCATTCGTTTGCGCTGTTGCTGGATAAACGGGCGGCGATCGATATGGATCTGGTACCGGTGGTGGCGCACGAGCTTGCGCACCAGTGGTTCGGTGACCTGCTGACCTGCCGCGACTGGTCCAATGGTTGGCTCAATGAAGGTTTCGCGACCTATTTTGAGCATCTCTGGGGCGAGCACGATCTCGGTGCCGATTACTTTAAGCAATCGATGCTGGACCTGAAAGACGGCTATCTGGCCGAAGATCGCCAGTATCGCCGCCCGGTGGTGTATCACGTCTATCATAACCAGGGCTTCGAGCTGTTTGATCGTCACCTGTATCATAAGGGCGGTTGGGTGCTGCATATGCTGCGTCACCAGCTGGGCGAGGCGTCGTTCCGTCGTGGTATCAAAGCCTATATTGAACGCAATCGTTTTCGCGAAGTGATCACGGCCGACCTGGAGCGCGCGCTTGAAGAGGCGACCGGACGCAGTCTGGCCGGTTTCTTCCAGCAATGGATCTATAGCGGCGGCTATCCTGAATTCGAGGTCAGCTATAGCTGGGATAGCGAGCAAAAGCTGGCGAAGGTCAAGATCAAGCAGACGCAAAAAGTCGACGAGCTGACGCCTTGCTTTGTGACTCCGGTGGATCTGGCGTTTACCATTCCTGTTTCCGATGCGGCGGCGAAAGACGCGAAGACGGCTGAGACCCGCGTTGTGCCGTTGCGTGTCGTGGTTGGCGAGGACGGTCAGGTTGAGCAGACCTTCTTCCAGCCATTGGAACGAGAGCCGCTGATGGTGCGTTTCGATCCTGACGGCTGGTTGCTCAAAACGTTAAAGTTCGAGCGATCTGCGCACATGTTACGCTACCAGCTTGCCCATGATCCTGATGTACTCGGACGCATCGAGGCTGCGCAGGGACTGGCTGCACGCGATGATGCCGAGAGCTTTGCCGCTCTGGAGACGGCGCTCAACAGCGATTCTTTCTGGGGTGTACGAGCTGCCGTCGCAAATGCTCTTAGCACCAAAGGGAGCGATGCGGCTCAGACCGCGCTCCTGAATGCTCTGCAAACGCTCGATCCCGAAACCTTCTCGCAGGCCCGCATCGCAGTGGTCAATGCGCTCGGCAAGTTTCAGGCACCGCAGCAGAGCGAGCAGGCGCAGCGTTCGGCTCAGGCTTTGACTGCTTTGCTGGAGCAGGGTGATATCAGCTATCGCGTCGAGGCCGCCACCGCTGAAGCTCTGGGTCATACGCATACGCCTGGGGTTGTGGAGACCTTAGAGAAGCAGCTGGCGCGTCCTTCGTGGATGTATACCTCGCAGCGTGGTATCCTTGCTGGTCTGGCGCAAACGGGTGAAGATCGTGCTCTTGAGCTGATCGAAAACTATATGACCAATGCGAGCAGCTATCCGACGCTGCGTCGTCATGCGGCGAATGCACTGGTGGTTGCTGCTCACTTGAGCTATCTCTATAGTGAAGCGGCTCGTCAGCAGGCCGTGACGTCGTTGCTCTATGCCGTTGAGCACGATGTCTGGGGACCCGTGCGCGGTTCTGCGGCCAGAGCGCTGTTAGCGTTCAACGAGCGTCGTGCTATTCCTACACTGGAGCGTGTTGCCAGCCAGGAGTTGGATGACGGCGTGCAGCGCGTTGTCCGTCTTGCCGTGCATGGTTTGCGCAACAACGATAAGGGCGATGACCAGTTAAAGCAACTGCGAAAAGATCTCGACGAGGTACGCGAGGAGAATCGCAAATTGCGAGAACAGGTTTCGTCGCTTGACGCACGTATAAAGTAGCTGTTAGAGGTGGGGACGCCCTGTGCGTCCTCACCTTTTTTGCTGCATGTTGCAAAAATTGTAAAAGTGCTACACATCCTACACAAAGGTGGATGTGATGGGGATCTTGACCCTACATCGATGTGAGACAAGTGCGACATTGGTACATGGTTGCGGCAGGCAAGCGTGTAGCAGTGTTGGAATGTGTATGCAATTCCCACGTCGGCGTGAGGGCGAGATGGCCGGAGGGGGACGCGGATCGGCATAAAGCGCGATCCCTACCTCAGCGTTAAGGCGACAGGAATCGATGCCGGAACGAGTTCCCCGGGCCAATGGGTGATGCGTTATGAAAAATTGTAAAAGTGCTACACATCCTACACAGGCTACATAATTGCTAATGTGACGTGCTACGAGAAAATTTCAAAAAAGCTACACGGGCTACACAACTGCTAATGTGACGCGCTACGAGAAAATTTCAAAAAAGCTACACTCCCTACACAAATGCCGATGTGATGGGGATCTTACCCCTACACTGCCCCTGCACCAGTCCTACACTTCCCCCTCTATCGATGTTGCGCTGTCTCTCGCTCAGGCGACACCGTTGTGAGAACCGGGTGGGAGGTCTTTTTGCCCATCAGCATGAAGTGAACCACCTCTCCTCTCAAGGGCGAGAGGGGTCGAGCGAGTTCCCAGGCACAGTTCCGTTTCACTCCACCGTGCCTCTACTGGGTCTACGTAAACACTATGGGTGGGAGGTCTTTTTGCCTCTTCTCTTATAGATATTCGGCAGGTGGTGAAATTTCTGAAGGGTTTCTGCAAGATTTGTTTTTCGGCATGAATTTGCTGGACTCAATGCGCTTTATGTCGATCCGCGAGCTTCGTGTTGATAAAGGAGAAATCTTGCTCAATTCTCCTGTTCCGTAACAAGCTTTCCTGCACGTTCCCCAAGCAGGATGCCGGGCAAAACGCCCAGCGAGCCCAGACCCTCGATCGCCCAGCCGGGGGCTTTGTCGCCCAATTTGCGCAATTGTGGGACCATTTGTGCTGTGACGGAGAGATCGACCGCCCAGCGATAGCGCGGTTCCTGACTGGCAAGCTCTGGCAACCAGTATTGCGCAGCTTCTTTGAGCGTTTGAAAATAGCGTTCATCTTTTTTGGTGACGCCTGCATGTCCGTAGCGTCCACCACTGACGCCCAGACGACCATTGCCGGGTCGATAATCGGCATAGGTATACGGTGAGGCGTCCCAGAAAAGCGGAAAGGTATCGGGCATGTCCAGCGCAAAGGCCAGTGCGTAGATGCGTGCATTGGCTTCGCTGGTTGGGCCGACGGCATGGATAATACTGTTTGCCTGAAGGTGTAAGCCGTTTGATAGGGTGAGATGCCAGCGGCTTGCTCCCGTATTTCGTTCCTCGCAGGCGATCACCTGAGCTTCTCCGCGCAATTGCACGCCGCTCTGGCGAGCCTGACGTGCGAGATGTGCGAGCAATGTAAGTGGCTGAATGCGTCCCTCTTGCGGGAGCCACATTGCTTGAAGGACACGTTGCGTGTTCAGACGTCCTGCCGTGTGGGCTTTGACCTGTGCGGCGCTCCAGAGTTCCGCCTGCAAACCTTCAGCCTGCCGTTGTTTGACCTCGCGAGTCAGGGTTCGGGCCGCATTTTTGCTTTCCGCCAGACTGAGCGAGCCGGTCAGACGTGCTTGAAGAAGACTATTCTCCTGTGTGGCTTCCATGATCAGGCGGTGAAGGATGGCCGTCGTCTGAGGCCAGAAGGTACGTTCTGCGCTCCCTTTCAGCGTTTCGGCCAGTCCCATATTGATGCCTGCGCTCAAAATGCCGGCATTGCGTCCGGTGGCTCCATAGCCCAGGCTTGCCTCTTTTTCGAGAAGCAGCACAGAAGCTCCACTGGCTCGTGCACTGAGGGCAGCACTGAGGCCCGCAACACCCCCGCCGATGACGAGCACGTCAAACCGCGATGAGTCTATCGTAATCGGCAAGAGCGCAAGCTCGCGGCGCACTGCGTCGGAGAGATCGTGCCACCAGGGGATCAGTTCTTGATACGTCTGCGCAAGGGGAAGGGGAGAGGATGGGTCCGCGTATGTATGCTGTTGCATAAAACTCCTGATAGAGATGGTTGGTTAAGCTGATACCTATAATGAAGCATAGCCGGAAAGCGGGAAATATGTCAATCCTATTGTTTATTTGGGGTGGGCGTCATCTTTTTGCATCGTTTCCGTCAAGATCGTAGCGACGCGGCTTGTCTGCAATGAATACGCATCAACCTAAGAATAGCTGAGCCATTGGAGAAGGCCAGTGGGGCACGCGGGCAGGAACAAACCCATTGTGGGCCCCGGCCACGACGTTGGTGACAGTAGTGGCACGGTGGAGCCGCAGCGGAACTGTGCCAGGGAACTCGCACGATTTCCCTGGCTTCCCCCCCAGGAACGCGCCAGGATCGGTGGCCTTCGCATCCGACCACGGGCGCGAAAAAGCCGGTCGCACTCCCTTTGGCAGCCTGACTCGCCTGCGGAGCCAGCGGGATCGTGTGAGTTCGCAGGCACAGTTCCGCTGCGGCTCCACCGTGCCACTACTGATCCATTGACGAGGTGAGGGAGTGTGCTGGCAAGGGGGTAACCATGGTCCAAACCCTCGAAGAAAGGCTGAGTAGGGATCGCTGACCTCATCACTGCGGGCCGTGCGCAAGAGCAGGCGCACATTGGGATACGTCTCGCGAAATTTCTGAAGCTGTTCTGTCAGGCGAGTGCTTGCCAGCGTTCCTACTAATGCCAGGGTAATGCTGCCTTGCTCCTCCTCCTCAAGCGAGCGCACGGCCGCCGCACCGTCGCGCATCGCCGCCAATACTTGCTGAGCATAGGGAAGAAATGCCTGACCAGCTTCCGTCAGGCGCACACCGGTCGGCAAGCGCTCAAACAGCGGCGCGCCGAGTTCGCGTTCCAGCAGCTCAATGCGACGACTGATAGCCGGTTGTGAGATATACAGAATCGTAGCCGCTCGTGTGAAGCTGCCACTACGGCTGATAGTGACAAAAGCCTCGATCTCATTGAGTTCCATAGCCATCAGCTATACTGATGGCTGCGATAAAGACAATCGATTGGACTTATGGGCGAAGGGCCCTTATACTCTTTTTGTCGCGCAAGATATTTTTTAGCTATCCAGACGCAAGGAGAAAAAGAGAGAGTGATGATACCACCTCCACATAATCCCATTGTCGCCGTGACCCACCCCGATCCTTATGCCTATTACGCAGCTCTGGTGGCAAGCAGGCCTATTTATCGGGATGAACCGTCAGGGCTTTGGGTCGCAGCAAGTGCAGCCGCCGTCACGGCCATTCTGACAAGCGAGCTGTGCCGGGTGCGCCCGCCGAAGGAGCAAGTGCCCGGCGTGCTGCTGGGCTCTTCGGCTGCTGATATTTTTCGCCATCTTGTACGTATGAATGATGGGCACAGGCATAGCTCGATGAAAGTCGCCGTGTCGAGTACGTTACGGGGCATCGGTACAGAGCAGATTGCGGAACAGAGCACGGCATGGGCGAGGTTGCTGATAGACGAGATGGAATTGGAGGCTGGTCGCCTGACGGATTTTACTTTCCATCTGCCCATTTACGTTATAGCAAGTCTGCTTGGTATCTCCCGGGAGATGTTGCCGCAAACAGCGCTGTGGATGAGCGATTTCGTGCGTTGTCTGGCACCGACCAGCACGCCTGAGCAGATAGAGCAAGGCAAGGGAGCGGCAAATCATCTGCTGGATCTGTTACACACCATGCTGGATACACCAGAGGCCGAGCCGACTGCACGTCTGTTGAGTATGCTGGCGCATGGAGCGAGATCAGATGGATTGGTGGATAAGGATGCGATCGTTGCCAACGGAATAGGTTTGCTTTCACAAACCTATGAGGCGACGGCGGGCTTGATCGGCAATACGCTGCTTGCGTTAGTCAGGCATGAGGAGATACGCGAACAAGTGCTGGCAGATCCAGATCGGTTGGATCTGGTGATTCAGGAGGTGCTGCGCTATGATCCGCCGATCCAGAACACGCGCCGCTATCTGTCTGGCAATGGTGTGGTTGCAGGGGAGGAGATGAAAGGCGGTGACATGGTATTGGTTGTGCTGGCTGCTGCTAATCGCGATCCGGCTGTGAATAGTGAGCCTGAACGATTTGATATCTTCAGGAAGGACAGGCGTCTCTTTACGTTTGGCGTCGGGGCGCATCTGTGCCCGGGTGAAAATATGGCCGCAATAATCGCAAGAGCTGGCGTTGAGCAGCTCCTATCGTCTGGTATTGATGTGCTACGCTTGATTGAGACAGTCAGATATCGTCCCTCGGGGAATGCGCGCATTCCCGTTTTTGCAGGAGGAGAAGAGAAATAATGATTGCCGTCATTTTTGAAGTCTGGCCCAAAAGTGAGCACAAGCAGGCCTATCTGGATATCGCCGCTCAGCTCAGGCCATTACTGGATACGATTGAAGGTTTCATTTCGATAGAGCGTTTTGAAAGCATTTCCGAGCCTGGGAAAATCCTTTCGCTTTCCATCTGGCGGGATGAGCAGGCGGTCGAGACGTGGCGAAAGCTCGATGCGCACCGTGTAGCGCAGGCGAGGGGGCGAGCGGACATCTTCCAGAATTATCGTCTCAGGGTAGCTGGCGTGATCAGGGACTATGGGATGTCTGAGCGTGAGCAGGCCCCCACGGATAGTCGTAAATTGCATGGTTAAGCTGCGTTTCAGGAGTTTCTGTTTTATCCACATCGTGACCTGTAGCGGCGCTGTTTATCTGCGTCCATCGGCATGAAGTAGAGGTGAGATATAGGCATGAAATGAGCGTCAATCATTCTCGTAGATA
>DATJHM010000076.1:0-5853 GCA_035493895.1 Ktedonobacteraceae bacterium
CGAAGAGCAATTGAGCGAAGACGAAGATGAAACGCTGATGCAGTGGGAATTTCACGATCTCCTGTTTCATAGCCGCAGTCGTGTCGGCAGGCATGATAATCAGCTTGGCGGCACCTATCGTTTTCTTGAGAGCATTCCTCCGCAACCGGCAGTGAAGTCCGCAGCATGGTCCACGACGATTCCTTTGCCGCGTCCTGATATAGACAAGCTTTGCAAGAAAGATCCGCCGCTGGCGGCGGTCATGGAAGCGCGCACCTCGATACGCGACTATGGGAAGGGCACGATTACCATGGCACAGCTCAGCGAGTTTCTCTATCGGGTCGCACGCGTCAAAGAAATCTATAGCTACGAAGAAACAGGCGAGTTTACCAGAAGGCCGTATCCGGGCAGTGGTGCAAGCTATGAAATGGAACTGTATCTCACCATCGACCAATGTGAGGGGCTTGCGCCAGGCTTCTACTGGTATGATCCGCTGAATCATGCGCTGGCATTGATCAGAGAGCCGGATAAAGACACCGGGCGCATGCTTTTCGATGCCTACCAATCGATGGGTAGTCCCGCCGTCCCGCAGGTGCTGATTACGCTGGCAGCTCGCTTCCAGAGGGTCTCCTGGAAGTACCAGAGCATCGCCTACGCGCTGATCCTGAAAAACGTGGGCGTCATTTATGCCACAATGTATCTTGTGGCGACGGCGCTGAACCTGGCCCCCTGCGCTCTCGGCTCGGGCGATTCCGATCTCTTTGCCCGATTGGCAGGCACCGATTATCTCAAGGAGACTTCGGTGGGAGAATTTGCGCTGGGACATAAGCCCGAGGAATAATCCATCGTGAAGGGCGCGAGACGGCCGGTGGAGGACGCGGGTCGGCATGAAGCGCGAGACGGCCGGTGGAGGACGCGGATCGGCATGAAGCGCGAGACGGCCGGTGGCGGACGCGGATCGGCATGAAGCGCGAGATGGCCGGTGGCGGACGCGGATCGGCATGAAGCGCGATCCCTACCTGTTCTGTTTGGGCTAGCGGATTCGGGGCCGTCACAGGGACAGCAGATTCGCGGTCTGATTGCGGCAGAATTTTCTTAAAAATGCTACACATCCTACACAAATGCCGATTCGATGGGGATTTTGGCCCTACATCGAGGCTATACAAACGGGCAGGCATAAAGCAACTGCCCCTACCTGTTGTGTTTGGGTGAGCGAATTCGATGCCATTACGGGACCGATGTGAAACCCAAACTCTTTTCAGCGCTACACATCCTACACTGCTTATTTACGGCGACAAGAATTTTCTTAAAAATGCTACATATCCTACACAAATGTGGATATGATGGGAGTCTTGTCCTACACTAAAGCTACACTATCTCTGTATCAGGCGACATCGTTGGCGCGAGAAGTGAGAGAAGGGTGTGTTCTTGCTCCTACTCTATATATATTCGGCAGGTGGTGGGAGTTCTGAAGGGTTGATGGGAGATTTGTTCTTTATTGTGTCTGTAGGTGGGAAACCGCGATCGCCCTCTTGCCGGAATGGCCTGGGGAAGCCTGTTCCGTCGTTGGCGGCCCGGACGCCATTCCGCTGCGGCTTCATGGCGTCCCTACTGGCCTGGGGAGTGGTTCGACCGGATGCTACGGAATTGATGGGCGATTCCCCTTATCTACGTGACATTGCAAACAAGCAGCGCCTCTACAAAGGAAAAACCTACCTCTGCAAATCCATGGCGTCCATACGAGATTGGCTACTCTCGTTCGGGGAGTGAGAAGGATTGTGCGAGTTTGCGGACGCTATGCTTCCGGCAAAAATAAGATATAGTATATAATTGACATATATCGACACATGTCAATCTACACGTTAGAAGCGACGAGCATGTCGTGTTGACACTTTTCAGCCATAAAAGGAAAGGTCATCTTATGATTCAGGCGACTGAGTTGCCACGTAGCACTCCAGAAGCACAGGGAATAGCTTCTTCCGCCATTCAAGCCTTCATCGATGCCATTGAGCAGAGCAGCCTTGGCGTCCATAGTTTTCTGCTGATCCGCAACGGGCACAATGTTGCTGAGGGCTGGTGGAAACCGTATGCAGCAGATCTTCCGCATAGTATGTTTTCGGTTAGCAAGAGCTTTACCTCTACGGCGATTGGTCTCGCCATCTCTGAAGGTCGGCTCTCGCTGGACGATTCCGTGATCTCCTTCTTCCCGGCGTATGTCACGCCAGAGATTCGGGAGAATATGGGGGCCCTTCAGGTTCGCCATCTGCTTTCGATGAGCACGGGTCATGCTGAGGATACCTTCCCGGCCATGACAGGTTCCACGGATGACGAGTGGGCCCGCGTTTTTCTGTCGCTTCCCATTACGTACACACCGGGCACGCATTTTCTCTACAACACAGGTGCGACCTTTATGCTTTCGGCCATCCTGCAATCACTCACAGGACAGACGCTGGTAGAGTATCTCCAGCCACGTCTGTTTCAGCCGCTTGGCATCGAGGCTCCTTTCTGGCAAGCCAATAAGAAAGGCATCGCCTTAGGCGGCACCGGGCTCCACATACGCACGGTTGATCTCGCAAAATTTGGCCTTCTCTATTTACAGCGTGGCGTGTGGAACGGACAACGCCTTGTACCGGAAGCATGGATAGAAGAAGCCACCAGAGCGCATATCTCCAATGGGGATGACCCAAATAGCGATTGGAGTCAGGGGTACGGCTTCCAATTCTGGCGCTCGCGTCATAATGCATATCGCGGCGATGGGGCATTTGGACAATTTTGTGTGGTGATGCCCCAATATAATGCGATTCTTGCGATGACGAGCGGCACAACCGATATGCAAGGTATTTTAAATGCGGTCTGGGACCATCTGCTCCCGGGCATGAACGAGGCCGCATTGCCGGAACAGGCTGGCGCAACGGATGCGCTCAGCGAGCGTCTCGCGCAACTGGCATTGCCGCTGCCGAAGTCGTTGGACAGCGCACCAGCAACGGCCGAGCGCATCGCAGGTCGCACGATTCGTCTCGAAAAGAACGAGGTCCATATGCATGAGGTCTCTTTCACCTTCGGAGAGGATACCAGTACGTTCAAGGTGCGAGACGACAAAGGTGAAGAATACAGCGTCCACTGTGGACGCACTGATTGGACACTGGATAGCACGCCCCTCTGGAGCTACAGTGCACCATCCTCGCCCCTGCGCATTGCGGCACATGGAGGATGGAGCGACGAGCATACATTTGTGATGGACTGGCAATACATTGAAACTCCGTTCCGCCATATCATCACGTTCGACTTCCAGGACGATAGAATCGATGTTTCTGTAGAACTCGATTTACCGTTCTGGACAAAACGTGTTGAGCGGTTCCAGGGACACCTGGGGTAATACTACTTCAGAGAAAATCCCTTCAGAGAAGGGGGATATGCGCGAAGCTGACATGAATGTACAGCGTGCATAGTATATCCCCCTTTTCCTTTGCTGCACGCTGATACTATAAAGGCCGAAGCATTTGCATATTGCTTGATTTTACGTTATAGTGCATATTGTATGGATACACTGAAAATTTTCTGTTCTTTTGCGCCCGAAGATAAGGCACTGATGGAAAGCTTTTATGCACACTTGCGAGGATTAAAAAGGCCTCGAGATCTCAGTGTCTGGTATGCCGATGAT
Organism: Ktedonobacteraceae bacterium; assembly: GCA_035493895.1. GTDB lineage: Bacteria > Chloroflexota > Ktedonobacteria > Ktedonobacterales > Ktedonobacteraceae > DATJHM01. Next base: position 3,641 of record DATJHM010000076.1, read on the forward strand.
ATACTTCCAGGCAAGCAGTGGGAGCTTGAGCGTAACAGCCAGTTGCAGGCTGCGCACATTATTTTGCTCCTTGTCAGTTCCGATTTTATCAGCTCGCACGAACAGTACGAAAAAGAAGTGCCGCTCGCGATGGAGCGATATAACAGAGGAGAAGCTCACGTTATTCCAATCATACTCCGCCATGTGTATTGGAAAGAGACCTCCTTTGCTAAGCTTCTTCCATTACCTGATGGCGGCAGACCTGTTACTGATAAAGGGTTATGGTCGTCTCAGGATCAGGCTTTCTTCAATGTTATTTTAGGCATAAAACGCTTTATAGACGATAAGAAACTCCTTCTACCTGAAGCACAGGACAGCGTTTCATCCAAACCAACGAATATCCGTTTTAGCTATCAACCATCCTGGAATGGCAATAAGGGGATCATTCTCTTTCGCTTGAAAGAGACAGACCATGTACTGGAATATTTCCGTAATGATAAAATCATTCACCAGATCTTTTTAGTGAAAGAGGGGCAGACGGAGCTGGTAAAACTGACTATTCCCCTCGGGACATTCCGATCCATAGAAAAACAGGTGCATTTTCAAATCGATGGCGTTGACTGCCTCTTCACATTTAAAATGAGTGCGATGGTAAGCATCATGAGCGTTAAGTTGGAGGTAGGAGAAGAAGAAGTTTTTCGTACCTGATCCTCTTTGAGGGAGACTCATCTGACGAGCAAGACCATCGCATCCAATCCAATAAAACCTCATTTCCGCATGCGATGTTCCTCCTGAACAATCGTTTCCCGGATCATGCCCTATGCGCACAATTCCGGTTACGCGCTTCATCTCGCTTCACAGGCATATCAGGATATGTTATATTGAACAATATAAAGTATCCGAACAGAATATTCAGTTTTTCCGATAGATTGTCAGGGAGAGAGAGAGAAGCGGGCGATAGCGGAATGATGCCGCTATCCCCTTTGTTGCCGCAATCGTCTGCGGGAGCTTAGCTACGAGCTGCCTGTCTCTTATGCTTGCTCACTGCCAGATCATACGCCTCAGCCAGAAGTTGCCGCACGTTCGTTTCAAACGTCTCCTCACCCGGGTTGAGCATGCATACCCACAACATTCGACCATACACCGGGTGAGGCATGATTTGATCCAGGGCAGTGAAGTCATAGGAGCTTTCGTTTTCGTCGGTGATCGCCGCGCTGTCTCTAACGGAAAATCGTGCAGGATCGCCGAAGAGCGAGCGAAATGTCTGCTTGCCGATGCCAATGTTCAAGCGAAAGACCGACGGGCGATTGAGGTTGGAGAACTGATCATTGATATCGCTTGTCACAATCGTCACAAACATGAACCTGTAATCCGGCGGTACGTTGCTCTCCGGATTGTAGAAGAAGAAGCTGTCGCCCGAAGCGACCACAACATCCACGCCCTCAAATGTCTCAGTGATATACTGGCTGATCTCAGATTCATTCATGAGTATTGGTCCTTTCCTGACGCCTTTACGTTGATCATATCTCTACTGTACAACACTCATGCCCAATTGGAGACTCAGGCAACGCGTAGCATTGGCGATGGTTATCTACAATGCCATATTCAAGCTCCAATTCCTGGATCATATAGGAGAAAGCAGAGGGGAAATCTCTAAAGGAACTTGAGGGTTTTACATGATTGTTTGTGTCGTACATCTTTACGGATGAGCTTATTTGACCGCCCAGTAGGGATGCCATGGCGAATGGCGTCCACCCCCACCGGCCATCTCGCCCTCATACGAGCTTCTCGAGCGCGTTTTCCTGGCGGGAGAAAAGAGGCCATGACGCTCGACAGACCAGTGGGACGCCGTCAAACGTCATGGCACACGTTTTCTGTGGCAAGCAAAACAGTGGAAAGGGCGGAACGCTACGTCTGCGGGGTGAGCGGGATCGCGCGAGTTCGCGGACGCCATTCCGCTGCGGCTTCATGGCGTCCCTACTGGGTGTGTGCCATGACGCTTGACCGGGTACGGATTATCTACGTGACATTGCAGACAAACTGCGCCTCTACGGGAATTGGTCGGCTCTTTCTGTGTATGGGCGTAGAAAAAACCTGCCCTAGCAAATCCACCGTGCCCCTACGGTTCCTGGGTGGATGGGTTTTGGCCGGGTAGGGGCAGGGCGGTTTTCGGGCAGGGGTGGGATTAGCGGTTTTCGGCGCGGTGGAATTCTTCTGCGTACTCCATACCGTGC
>DATJHM010000077.1:0-54762 GCA_035493895.1 Ktedonobacteraceae bacterium
GGAATAAAAACTATTATAAGGAATACCACTGTATTGAAAAAGCATCCACGCTCTGAGGACATTTTTTGCTCTCCTTTATGCAGAACATGCTTGAAACGTAAAAAGAATTACTCTCTCTTCTTCATGAAAAATTACGTTTCAAGTATTGGCATATACTTTCGTGTGTGATTGTTTCTCATCTAATAGATATACGGACAAAGCAGACGAAGTGTTGCAAATCGGCTAAACTCAGCTTTGGATAGCTTTCAAGATGAATGCGGGACAAAGAAAGAGGCTGTTCTTCCTGTGAGACAAAAAAAAGAACGATCCCTTACTTTGTTACAGTAAGGGATCATCCTCTTTTCTACTGCTGATGAGGATAAGGGGGTGGGGCATAGACTGTCGGTGCAATTCCCGATGGATTTGAAGGGAGAGCCCCTGGCAATGTCGAATAGCGATCCGGCTGACCAGAACCTGGCGTCGCCTGTGGATAGGGCGCCTGCGGATAAGGCATACCCTGCTGTTGATAGGGCGCCTGTGGGTAAGGCGTCTGCGGCTGCTCAGATGGATAGGGCGCCTGCGGATAGGGCGGCGTGGCCTGAGGCGCATAAGGATTTTGTGGATAAGGCATACCCTGCTGCGAATAGGGCGCCTGCATCTGCTCAGATGGATAGGGCGTCTGAGGCGCATAAGGATTTTGTGGATAGGGCGTGGCTTGCGGTGGATAAGACGCCTGCTGCTGAAAACCCCCTGCCATAGCGGATGCCGGTGTTATGCTAATACCGTTCGCTCCATTATTATAACCTGGCTTGTTCTTGCTGTTCTTGCGAGCAAAGAAGAAGATGGCCGCCAGAGCGATACCTACGAGCATAAGGACCGCGCCGCCTCCCCATTGATTGCTATAGATGCCCTGTGGGTGTTGCGTATAGTCACTGGTCACAAAGGCTTTGCCGGTAGTATCTGTACTATTCGCATATGAGATGAGTTCGACTACCGTTGCGCCTGTGCCATCGAGGTGCGTGCTCGTGTTTGTGGCGTCCACCGCGACAGTCTCAGTTTCATCTGGATTATAGATCAGTGTTGCTGTGCGGCTCTGTAAGGCATCAGAACTGAGCGACGGTGTGAAATCCAATTCTGTCAGGACATACAACGTCCCATCCGATGTTTGAATATAGGCTTTGCCGTCGTCTGATCCCGAAAGATAATGACTGATAGTGACGTGATCTGCCTTTTGATACGTGACCTGATGTGAAGTCAGACCTACAGCCAGACCCGCAACGATAAGAACTGCTGCAATAACATAAGGACCCCAGCGATATCTGAATAAGAGGCGCAGGCCCAACCGAATAAGAATAGACAAGGTGGTGTTCTCCTTAATTGTGGCTCAAAACTTCACTTTTGGCAAGAAAAAATTAGTATTGGAGAATAGATAGTTAAACTGAGACGTATAACTTTATCTATCATAACAAAGAAATCTTTCTGTGCAGCATAAAAGTAGCAGCTACCATGACTATTTGGTAGTATATCTCTCTACATGAAATAAAATGATACTTTTTGGGACATAAGAAGTATGCTAGACACTATGAAAAGGATGTGGCTTACTGTAACATGAGAGATGCGTATTACGATTTAGGAGGAAACGTCATGGCGACATTGCGCGAAGCTGTCATCGTAGAAGCTGTTCGTACTCCTGTAGGACGTCGAAATGGACGCTTGAAAGACTGGCATCCGGTCGATTTGCAGGCTGAGGTGCTCTCGGCTCTGGTCAGGCGCGTCGAGCTCGATCCGGCGCTCATTGATGATGTGATTATTGGCTGCGTGAGTCAGGTGGGTGAACAAAGCCTGAATATTGGTCGTAATGCGGTCCTTGCCGCGGGTTTCCCTGAGTCTGTTCCCGGCACTACGGTCGACCGCCAGTGCGGATCAAGCCAGCAGGCCATTCACTTTGCGGCTCAAGGGGTGATCAGTGGGGCATATGATATTGCGATCGCCGGAGGCGTTGAGGCGATGTCCAGAGTCCCGATCGGCTCGAATTCTCTCGGCCCCGGCGCGCCTTTCGGACCTCGTATGATTGCCCGCTATAATAATAAGCTGGTCCACCAGGGGATCAGCGCCGAATTGCTGGCGCAGAAGTGGCAGATCAGTCGCGAAGAACTGGATAGCTATAGCCTGGAGAGCCATCGCCGGGCCGCACGCGCCACAACTGAGGGTCGTTTCGCTTCACAGATTGTACCCATCGCGGTGCAAAATGAGGATGGCTCCAGCGCAGTTTTTGAGTGCGACGAGGGCATTCGTCCCGATACCAGCCTGGAGAAACTGGCCTCACTCAAGCCAGCCTTCAAGCCCGATGGTTTGATTACCGCAGGCAATTCGTCGCAGATCAGCGACGGTGCGGCAGCCGTTTTGATTATGGAACGAACAGTAGCCGAGCGCCTTGGACTCAGGCCACGTGCGCGTTTCCTCTCGTTTGCCCTGGCAGGTGATGATCCCATCTATATGCTTACCGCGCCTATCCCGGCAACGCGCAAAGTTCTGGCGAAGTCCGGTCTGAGTCTTGAGCAGATGGATCTGATCGAGATCAATGAAGCATTTGCCAGCGTCGTGCTGGCCTGGCAACGTGAGACGCATGCCGATCTGCAAAAAGTCAATGTCAACGGCGGCGCAGTTGCCATCGGGCATCCACTGGGAGCCTCAGGGGCGCGCCTGACAACCTTCCTGCTCAATGAGCTGGAGCGTACCGGTGGACGCTATGGCCTGCAAACCATTTGCGAGGGCGGCGGACTCTCCAATGCCATGATTATCGAGCGCTTATAACCTTGAGCCATTTCGCAAGAGAGGTGGCTTGCCTCTTCCCTTGCGAAACGGCGTTTACCGATGGCGCATATCATTTTGAGGAAACGGGCCAATAATAGGGGAGATCATCAGCCACATCCCAGCCGAATTGCTGATAATACGCTGGCTCTTTGCGCAACAGGTTCGATTTATGCGAATCATGGAAGCGAGGATCGCCAATCCACCAGGGATAGACGATCTCATATTCCTTCACATCGTGATATGCCATCGTATTCTGAAAACCCCGACGCTGCCATTCTTTGATCATCTCATTTACATAACGCTTGAGCGCAGCATCATATCCGCGCCACATATGCACCGCCGGATGGTTCATCCAGGCCCCTATATAGTTGGGCGTGCTGATAATAGTGAGTATTTGCTGCCCCTCGACACGCTGCTTGCCCAGCCGCCTGTTATCTAAGATGTGGGCCGATTCTGCAAAATCTGCGCAGGGCAGAAATGTTTGCATGAGGAATGACCTCCCTTTTAATGACCACTTTTTAGTATTTGTATTATAGAATCGCAAGGGTAATTGCTCCTACCATTTTCTCATCACATGAAAATAGAGCGATTATGTATGATGTGTACATAACAAAACTGTGCGTGTGCCCTTGACAGTTCGCACGTACTTGGGTATACTTTTTGAAAAGTACACGCTACTCAGTGGCTTGTAGAACGCACATAAAAAAAGAACACGTACGCAGTGTAAACTGCTCTCATCCAGAGGGTGGAGGGAAACGGCCCTATGAAGCCCGGCAACCCGCTTGCAATGTAGCATGCAGGGTGCCAATTCCGGCGGATTATATGAGTCCGCAAGATGAGGGGATTGCGCGAAGCAGCCTGACCCCTGATGAAGGGGTTTTTTGTTACCCTGCGCACCGTGCAATTCATACGTGAAGAGACAATGACAGTGATGGGGAAGAGTACACACCCCGGGCGGCTACAGCGAGTTGACGAAGATGAGATGGTCAGCGCCGTACCAGTGTCGAAGATGGCCCTTGAGTCGCAGGTTGAAGGCGTGAAGAACGCGAGTAGACTGTGCCGTGTGGTTTCGTTACCAACCAGAGTGTTGATCTGTCCCTCCCTGACCGTTAGCTATTTATACGATAAGAAAAGTGCTATCGCTGTTGTAGAGGCATATACAACACTTACAAAGGTTGGCGTCGTGAGGCGCTGATAAACCAGGGTGGTACCGCGATGACGTTTACCCCTCGCCCCTGTAGGGTGAGGGTTTTTTTTGTTTCAATTTTCAGGTAACTTTTCAGGAAGGAGCGGACAAATGGTGGCTCAAATAGAGCGATCAATCGAGGTTCGTCCCTCGTTCAACAAACAACATTCGACGCATCGCGTATCTAGCTACACTTTAGAGCGTATGCCATTGCAGACCGGAGCGGTATTTGGTCCGGTGACGCTGGCTTATGAGACCTGGGGCACGCTCAATGCCGCTGGCGATAATGCTATCCTGGTTACGCATGCTCTCACGGGCAATGCTCATGCTCATGATCCCGAGCATCCAGATGACGCTAAGCAGGCCTGGTGGAATCCTCTTATTGGTCCAGGACGACCGATTGATACGTCACGCTACTTTGTCATCTGCTCTAATGTCCTGGGCAGTTGCTACGGAAGCACTGGCCCCAATTCGCTCGATCCACGCACCAGGACGCGCTATGGCATGCGTTTTCCCGTTGTGACGATTCGCGATATGGTGCGGGCGCAGCATAGTCTACTGGAGCATCTGGGCGTTCGTCAGCTGGCGATGGTGGTCGGCGGCTCGATTGGTGGGCAACAGGCGCTAGAATGGGCTGTGAGTTACCCTGAATTTGTGCAAAAAGTCGCGGTGATTGCCGCCACTGCCTCGGTATCGGCTCAGGCAATTGCTTTTAATGAGGTCGCGCGTCAGACGATTATGCTCGATCCTGTCTGGCAGTGTGGCGATTATCTCCCCGGCCAGGGCCCTACTACCGGACTTGCCGTGGCGCGCATGCTGGCGATGATTACGTATCAAAGCGAAGAGGGGATGGAGCAGCGTTTTGGCCGCAATCCGGCTCACTATACTTCTATTCCTTCGCCGACCCAGAATCCAGATTTCGCGACACGCTTTGATGTAGAAGGTTATCTCTATTATCAAGGCAATGCTCTGGCTCGCCGATTTGATGCAAACAGTTATCTTTATATTAGCCGGGCAATGGATTTGTTTGATGTCAGCGCTGGCTATCCCTCTCTGGAGGATGCGCTGAGCCGAATCAAGAGCAAGGCTCTCTTTGTCGGCATCCGTTCAGATTTTCTTTTCCCTGCTGCACAGGTACGCCGTCTGGCAGATCAGGTGCGTTCTCTTGGTGGAGATGCCACCTACATCGAATTAGATTCTCCGCATGGCCACGATGCCTTCCTGAAAGAGTGGGATCAGATGGCCGCTGCCTTGAATCAGTGGTAATCAAGGAGTTAGATACTATTATGGCACTCAATAGCAATCGTAGCTACGGTTTTGAAACCCTCTCTCTGCATGCAGGCCAGGAGACAGCGGATAGCGCAACCAATGCGCGCGCCGTTCCTATTTATCAGACCTCTTCTTATGTCTTCGATAGCCCTGAACATGCCGCCAATCTCTTCGGACTGAAGCAGTTTGGTAATATCTATACGCGCATTATGAACCCGACGCAAGATGCTTTTGAGCGCCGTGTAGCAGCCCTTGAGGGTGGCGTTGGTGCTCTCGCGACCGGCTCCGGGCAGGCAGCTGAGACGCTGGCAATTCTCAATATCGCCGGAGCGGGCGATGAGATTGTCTCCTCGGCGAGCCTCTATGGTGGCACGTATAATCTGTTTCACTATACGTTGACGAAACTGGGCATTACGACGCATTTTGTGGATAGCCGCGAGCCTGAAAATTTCCGCGCCGCTATCAATGAGCGCACCAAGGCCATCTATGCTGAAACGCTGGGAAATCCTCGCCTGGATACGCTGGATATCCGTGCTGTGGCCGATATCGCTCATGAATATGGCATTCCTCTGATCATCGATAATACGCTGGCAACCCCTTATCTCGTGCAGCCTTTTAAGCATGGCGCTGATATTGTGGTGCACTCGGCAACCAAGTTTATCGGCGGCCATGGCACTTCTATTGGCGGTGTGATCGTTGATAGCGGCAAATTTGACTGGGCGGCGAGCGGCCGCTTCCCCGATCTGGTTGAGCCTGATCCTTCGTATCATGGCTTGCGTTATGTCGAGGCCCTGGGACCGATCGCGTATATTATCAAGGCGCGTGTACAGCTCTTGCGCGATCTGGGTCCGGCGACTACTCCTTTCAATTCCTGGCTCTTCTTGCAGGGTCTGGAGACGTTGCCTTTGCGCATGGAGCGCCATAGCCAGAATGCGCTGCGTATCGCCGAATTCCTGGAGCAGCATCCAGCGGTCACCTGGGTCAGCTATCCTGGCCTGAAGAGCCATCCGCAGCATGAGCTGGCCGCGAAGTACTTCACGCATGGTTTCGGTGCGATCCTTGGCTTTGGTATCAAGGGTGGTCTTGAAGCTGGCAAACAGCTTATTCGTCATATCGAGCTCTTTTCGCATCTGGCAAACGTTGGTGATGCGAAATCGCTGATCATCCATCCCGCCAGTACTACTCATTCTCAGTTGACCTCTGATGAGCAGTTCGAGACGGGCGTTACTCCCGATTTCATTCGCCTCTCGATTGGTCTGGAGACTATTGACGATCTGATTGACGATCTCGATCAGGCATTGCGTGCGGCGGTTGCAGATGCTGGCGAGACGCTCAACTAGCACTCACCCGGCCCAGTTCTTAGTAGAGGCGCGGCTTGTCTGCGCCCATGGTGGAGCAGGAGAAGCCGAACCCTTCGTAGAGGCGCGGCTTGTCTGCGCCCGTGGTTGGTGTAGGAGAAGCCAAACCTTTCGTAGAGGCGCGGCTTGTCTCATTCACGCCAACAAATTCATTCAGAGAAGCGGATCTCGCATGGGCCCTTCAGAAATCTCATTATCTGTCGAATATATTATAGAGAAGGAGCAAAAATACCACTATCACAGCGCTCACAACCTCCATATAGCCCGATGTAGGAGTAAGTGTAGCCCCTGTGTAGCATTCGTGTAGGGTCAAGATCCCGATCACATCCGCATTTGTGTAGGGCATGTAGCCCTGAAGCGATTTTGTTTGGAGTTAATGGGCTTGTCTGCGCCCGGGGCTTGTTTTTGAAATAATAGGAAAGATTGGAACGTTGGGGTTGTTATGCAGTCGAATGTCAGTGTTTTAAAGTTTGGTGGAACTTCTGTTGGGAGCAGTGAGCGTATTCGTCGGGTTGCCACAATTATCAAGCAAACCCTTCAGGATACGCCTGCCAGCTTCCCCGTCGTCGTTGTCTCTGCTATGTCCGGCGTAACCGATCAGCTCTTGCGTATCGCACGTTATGCCTGTTCTCAGAGCGAAGACGAATACACCCGGGAATTGGTTGTCCTCCGTCAAAAACATCTGGAGACCGCGACCGAAGTCGTTTCTGGCGAGGCCGAATGTGTCGCCCTTCAGCATCGGCTCGAAACGGCGATAGAAGCGCTCTCTCTGGACGTAGCGGCTTTGCGCGAGACGGCGGCTCAGGGTCATGATGTCGCGTTACGCACGGCGGCAGTTGCGTCCTGGGGTGAGCGGCTTTCTGTGCTCCTGGTTGCGGCTGCAACCAATGATCTCGGGATACCGGCCGAGCCAATTCGTCAGGAAATAATTATTACGACGCATCCGAAGACGGATCCGTCGCAGCCTTTCGGCGTGGTAGTTGGCGCGGAGCCTTTAAATGATGAGACGCGTGCAAACGCTCAGGCTCTGGTGTTGCCTCTGGTTGAGCGTGGGATTGTGCCGATTGCTGCTGGTTTTATGGGGCGTACGGTGACTGGCTTTGTGACGACGCTTGGTCGTAACGGTTCTGATTATTCGGCAACGGTGATTGGTGCCGCGCTGGATTGTGTCGAGGTCTCTATTTATACGGATGTGGACGGCGTTTTGTCTGCCGATCCGCGTCAGGTGGCCAATGCGCATCTTCTGGGAAGCCTATCTTATGCTGAGGCGGCACGTCTCTCCTGGTTTGGCGCGAAGGTGTTACATCCGCGTACGCTGATCCCTATCGCACACCGTAACATTCCGGTGCGTGTGCGCAATTCGTTCCGTCCGCATATTCGAGGGACGGTGGTTGGTCCGGTGGATGGACAGAGTGGGGCTCGTGCGATTACGACGCGCCGCAATCTGGCGCTGATTACGGTGGAAAGCACCGATCTCTTTGGGGCACCTGAAAATGCCGGTCAGGTCTTTGCTCTGGCCGCGCGAGCAGATGCGGCCCCGGTCGCGATCTGTTCCTCTTCTGGCCATCATCTTTCTTTTGTGGTTGAGGAGAAATCCGCTGACTCGATTATTGCACTCTTGCAGCTGGATATGGGTGATGATTGGATGGTCCGTTGTCGCCGTGGTCTGGCCGCCTGCGCTTGTATTGGTTCTGGCTTCACTTCAGAGCCGACGAGTCCGGCACGCGCAACCACTGCTCTAGCTCACGAGCATATTCCGGTGATTACTCAGGGCTCTTCTGAACTGGGGATTACGTTGATTGTGGCAGATAGAGATGCCGAACGGGCACTCCGCTGCTTGCATCGCGACCTGATTGCTCCTGTTATCCCTCTGGTGAGGCATTCACATAAAGAGAAGGCGAAGGTCGCCCGGTAGGGGCCGGGCTCGTCTCGGCCCACGGGCTCGTCTCGGCCCACGGGCTCGTCTCGGCCCACGGGCTCGTCTCGGCCCACGGGCTTGTTGTGTGATCTGGGGGCGCGTATGCCGGTAACGATCGAACGGATCGATAATTTGCGCTCGCGTCTTGCGATTATGCCAGCGCGGATTACAGGCATTGTGGCAAACTGGAGTAGCGCGGTTTTGCATTCTCCTCGTTCGTCGGAGGGCTGGTCTGCCCTGGAGATTCTGGCTCATTTGAAGGCCAGCGACGATATTATCACGCCACGTGTTTATAGTATCCTTGTGCGGGACGAGCCAATTTTTCTGGCCCTGGATGAGCGGCGTTGGGCCGAGGTGGCGCGCTATACACAGTTTGATTTTCATACCTTGCTGCGATCCTTTACGCTACGGCGCAATGAGCTGGTGCAGACGGTGAGCCATCTCTCGCTTGCAGATTGGGAGCGGTATGGTATACATGAAATCATGGGTCCACAGACGCTATTTGTGATACTGACCTTGTTGGTGGAGCACGAAGAGGAACACTGTGCACAGTTAAGCGCTATCTATCGTACGTAAGTTGTGTGCTGTATAGTCGCGTGGTATTTTCGTATAGCCTTTCAAAGGAAACAGTGCAGATGAATCAATCTTTACAATCACGCATCCCTGTCGCCGTACTGGGGGCCACGGGTATGGTTGGGCAGCGTTTTATAGAACTGTTGCAGGGGCATCCCTGGTTTGAGCTGGTCGCGCTTGCCGCCTCAGAGCGTCATGATGGCCGTCCCTATGGCGAGGTCACAAGCTGGCGTCTCTCAGGCAGTGAGATGCCCGCTGATGTTGCGCGCATGCCCGTGGTTGCCTGTCGTCCCGGTGCCTTGCCCGGCATAAAAATTGCTTTCTCCGCCTTGCCAGGTGAGATCGCTGGTGATATTGAGCTGGCATTTGCTGAGGCGGGTGTGGCAGTTTTCAGTAATGCGAAGAATTATCGTATGGCCTCGGATGTACCACTGCTGATTCCTGAAGTCAATGCTGATCATGTTCTCGCGGTTGTAGAGCAGCGCAAGCGCCGTAACTGGTCTGGCTGTATTGTGACCAATGCGAACTGTTCTGCTACGCCTCTCGTCATGGCCTTGAAGCCGTTGCAGCAGGCGTTTGGCTTGCGTAAAGTGCTGATCACAACTATGCAGGCGATTTCCGGTGCGGGCTATCCAGGCTTGCCCTCGTACGATATTCTCGACAATGCGATCCCTTATATCGGTGGCGAGGAAGAGAAGCTGGAGAGCGAGACGCGGAAGATGCTGGGTTCCTGGCAGGAGGGTCAGGGTTTTACAGATGCGCCTGCGATCGTCAGTGCTCATTGCAACCGTGTTGCGACTCGAGAGGGTCATCTCGAATGCGTGAGTGTCGAGCTAGAGCGCGAGACGACGCCCGAAGAAATTATTGCTGCCTGGGAAAGCTTCGTGCCTGAGCCGCAACAACTCAAGCTACCAACCGCCCCGGCTCAAGCTCTGGTGTATCGCCGCGAGATCGATCGCCCACAGACCTTGCGCGATCGCGATGCTGGCAACGGCATGACGGTCAGCGTTGGACGCTTACGCCGCTGTCCGATCCTGGGCTATAAATTTGTCGTGCTCGGTCACAATACGATCCGTGGTGCCGCTGGCGGCTCTATCCTGAATGCCGAACTTTTCGTCAACAAGGGACTTTTGTAGATCGCATCTGTCGTCAAATTTCTTACCGCGATACCATAGGTGTCGTAGGAGCATCTCCGCCTCTACGACACCTATCCATCCTTTCACAGCCGCAACCCTCTTGATCCCCTGTCTGCTAACCGCCGTGAATAAGATCCGGGAGAAGCTTATCGGCGATAGGTGAGCCCAACCCGGTCACCGGGTCCCATCCGGGCACTGCCTGATATCCCTGCACATTAGCGGCCGCATTCGTATTGTTCCCCTGCGTAATATCGCGAAAGTCCTGCGTATATTTGTCAGTTCCCGCAATCTTATAGAGAGCGGGATTGAGCAGGCCCAGGGGATGTCCCGCCATTTGATCGCCAATGGCTGCAATGCCCGCCCACAGCGGCGCGCTGGCGCTCGTGCCACCTGCCAGCGTCCAGTTTCCATGCCCATAGATTGCCAGGCCGGTATATGGATTAGCCGCTGCCGAGACATCAGGGACGCCACGTCGACCTGCCAGCTCATTTTTCACCGCCTGGGACTCGTTTTGCTGATAGGAAGGGGTCTTATAAAAACGGCTGAAACCACCTCCGCTGTTACTCCAGGCCTGTTCGCTGTAGTTTGGGCTATGATGCTGAATCGTGGTACCACCGACTCCGGTAACCCAGGGCGAATCGGCCGGAAAGCTGGTTGTTGGTACTGTGCCCATCTTGCTCGCAGAAAGGTCCGCATAGTCCGTTGCACCATTATCGCCAGATGATGCGAAGAGCGTCATGCCCTGTTTCGTCGCATTCTCAAACAGGGTATTCCAGAGTGCGAGCTCTTGCTGACCGGCTTCGTCCTGTAAGGTAAGCTCTGATGCTCCCCAGCTCTGCGATACAATGTTGCCCAGATGATGATCAAGGGCATATTGCAAAAGCTGGCGGAACTCTGGTAGTCCAATGGTTCCCTGGGTCTCAGCTACTGGACTGGTGAGCACGACGATTTTCGCATCCGGGGCGATGGCATGGATAATTTGCACATCCAGCGTGGTTTCATCGCCCCAACCTGCTTTATCTCCTTGAGGATCATATTCAGGCATATGGAGTGGTGAAATGATGTCCAGATCTACCGGTGGCAGGCCGAATTGTTGATCAAAAACTTTCATATCCTGACGTAGAGTTGGACTGCCAAAGGAGACTATATCAATTATTGTTTGCCCCTTGCCTGTGTAGCCTTGCTGAAACAACGGCTCGACTCCATAGGCGACACGCATGGCATAGGGGGTCAGACAACCTTGTGCACGCTGAAGATAGCTCGGGCAAATATCGGTTTGATTCTTGTCCGACGCTGCTGATGGTGTTGGTTGTATCGCGTCCTGCCCCTTTGGTAAAACGGTCGTATTGCAAGCTGTAAGCAAGCAAGCTATGGTTAACAAAAGCAGGCAGAGGCGCGTGAAGTTTGGCATGAATTGCTCCTGGCATCTTTTTCAAAATGGTAGCACGGTCAGGAATAGTCTGATGGCGAAAGACTTCCTCTTTCGTCTTATGATTCTACTTCTTTCTCACACTGGGATAATCTATTCCTGTGAATGTGTCGGGTTATGTTTCAATGTGTCTATCTTAATTATAAATACGCGATGAGATCTCGTCTTGACACATCGCTTCTGGCTTGTGTGAGGTGAAATACTGGTATCGTGTTCCCATTATTGGTCTCTTCCACGGCTCAATGCTTCAACAAGCGAACGCACATTATTATATAGCAAAATTTACTATTTTGTATCCAGATAGCAGCACAAATTACCTACCAGGAAGGTTTTCGTGACAATTGCCTGTAAAAGTCGTGTTCATTTGAATGGTGTATGTACGTGAGGAAATGCTAAAAGAGCTTTTGCATTGTAGGCTTATAGTCCTATATCAGGCATAGAGCGCTTGACCTATGAGAGGATAGTGAGTAGATTAAGTTTTAGATGCTGAGCAATCGTAAGCACGGAATTACCTTATTTTGTGTGTCTCGACTGGATTGAAGGAATTTGTGTATGCCGTTCGTGGATCATCGTCAAACTAGCCCTGATGAGAGAAGCACCCAGACAGGCCCTTTAGAGGGATCAGGTCTTGTTTCTCAAATGTCTCCTGTGGAACAGTTGCCTTTTCCTGAGGATGCTTCTTTCCCACACACCCCGATCCCTCCTATGTACGAAGCTCCAGTATCGCCCGTTGCAACACGTGCCCTTGATAATGCCCAATCTCCAAACGTCACGAGGTTATTACCATCTCAACCTGTTACCAGTAACCTCCCCGCGCCACAACGTACCACGACGAGCTTACGTGACCCGGTCGTGATCCGTGCAACGAACAAGAAGAGAACTGGTACGATACGTCCTCCGCGTGGTCGTCGTATGGTCATCCATGTTGGTGTAACTACGTTGCTCGCTTTTATTGTGCTTGGAACATTGATTACGGTCGTTCCAGTAGGAGGCGAGGCCCATGGGGTCTTGCAACTCTTTCAGCCGCTCAACAAGATGTTTAATACGCAGAACAATACTACAGCTTTGATCGCTGTACAGGCGGCAACGGCGACTGCGGTAACTCAGGATGGTTACGACCCGGGGAATTACCAGAATATCTATGCCGGTGTGCCTACCCCACCCCCGAATGCCGATGCCAGCGGTGCCAATCATTTCTATTACGGTCAGTGTACCTGGTGGGCGGCGGACCGCTATCATACGTTGACTGGCAAGTGGGTGCCCTGGTTTGGTAACGCTTATGAATGGTACTATGGGGCATTAAATGCTGGCTGGACTGTTTCGGCGACTCCCCACGTTCCCTCGATTATGGTGATGATGCCTGGTGTGCAGGGTGCAAGTTATGGTTACGGCCATGTTGCTGTGGTAGAGCAATTGCTTGGTGGTGGCAATGTGATGACCAGCAATTTTAACTGGGGCTATGGCAACTGGGGCGTAAGGACGAATGTGGAGTTCCATCAAGGATCGGGTATCTGGTTTGTGTCTTTCCCAGGAATGTAGTGCTGGCATGTATTTGTGATGATGTGCTGGCTGCAATAGGAGAGAGGGAGCTGCAAAGCTTCCTCTTTTTTGTCTCCAATACCTTTCTTTCTTTCTTTAGCCTTGCCAACGCTCCAGTAGCTGCCGATAGTGCCCGATCATTTTTTGATGGTAACTCCGTTCTGCATGAGGTGCATGGACGGCCTGTTCCTGATGGTAATCCAGTAGGGCCCTGGCTCCTCCAATGGAGCGGCGCGAACCTCCTGTGCGCCGAATATTTTCTGCTGGTAATGGCTGCCACTTCCCCTCCATTCTCCAGTTGACATAAGGGCAATTGCTACAACGGTTCCCGCAGCAGTAGCTTCTGCGGATAAGAAATTCACGAGTTGCTCTATAAAGGCCCTCAGGTGTAATCTCCCAATCCCCATCCTGTTCCATGCTGGTGCCAGCTATCCTCTCTGTCTTGATCTTCTGCATCGAATCTTGGCAATAGTCTACGCCAGCGGAAGCGAAGATGCAACCACAAACGGCTGTTGAAATTCTCTATTGTGTATGATCAGCAACCCGATCTGGGTCTGGCCTGTTTGCAACTGGCGAAGCGGCGCATGGACGATCTGGTAAAAGCTGCATTATCGCCAGCGCCATTGCTATAACCCGGATATCTTCACTCAAGATGTAGCCAATCGATATGCTCTAACGAATATTGTCCTCCATAGTGATTGACGATTAATTGCGTATCGTTGCTATATTCTTTCAGCTTTTTGCGCAGATGGTGCATGCGCTGTGTAAATGTGGCACGCTCAATCAATTTGCCCCAGGCATTTCTCATCAGTTCTTCTTCACTGCAATTGTGCGTATGCAGAAGCAGGGTTTTAATCAGGCGGTATTCGAGTTCGGAGAGCGAGAGGCGTACCGCCTGATAACCGGGACGGTTGATGGTGAGCCAGAAGCCGCGTTGCGGAGGAGTGGTTGTCTCTTCCATTCTCTGGATAAGATAGCTTCGTAAGATGAGGCCGGGTGTATACTTTGGCTGAAATGGTTCATTGCGTATAATCCCTTCGCTGGAAAAGATATAGCGCAGTTCAGGACCCAGTCTGTCCCAGGTCTCTGGATGGATTTCGCTGGTAGTATCGCAACTCGCAAGAAAGGAGACAAATTCCTGAAATAGCTGCCTGGTTTTAGGTAGAGCTTTCTCCAATGCTTCCTGTAGGCGTTTCCAGAGGCTGCTCAGGAAGGTAGTGATGCGCTGGTTGACGTGTTCCATGAGCTGCTTTTGATTGCTTGCTGGTAAGGGGAGCCAGGTAGCATTGATCTGAGCGTATTCCCGTTTGAAATGAAATGTATGAAAGCAGCACTGTTGTAATAAATAAGGATGTGTGCCTGCCAACTCACGCAGCCAGTTTTGCTCATCTGTGGTAAAGATAGCTTTGCCTCCCAGCTTATAAAAGGCTTGTGCCCAGGTGCTACCAAAGTCTTCTGGTTGTTGTGCCAGGAAGGCGTTTGTGTCGTTCCAGGTAAAGCATTGCAGGGTGCTGGTGGTGAAGCGAGCCAGATCGGCTGAAATATGCGTGAATTGATCAACGCTTTTTGGCCTTGGCAGGCTGGTCATTGCGAAGATGACGCCAAAGTAGTTGAACTCGTCGATAAGATCCACCATCGTGCGGATGACCCCGCAATGATTCAGGATGGCGAGACCCCGCTCTTGTGGGGTACGCCTTTCATGCTGTTGTAGCTCTGCAAAAATGTGCTCGCTCTGGTTCAGGCGCTCGATGGAGTCGAGCATGAGGAAACAACGTGTTCCGCTAAACTTTCTCTCTATCTGGCGTAAAAGGGTGCGCAGACCTTTGAAATCTTCTCCCTCTACAGCAATCTCAAGCGTGTAGATTCGGGTTAATGCCTGGATACATGCTTTGATGAAAAGGGCGTGCATCTCTTGCCTGCTCCGGGCATTTCCCAGTTGTGTTAAGTCGATTTGCATAAAATAAAGCTGATCAAGGGCAAATGGCTCATAGATAGGGACGAATCGCTCTTCTTTTCGCCATGACCATGCATCATGAGGCTGAATTTGCAGATAACGAATAAGGGCTGTTTTTCCGATGCGAGGTGCACCTGTTAAAATGATAGCACTCTGGCTGCCCGTAACGATTTCTAAAATATCTGTGCTTCTTCCACTGACATGGCCGCGTACTTCGCTGCTTGTATCAGTGCTAAGAAAAGGATTGAGCAACGTTTGCCATGTAAAAGATGTATCTACCATGTAAAATCCCCTCTGATTGTATCGCGCGCTGCTATAACGTAAAGAACCAGCGATTTCGTTTCATCCAGTACCATACAAGTGCTATTTTAAAGGTGTAATAGGGATTTTGGCTGTCCCCTTTAAACTCTTGTAAGATCAGCCCTGTACGTAGCCTTTGGAGAGCTGCGATAATGACTTTTCCGGAGCATTGCAGATGCACTGCCAGTTGTTTCCTTGAGATGTTTGATTGATTGGTATGGCTGGTGAGTTCGACGATCGCTTCTAAAACGCATTGTTCGTCCTCGCTTTGTAGTTCTTCGCGATAAAAGAGAAAGTTCTGTGCTGAACTGGCATTCATGATATGCTCAACAATATTGTGGAGATCTTCCTCTGTAATAAGCTGTTTATGCGGCTCTCGATTGAGCTGAGTGATGATCTGTAAGCCAAGCAGGGTCATGTAGTATGGATTGCCTCCAGTAAGCTCAATTGCTCGTATGGGAACGTTGGGATGCAGCGCGATATGCTGCTCACGGAGCGGATCGACGAGTAATCGTTCTGCACTTTTTTGATCGAGATAGTTAAGCGCAAGTGGTTGCGCGAAACTGAATGCATTGGCTAGATCTCTCTGGCTGATGAGTTTATGCGAACTGCTCGGAATAACCAGGATGAGGCTTAATTGAGAGAGTGTGCTGATAAGGCCACGCCAGTAGATGAAAAAACGGAGCTGGAGAATGCCTGCTTCGTATGCCTGTAATACACCACCAAATTCATCCAGGGCCACAATTAAGCGGAGATGTGGCTGCTGATGAAGATAATGTGTGATCAGGTACCTGAAACGTTGTTCGGGATCACTCCCTGGTAGCTCTTGCCAGGCAGGGACAGAAAGCTGATGTTGCTCCTGAAATGCTGCGCATATCTCAGTGGCGATGTGCTCGAGGATCTCTGCTTCTGTCTGATGACCCGCTCCCTGGAGCGAGGTTAAGACCGTGCAGCAAGAAGGCGGTGTATAGCGGTCCAGAAAGTTTTTGCAGAGTGACGACTTGCCCGAACGGCGTGGACCGTACAAGAGTATGGCTCGCCCTCGTGCTTCTTCGCATAGTTCGCGTTGCAGGATCTTGATTTCTTCCGAGCGCCCGAAAAACATTGGTCCACTTGTCGGGCGCGAGATATCAAAAAGGTTTCTCAAAATCGGTGCACGCCGTCCAAGATTGAGCAAAATATCATTTGCTGTAATTTGAACTGCTATTCCCTTCTTGCTCGGTTGCAGCTGCAACTGCTCATAAATACTTGTGGTCGTAGTAATTGGATCAAATTCGACGGTGTTGACCGCGTCAATTTTCTTGATCTCTTCACGGATACTGAAGGCTTCATGGATATCATGGGTCTCTATCGTGAAACGAAGCTCGGCTTTTTTGAGCTTCGAGATGATTTCAGCTCGTATGGTGAGGAGCAGGCATTGGTGCCTGCGCAATCTGCGGGTGATGTCCAGAATTAAGCCCTGCCGATCCAGGGCCAGCGTGAGGAAGCCAACCTGAAATACCGGCGGATTATATTTCCAGGTGAGTGCGTGGATAAATGCTTTGTGATACTGTTTTGTGCGGGTGATTCGTGAGCAATGAATACTATGGACAATGAGGTCATTGCCTGGCCTGCGCGCGTATCCAACAATCTCCTTATGTATGGCATAGGTTGGTTGGCATATGGCGCAAAGACGCAATGTACGATAGGGATTGGTATCTGCTACAAGTTGGACTGGTATCCAATTTGGTTCCTCTGAAATTACAGGCGTACTTTTTGTAGTAAGTGTTGCTATAATACGTTGTGCAGCCCACTCTGCACTATAGACTCCTGTTGATTTTTCTGAAATTTGCCTCAGATAATGCTTATTTGTGCCGAGTTTATGCGCTTTTACCAGTTGATGTATCTGTTCGTCTAAATCTTCTAATGGGAATATATAATGTTGTCGTTCCAGTGCTTCGCGGATGAGGTCAAATCCTTGATATTCCAATGAAACAGTAGAAGCATATTTTGCGTCAAGAGTTACTATAATCTGTTCTGCGGCCCACTCAGCGCTATGGACTCCAGTTGATTTCTCTGAAATTTGTTTCAGATAAAATTTCTTCGTGCCGAGTTTGTGTGTTTTTACCAGTTGATGTATCTGTTCTTCCAGGTCTTCTGATGAAAACGTATATTGTTGCTGTTCCAGCGCTTCGCGGATGAGGTCAAATCCTCGACGCTCTAAATGGATGCGCTTGAGTAGTGCTTTGAGGTGCGTGAGCGCCTTTGGCGTGATTGCATATGCTTCATCAAGCCAGTGTTCTTGTACCTGCGTTTCTTTTGCCGTTCTGATTTCAACGATGTCACCTGCATCCAGCACATGTTTCAGCTCAACCTTGCGATTGTTCACAAACGCTTCGGCTGCTTTCTCGCCAAGTTGGATATTGATTTCGTAGGCAAAATCAAGTGCCGTGGCCCCTTTGGGAAGGGCGACGAAGTTGCGATTTTCGCCGTAAACGATGATTGGCTTTTCGGGATCTCGATAAGGGGAGGTAATACGTTGGATGTCCTCCCACATTGAGGCGAAGATGTGATCACCATTGCTTTGCCAGAAATCCCTGGTGCTTTGTTTCGGCTGTATGTTTTCGTGAGAATATGTTTGCGTGTAAAGGTCGTAACATGTTGGATAGAGACAGCCATAATGCATGACTGCTTGCATGAGTGATGTGGTAATTTGGAGCTGGCAACTATATCGTTGCTCTTGTTGCCATCTGCTCTCCTGAAAGAATGGGTGCCGAGCATTGAGGATCAGGTTGAGGGCAATATGACTATAGCCGTTTGGCTTGGGATTGGCAATCTGATCTGAAACACGGTCCTGGATATAGCCAAGCTGGCTGAGAACGCCGAATGCGGCATAGCAGTCCTTGACGGTTGATACTGTGATATTAAAGGTGACCAGATCTGTCCCTACCAGTTGAGACTTTTGTGTGGTAGCTGTAGTATATGCATCTTGCTGACGGCGTTTGAGCCCTGCTATACCACACGGCACCCACTCAATGTGAATACTTTGTTCTGTTGTTTCTTCATAAAAATTGGTGAGCAGTTGCTGGATTGCATCAAGCCTGGGAGCATCTCTGGTGAGAATCAGGGTGTGCTCTTGTTTGTCTTCGTGAAAACGCTGGGGGAAACAGATCTGCTCGATCAGATCTTCTATCTGGCGTTTCATATGCCATATGCCAAGCCGCTTGGTGATATGCAGCAATGCCTGTCCCGCTGCCTCTATCTGTGTTGTGTCCTCTGGCTGATAAGATTGCCCCTCTCCTCTTTTTTGCGCATGTTTTCTTAAAGTTACTATATAGACGGCAAGCGCGATGAGCAATCCGCCAAGGTCTTTGTAAGGGGGATTGAGTAAGGTAGATAAATCATCATCTTCAATATGGTGCATGTAGTTGAGCGCCTCTCGTTTATGCCCCTGTATTTGCAGGAGATCATTGATCGGCCTCTTCTGGAAAAGCTGATCCTCGTAGGAGAGGAGATAACCAGCCGCTACAATTGGCCATGGGAGACCCCATGACTGAAGAAGTTTTCCTACTTCCTGAATGTCGTAACGTATGTTTAAGACGTATGCCTGTGGTGAGCGCGGCAGACCTCTGACTTCCTGCTCAAGCTCATAGAGCAAATTGTCCCAGCCTGGAGGATGGATGGTCCAGACTGGCCTCCAGGGAGAGAGATCATTCTTTGTTTGTATCACCATTGCTATCTTTCTTTTGTGGCGGGTTGCCAGCTGGAGTACGAATTCTTTACAACTCTGTAACCGATGATGTAACTAATGGCTGGCTCGTGACGAAGGCTTTCTGGCGCTGTTCTCACACTGTTGATCCTGTGACGGCGTATGAAGATCGCTCTATACAGCTTTTGTCCTAAAAAATAGCATTGTTTTCATCTATCTATGAGAGGGACCAGGCTCTATGAAACTATTTACCTTTTCCAGGTATCATAACATGAAAAAGAACTTGTTGCAATTCCTGCTCATTAGCATTGAATTTATCTCTATAATTATGCTAATATGTATATGAAGGTATACATCAATACTTACGGCTCTGTAATATTCTCTTTTCCAGCACCACATGAGGTGGCATATGATGCATGACAAGCCTCCAGAGTCCTTTGAATTTGGTGATGATGTAGACGCTTTTTTGTTGCAACTCGACCCGTTTATTGTTTCCCTGATCAGACGTATTGCCCGCTCTCCGACGTTCTATGAAGCAGAACGTGAGGATCTGGCTCAACGTGTGCGCATAAAGCTGGCCGCTGCTCTCCCTGGCAAGAAGATTCACCATCTTCCAGGCTATCTGAGACGCTGTGTCTCCAATGAGGTTATCAATTTTTTACGGCCGCAGAAACCTCTTTCGCCACTTTCTCTGGCAAGCGATGGGGAAATCCTGACGGGTACAGTACTGCTTTCTATTGGTGAGGGAATGGCTGATCCGCTCAGCGTGCTGGAGCAGCGTATGGCTTTTGAGGAACTGTTAGAGCGCGTTGTTGAGGGCGTGTTGCTCCTGCCTGCTGTGCAAAAGCAGGCGATACTCTGTCTACTTTGTGAGCGCGTTGATGATTTCACCTCACTCTTTGCTGCTTTTAAACGCAGGAATATTGATCTATCCCGGGTGTGCTGGCCCGAGGATAAATTTGTACGCCAGCGTCTGCGTGCATCCTGTCGTCCGGCTGTCTATAGTCTGGCGCAGTATCTGGCCGTCGATATGTCGCTTTTTAAACGTCGGCGCTAGCGAAGCAGAAACGCTGGCTATCGCTCTTAGACCATTGGCATACGTTGCAAGAATTCTCGTTCTTCGCGCGGCTGCCTGCGCTCCTGAATGCGTTTCATTGCGCATCCGATGCGTTGTATACCCTCTTCGATATGTGCTTCTGTGGGGGAGGCAAAACTCAGACGTACGTATTGATGTCCTCCTCCATCCACATGAAAGGGCTCTCCTATCATGAATGCGACCTGTTCTTGCGTGGCCTCCCGCAGCAACGTGCGCGCACGCATGTCTCCAGGCAGACGACACCAGAGGCTAAAGCCTCCCTGTGGCAGGCTGATGCGGCTGCCTTCAGGCCAGTAACGGGCGATGGCATCAAGCATCAGGTCGCGTTTCTTGTGATATTGCTGGCGCAGATGCGCCAGATGACTGTCCAGCTGATTGCGCTGTATGAGCTCTGAGATGATCCATTGGCTGATGGCATTGGTGTTGAGATCGAAAATCTGTTTATGGAGGGCGAGCCGCTCGATAACTGGCTCGGGTGCCGCCAGCCACGCTACACGGAGCCCGGGTGCCAGGATCTTCGAGTAGGTGCTGAGGTAGAGCACATGACCGTGCGTGTCCAGGGCTTTGAGCGGCTGCGGCTCTTTCTCGCCAAAATAGACTTCACCATAGGGATCATCCTCAAGGATGGGAATCTGATAGCGCCGTGCGAGCTGGAGCAGCCGCCTCTTACGCTCAGGCGCAAGATTGGCACCTGTGGGATTATGAAAAGTAGGCAGGGTGTAGATGAAGCGCGGCGTGCGTCTTGCGAGAATCGATTCGAGCAGGTCCACGCGCATCCCATCATGATCGGTTGGCACACCGATCACGCGTGCACCCAGGGCGCGAAATGCCTGGACGGCCCCAATATAGGTTGGCACTTCGACGACGACCTCATCACCCGGATTCAAGAGAAATCGTGCAATCAGGCCAATCCCCTGTGTCGAACCGGAGAGGATCAGGATGTGCTGGGCATCAATGGCGACTCCTCGCTTGCGCATGCGTGCGGCGATGGCGCGGCGCAGGTTCGGTATTCCTTCGACGGGACTATAGCCCAGCGCGGCTTGTTGCGCGGCTGCAAGCCCGCTACTGACGATCTGGCGTATCTGTTCTGTCGGAAGCAAATCGAGTGCTGGCGCTCCCAGCGCTAATGAGATGATCTCTTTCTGCCCATCCTGAGCTGTCATTTCACCGAGAACACGTGCATCGGGTCCGAGCGCCGCCTGTTCTTCTTCGTCCATACCAAAGAGCCAGGAGGGCATATCCTGATCAGGCAGATCATCTTCAGCGCACTGATAGCTTCGTTTGACGATGGTCCCTCGCCCGACGTGTCCCTCGATCAGCCCTTCGCTTGTCAATTCATTGTACGCATTCATGACGGTGGTACGATTGATGTTCAATTGTTGCGCCAGCGCCCGTTCTGTTGGCAGCCGTGCTCCTTCTGCGAGTCTGCCGGAAAGAATGGCCTCGCGCAGGCTTTCGCAGATCTGGCGGTATAATGGCTGGCTACTGCTTCGATCAAGCTGAATAAGGGTATGGATTGTCTTGCTCAAAGCCGGTATTGGCTGGCGATTGCTGGTCCTTTGACGCATAGTTTTCTCCTGATTGGATGACACCAATACATAGTGTAATGTATGTATCCACACCAGGACAAGTGCCAATTTAGACTTTATGAGTGGGCCAATTTTTGTCCAGACTAAAGATTGCACTGTGATTTTCCCAGCGAGATCGTTGAGACACTGCCATCTGCTTATTGTTTTGTTGAGGATGGAAAGACATTTTGGGACATGGAGAGGCAACGATTAGAGGCTGGTCGATGTGTCAGGAAACTGGCTTTGGACGTCTGAAGACCATTAATCCTAATATTCCTAGCACTAAAAGAAGAAAGCCCAGCGTGGTACGGCCCTGTAGCGTGCTAAGATCAAACACTGTCGTGATGGATGGAGAAGTATCCACCGGGCGCGTGCTAGATTGCATTGGACGATAGCTTTGGCCTGGTGTTGCTCGAAATTGGATGGGTGTCCCTTGAATCTGGGCAGAGGTCGCTTGTGGTTGTGTAGACAACGGTGTCCGCGCTGGTGCTGTGTGGGGACTGATGGTTTCCTGCGTTACGCTGACATCCTTCGGGAGGGCATTTGTTGGCGGCACAGCCATGCTGGCAGTGGAGGCTGTGTTGCCTTCTGATGTATGGCTGACGAATGTGGGAAGCAGCGAAGAGAGCAGAAAGACAATGCCTACTACGGCTGCAAGTGTACTGACGACCCGTATGGTCGTGCGCAGGTAGGATGGCCAGAATGTTTGTTGTGTTGATGATGTTGCTTTGGTGGGCAAGTGGTAAGGTTTCTTGCCAGGGGCGACGACCGGGACAGGTTCTGCAAAAACGGTATCCAGAGGGAGCACAAAAGAGCGCGGGAGTGCTGGTTGCGGCAAGGCATGGAGGAACTCTACCGTCTGACGAAGCTCTGCCTGTTGTTGCTGACATTGCTCACAGGTCGGCAGGTGTTCCTGCGCGTATTCCTGCTCACTTTGTGATAGTTGTCCGTCCAGCAATGCTGAAAGTTGCTCGATCGTTAAGTGCTGCTCAATTTCTGCCACGTAGCTGCTCCGTTATACTTCCTGATACCTTTTCACTTAACCTCTGCGGAGATACATCCGCATTCCTACCTCTCGGGGCAGGAACTGCTGTCCTTCCTCGACCCATTTGCGAAAACTAGTCGTCATTAGCACTATGACGATATATACGCGGTAAAAGTTCCCGATGTTGTATCAGGAAATTTCGCAACCGGGTACGCCCGCGTGAAATACGAGAGCGCACTGTGCCGAGTGGAACCTGCATAATCTCCGCTACCTCTTCATATGCGAGCCCTTCTATATCGCAAAGGATAATCGCTGTACGCTGGTCGAGGGGGATCTGTTGCAGGCCCTGTTGAATGTATGCCTGTAGTTCCTGGGTGAGCAAATGTGCTTCAGGATTTTCCTCAGGATCTTTCGTTGCCAGGATGCTGAGCAGGTCGGCTGAGTGTAGCTCTTCTTCATCTGTCAGGTTTTCAAGAGACTCCGTACGTTGTCGCTGCATTCGTCGCCAATGGTCGCAGGCAAGATTTGTGCCAATACGTAGCAACCAGGCTCTAAAAGAAGAACCTCCACGATACGATTTGATGGCACGAAAGGCTGCGAAAAAGGCGTCCTGTGTGACGTCGGAGGCGACATCTTGATTGCCAACGAGGCGAAAGACGGCGCTATAAAGTATTTGTTGATACTGCAATACAAGCTGGTTGAACGCCTGAACGTCTCCACGCTGGCTTCGCGCGATCAGTAGTTCCTCATCGGCGCGCGCGACATTGCTCATCAACTGCCTTTCTCCTTGTGTGGTTTGCGCAAGTATACCATGAACATGGGCGATATTCCAATATTGCCGGTCATATAGGACTGGCAATGGGTGAGATGGACCTCGCTCTATACTACGTTCTCTCAAGGCAGAAATTTGCAGCAAAAAATGGTCATAGCCTGAAGGTCATATTAGAGCAGTTTTTGAATGTCTGCTTTCATTGTCGCATAGGTCTGGTAGCGTCCATTGTTATCCTCCGTGAGTGCTCGACTGAGGATGATTTCCAATCCTGGAGAGATTGCTGGATTGAGCAAGCGAACGGGTGGATACGCCGGGTAATGCGGTGGTGCCACGTTGGTCAATGCATGATGCATGCTGGCCGCAAGGGCATAGATGCAGGTGCGCTGGTCAAATGGTTTATCCTGAACAGGAAGATAGGGCGAGATTGCCAGTTTGCGCGTGGTGCGTCTGCGGAACCGTTCCGAACGAACTGCTGGATGTGATGGCTGTGGCGGTGGTGGCACCTGAAATCCAGTCAGTATGGCTCGACCGCGTGCCGCGTCGATCATGATGTTGCCCGGTGCAATGTCATATTGCCGAAGCGCTGGCTTCTGCTGCTCCAATACCGTAAGCACATTCAATAGCGAGTTCATATAGCCTAGAACTTCACGCTCGGCAAGAGGACGAAGCAGCTTTTGCAGTCGTTCCTCCAGGGTTTCTCCGTCGATATATGTTTCTGCAAGATAATAATGGCGTCCCTCGGCGAAGCGGTCCAGTACCTGGGGGAGTAGCGGATGTTTGAGTCGGGCGATCTGCTCTGTTACACGTTCATAATATGCTACGTCGCGTGCTCTTTGTCCCATTGGCTCATCTGCGCACTCCCAGCGCTTCAATACCACGCGCTGGCCCCCGTTCTGTTCATCGCTGGCAACCGCTACCATAATCCCTGTCTCTTCAGATTGTTTGAGGACGCGTTTGAGTGTATAGCGTCCTTGCCGCAGGGTCGTACCAAGCAAAGGACTATGCTCGACAAGATCAGGCGGGATCGTGAGGCGGCCACAATGTGAGCAGCAGCGCTGACCAAAGCGTACTGGCGTATCGCAGTAGGGGCAGTTGCGATTACCCTGTTCTGCTCCACAGGAGGAGCAGCGCTGTGCGCCTGTGCGGTTCTGTTGCCCACACTGATGGCAGAGATAGCGCTGTTGCGCAAGCCTGACTGCTGTCGTAAAACTGTCCGCGAACTTTAAGATGCTGGAGTAGCGTTGGCGATAATCTTTGCTCAATGCTCGTTGCAACACGGTTGCTACTTCGACGGGCACGCGGGAATTCCATTTTTGCGGCGAGGGTGGTAGCTGTTTCTGGTGGGCATTCCACATCTCTTCCAGGCGCTTATAGACGAATGGTGTACGCCCGGTGAGCAATTCGTAACAACAGATTGCCAGCGCGTATTGATCCGAGTCGCGGCGTGGCGCGCCCTGCCATTGCTCGGGAGGCATGTACGCTGCTGTTCCTGTGACTTCGCCCAGCGATGCGTGTGTTTGCATGCCGAGGTAATAGGTCGTGCCAAAATCGGAGAGGAGAATTTGCCCGCCTCGTCCAATCAGCAGGTTGCCGGGTTTTACGTCCTGATGGATCAGGCCCTGGTTATGCACATAATGGAGCGCATCTGCTGCCTGCTGAATATATGGGACCAGTTCTTCGGCGTAAGCGTTGCGCTGTTTCCCATCAGCCTGCCGGAAAAGATCGAGAATCGTCTGTGGCGCATACTCCATGACGAGATAGGGCTGCTCGCTATCCTCTAGCTGGCCAAAATTGTAGACGGGCAGGATATCAGGATGTTGGAGGTTGGCAATGCGTCTGGCTTCCTGAAAAAAGTTTGCCTGGGCCTTCTCTGTAAATTGATCCAGGCGTAGCACCTTCAGGGCCAGTATGCGGCTTAGCGGATTGGGCTCCCGAATTTTGTAAACGTAGCCATAACTTCCAGCTCCAATAAAAGAAACAATTTCATAGATACCAATATGCGCTCCCTGGACCAGAAAATCGCAACGCTGACAGCTAACAACGTTGTCCGGGTTCTCATGTCCTCCACCGGAGCGCGGATTCAGGCAGCGAGCCAAGTATGTATCCTACCTCTTCTGAATTTCGCTTAATTTGAGTGAGAGCCAAAACGAACTCTTATACTATCTACGTCTCTTCTCCCTCCAGGTTACGTCTCCCGCCTTGATTGTACCCCGCAACGCCAGGAAAATCCAGCCGTGAAAGCAAGCACTCCTGTTACTGGAAAAATATGCCCTCGTGGAATAACATCTCATACTATTTCATTGGCTGGTAATTTGCCCTTTTTTCTTGTAATTGCTTTATTTAATCATTCCATTCTATCGCTTGTATTCTGCTTTTCTTTTGCTATAGTGAATATAGAATTCATTCTACCTTTCCTTTCAAGCTTGAAGGGAGATGTATGTCTCGTAGTCCTGAGAAAAGGAGCACACATATGAAAAAGTACGCTATTGCATTTGCAATTTGTTCTTTTGCCGCTGTTTTTCTGTCCCCCCTGACCTCTAATAATGTCGATACATCTGATGCGAACAGGATGATTGCGGCGAATCCTGCATCGAATATGAAGCAGGTGATTGCGGCGAATCCTGCGTCTAATATGAAGCAGATGATTTCGACGAATTCTGCTAATGTCGCAGATGGAACCCCCAGTGCCGTGGCGGGCAATGTCATCCAGGTTCCTGTTGCCATACCAGTCAACGTTTGTGCTAATACAGTAGGGGTAGCTGATCTTCTTAACGCTGCTCTTGGAAACGTCTGTGCCAAATCGTAGTTTCAGACGCGCTACGCATGAGCATTGAGCCAGGGTCTCATATTTTCATAAGCGATAGGGGGCAGCGGTTTATCCCTGCCCAGGACCCCGGCGGTTTATCCCTCCCTGCCCGAGACCTTCCATTGTATTTACTGCTCCATAAAAGTATACTCAGAAAGGATCATAATGAAAAAAGAGCATGAAGATCTTAGCTACTACTGCTTTATAAAACATTGGCGGGCACCGGAATAACAGATAAAGGTGATAGAAATGCATTATTTGACGCCTCCCTTTTTTCGGGAAATAGAAAAATCTCAATCCATTCTCCTGGCAGGTGCGGGAGGAGGATTCGACATTTTTACTGGTCTGCCACTGTATTTCGGTCTGCGTGACCTGGGAAAGCAGGTTCATCTGGCAAATCTATCCTTTTCTCCTCTGTCTTCAGCGAATGGTCGTCGCCTGAGTCCTGCTTTGATGGAGGTGACGGCAGATACGCAGGGAAGGAGCCTCTACTTCCCGGAGAAATATCTTGCTCAATGGTTTGTGACGCAGGGGGAGCGTATTCCTATTTATTGCTTCGAGCGAACGGGCGTGCAACCACTGCTCGCCGCTTATCAGACACTCATAGATCTTTTGCAGGTGGATGCAATCATTCTTGTCGATGGTGGAACTGATAGCTTGATGCGTGGAGACGAGCCGGGTCTGGGGACGCCAGAAGAAGACGTTTCCAGTATAGCCGCCATCCATCAACTCCATCTGGATACAAAATTGCTCGTCTGCCTTGGCTTTGGCATTGACACATTTCACGGTGTCTGTCATGCACATTTTCTGGAGGCGGTTTCTGATCTCGTATGCCGTGATGGTTTTCTGGGCACCTGGAGCCTGACAAAAGAGATGCCAGAAGTGCAACGCTACCGCGAGGCAACTGAGGCTGTGCTACATGCCATGCCTTTCCATCCCAGCATTGTCTCCACATCGATCCTTTCAGCGCTTGCTGGTCTCTTTGGCGATGCTCACACCAACGAACGCACCACTGGTAGCACTCTCTTCATCAACGTCTTAATGACGCTATACTGGACCTTTCGCCTGGATGCTGTTGCTCAGAGATTGCTCTATCTCAACGATATTCTGCCAACGCAAACATCCCGCGATATGACCTCTGCCATCGAGCGATTTCGCGACTCGTTGCCGACGAGGAAACCCTGGGTAAATCTTCCCATGTAGTAGCCAGCTTTTATAAGATTGCTACTGGTGATGTCAGGAAATGCTAATGCTAGCAAGCACCATATTCCTGATCTCCCTTAGTTATATAAATATATACAGTGATATCTAGCGGTGCCAGGTACTTTGCCATCAGCGGTCCTACTTCATCCCAGGACAGCCGGCCATTCTTTGTGCCTAATTTGGGAAATGCAATACTGGTAATACCGGTTTCTTTATAGTGTGCTGTGAAATAGGCAAGTCCCGTTTCCAGATATTCAATCTTTGAGTTTTCTCTCCAATGGTCTTTTGTAGGAAAGTTTAGTATCCAGGGCGTGCTTTCGCGATAGAGGGTCGGTTTGCCAATGCGCAATGTACCTGTCTGGCATTCTTGCTGATAGGTTGCAAACATCTCTGGGTAGCGCTGCTTAAACGCCAGAGCAATGCCTTTGCCCATAATCCCTTTACAATTCACGGCGTTTACGAGTACCTGTGCCTCTGAAAGAAAAATATCATCTTTTCGATAGTGGATGCCTGTCATGATAAATACTCCATACTCGATGATAACCGTTTTACGATTAATCTTGTGCGTACTTATGCTTTCAGTCTAACATTTTTTTTGACGTGACTACTCCTGCAATGAGCTTACAATCTAAAAGTTCTCTCAAAAAGTTCCCTGAAACGCTCAAAAACGCTCTCCAGAGCGTTTTTTCATGCTATGCTTGCAGAGATATAGGAATTTACATCTTTTGCTTTTCACATTTATAAAGGAAATCGCATACTTTTGCATATGATGCTGTGAGCAATTTCAATGTACGTTGAATTTACTCATTTGCTCACTCGCTTGCTTTATTAATGGCTCTATCTGCCAGTTTTTCGGGCCATCTCTGGCCTGGTATGAATTTTGAAGGAGATATACTTCCGTGGCTATGTGTCCAGTCTGCCACCAGCCGGTCTTGCCTGCTGATGAGATCTGTGAACAGTGTGGCGCTGTACTGCTGACTATCTCCGCCTCACCGTCACCAGTCGCAACTCTTCCGACCACTGCTCAGCCTCCCATAGATCTCAGTACCAGCACATCGTCTTCTTGTCCTAATTGCAAGCAATCCATAAGTCCTGTCGACGACATCTGCGAACACTGCGGCGCTGTCTTGTCAGGAATGCCTCAGTCCGTCTTACAAACAAGCACTACGCCATCGCAGACTTCTTTTGTGCCTCCGGTAACTTCCGCTCCTGTGCTGGATACGTGCCCCAGATGTGGGAAGCAGCGTATGCCGGGTAAAGGATTTTGTAATGGTTGTGGCTATAAATATCCCTCCTCCCTCGATAATGGCAATGCGCAAACAACGCCCGCTCCTTCTCCGTCGCTGAAGGCAGGGAGCGTTCTGCACAATAAATACAAAATTGTGAAGGCTATTGCTTCCGGGGGCATGGGCGCTGTCTATCTTGCGGAAGATACTGTGCTCAAGCGCAACGTTGTCATCAAAGCTCTATTGAGCGATACTGATCCAGATCTGGTTGCGCAGAGCGTGAAAGAGCGTGAGTTTCTGGCGACGATCAAGCATGCCAATATTGTCTCAATTTACGATTTCATCACGATTGGCACGAGCGGCTACATTGTGATGGAGTATGTGCACGGCAAAACGCTGGACGAGATTATGGAAGAGCAGGGCCGCCCGTTTACGGTTGAGGAGGCGCTGCGTCATATTATTGCCATTTTGCCTGCTTTTACGTATCTGGCGAAGCTCGATCTGGTCTATTGCGATTTTAAACCTCAGAATGTGATGCTTGAGGTTTTGAAAGATGGTTCGCAGATCGTGAAGCTTATCGATCTGGGGACTGTCATCAAGCACGTGCCCCATCCAGACGATGTGTATGGCACGCATGGCTTTTATGCGCCCGAAGCTGTCAAATCCCCTTCGCCTCAGACGGACCTCTATACGATCTGTCGCACACTGGCCTATCTGGTTTCGCTGATGGATCTGGCCAATCCCATTTTCGGTATGCCGTCCTCTGAGTCTTACAAAGCGTTTCGGGATTATCCTGCGCTCTACCGTCTGCTCGCGAAGGGTACGCATACAACCCCTGCACGACGTTTCCACTCTGCCGAAGAATTATCCGACCAGTTGTCCGGCGTATTGCGTCTGGTGGTCGGCAGCGCGCCAGGGGTGTCGATCAGTTCGCGCCAGTTTATCTCGGGTTCTATGACGACTACTGGCAAACTTGGTCTGCGCGGTGAAGCCGCTCTGGATGAGAGTGATCGTGCGATTGATCTTTTGCGTGTCGGCGATCAGGCTTTGCGCAGTGGCAATCTAACGAACGCATTGCGGCTCTACAAGCAGGCTGGCAATGCAAATCGGCGCAGTGTCGATGCCCCCTTACGTCTGGCGGAGATCTATATTGAGCAGGGGAATTATTCTTCTGCGCTGGCCGAGATCATCAGTGTGCAGCGTTTTGCACCTGGCAACTGGAAGGTTCCCTGGTATATGGGCCGCTTGCTGGAAGCGCAGGGAAAGCTGACCGAGGCTGCCGATCAGTATCGCGAACTGATGGCAGAACTGCCGGGCGAACTGCCTCCACAGCAGGCTCTGGCGCGTGTCTATGCCTTGCAAGGGGATCATCCGGCCTCGGTCGATCTCTATACCGTGGTTTTGAAGGCCAATTCCTCGAATACGGAAGCGATCCTGGGGATGACGCGTTCTTTGATCGAGCTGAAACGCTGGGATGAGGCGACGAAAATTCTCGGTCAGGTCGGTGAAGCGACGGCGCGTTACATTGAATCTCAATTGCTCCTCTGCGATATCTATCTCGCTAAAATTGAGCCGCTCACGCACGGAAATGTGATTCATGCAGCTGAAGCCTTGCAGACGTTGACGGGGCGGACAGAAGATGCACGCTATTTCCTGGCGCGTGCTGAAGTCTATCATGCGGCCTGGCAACTGGCTCGCAAAAATAGTTTCGCGCATGATGCCGTCATCGCAGGCGTGGCAGATACGCAGGCAAGAACGTTGAGGACGGCTGCCGAAGCAAACTATATTCAATACCTGCGCAGGGAGCCGCATCCTCCTGAGCGTGAGCAGATCGTACGCCGCAAATTGCAGGTCGCTCCCTGGCGTTTCTTGTAGCCGTAAATGCATATAGAAAAATATATTGATTCAGCCAGAAAGAAGGATACCGGCATGTTTCATATCGCTGCCTATAATAATCAGTACTTACGTATGGAGCAAAATACGTTGCAGGCGGTTCTCTCGCTCAATGTCGATTCTGTGCTCAATGTCGCTCCTGCTCCGCTCGCTCTGGCGATTGCTCTGGATCGTTCCGGCTCGATGGATGGTCCTAAGATGCGCGCCGCTCGTGATGGTGCAATCAAGGTCGTGCAGGCCCTCGACGAGCAGATGCTCTTTCTCGTTGTGGTCTTTAACGAAAATGCCCGTATCACTTTTGGTCCGGTGCTGGCGAATGCCGAGAATAAAAAACGTGCCATTCAACACTTGCAGATGGTGAATGCCAATGGTGGTACGCGTATGAGCAATGCTCTGAATGCGATTGTTGAGAAGCTTGGACAGAATCGCAGCTATGCCACCAAAGTATTGTTTCTGACCGATGGGCGTAACGAAGGTGAAAAGCGTGAGCTACTCAATCAGGCGATTGAGCGCTGTCAGGCTGCCAATATCAGTATTAGCGCCTGGGGTGTTGGGACGGATTGGGATGCCGCTGAACTGCGTGCGATGGCCGATTCAACACATGGCACGGCTGATATTATTCCTTCGCCAGATCAGGTTGAATCTGCCTTTGTTGCTGCATTTCGTGAGATTCGCAAGACTGCCCTGACGCAGACCCGGCTCCAGCTCTGGACTCCCGCAGGCGTAACGGTGCAGCGTATCCAGCAAGTCTTTCCCAATCTCGTGCCGCTTGGTCTGGAACCGGACCCGGCCAATGCCCGTCAGGTGCTCGTTGGCCTGGGCTCTTTTGCGGCTGGTGCTCAATATGAATATCTCGTCGATCTCTCCGTGCCGATCTATCCTCCCGGCCAGCAGTTTCTTATGCTTCGTCCTAGCATCAAATATCTCGCAGGTGGCAAGGATGAAGTAGAAGAGAAGAGCGAGCGCAGTGGCTGGGTCTTTGTGCAATGGACGGAGGATCATGCCCTTGCGGCCCAGATTGAGCAGCACATTGCCCATTATACCAATCAGGAAGAACTGGCGCATGTGATCAAAGCCGGGCAGGAGGCGCTGGCGCAAGGAGATCGTGACAAAGCTACTCGCCTTCTCGGTCAGGCCCTGGAGATGAGTGAGCGTACCAGAAATGAGCATATCACGCGCCTGTTGAGCACGATCGTGCTGCGCGATGCCAACGGCACGATACGCCTGAATACTCAGGCTGACGCAGTCGCTCGCAAGACGCTGGCCATTAACGTTGGTCGCACCAGCAAGCTCAAGTGAGCCGGAAAAAGAGAGAAGAGACGTGATTACACAAAAAACACAGTCAACGCTCAGTACTCCCCCTGTTAGTACGACTGCGCAAAATATGGTTCGTAGAAGTCAGTTCAACACACATGTCCTGTTAGCCTCGTTGAAGACGCTCAAAGGCCAGTTTATGCTCCTGGCTCTGTTGAGCCTCTTGCTCTGTCTGATCCTTGCATTGACTCAGATGCAGTCTTTTCAAGAGGCAAGCAACGATCTGAATACCGTCGCAAATGGCAGTATTCCCAGTATTGATGCCGCTCAATCGATGGCGCAATACATGGAAGATATCGATGCCAAATCTGCCGACTATCTGGCGACCGCTCCGCTCAAGACGCTTGCGCCGTGCAGCGTTGTGGGCTATGCGACCAGTGTTGGCAATCTGAGTGTACACGATTGCGATGATCGTACGATCACCGCCGAGATCACCCAGGCTAATCAGGAACTCTATCTGGCCGCGCACAATGTCACCTATCCAGGCGAACGGACTGCCATCGATCGCATCATGGCTGGTTTTGAGGAATACATCGGCGATATTGCGATTATGCGTTCGGAATACAGCCAGGCAAAGAATGTTGCCGATTCGCAAGATCCGCACATGCTCAATGCACGCCATGCTTATCAGCAGGCCAATAGCGTCTTGAATCAGCATATCAACCAGCTTCCCTTGAGCAATCCGAATGGCTCGCCCAGATTTGCCGAAACCAATATCCCAACTTGCCAGGAGAATGGGCAGACTCTTGCCCCGCAGACCTGGGCGCTCAGTAGCATTCATACCAACCTGGATTGTCTGAGTGGCATCAATAAAGCGCATCTCGATGCTGCTTACAATCAGGCCACTTCGCAGATGGGCAGCAATCTGTTCTTTGCGATAGTGGGGAACGTTGTACTCTGGCTCTTGCTCGGTTATACCATGCTGCGTATGACGCTGATTACGCATCGTCTGGTCAATCTGGGACTCGTGCTGGCTCTGGCTGGTAGTCTGATTCTGGGCATTGGTGTGATCAGCCATTTCGCGCAATTAAGCGGGCCGCATGGTGATTTTAGCCAGATGGTGAACGATGATTATAATAGCGTCTATGATGCAGCTTTGCTCAAGCGCTATGGAACCGATGCCAATGCTGATGAGTCGCGCTGGTTGATTGCTCTTGAGTATAATGATCAGCAGGACGCTGACCATTGGGCCCAGGATTGGCGGAATAACACAGCTCAGGTACGTACGCTTATCTCAAATGCTCAGAAAAATCAGACCTGGCCTGAAGAGATTCAGCCTCTGGCCGCTATGCAGGCAAACTGGCAGAAATACTATAGCATCGATGGCACAATACGCTCGGCTGCAACCAATATGAGCGATCCGCAACGTATTCTGACTGCTGAAAGGATCAGTACTGGTATCTCAAATAACACGTTTGGCAAGTTCACGGACGCAATAGACGCGCTCAGTCAGGCCAATCGCACGCACTTTAACCAGACACTTCAGGATACCAGCAGCTATCTGAGCTTTTTCATGCTAGCCTGTGTCATCATCTTGCCTGTCCTTGGTCTATGTGCCGTCTGGGGCGTCTACCAGCGTCTGAAAGATTTTTAGTATCGTCGTTTCCTCATTTGAGAAAAGATGAATAGAGTGAAGCCAATTGCTCGATCATTTGTGTTTCCCCCTCTCCTGGAGGTGTCAATTCGACGATACTACATCCAACCAGTGACAGGCTTTCTATCATCCCTTGATGCATGCGCTGCAACGTTTCAGGTGCTATACCATGAGGGGTGGGGCACTTGACGTAAGGGAAGGAGAGAGGATCAAGAACATCTACATCTATATGGAGATAGGCATGGGAAAATCCCTGGTTCTTGATGGTATCGATGACATCATCAAGATGCAAGGTGAGTTGTTCGCACGTAAACGAGGCTATCTGTTTGCGTGCGATGAATTGTTGCTCGGGAAGATCAAGATCTCTGACTCCTGCGAGAAAAATTTGCCGGGGGAGAAGCTTCGAAAATAATGCTTCCACCAGTTTTGGATTTCCCTCCCCTAACAGCGTTCTAAGAGCCATCCCATGAAAGGTCTGACTCGGAGATGATTGTGGTGTATTTACATCTGCATGTGCATCCAGCCAGATCACGGCCAGATCCCCGTCATATCTCTTATTGAGAAAGGAAATAGGCGCAATTTCAATTCCGCAATCGCCCCCGAGAGTGAAAATGCGCTGTGGTTTTTTTGTGTTCAAGAGATGATGAACCTCTTGCAAATAACGCAGAATATGAGCATATCCAACAATATCCTGCTCTATAAGTGGCTCGTGATGAGATTCCACCTCGATCTCGGTGAAGGGAATGCTGGATTTGAGGGATTGATAAAGGGTTGTGGCTCCTCTATAGATCTCGTTCGTCTTCCCTGAGCCCTCCCACTGCGGGAAGAAGAGATACATATCCTCTTTATTGAAGCTCATAGCCACTTCTCCATAAAAATCAACTCATCTCGTTGATAGCCGAGTCGCTGATAAAAATCCTGAACAGCAGCATTTGTCGGCTCAATCAATAAATTTACTTTGGAACAGCCCTTCTCATGCAGGCGCTGTTCCATTTCCTGCATCAACTGTGTCCCCAGCCCCTTCCCCTTATAGTGCACAGCCACAGCAAGATGGTTCACCCATCCTCTGCGCCCATCATACGTGCCCATTACTACACCCACAATCACATTTTCCTCAACGGCAACCAGAAATAAGTCGGCATCGCGTTCCAGCTTTTGCGCGAGTCCTG
This sequence comes from Ktedonobacteraceae bacterium, assembly GCA_035493895.1. Lineage (GTDB taxonomy): Bacteria > Chloroflexota > Ktedonobacteria > Ktedonobacterales > Ktedonobacteraceae > DATJHM01. The sequence goes on from DATJHM010000077.1 coordinate 34,770, forward strand.
TGCGGGTATCCGATCGACTTAGCTCAAGTCCCGCCTGTACCCACAGAGCGACAACCTCGTCATAATCCTCTATTTGAAAGTTTCTCACCTGCATACGTTTCTCCATGCACTGCTTTTTTCGTGCCAATTACGTCTTGCATATAGGCCAAAAAACACCTCCGCACTCAAGAAAAGTGCGGAGGTGTTTTTTCTTTGTCGTAGTTTGGGTTTAGCCCACGCTACCGGACATCTCCAACTGGATCAGACGGTTCAGTTCGACCGCATATTCCATTGGCAGCTCTTTTGTGATCGGCTCAATGAAACCGTTGACGATCAGGGAGTAAGCCTCCGACTCGTCCAGGCCACGGCTCATCAGGTAGAAGAGCTGATCCTCGCCAACGCGGGAGACGGTTGCCTCGTGTCCGATCTCGGTCTGATTCTCTTCGACGCGGATCGTTGGATACGTATCAGTTCGTGCATCCTCATCCAGCAGCAGAGCGTCACAACGTACGCTTGACTTGGTGTGGTGTGCGCCCGGATTGATGCGGATCAGGCCGCGATACGAAGCTCGCCCTGTGCCCTTCGAGACTGACTTCGACAGGATCTGCGAAGTGGTGTGAGGTGCGAGGTGCGTGATCTTCGCGCCAGCGTCCTGGTGCATGCCATCGTTTGCAAATGCAACGGAGAGCACGTCACCGCGAGCGCCCGGCTCCATCAACAGCACTGCTGGATACTTCATGGTCACTTTCGAGCCGAGGTTGCCATCGACCCATTCCATGGTCGCATCGCGGTACGCTGCCGCACGCTTCGTGACCAGATTATAGACGTTCTTCGACCAGTTCTGGATGGTGGTGTAACGGACGCGCGCGCCTTCCATCACCTTCAGTTCAACGACGGCGCTATGCAGGCTATCGCTGGTGTAGCTTGGTGCGGTACAACCCTCAACATAGTGAACGTACGAACCAGGAGCAGCAATGATCAATGTGCGCTCGAACTGGCCCATGTTCTGGGCATTGATGCGGAAGTAGGCTTGCAGCGGAATCTCAACGCGTACATTCTCTGGCACATAGACGAAGCTACCTCCACTCCAGACCGCGCTATTCAGCGAGGCAAATTTGTTGTCGGAGGGTGGAATGATTGTGCCAAAATGCTCTTTGACCAGGTCAGGATATTCGCGCAGCGCTGTATCCATATCCGTGAAGATCACGCCCAGCTTCTCCAGATCTTCGCGCACCTTGTGATACACGGCCTCGCTCTCGTACTGAGCCGTCACGCCTGCCAGATATTTCTGCTCGGCCTGAGGGATACCGAGGCGATCAAATGTATCTTTAATCTCGCTAGGAATATCGTTCCAGGTCTTGCCCTGTTCGCGCACCGGTTTGATATAATAATAGATATCGTCGAAGTTGATGCCCGAGAGATCCGCGCCCCAGGTCGGCATCGGACGTTTCTCGAAGAGTTTCAGGCTCTTGAGACGGAAGTCTCGCATCCAACTGGGCTCACCCTTCATCTCGGATATCTGTGCAACGATTGTCTCGTTCAGTCCCTTCTGGGACTTAAATGCATAGTTTTCTGGAACGTGAAATCCAGCACTGTATGCCTGTTCTAGTTCAAATGCCTGACTCATTCATTCTACTCCATTTTGCTGGCTGATTGACATGTATTTGTGTATCAGAGAGAGCGTTATCCTCTCTCTAATCCTGACCTGCTAACTCGGATTTCCTTTGTATTATATGCGCTCAGCTCTCCCTTGTCAAGTTTACCCCACACCTCGGCCATGCAATCCTGGAGCCAGGCCTCTTTTCTCGCCAAAAAAACGTCTTTCCAGTACTTGACACACAGCGATAACTCTTGCTATTATGGTACCTGAAATTAGGAAATATCTGAGTTCTGGCTAATCAATATGCGCCCATAGCTCAGTGGATAGAGCAATTGTCTTCTAAACAATTGGCCGCAGGTTCGAGTCCTGCTGGGCGCGCTACAAAGCAGGCAGCAGAGAATATTGAATCTCCGCTGTCTGTTTTTATATTTCGTAATTTGTAGCCCAATTAATATACTTTTCCTGGTTATTTTTTGGTGGCAATAATCGCAGGGTCATTTCTGATCCTTTTCCTGCTTCTGCTACCTTTATCATATAGACCTTTCCTGTATCTGGTGAATAGACTCCAAACCACTCTGCCTTACCATGATAATTATGTTTTTTTCTACCCCATTCCGCTGCTGAAGACGTACTAAAAATTAAACACGTTTTATCCTTAGTGAGCCGTGCCATCTTGCATTGGACGCGTACGATTTCTAACGTCTTAAAGACGAAGAAACCAAAGTGGTGCTCCTCTTTTTCCACCAGATAAGCGAGATCATACCCAAGTGATCTGTTCCACGGATGCAAGACTTCATATCCCAGTTGAACAAGCCTGTTCAATACAGCGGTCTCCCCTTCAAGACCACGTTGTTGTGTAATGCCCATCGAAGCTCTTTCTACTTTTCCAATTCAGGCGTTTTGCCCCTATATTTCGTAGTCTGTTGCCCATTTAACATTTTTCTCCTGGTTGTTCTTCGTAGCCGTTAATCTTAGCCTTACCTGTACCGTTTCAATATGGTCCGCTGGAAGAAGATAGACCTTTCTCGTATCTGGGCTATAAACTGCGAAATACTCGATCTGCCCCCGGTAATCTCTCCTTCTATTTACACTCTTTTGCTCTTTGTAGCTGTAGTGATAATGGTTACTAACCGCATTAAAGTTAAGCACGGCTCCTTCTAGTCCAATCCAGGCCGTTTTGCACTGGACACGCCAGAACTTGTTATCGGCATCTTCAATAACCAGATCATATCTATAGCTATCTCCAAAAGGAATAAGCACGCCGTATCCTATCTCCAGAAGCCGCGCTACAATGGCCGCTTCGCTACATTCGCCTCTGGCTTTACTATGCTTCTTAGGCCCATACATTCCCATACCATTATTCCCTTCCCTCCGCTTGAAAAATTCGTTTGAGCATAACTTCGGACACGACTATTTTACGTGCAGCTACTTCTCAGGGGATATTATTATGATGAGGGCTCGCTCTATCTTTTTTCCCGCTCTTGCGCCTTTATTTATCTCTGGACGCTTGTTCCTGGAGCTTCAATACTCGTTCTACGAGGTGGCGAGAGGATTATAACACGGTTTAAATAGATATTGCAATACTTAAATAGCATAGAAAATATTTCAGGTAAATAAGGTATAAGTTGCCCACGCATGACTCTATGAGAGACCGTTTGGGTTGCTATTGAAAAAGCAGTTCTTCAGCCACCACAGCCTGGAGCCGGGCGTTTTTTTGCCGAAGAACTGCTTTTCCCTTTTGCTGAATCGCGTGACTTACCTCTTTTCTAGCGCTTCACGGTCCCAATGCGCCAGATTTGCCTCGGCTTCGTAGGTGCTCTGGAAAAAGTCCAGTAGTGCTTGCTCAGGTGCGCTGAGGTTGCGTACATCATCATAGCGCAGAACAAATTCGCCCATTTCAGCGTTGTAGGATGCCGCAGGCGGGCGAATAATAGCGCTGTCGAGTCCTGCCGGTGCAGGTGCACTATAGGAGTAGAACGCAGGTGTGGGGAAACCTTCGCTGCCAGGCCAGAAACCGCAACTGATTACTTCGTGCGAATACGCTTCCCGTGTGATCGCATCGGCGTCTTTACGTTCCGGTGCGCGTCGGCCCGAGAAAAACGTCAGGGCCAGATCGAAGCTTCCCCAGAAAAAATGGATTGGACTGCTCTTCCCGATAAACTGCGAGCGGTATTGCTTCAATACGTTGTCTGTTTGCACCAGGATCTGCCAGAAACGATTGGCGTACGCAGGATCATAGGTGGCATGTACTTCATCCTGGTCAAATGGGATCGGATTTTGCACTTCGCATGGCAATTTGTTGATGCTGACATCAATGCCAAGCAAGCTCAATGATGCCATGAATTCCTGGTAAAAACTGGCGACGGAACGGGATCTCAACGGGATGGCTTTGCTGGCACCACTTTTGCAGAGAATGAGCAAATTGTGGTCGAGAAAATCGAAAACCACCTCAAATGTGCTGTCTTTGTAAGGGATGGGGGAGGTGGATAAGCCACGGGTTGTTACGTAGAGCGGGACATGCCACCAGTGGTTCACATAGGGACTCAGCTTGAGGCGCACCTTGCCAACGATCTGCGTCCACATATGCAGCGTCTCGCACGTCTCTTTCCAGGCCTCGAAGGGCAGCGCAGGCCATCGCTCAGCCGTTTCTGCTCTATCTTTCGTATCTGTATGCATGCTGCTTCTCCCTTTTGTTCTGTATCCTTTTTGCTGCTGAAACACCACTTCATAAATACAGTATGAACCTTCCCTGTTTACTTTGTTACCACAAGTATGTTTACCCTTACTGTTTCTACAACAGAATACCGGCATATGCAAGCTCAACCGAGGATCAAGCGATAATAGAGAATATTCTCGCTTTGAGCGCGAGAAATCGAAAATATTGTATAGAAACGTTGTGTCTTCTTTATAAAGGGGAAACGTTGTCTACACATCCAGGCTAATGCATTTTGTGTGGAACGCGAAACTTCTCTCCTGCCTGATGCGTGGTAATACCATGGATTCTTCGCGCTTTTATGGAAGAAGGGAGAGATGCAATGTCAGAACATCACGTTTCTGCGGAGGTTCATGCACCGCTACAGCAAGTGTATAATCTCTTTACACATTTCAATGATTTTCCTAAGTTTATGCGCTTTGTCAAAGAAGTTACCTATTATGATAATCAGCGTAGCCACTGGGTTGCTGAGGTTGGGGGAAATCAAGAGTGGGATGCGGTGAATGAAGACTGGGTACCTCTACAGCAGATAGGCTGGCGTTCGGTGAATGGTCTGGAGAATAGTGGTAAGGTCAAATTTACGCCGCTGGGTAACGAGCGTACCGGGGTAGATGTCTATATCAGTTACGTACCACCATCTGGCTTCCTGGGCGCATTAGCCGATAAATTTGCATTTGAGAACCATTTTGATGCAATTTTACAGGCTGATATGAATCGTTTTGCTGCTATGGTCGAAAAAGCCCCGGCCGATGCTCTGGACCCCATGCAGTCGCACTATCTGTTTCATGATGAGAGCGCGTATGGCCATGGTACAACCACCGATCGCCAGCAGGAGGCTATGGCTCATGATCCTATGATGCAGCCACAGGCGTTGCAGCAGCGCGATAGGGTGCTACAGCAACAAGAGGAGCAGGCATATCAGTTTGAGCAGAATAAACGTAGCGGGGATGAGCGGGTCGCCCGAGAACAACGCCAAGCTGCTGACCAGCAGCGTAGTGATCTGGCACGTCAGGCCGAACTGGACCGGGAGATGGCCGATCAGCGTCAGCTCGAACAGTCTGTAGACACAGGTGAAGTCAATCCTCATCCTGTGTATGATACGCTGGGCGGACGTAATGCCGCTGCTTATCGCACGCCATTCGGCGACCATGATGCACGTAATGAGCGCTTCCCTGGACATAGTGAAGACCCTATGGTCTCGCGCACACCTCAGACTGAAGGCAGGGAAGGTGCGATCACACCTGTGGCCGATATTGCTATGGATTCACCCTGGCGCAATGCCATTCGGGGTGGTTCACTGGAGCCCGAACCAGATCAGGAAACACCTGAGAACGCGCAAGAAAATCCTTCCTTGCCAGACCGACCAGAAACAGAATAACCCATTCGACAAATTGCGAAAGGTCCGGCGTTGCATAACTACAACGCCGGACCTTTTTATGCCATCTGGCGTAGTATTGTATTTTTATGTAAAAATTGCCGTAGCCCCGGGTTTATTTCCATGTAGTATAGCGATTTGCGGTGTTGTATTTGTTGTATTGGGGAAAAACATGGAACGGAACCTTCTACGCTTTCTCTTTGTTGTTATTGTATGTATAGTGATTGTGGGCGGAAGTTTCACTCTCTGGCGCTTTTCAGCACATGCATATTATGGGGGACCTGGCTCATATGTAGCTCTGGGGGGACAGGCGGTTCCTCTCATACAAAACGCACAGATGCTACAGGATACTCCCTCTGATCAGCCTCTTTCTCTGTCGATCAGTCTGCAAATGCGCAATGCGGCCGCTCTCGATCATCTCTTGCAGGCACTGTACGATCCAGGCTCAACCTCTTACCATCAATTTCTGACGCCCGACCAGTTTCAACAACTTTTTGCCCCTGACGATAGCCAGGTGCAGCAGGTTGTGAGCTATCTCCAGAGCCAGGGGTTGGTCGTTACGAATGTCGCATCGAATAATCTGCTGATTGATGCCTCCGGGACGGTCGGGCAGGCGCAGCAGGCGTTCAATGTGCACATGCAAAACTATCGCCTGGGCTCGCATACGTTTTATGCCAATTCCTCATCTCCGCAGGTGCCAGCCAATCTTCTCCCTCTGATCAGCGCTATTAATGGCCTCGACAATAGCGTCCAGCTCCAGCCCTACTACCAGCAACGGGCACAGCTTCCACTGAATAGTAGCGCTTATGGTCCGCAGGATCTGTCAGCTGCCTATGATATTACTCCTTTACAGAATATGGGGATACAGGGCGAGGGCCAGACTGTGGCGCTGTTCGAGCTAGATGGCTATCAGGCGAGCGATGTCGCGCAGTACGTGAAGGGCTATTACCCGGGGGCTTCAGCGCCAAATATGCGCACGATTCTGGTCGATGGCTTCAATGGCAAAGCGGGGAGTGGCGCAGTTGAGGTAGAGATGGACATGGAATTGATCGCTGCTGTTGCTCCCCATGCTACCCAGCTTATCTATGAGGGGTCGAATACGAACCAGGGCGTCAATGACACCTATAATCGCATTGTCACGGATAATAAAGCACAGGTGGTCAGTATTAGCTGGGGGATTTGTGAGGCGGTCAATGGAAGTTCGGAATTGAAAACGCTCGATACCATTTTTAAGCAGGGAGCTGCGCAGGGAATCTCTTTTTTCGCAGCGGCTGGCGATTCAGGGGCATATGATTGTAAAGATACAAACCTGGGAGTTGATTCCCCGGCCAGCGATCCCTACGTTACTTCGGTTGGGGGCACGACGCTACAGATGGGCGGGACTCCTGAGCAGAGCGAGACGGTCTGGTCTGATCCCTCCGATATTCTGCGTGCTCCAAAGGGAAGTGGTGGTGGCGGTGGCATGAGCAAAACATATAAGCTGTCAAGCTGGCAGAGTGGTCCTGGGGTCAAAAACCAATACAGCAATGGTTATCGTCAGGTGCCCGACGTTGCAGCCAATGCCGATCCGAATACTGGCTATGCTGTCTATTGTACTGTCCATAATGCCGGTTGTCCGTTGGATGGCTGGTTAAGTCTGGGAGGCACGAGCGCGGCCGCGCCGATCTGGGCGGCGAGTACACTTTTGCTGAATCAGTATCTACATAATCAGGGGAAGACGCGCCTGGGCTTTGCTAATCCGGCTCTCTATAATCTTGCCCGCACCAATCAATCTCATAGCGCATTTACTGATATCACTCGTGGCGATAACCTCTATTATCCAGCGACCTCCACGTATGATCTTGCGAGCGGTCTGGGCACACCCGATTTCTACAATATGGCTCGAGACCTCGATTAATGGCTAGCGAGAGAGTAAAAAAATTCTGCGTGAGAGGCGAGAAGCCTGTGAGGAATAAAGGGAAAGGCGCTAGAATGTGGGCAGGAAAGATCCCACATAAAACCACACCTCGTGTGGAGAGGCGTACATCCTGTCGAAGTACCTGGGAGTACTTCACCTGAACAATACTGAGCTAATCATCGAATAGTGTATGGTCAAGAGTGGGAAGTGTGAACCAGAAGGTTGAGCCCTGTTTCGGCACGCTTTCAACGCCAACCTGGCCACTGTGCAGTTCGACGATCGTTTTACAAATATGGAGACCAAGACCAAGGCCGACGCCGGTTCCACTTAAAACGGTAATGTTTGGGACGCGGTAAAAGCGCCGCCAGAGCCTGACCTGTTCCTCTGGAGGTAGACCTGGTCCTTTATCGCGCACGGAGACGCGGGCCAGTTGACCCTCAACCTTTGTCTGAACCTCTACAGGGCGATCCGAGGCAGAATACTTCAAGGCATTGGTTAAATAGTTGGTGATCACCTGTCCAATACGATCCCGGTCCGCCTTTATCGGAATTGCTGTCGCATAGGGAACATCCAGTGTAATCAGACGTGAAGGCGCGGCCGAACGTTGATCTTCGACCTCTTCACGGAGAATCTCAACCAGGTCACAGTTTGACATAGTGAGTTCCAGGCGGTTAGCCTGAATACGAGAGACATCCAGTAAGTCACCTACCAGCCGATTCTGTACACGTACCTGACGCTCGGCACGGCTCAAAAGCTCCTGCACAAAATTAATATTGTTGATCGTTTCTTCTTCAAATACCTGTGAGGTGCTCATTACTTTCAGACGCCGTTTGGCAAGTTGAATGTTGCCATTAATAGTGGTGAGGGGTGTGCGTAGCTCGTGACTGGCAATGCTTAAAAACTCATCCATGCGCTTATTGTCTTCGAGCAACTCGTAGACGTCGTTTGCCTCCTTCTTTTGCTCGATCTGCTGCTCCGCTGGTTGTGGCAGCAATGATGGTGATACCATAGGATGAAGGTGTTGCAATGTCTGTTCTAAATCAGCTACTCTCGCTCGCAGGGTTACTAATTCTGCCAGGAGGGTCTGTTCTGTCTGGACTGAACTTTCCAAGTCCTCGTCTCCTTTACATCTTGTACAATCTATGTACCAGTATACGATCTTTGTATGAGCAATGCATGAGGCGCAATACGAGAGAGGTGGCTGTCTAAGCTGATAGTACTACTTTGGCTCATGTTGGCGGAGATAAACCCCGCCGCTACATGGGATGTTGGCGGAGATAAACCCCGTTGCTACATGCGTAAAAAACAGTGATAATGAATCGCAATGATTATCTCAGTGGTACATAGGCAAAAGTAAACTGTTGTTGGGCGTCTATTATTATACACTACTGAGGGCTTGCTGTGTATAGCAGGTTACATTTTTGATAGACGAATAATCCTATAAATGATCTACTGCTCCCGAGTAACGTGCCCTGTGAGCGCGTTTCCCGGTTGGCATGAATACTGAGTTTGGAGATGAAAGTATGCACGAAGCACAGGATCAACCGTTACGTGTTGCGGTCATTGGCTATGGGCGCGCTGGTGCCGTATTTCATGCCCCTTTAATTGCCAGCACCCCCGGTATGGAAGTGAGCGCGATTATCACTGGCAACCAGGATCGTCAGCGTCAGGCCTCGCGGGACTATCCCAGGGCGACCATTCTGGCGCAACCAGAGGATGTGTGGCGCAATGCGCAACAGTATGATCTGATTGTGGTCGCAGCGCCGAATCATGCGCATGTTTCGCTGGGGCTGGCAGCTCTGGAAGCCGGATTGCCTGTTGTGATTGATAAGCCGGTAGCCGCACGTGTCGCCGATGCGGAACTGCTTGTAGCGCAGAGCAAACAGCGTGGTAAGTTGATCAGCGTTTTTCAAAATCGCCGCTGGGATAATGACTTTCTCACCCTACGTCAGCTCATCGCTGATGGCTCGCTTGGAGCTATCTCGCGGCTGGAATCGCGCTTCGAACGCTATCGTCCCGAGCCACGAAAGCAGGCCTGGCGCGAATCGAGCAAGCCGGAGGATGCCGGTGGCCTGCTTTACGATATTGGTAGCCATATCATCGATCAGGCGTTGCAGCTCTTTGGTCAGCCAGCCCGTGTCTACGCTGAGATGGAGCAGCGTCGTGCGCACAGTCAGGTTGACGATGACACCTTTATTTCTCTCCAGTTTGCAAGTGGCATACACGCTCACCTCTGGGCGAATGTGACCTCGCGCACGCCCGGGCCTCGTTTTCATCTGCGAGGATTGTACGGGTCCTATGTCAAATTTGGACTGGACCCGCAGGAAGATGCTTTGAGTAAGGGCATGCGTCCGGGCGATGCCAACTGGGGTCTGGAGCCTCGTGAACGCTGGGGCCAGATTTCCACAACCGTAGGCAGTTTGCACGTTGAGGGCCAGATCGAGACGTTGCCGGGTGCATACGAACACTATTATGCTCAGATTCGCGATGCCCTGCGTACCGGTGGAGAGCCCCCGGTGACACTCTCAGAAGCTATCGTAACGCTGCGTGTGATAGAAGCCGCTCAACAGAGTGTGCGTGAGAGGCGTGTGATTAGCTTGTGATACGAGAGAAAATGCCAGAAACATTTTCATGCGACCTGCACACATAGGAGATGCCGTTTCTCTTGCCCTGTACAGCGTAGTATAATACGAGGCAATAAGGAAATGAGTAAAAAGCGCGAATATAGCCTTATTTATCGCTCTCGTTGAAAAGAGGTGCACTATATGTCAGGCCCTATCATTGTATGCGATAATCTGGTCAAGATTTACAAGATAGCAGATCTTGAGGTCGTTGCTTTACAGGGCCTGGATCTTGAAGTGCAGGCCGGTGAGATGATTGCCATTGTTGGTGCCTCGGGCTCTGGCAAAAGTACCTTGCTCAATATTTTGAGTGGTCTGGACCTTCCCAGTGCAGGAAGTTGTCTTGTCGATGGCAATGATCTTACGCGCTTGAGTTCCGTGCAGCGTATTCATTATCGTCGTTATATTGTCGGGCAGATCTGGCAGCAGAGTGGGCGCAATCTGTTGCCAGAATTGACCGCTCAGGCGAATGTAGAGTTGCCCCAGATGCTGAGCGGTGTCAACTCCTCCCGGCGTTCGCAGAGGGCGAGAGAACTGCTCGAGCGTGTCGGTTTAAGCTATGCTCTTCATAAGCGTCCTGAACATCTTTCCGGAGGAGAACAACAACGTGTTGCCGTTGCGGTCGCGCTCGCGAATGAGCCGAAGGTTTTATTGGCCGACGAGCCCACTGGTGAACTTGATTCAGTCACAGCCGCAGAGCTTTTTTCTTTGTTGCGCAAGCTCAACGAAGAAATGGGCCTGACGATTGTGACGGTGACGCACGATGCTGCAATCGCGGCTACGGCTGATCGTACCATTGCGATTCGCGACGGGCGTACGAGTACTGAGACGGTCCGCCGTGAGATTGCGTTGGAGAGCGTCGGGCAGCATATGCCGATGTCGAGCGCCGTGATTGGTCTGCCAACCGAGACGCATCGTGAGTCGATAGTGATCGATCGGGCAGGTCGTCTCCAACTCCCCAAAGAAGCTATCGAGCAGATCCCCTTCAATGGGCGTGCAGAGGTGCGCATTACCGAGGATCATGTTGAGCTCTGGCCCATTTCCAGCGAGCTAAACGGCAACGGTTCTGGCAGCGATGATGTGCCAGATCGCAACACTCAAGCCGCGCAGGAGGAGAGAGAATGGAATCGATAGCTGTAACTACAACGATTGCCGAAGCCCATGCTGTGATGCGCGAATTTCCTGCGGGCCGTACTGTAGTCAGAGCTTTGCGCGGTGTGAATATGGTCATCCATCCGGGCGAATTTGTCGTGTTGCGTGGACGTTCAGGTTCGGGCAAAACCACATTACTCAACATTCTGATTGGCCTGGATAATCCCGACCAGGGACGGGTCTTTGTGCTTGGTCAGGACCTTTCCACTCTTGGGGAGAACGAGCGTGCTCGTTTGCGCCGTGAGAGCATCGGAATGATGTTTCAGAATGCCCACCTCTTTCCTTCATTGACTGCTCAGGAAAACGTTGAGATTCCTTTGCGTCTGGCACTCCTTGCTTCCGACGAGCGTATCTTGCGTGCGAGAGAAGCCCTGGCACATGTTGGCCTGAGCAAGCGTATTCATCATCGTGGCATGGAACTGTCCGGTGGTGAGCAGCAGCGTGTCGCTCTGGCGCGAGCGCTCGTGCATCAGCCGCGTTTTATCGTTGCCGACGAGCCCACGGGCAATCTTGACTCTCTTACCGGTAGAGATATTACCAGGTTGCTCAAGAATATTGCGCACAATGACAAAATTGGTATTCTGGTTGCCACTCACGATCACACACTGGTCAATGCTGCCGATCGTGTCCTGCAAATCCAGGATGGGGTTGTGACCGAACTCTCATTCTGACCGACCTTTATTTATTCCACTAGAAAGAAAAATCATCGATGACGATTTACTTTTATAGCGCACGCGAGGAGCCTTATGGATGCTTCTCCAATTTTTCGCGGCATGGTGTCAATCTGGATGGAGTCTGGTGGCCGACGGTGGAACATTACTTTCAGGCGCAGAAATTTGTGGGCACTCCTTTTGCCGAAAAAATTCGTCAGCTTGCTACTCCAAAGCAGGCGGCAGATATGGGACGCGATCGCAAGCTGCCGCTGCGTGCGGATTGGGAGAAGGTGAAGGACGCAATCATGCTCAAAGCTGTACAACACAAGTTCGAGACGCATGCGGAACTTCGTACGCTGCTCCTGGCTACCAGCACAGAAGAACTGGTTGAGAATGCTCCAGGCGACTATTATTGGGGCTGTGGAGCAGATGGAAGCGGCCAGAACAAGCTCGGAAAAACGCTGATGCAGGTAAGAACTCTATTGCAATGTCAGGATACCGCACCATAAAGTTTTATGCCAGCGATGTCAATGAAATGTTTGCCAGACCTCCTTTCAAGGTAACTGATGATCGGTACCGTTACAACGGGCAGGCATAAAGCACAGCCCCTCCCTGTTCTGTTTGTCGAAGGGAATCGGTGTCGGGACAGGTTTCCTGGGTGATGCATTATGAAAAATTGTAAAAGTGCTACACAGCCTACACAAAGGTGGATGTGATGGGATGCTTAACCCTACAGAGATGCTACACTCTCCTCTAGCAAAGCGACACTGCTTTTTTTCAGGCGACGACGTTGTCGGAAGAATGAAGAGAATAGAGTGCTGATCCTATTTTTGACGCGCTACTAAGAACTTTTACAAAAATGCTACATATCCTACACAAATGCGGATGTGATGGGAATGTGGGCCCTACAGAGATGCTACACTCTCCTCTAGCAAAGCGACACTGCTTTTTTTCAGGCGACCTCATTGTCGTAAGAATGGAGAGAGAGGCATTTTCTGCTTCTACTTATTGTATTCGGCAGGTGGTGAGATTTCTGAAGGGTCCATGTGAGCGGATTTTCTAGAGAAAAAGAGGTTGGCGCAGAGTCTTGAGAGAAGCAGCCAGCGAATGGGCTGAATTGCCAGCCGATCGCGTGACGGCAAAAAACGCAAGAAAAACCGCATGCTGAAAAAACTCCTTGTGCGTGAAACAAAAAAGTTGTGGGGAGTGTTTAACAGGTTGCCCATGACCTTCTTGTTCTGCTTCTGTGGGTTTTTCTAGCTTTGATGCTGTCTGAAAAAAGGCATGATACGGCTATGGGCAACCGGCAGGATATCGCAGATGCGTTGTGCTCGCGCTGCCCATAGATGAGCGGTGTGTCTCTTTAGCGTATAAGCCAATGAAGTTGACCTCGTGTGAAGTGGTTTTTTGTCGCAAAGGACTCTTTTAGCCTTTCTTTTACTATAGCACATTTGTCAAACGGAACGCATCGTCAATTTGCCCGATGCATTTTTTATAGATATGTCTTATCCTCTCTTGTGAAGTGTGTATATATGCTGTTCTTTCCTTAGCAATACGTATGCGTGCTAGAGCACAAATGACATGAAGTCGCGGCCTACGGTGATATTGCCTGTATATCCTTGCTCGACTGCTTGTGTTTGAAGTTGCTCGACATCGAGGGCGCGATAGAGATGCGAGCAGATGAGCGTTCTGGCCTGAGACCGCGCTGCCAGTTGAACAATCTCATCATCTTTAATGTGGCCGGAGTCGATGATTGCTACGTCCACGTCTGAGAGGAATGCAATCTCTTCGTCGTGGAAATAGGAGTCGCCTGTGATGGCGTAGCGCTTGTCACGCCAGGAGAAGCTCAGGCCGTGATTGCCAGAGGGGGGCAGACTCGCCGCTTCCACGGGAAATGAGCCGATCGTGTAAGCGCCAGCCGCGATTTCATGTACATGGATAGCGTAGGATGGTTGCTTAAGAGCCCTTTCGCCAAAGAGCGCTATCAGTCCGTCAACCATTCTCTTTACGCCTGCGGGTCCGTAGATATGCAGATCCTGTGTGCGTGGATTCTGTTGTGACCATGCTCCGGCCTGGAGGAACGGTATCAGGTCTGATACGTGATCAGCGTGAAAATGCGAGAGGACGATGTGATGTACTTGATTATGCTGTACGCCAACTTCCAGTAAGCGCTGTACGACGCCATGGCCGCAATCGAAAAGAATGTAGGTATTGTCGAATTCTAGCAGGACGCTGGATGCCCGTCGCTCGAACTCAATCTGGCAGGTGCCTGTGCCAAGCAAGGTAAGACTGCTCATAGTTTCGCTCTCAATCTCTATTTCTATTTTGCCGATTCTTAAATGTATGGGAGCGGGAATCAGTCTCGCCCTCCCATAGGCATCAGGTTAGTCGCCTCTCCTTCAAGGAGTGAGAGGGGTCGAACGAGTTCGCAGGCACAGTTTCGTTCCTCTCCACCGTGCCACTACTGGGTCTACGTCATCCCGTTTCCCTTCTATCATATCTCATGAGAATGGGTTTGTTGTATCGGAGCCTGATGCTTTCTTCGACCAGTTTTTCTCTCTTCAAACGGAATGAGATAAGAGGTATAGCAGGTAACAGGTGAGGATTTACTATGATTGGAGACAAAGGAGTATTTGTGCATGACAACCAGTACGAACAATCCAGCAGGAAAGTATGCCGCTGTAAACGGGATCAATCTTTACTATGAGATTCATGGCACTGGCAAGCCTTTGATCATGCTGCACGGTGGTTTTGGAACTTTTGATATGTTTGCTGCCCTTTCTCCCACGCTCGCTTTCGATCATCAGGTCATTGGGGTCGATCTTTACGGGCACGGACGCACAGCTCTCACTGATCGCCCTATGCGCTTTGAGCAAATGGCCGACGATATCGCTGGTCTCATCCAACATCTCGGACTCGAAAAAGCTGATCTCCTTGGCTACTCGCTTGGTGGTACTGTGGCTCTTCAGACTGCCATTCGTCATCCTGAGCATGTCGACAAACTCGTGCTTATCTCTATACCCTTCAAACGTACAGGCTGGTATGGCGAAGTTCAAGCAGGTATGGCAGCCATTGCCACGGAGGGTCTTATTGGCTCTCCCGTCTATGATGCTTATGTAAGGTTTGCGCCAAAGCCGGAAGATTTCCCTGAACTTGTAACCAGAATGAGGGAGGTTATGAGTCAGGATTATGATTGGACTGAGGCTGTTTCCGCTTTGAGAATCCCTACTTTGCTGATCTCTGGCGATTCTGACTCTTTCCCTCCCTCGCATGCCGCAGAGTTTTTCAAACTTCTTGGTGGTGGCCTGAAGGATGCTGGTTGGGATGCTAAAAACCTTATACCATCACAACTCGCGATCTTACCGGGCGTTACCCATTACAATATCATTTTTCGGAGCGATCTGCTTCTCCCAGTCATTTCTCCGTTTCTTAGTCGAGAGCAGGCAATGAAGTTGTAGCTTTTTTGGAAGAAGCTAGAAAGAAGCGATCTGGTGAGGGGGCTGGGGTCAATGTCATGTAGAGAGGGAGGATCTCCCATCAATTCCGTAGTGGCCTGCCAAACGTCATTGCGTCTTTTTCACCGCGCTCACCCAGATCAGCCTGAGCGCAAGAGCGTCCCCGTTCCGCACTGGCGATCGCGCCCTGGCTCGAGAAGCTCCTAGAAGGGCGAGATGGCCGGTGGGGGGTGGACGCCATTCGCCATGGCGTCCCTACTGGGTGGCGGTCAAAAGGGAGGCGATGACGTTTGGCAGACAAGCGGCGATGCTACCAGGGCTTGGGATTGATGGGGACATGGGCCATTTCCCATCACTGGCTTTATCCCTGCCTGCTTTTCCCGAACTGACAAAATAGTGTTGCTTCTCTCTGGAATTCTGGATATACTAGTGGGTGCAATGGACGGTTGTGAGACGACTGAAGGAGAATTTTGATGACTTCGGAGATTACCGTTCAGCCTGTTGGAAAAGACGATCGAGCGTGGGTCGAGCAATTTGTGCGGACGCGCTGGGGCAGCGATTATATTGTCGCACATGGTACGGCCTATGAGGTGCGGACGTTGCCGGGTCTGCTGGCCTGGTGGCACGATGAGCGGGCCGGGCTACTCACGTATCATGTAGAAGACGACGAATGCGAGATCGTGACCCTGGATAGTCTGCATCCGACCAGCGGTGTGGGAACAGCACTGATAGATGCGATCAAAGCGCAGGCTCTGCATGCCAGCTATAAGAGGCTCTGGTTGATTACCACCAATGATAATTTGCGTGCCCTGCGTTTTTATCAGCGTCGTGGCCTCGTGCTGGTCGCCGTCCATCGAAATGCCATCGCTCAATCTCGCAAACTGAAGCCGCAAATTCCAGAACTGGGACAATATGACATTCCCTTACGAGATGAGATTGAATTAGAATTTATTCTGGATACTGATGAGTATATGGAATAATGATAATGGAGCTGGCTCATCGTTAGCAAGTAGCAAGGATAACTGGTGTGAGCGTTCTTGTAGATCCGTCGGTCGCATATCGAGATGAGTTTCTGGCGGCCCAGCGAGAGTTTGCTCGCGGCGGGCAGCGCCGTTACGATCTTCAGCGTATTGCTGACGACTTTCCACGCTTTGTCCATTCTCTCTTACAGCAACGTGAGCGGTCCAATGTGGAAAGTGGACTGGTTCCCTTCTCCGATTACTGGCTGATAGATGATGGTATTTACATTGGCCGCCTCTCTATACGCCACGAATTGAACGATTTCCTCTATAGAATCGGGGGCCATATCGGCTATGAGATTCGTCCCTCAAAGCGTCAGCGCGGCTATGGCTACGAGATATTGCGTCTGGGTCTGGAAAAAGCACGCCAGCTTGGCTTTGAGCGTGTGCTCCTGACCTGCGACGAAACGAATATTGGCTCAAAGAAGATCATTGAGCGCAATGGAGGCGTCTTTGAGAATACCAGTGCCCTTGAAGGCTCTTCCATTAAAAAATTGCGCTATTGGATTTCATTTACCTGAGTCTATACTTCCGGGCGAAAACCTCTATTCATCAGCGACAAAATTTTATTGGAGATTTTCTTATGGCTCAATCATCACTTCTTAAACGCGGCTTGCTTCTCGAATATCTCACGCTTGGCTGGAATGTTGTGGGCGTGATCATTGTAATTGTGGCAGCATTTGCGGCTCATTCAGTTGCTCTGGCCGGGTTTGGTCTGGATTCGCTGATTGAGATTTTCGCTTCGGTCGTCGTGGTCTGGCAACTGACCGGCGTCGATTTGAAGCGTGAGCGCAAGGCTTTGCGGCTGATAGGGATTGCATTTCTGCTCCTGGTGATCTATATTCTGGCCCAACTTGTCTATACGCTTATTGCTGGCATCCATCCTGCAACCTCTATTGGAGGTATTGTCTGGCTTGCCGTCACGTTTATTGCTATGTTATTGCTGGCCTGGGGCAAACGCGTGACCGGGCAGAAGCTCAAAAACGAGGTCTTACTCACAGAAGGGAAAGTAACGCTGGTTGATGCCTACCTGGCCGGGGCAGTGTTGATCGGTCTGGTGCTCAATGCGCTTGTGGGTTGGTGGTGGGCAGATGCGCTGGCTTCGCTGGTTATTGTCTACTACGGCATTCGTGAGGGCATTCATGCGTTGCATGAATCGTAAAAGGGGGATAGTTACCACGAAAAGAGGGGTGGGTTTACCATTATAGCAAAAAGGGAACCTGTACACATCGTCCGTCAGGACGGTGTTTTTTTTTGAGCTGTAGACTATCCTTGAAAACAGAAGTAAACGAAAAGGAGACAAAATCATGATTCGTATTGGACTGATTGGTGAATTCAGGGAAGATGTCAAAGCTCATATTGCGATTCCCCAGGCGCTCGAACTGGCCTCGCGTGAGCTGGCATGCCAGTTTGAGGCGAGCTGGCTCACGACTCCTCAGCTGGAGCAGAATACCGAGCAGCAACTGGCGGAGTATCAGGCGCTCTGGTTTGTTCCGGGTACTCCCTATGGCAGCATGGAGGGGGCTCTGAGCGCGATTCAGTATGCGCGTGAGCAGCGCATTCCCACGCTGGGAACCTGTGGCGGGTGCCAGCATATGATTATCGAGTATGCGCGAAATGTTCTGGGCATGCGTGAAGCAGATCACGCTGAAGAGCATCCTGATGCTGCTGTGCTGCTGATTACGCCGCTGGTCTGCTCTAATACGGGACTTATTACAACCTGTCTGCTGACTCCGGGCTCACGTGTCGCCGCTATCTATGGAGCTTCTGAGGTTACGGAACAGTATGGTACCTGTAATTACGGTCCCAATGCTGAATTCTGGCCTGCACTTGAGCAGGGAGGAATGCATATCACTGGCTTAGATGCGGATGGCAGTTCACGCATTATTGAGATTGAGCAGCATCCTTTTTTTATTGGGACATTGTTCCAGCCAGAACTCTCAGCCTATCGGCAGGTTGTACATCCCCTGGTCAAGGCTCTGCTTCAGGCGGCGAATGTGGATCGGCAGAAAGCGTGATCAATACGCATCAACCGAAGAATGGTTCGGTTTGATCTCCCATCTCAATCGATGGCGGAAAGGGTTCGTGGACGGGCAAGGTGGTCGGTGGGGGTCGCATGGGATGGTATAAAACGCATCCCCTACCTCTGCGGATGAGCGAGAGGGTCGGTGGGGGTCGCGGGGGATGGTATAAAATGCGACCCCATCAACCCTCGCGGGCATCTATTGACCCACACCATGGCATCTGAACCATTCTTCGGCTGATGCGTATTGGATCGGCAGAAAGCGCGATCAATACCTGTGGTGTTGTTCGGGGGCGGGATTGATGGCGAGACGATGGGCGGCAAACGGTGAATTTTCTGAGGGGTCTTTTTGGGCATACGCGAAACTGTGAAGCAACTCACAGAAAAAATTCAAATTTTTGGATAGTATCCATTCATACTGCTATAACCACTATTGTAGGGAAATCAATGCTCTTTCACTCTTCCCTCATAAAAGCCAGAGGCAGTCTTTGAAAAGGAGCACAGGTATGCAATTTCAAGATGATCAGATGAATGAGCCGACGCTGATCTCTACTTTGCGAGATCACCAATATACTTCGCCACAATACTCACCTATGAAGAGCGTGTTCAAGCATGGGTTTCTAGGTGGGGCTATTCTGGCAGGAATTGTTATTGTTGCCACCGTTATGTTTACCAATCCAGTTATGAGTAGTGCGATCTTCAGCATGTTTGCCCGTTCGTATTTTTTCGGTTTGCTGTCTCAAGGAAACATTGTTATCAGTCTGATTGTGACTGCCCTTTGTGCTCCAGTCTACTTCTTTCTTGGTTACACTACGCGTAAATATTCAGCGTTTGCCTGTTTGATTGCGCTGATCTGTTTTCTCTTTGTCGATGCCTGTTCCTATCTGGTGATCTTTTCTGGGTCAGTCTCACGATCTACCTCACTCAAAGATACACTGGTGATTTATATTTTTGCCTTTCTCGTCGATCTTTTTCTGGCATTGATCGTCGGATTTGGGTTGACGGGGATAGGGGCTGCTTTTAGACAAAATCGAGAGGGAAAGTCATTTCCGAAACGCTAACGTTTAGACGCTATCTTGTCCCAGTCTGTGCGCATTAAAAATGATAGAATAAACGCGCCAGAAAATTTTGATGCGAAATTAGCAGAAAGGACAGGAAAAGCATTGGTAACATTTGATGTTTCTCCCCTGACACCGATTGCACAACCTATCGTTTTGCAGGCAGCAGAGATCTACTATCGGCACCTGTCTCCCTGGCTTATTGGCCTGCTTGTTCATGGTTCAGCCTACAAAGGCGGCTTTATCCCGGGATGTAGCGATATCGATCTCAAGCTCTATCTCCGCCAGGAAGTATGTGTGGAGTGGCGGTAATCTGCCGCTCGATCTGGCTATCTCCCTCCATCGTGATCTCGCGCACGTTGATCCTGCTCCATTCCAATATATTCAGGCTCTGGCGGTTCCCCTTGCTTGCTCGAATGCAATGCTCTGGTAAAGCTCATCACAAAAT
>DATJHM010000078.1:0-12306 GCA_035493895.1 Ktedonobacteraceae bacterium
TGGCATTATCTTCACACCGGTTTTGCTGGTCGTCAGCCACTGGATTAGAGAGAGGGAAATGGCTACTATTCGCGACCTTTTGTCTCATGGTGTCTCTGTTTTGAAAGAGGCAGGCCATGAGAGCGCCCGCCTGGAGGCCCAATTGTTGCTGGAGTCTGTGCTCGGCGTTGAGCGGGCAGTACTCTATGGCTATCCCGAACGCAACGTGGGGACTACTGAGGAGCAGCACTATCGCGAGTTGATCGCACGTCGTGCGCAGGGGGAGCCGGTAGCTTACCTGACCGGTCACCGCGAGTTTTACGGTCTGGATTTCCAGGTTGATCGTCGCGTATTGATCCCTCGCCCGGAGACCGAGCTGCTCGTTGATACGGCCCTCTCCCTGCTGCGATCTCGCCTGGACGAGGGCGAGTCGCCTGTTGTGGCTGACGTGGCAACGGGTAGCGGCATTATTCCGATCACGCTGGCTGTGGAGGAGCCTCGTCTCACTTCTCTCTATGCGACCGATATCTCTCCCGATGCTCTGACTGTCGCCCGGCACAATTGTGCGTTGCATCAGGTTCAGCAGCGCGTGCATCTGCTACAAGGGGACCTGCTTGCGCCTTTGCCTGAGCCGGTCGATCTCTTAACCGCTAATCTGCCCTATGTTGGTACCGATGAAATTGATCTGTTAAGCGTTGATGTCTATGCCTATGAGCCGCATCTCGCGCTCTTTGCTGGCCCGGAAGGACTGGATCTTTTACAACGCCTCTGTCAAGAAGCTCGCCAGTCTGGTATGCTAAGGGCGAGAGGAGTAGTGTTACTGGAGATCGGTTTTCGTCAGCGCGAGCCTCTCGAACGGTTCTTGCGTGCGTTATGGCCTGATGCTACTATTGTTTGCAAGCAGGATTACGCAGGCTGGGATCGGTTAATGCAGGTCTATACCTGAACAAATGTTTCGTAGTTGTCACTATGAAACGGTATATTTACGTTTCTTTATAGAGAGGCCGTGAGGCCATTATAACAAGCAAAGGATTGTCACAATTGTCTTATCAGCATTTTGTGCTGTCTCTTACCTCCTCAGGAGGCAATATTATGCATATGCTCAATACTACTCAACACTATTCTACCTCTTCATTGCCTTTTTCTCTGCCCAATGAACTTTCCTTACTTATTGTAAGTAGCGTTTGTGCTCTCTTGCTCTCGTTTCTGTTGACTCTGGCGGTGATCAAGGTCGCACATATGTTTGGTTGGCTGGATCGTTCAACTACCGAGCGCAAGCGCATTCATAAAAAACCGGTCCCCCGTCTGGGAGGGACGGCGATTTTCCTCGCTTTTGTTGTTGTTTCTTTATGCTTTTATGCGACCAATCCAGAGCTAGACGGTGCGGAAATGACGCGCTATCTCTTGCTCCTGGTAGCGGCTACGTTGATTGTGGCGGTGCATGCCTATGATGATGTAAAGGGTTTGAAGCCGTTGACGAAGCTGCTGGTACAGACGCTGGCTGTGCTTATTTTGCTGGGTCCGTCGCTGATTGATATGAAGTTTCATGGTATTCTGCTCTTTGGTTTTAGCAATCCTCTGCCTATGCGCGTGCCGATTCATCATCCCGGCCTCGCATGGTATCAGGAGCCGGAACTGACGCTGTTCATTCGACCTGCGGATCATCAGTTGCCTGGTATCTCGTGGCTGGTTATTCCGGCTGTACTGTTCACCTGGTTCTGGATGGTGGGGATGATGAATACGATTAATTTCATCGACGGCGTGGATGGTCTGGCAACTGGCGTGGTGGCGATTACGGGCATTTTTGTCGCGGTAATTAGCTGGACGTTGCAACAGCATACGATTGCTATTCTGGCAGCAATTTTTACGGGAGCGGTACTCGGATTCCTTATCCTCAACTGGCACCCGGCGAAGATATTCATGGGTGATAGCGGCTCTCAGTTTCTCGGTATGATGCTGGCAGCTCTTTCTATTCTCGGCGGGGCGAAGGCCGCGTTGGCTTTAATGGTGCTTGGTATCCCTATTCTGGATGTCTTCGTCGTCTCACTCAATCGCATCCGTCGCGGCCAATCTTTCGCTCATTATGATACGAAACATCTCCATCACCGTTTGCTGGCGACGGGCCTGAATGCGCGCCAGATCTGTTATGTCTTCTATAGTTTGACGCTTGGCTTTGGTCTTCTGGCGCTCGGTCTGCCGCGCATCTATAAAATTCTGGGGATTGTGCTGGTGGTGGTGACGATGGCGGTGCTCATTGTCTGGATTGATTATCGCCAGCGCCGACGTGGTGTGCCAATTAAGCTGGACGATTCCGATCCCGGCCTGGATGCTGATTCGCGTCCGGTTGGAGAGGATACGCTCTCTCCAACCGGACGCGAATCAGCTTTTCAGACCGATGATTCTATCGTGCCGCTACCTGATCCGAGGCATGCGCGTGCTCAATTTCCTCAATAAACATGCGTTTGAGAAAATGTCCTGTGTAGGATTGTTCGTTCTCCGCTACTTCTTCGGGTGTTCCCAGGGCGATGATCTGGCCGCCAGCATCGCCCCCCTCCGGCCCAAGATCGATCAGCCAGTCGGCGCTCTTGATGACATCCAGGTTATGCTCGATGACGACGATGGTGTTTCCTGTATCAACGAGCCTCTGCAAAACATCGAGCAGTCGATCAACATCGGCAAAGTGCAGACCGGTCGTCGGCTCATCCAGGATATACATGGTACGCCCCGTTGCCCGGCGTGAGAGCTCGGTCGCCAGTTTGACGCGCTGTGCCTCGCCTCCCGAGAGCGTCGTGGCCGGTTGTCCCAGCCGCATATAGCCCAGTCCGACGTCGTTCAATGTCTTCATCTTGTTGTGAACTGATGGCACGTTGGAGAAGAACTCTACAGCCTCCTCAACGGTCATGTCCAGGACATCAGAAATGCTTTTGCCTTTGTAGTGAATCTCCAGGGCTTCGCGGTTATAGCGCTTGCCGTGACAGATTTCACAGGGGACGTAGACGTCTGGCAAGAAGTTCATTTCGATGCGTACGATTCCTTCACCCTTACAGGCTTCGCAGCGTCCTCCTTTGACGTTAAAGGAGAAGCGTCCGGGTGTATAGCCTCTGATTTTTGACTCGGGTACCTGCGCGAAGAGTTCGCGAATCGTCGTAAATGCGTTGGTATAGGTCGCAGGATTAGAACGTGGCGTGCGTCCAATGGGCGACTGATCGATGTCGATGACTTTGTCCAGATGTTCTAAGCCCTCTATGCTGTCGTGCTCACCGGGCCGCTCATGTGCTCGGAAGAATGTGTGTGAGAGCTTCTTGTACAGGATATCGGTAATCAGTGTGCTCTTGCCGGAGCCTGAGACGCCTGTGACGGCGACGAATTTGCCCAGCGGAATATCGACGGTGATATCTTTGAGGTTGTTCTCGCGTGCTCCTTTGATTGTTAGCTGATTGCCATTGCCCGCTCGTCGCTCGGTGGGCGTCTTGATCTGCTTCCGTCGGGAAAGATAATCGCCGGTCAATGAGTTATGGTTCGCCACGATCTCGTCATAGGTGCCCTCGGCAACCACGTGTCCACCATGCTCGCCCGCGCCAGGACCAATGTCGATGATATGATCGGCTGTCCGCATCGTATCTTCATCGTGTTCGACAACAAGCAAGGTGTTTCCCAGGTTGCGCAGGCGAATCAGGGTCTTGATCAGGCGCTCATTATCGCGCTGGTGCAGTCCAATGCTGGGCTCATCCAGAATGTAGAGTACGCCCATCAGCCCGGAGCCGATCTGCGTGGCCAGACGAATACGTTGTGCCTCTCCGCCGGAAAGACTCATGGCGGCTCGATCGAGGGTGAGATAGTCCAGGCCAACGTCAATCAGGAACTGGATACGAGCGCGAATCTCTTTGAGAACCTGTCGTGCAATGATCCGCTCTCGCTCGCTCAATGTGCCCAGCACGAGTGGTCCTGTGGTGTCTATCTTCGCCAGTGGGTCGCCGAGCAATGATTTACTGTGATCTGCGCTCTTGCCGTTTTTCTTTTTGCCGTTATTTGCGACTGGCTGCAAGATGGGGGCAACAGGCGCACTCTGCTCGTTCTCTAATGCTTGAAAGAAACGCTGCGTTTGTACGATGGGCAAGCGTGTGACCTGAACGACATTGCGCCCGCCGATGGTCACGGCCAGCGCCTCCGGTTTGAGTCGCGCACCATTGCAGACGGGGCAGACGCGCCCTGTCATATAGGCTTCGATCTCTTCGCGAATGCCATCGCTATCTGTCTGCTTATATCGCCTATCCAGATTAGGAATGACTCCCTCAAAGTGGACGTTGTAGTTGCGCGTGTTGCCATGCTGTGGTGTATAGCGAATGACCAGTTGCTCGTCGATGCCATAAAGCACTTTCTGCTTGATCTCTTCGCTGAGCTCGTTCCAGGGTGTTTCCAGGTTGAAGTCATAGCGTTGGGCCAGCGCTTCAAGGGTTGCGCCATGCCATTGACTCCCATTGACCATTTTGCTCCAGGGTGCTATCGCTCCATTCAGGATACTGAGCTCTGGATGTGTGATGATCAGGTCTGGATCGACCTCTTGCTGCGTGCCCAGACCAGTGCAGGCCGGACATGCTCCATGCGGACTATTAAAGCTGAATGTTCTTGGAGCTATCTCTGGCAGGCTGATGCCGCAATAGACGCAGGCGGCTTTCTCCGAGAAGAGAATCTCTTCCCCATCGACGACGGAGACGAGTACGACGCCATTTCCGAGCTTTAAAGTCGTTTCTAGCGAGTCGGTGAGCCGCTGTCTGAAGGCGGGATCGACCTCTTCATGAATCTTCGCAGCCGCAGCCTCAACGCTCTCTCCACTGCGCACTTCATACAACGCAGGCGTCTCTGCGACCTTGCGTAGTCCCGTTGTTTCTCGTGTCATGCCGTCGCTGTCCTGCTTTTTGCTTTTGCGCAAAACAAGACGATCGACGACGACCTCAATGGTATGCTTTTTTTGCTTGTCCAGATCGATCTCGTCGCTCAGGTCGAGTATCTGTCCATCGACGCGCACACGCACATAGCCGGAACGCCGCATCTCTTCGAAGATATTCTTATATTCTCCCTTGCGTCCCTGAATCAGAGGTGCCAGCAGGAGCAGGCGTGAGCCCTCAGGCAAGGTTAAAACAGCATCGACGATCTGTTGCAGCGTTTGCTGACTTACCTCACGTCCACATTGGGGACAATGCTGGTGCCCGATACGTGCATAGAGCAAGCGCAGATAGTCATAAATTTCTGTGACTGTGCCCACGGTTGAACGGGGATTATGCGTGGCTCCTTTCTGATCAATGGAGATCGCTGGAGAAAGGCCATCAATATGTTCAACATCCGGCTTCTCCATTTTGTCGAGAAATTGGCGCGCATAGGCTGACAGTGACTCTACATAACGGCGCTGCCCTTCTGCGAAGATCGTATCAAAGGCCAGACTACTTTTTCCTGATCCGGAGAGTCCGGTGATGACCACCAGCTTGTCGCGAGGAATGGTCACATCAATGTTTTTTAAGTTGTGCTCTCGAGCACCACGTACAATTATTTTATCCTGGGGCATATAGCTTTAACCATCCATCACTGAATTTTTTGCCGCATACGTTCGACACTGCTTGTTTGCTCTTTAATCCTGTTTTCTGTCTTTTTTAAATAGTATCTTGCCTGCAATAGAAGATACAAACAAACGTTCCATACTAAGGTACAATACTGTTTTCCTGGCGTCAAGAGGTAATAGGGAAAAGAACGAGGGTGGATAATCTCGTCGTTACATGCCCTCTCTGGAAGTGGTGAATCCATAGAGTATGAGCGTGGAATATCTCTCTCAATGTCGCCTTTCTCTGCAACACAAAACCCCACCACTCTATAAAACACGGAAAGGATAGCCCTTATTTCCTACCCACATTCCTCTTGATAAGACTGGCAAGACCAATGAAAGATTCTCTTTTCCCTGAGGTTGCACAAATTGCATCTACTTTTGTATGTAGCACGTATTAGAAGTAAGTTTACTTTTTCATCAACTGACCTGTATAAAGGCCAGTCTCAATAGTGCATTATAACTAAAGAGGGGGGCCGTGGCTCATTGTGGTCCGTTTCATCTCGCGCTAAAGTTGCCCCTCTGACAAAGGAGGAATACGATGTCAGCTTCTCTACTTGTTTTTGCTGATGGCATTACGGTAACCGTTGGTAATAACGTCTGGACGTTCGGTCTTGGCGTCATCCTCTACCTGGTAATTGCGGCCATTGTTGGCTTTGTTGCCGAGGCTATTGTTGGTGGGCGACGCCTGCCCTTTGGTCTCATTGGCGCAATTATTGCCGCGGTCATTGGCATCTGGCTAATGACGCAGGTGATACAGATTCAAGGGGTGGGCGATCTCAATTTCTATGGTGTACCTTTACTGCGTGCGCTCATTGGCGCGATCATCTTTGTAGCAATCTGGCATCTGCTGACTCAGGCTTTTGTGCGCCGTCGCTCTTACCGCACCGTCTGATCACGATAGATACAATTGATGCCATGGACTATCCCTCTCTTTGACCGGGCCCCAATACGGCCCGGTTTTGTATCTTTTTTCCTATGGCTGCTTCTCTTTCCGCTAACTTCTCTCTTCCTTTTGCGTATACTAAATGCATGGGGAAAATCTAGCTTGTGTTC
Source organism: Ktedonobacteraceae bacterium (assembly GCA_035493895.1). Taxonomy (GTDB): domain Bacteria; phylum Chloroflexota; class Ktedonobacteria; order Ktedonobacterales; family Ktedonobacteraceae; genus DATJHM01. Next base: position 6,629 of record DATJHM010000078.1, read on the forward strand.
TCAAGTCTTTGTCAATGTTGCCGATTATACTGATATAAGGGAGCCACTTCAGCTCTGAATGCACACTGGTCATAGCCGTAATGGCTGAGACATCCGGCAATTTGCTTGTCGATATGGACTACAATAGAGTAGATTAGGTAGAGAGTGAGATACCTGGGCCTGACTTCGTCTGGTTGCTGGTATGTGGGGAAAACATATGCATGTAGAATGGAACTTTGAGAAGCGCTATCGCCTGGTGCGCGAGATTATTGAAACGCTGATTTTGACGGTTTTCGTGTTTCTTGTGATCAATATGGCGATCCAAAATTATGATGTGGATGGCCCCAGTATGGAACCTCGCCTGCATAATCAGGAACGCATTATGGTCGATAAATGGTCTTACCTGTTCCATGAACCTGCTCGCAGCGATATCGTGGTCTTTATCGCTCCTCCAGATCCGCAGAATTTCTATGTGAAACGGATTATTGGAGTGCCTGGCGATCGCATCACGATCCATGATACGACGGTTATTGTGGATGGTGTGACGCTGAAGGAGACCTATGTGCAGCCTGAAAATCAGGGGAATCCTGGTATGCTTCACCCGATTGAGAATATGCTGGTTCCCGCTAATGATTTTTTTGTCCTTGGCGATAATCGGGCGAATAGCTCGGACTCTCGTACCTGGGGATTTGTTCCTCGCAAGAATATTATCGGTCGCGCTGCTCTGGTTTACTGGCCGCTGCACCAGGATAATTATGGTTTGTTGCCCGATTATTCTTCAGTTTTTGCCCGTGTCCATCAATCTGGCCAGAAGCTAGGTTCGCTCAATAGTTCTCTGTTGAGCGTCTCGATGATGATGCCTGGTTTCGCTCCAGTCCTGCTTTTTCCTGGCAGACGAAGGCGCAGACAACATCGTCATCGCTCGTATGCACGCTGGCATCCCAGTGTGAATCTTACTGGAAAGCAAACAAACGGACGAACAAATATACGCTTATGAGGAGTGCTGGTGGAGATAGAGTACGATTTTGAGAAACGCTATCGCCTGCATCGGGAGATTATTGAAACGGTTGTGCTGACTGTTCTGATGTTCCTGGTCATTCGCATGGCAGTGCAAAACTTTACGATCGATGGTCATAGTATGGAGCCCAGTCTCCATGATACCGAACTCATTATTGTAGATAAATGGTCCTATCTGGCTCATCCTCCTGCTCGTGGCGATGTGATCGTGTTCGTTGCGCCACCTGCTCCCACTCAGGATTATATCAAACGCGTCATTGGCCTGCCAGGGGATGTTATCACTATTCGCAATAATGTGGTGTATGTCAATAACAAGCCGCTGGATGAGAAGTATGTCAGCCCCGCTAATCAGGGAGCGATCAATAATAAGGTCTTTCAGAATATGATCATTCCGGCGAATAGCTACTTCGTTCTGGGAGACAATCGAGCCAATAGCTCCGATTCTCGTGATTGGGGCTGTCTGCCAAAACAAAATATCATTGGCCGTGCTGCTGTGGTCTACTGGCCGTTTCGACAGGATAATGATGGCCTCTTGCCGAACGTCTCAGCGGTTTTCAACGGCGTCCCTGTTCCGCCTCCCACGAAATCGACCAGTATCTGCCCTATCATTAAGCCACCTGCTTCTACAGCATCACACTCATCCCCCGGCTCAAGTTCCGGGGTGAATACGTTGCTGGTCATCGCCATGCCTGCGCTCTCAGTGCTCTGGCGACGACGCAAACGACCTGCCGTGCTACAGTAGCGATGGTGCGCCCAAGAGAAGTGTCATTCTCCCATTCTGGAGCTGTATGCTCTGAATGGGATGTTTGAGTTTTGCCTGGGCGTCTGCCAGATGTCGGTTGATCATCGCGGTTGCCTCATCTGGCGATATGACCAACCCCATCAGCCCCCCTACCTGCACATTGGTCGCTTTCAATTGCCCATTCACCAGTTGTGGTAGCCCCTGGATGCTGCTTTGCTGCCCTAAGACTTCAAGTGTAATCTGGACTCCCTGCTGCGTAATCACTGCCTGCGGGTTTTTTACTGGATATTCGGGGGTCACATTACTTGAGATCATACTCGTAAGAAAGCTGTTGTCGATAGAGATAGGCCCTGGCGGTAAGAGCATTACAGCACCTGGTATCTGATCAACGGCATCGCCCATCGCCTGGTCGAGCTGAGATTGGGCATACGGCCGGACAAAGAAGACGAATCCCGCTCCTATGACGAGGAGGAGCAGTACCAGCAGCGTTAAGATACTGAGCAGGCAGCCGAGCCCGAAGCGGCTCCTCTTTGGTTGCATCCCGGCATACGTATTTGCGCGCGCTTGTGTCATTTTTTTCACCTTTTTACGTATATATGATTGTAGTGCATCTGTATGTATAACGGTGGCGCTGGCAGATTCGTTTGTGCGTTCGCACGCATTTTTACGGTAGTATGCTTACAGTTCACGTTGTAATATTGCGTTCATCGAGGCGATGATGGTACCGCGCATCTTTTCATCGCTGCTGATGACCTGACTTATCTGTTGGATCAATTCTTGCTCTTGTATAGCTGGCAATCTGTAGCCATATTGCTGATGCACTGCGGTTGCGGCGGCGCTTCTTATCTTCTCTTCATCGCTCATCTGTCGTGGTGGCAGACGCTGCGCGCGCTTCTCGGTCGTTGTTCCCGGGGGACTCTCTCCTACGAGTGGGACAAGGCCACTCATAGCGAAGGGGACGTTGCTTCCTATCAGATGTGCTGAATGCGGCGTTGCTCGCTCGATCAAAACGATTGCGATCTGCTCTTGCTCATCCAGCGAGACAATCGTCCCTTCGAGATAGATCACTTCAGGAGCGCCCCAGAAGACGCTCTGTCCGATATTGGGATGCATACGTTCTTCCTCCCATTCTACTACTGTTTGCCTTCTTGCATGTGTATGTGCAAATGTGTATTTTTTTGGATCAGTCCTTATGCTTTCTCTGGTCACCTGAATAGTGACGTTGTGAATTCCTATTTTTGCGGATAAGGCACTTATTAGTGTATACGCTAAAATACTTATTCAGTTCCATATGTGTTTCGGAGAAATTGATAGAGGATGCCTGGAATGAAGTGCGAAGCCCGATTGTTATTCATAGTGGGTTCACGATAGTAAGCTCTCCTTCTCCTACATATGTACGCTGTACTGACTATTTTTCCGCCTTTTCGTATCTGGTCTATCTGCGCGGTAGATTCTCCCCTGTTGTGTTGTGGGGTGAGATATGCTATTTTATGGTAAGATTTTTGCAGGTTTTATGCTGTATCTACTGTATAATGTGCGCCTGAGAGGTGCCTGCTGCCGCCGCTGCATTTGTCGGGGGAAGATGAGGAGTCGCGTCGAGGCGGGTTGTAATAAGGACTCATGCTAAGAATATGCACGAAAAAAGTTTAATTACTTTGGAATTTCCCAAAATTCTGGCGAAAGTGGCACGAGAAGCCGCCTTTTCGGCCAGCAAAGAGCTGGTGATGGCGCTGGAGCCTACTCCTAACCTTGAGGTGGCGCAGCATCGCCTGGCTTATACTTCTGAAGCTTCTCGCTTGATCGATTTAAATGCTGACGTTGGCGTACGTGGCGCTCATGATGTTCGTCAGTTGCTGGTTCGTGCCGCTCGCGATGGCGTTCTGGCTCCCGCTGATCTGGTTGAAGTGCTGGCGACTGTTCAGAGCTCGCTTTATGTCGCGCGTGTGCTTGACAGGCTCGATCCTGAGAGCTTTCCGCTTTTGCATACGCTCGGGGCCGATATTCCCCAACGTCCTCAGATTGCCCGACGTATTGAGGAGACGGTGAGCGAGGAGGGCGAAATCCTTGACACAGCGAGTCCGACCTTGCGTAAAATTCGCTTTGATATTCGTGGCGCGAATCAGCGCTTGCAAGAACGTCTCCGTTCGCTCGTCGGTCAGTTCGGCAACGCTCTCCAGGAGCCGATTATTACGATGCGCAACGATCGCTACGTTGTGCCTGTTCGCTCTGATGCTCGTGGACAGGTGCGCGGCATTGTGCACGACCAATCGTCCAGTGGCGCAACGCTCTTCGTCGAGCCGATTGTGGTGGTCGAGCTCAACAACCGCGTACGTGAGCTGCAAATTGAGGAGCGCCAGGAGATAGAGCGTATTCTGCGCGTGCTCTCCAGTGAGATTGGCCGTGAGGCTGAACCATTGAAGCTTGCCGTTGAGCTGCTGGCAGAATTTGATCTGCATCTGGCAAAAGCTCGCTACGGGCGTATGACCCGCTCGACTTCGCCGCGTTTAAACGATCAGGGTCGCATAGATCTGCGTAATGCACGCCATCCGCTGCTTACGGGCAATGTGGTCCCGATCCAGTTCCACCTGGGGCGGGACTTTTTTATGGTGGTCATCACGGGACCAAATACCGGCGGTAAAACGGTTTCGCTCAAGACGGTTGGTCTCCTCACACTGATGGCTCAGTCTGGCCTGCATATTCCGGTTGATGAGGGTTCGGAGATTGCGGTCTTTGTGGATGTTTTTGCTGATATCGGTGATGAGCAGAGCATTGAGCAGAGCCTCAGCACCTTCTCGTCCCACCTGAGCCGCATCATTGAGATCCTGCGTGCGATCGACGAGGAGGAGAAGCTCACGACTCCTGATATTCGCGGCAAGCTGTCGGAGACGCTGGTCAAACGCGCTCAACAGCAATCGCGTGTGCTGGTCTTATTCGATGAACTGGGGGCAGGCACTGATCCAAGCGAGGGCTCTGCTCTGGCCCGCGCTATTCTGACGTTCCTGCTGGATCGCCATGTCACAACGGTTGCGACGACCCACTATTCGGAGCTAAAGGCCTTTGCGCACGAGCAGCCGCATGTGGTGAACGCCTCGGTCGAGTTTAATGTCGAGACGCTCTCTCCGACGTATCGCCTGAGCATCGGTGTGCCGGGACGCAGTAATGCGCTGGCGATTGCGAGCCGTCTTGGTCTGGACGAGCGTGTGATCGAGCGCTCTCGGGAGTTCCTGGGGAGCGCCGGGGTGCGCATGGAGAATCTCCTGGAAGATCTGCAATCGGAGCACAAGGCGGTTGAGGATGAGCGTTTCCATCTGAATATGGAGCGTGTAGAAGCCGAGTATCAGCGTAAGCAGCTTGAAGAGGAGCGCTTTAAGCTTGAGGAGGATCGTGTTCGTATTCTCAACGAGGCGCGTGCGCAGGCTCGCAGAGAACTGGAGCAGGTGCAGACACAACTGGCGAAGGTCAAGATCGACGTCAGCCGGGTGAATATGACGCGCGAACGTCTTGGCGAAGCTCGTCAGCTGGCGCGCAATCTTGAGGAGAAGGTTGCATCTGTTCCACAGCCAAATCGACCGAAGAAGGTCGAGCCGGTCGATCGTCTTGAGGGTCCGTTGCAGATTGGCGATGCCGTGCGCGTCTTGAGCTTTGGACAAAATGCCGAACTGGTCGGTCTCTCTGCTGATCGTGGCGAGGCTGAGGTGCTCATGGGTGCGATGCGCTTCCGGGTGAATGTCGACAATATCGAACGTATTAGCAAGCGCAAAGCCGCCGCTGAAGAGCGTGCCGTCAATATTGTAACTCCTCATTACGAGGATCGCCCCGTCGTCTCCACTCAACTCGATATGCGCGGCTGGCGTGTCGAACAGGCCCTTGAGGAGTTAGAGACCTACCTGAACGATGCAGCCGTCTCGGGCATGTCCTCTGTTCGCATCGTTCACGGCAA
>DATJHM010000079.1:0-34340 GCA_035493895.1 Ktedonobacteraceae bacterium
TGCTGCGAAAGAATGGTGCCAATCAGTCCACCAAGGGGATCATAATCCGGCTGATTGCACGGCTCCCCATACGTTTCAACGAGCAGCTCATAGACGCGTGTTAAATGCACCGCCTGCCTGATGGAATCTACCATACGCTCTCTTTTCTAGCTGGTGAGGAAGATATTTCTCTGCATTGTATAACGTACGAGAGAAGCTTGATCTCTGGGAATCTGGAGAGATGAATATCTTCTATTACCCACGTTGCATACGCTTCCCCCTCCAAAAATGGTACAATCCCCCCAGGTACCCATCACTGATTCACTTGCTGACACAGTCGTTCAACAGGAGAAGGCAGGCTACCATGGAACATACCCACAACCATGTCTCTATACACCAGACTCAGGCGATGCAGACAACTGACGAGATGCAAGGTCTCTCGACACAGGACGTTGCGACCCGACGCGCTGAGGGCAGAGGCACGATCTTGCCCCCACGCACGGATCGCACCTATGCCCAGATTATTCGCGAGGACGTTTTTACGCTGATCAACAATATTCTGTTCGCACTCTGCCTGGCTTTATTTCTCCTGGGGCAGATCTCGGAGGCGGTCGTCTCGGCGGGCGTCGTTCTCTTCAATGTGATTATCAGCGTCATTCAGGAGGTACGCGCCAAACGCTCCCTCGATCGTATCGCCTTGCTCACACGACCCCACGCGACTGTGATACGCGACGGACAGGAGCAGGCTCTCGATCCAGGCGAACTGGTGCAGGGTGATCTACTCGTGCTGCGGACAGGCGATCAGGTGGTTGCCGATGGCCCGGTGATCGGCGAGGGCCATGTGGAGGTCGATGAATCCCTGCTGACTGGCGAGTCCGATCCCGTCACCAAACAGCAGGGCGATCAGCTCTACTCCGGCAGTTTCTGTCTTTCAGGGAAAGTCTGCTACCGCGCCGAGCAGATGGGCGTTGCGAGTGTCGCCGGTCAGTTGACAACCCGATCCCGCGCTTTTCGTCGCGCCTATACCCCCTTACAACGACAAATCAATGTCATTATTCAATCCCTGCTACTGGTCGCGCTCTATATTGAGACGATCCTGATTCTGGTTGCGCTGGCAAATCACACGGCGGTAGTCGATGTGGTGCGTATGTCCGTGATCGTCGTCGGCATCGTTCCCATTGGCCTCATCCTGGCAACCAGCGTTGCCTATGCGATGGGAGCCCTGCGGATGGCCGGGAAAAACGCGTTGGTGCAACGCCTGAGCGCCGTCGAATCGCTGAGCAATGTCGATGTCCTGTGCCTGGATAAAACGGGCACGATCACCACAAATACGCTGGCGCTTGAGCAGATACATCCACTTGGCATCGCTGAAGCAGAACTACGACGACTGCTGTCTCTCTATGTCTCACATTCATCAAGCAGGAATGCCACGACGCTCGCAATTGAGGCAGCATGTACACCCCAGGATTCTCCAGAGGCGTTGCATGTGCGTGAGGAGATCGCATTTTCTTCTGAACGGAAGTGGAGCGCACTCTCGATTGACGATCCCACGCTTCAGGGCATCTATATTCTTGGAGCCCCTGAAACGCTCCAGCCCCTTCTCTGCGCCGAAACTGACATGGGCTCATTTCTTGCGGAGGAAACAGCACGAGGCATGCGTGTGCTCCTCTTCGCCTTCTTCCCCGACATCCTTCCCCTGCAAACAGCCGATGGCAAACCGATGCTCCCTGCTGATCTGCTTCCATTGGGCCTGCTCAGCTTGCGCGATGAGCTCCGCCACGGCGTTCAGAAGACGCTGGCAGGCTTCGCGGAGGTCGGCATACAATTAAAAATTATCTCTGGCGATCACCCACAAACGGTCGCGACGTTAGCCAGACAGGTTGGCATCGCGAATACGGACAGGGTAATCTCCGGCAGCGATCTGGAGGCGATGGATGAGGGCCAGCTCGCACAGGTCGTAGAAGAGACGACGATTTTCGGGCGCGTGACGCCGCAACAAAAAGAGCGCCTGATCCGCGCATTGCGCGCTCGCCATCACTACACCGCCATGATCGGCGATGGCGTCAATGATCTTTTCTCGCTCAAACAGGCCGATCTCGGCATCGCGATGGAAAGCGGCAGTCAGGCCACACGCGGAGTCGCTGACATCGTCCTGCTACAAGATTCTTTTGCCGCTCTTCCGGCTGCCTTTGCGGAAGGGCAACGCATACGCAACGGCATGGAGAGCGCGATGAAGCTCTTTTTGACGCGCGTGCTCTACCTGGCGCTGTTATTGCTCACTATTCCAATGCTCGGCGCGTTCCCTTTCGCGCCCAAACAAAAAGCGCTGGTCACGTTCGAGACCATCGGGATCATGGCGGTCGCGCTGGCTGCCTGGGCTCGCCCCGGTCCACCCTCAAAACGCGGATTGAGCTATCTGATCATCCACTTTGCGCTGCCAGCGGCGATAACTGTGAGCCTGGGTGCATTTGGCGTTTATCTGATCGTCTTCTTCGAGGCCTTACAGCAGGTGGGCGAGAGCACGGCCCAGGCACAACTGCTGGCCCAGAGCGCTCTGACATCGTTCGCGATCTGTAGTGGCCTGCTGCTGGTCCCCTTTGTTGTGCCACCGGCAAAATTCTGGGTTGGCGGAAGCGAATTGAGCGGCGACTGGCGGCCAACGCTGCTGGGTCTCGGCTTGCTCGTCGTCTATCTGGTAGTGATCGCGGTTCCGCCCTTGCGCGCTTTTTTCAGTCTGGCCGCCCTGCGCCCGATTGATTATCTCTTCATCGCAGCCGCCGCGCTCATCTGGAGCTTCATTCAGCGCTGGATCTGGCGCGCTCACTTGCTTGAACGCTTTCTGTATCTGTATGAAGGGGAAAGGCCAGAGGAGGGGTAAAAAGATTTTCGCGCTATCCCTCGTTCGACAATGAGGGGTGGGCGTCTGGAGTTATGTTATACTCTGAAAAACACGGCACCATGTTTCGAAAAATTGAGCATTATAATGCATGGTAGGAAAAGTGGAGAATGTGAAAAAGGGAGAGATGATGGCAATAGATCCACAAAAGGCATATCCCCAATCTGGCGAGCATATGAGTGTCGAAGAGTATTTCCAGCTGGATTACACTCAGCCGAACTTGAAGTATGAGTACGAAGATGGAGCAGTGCAGTTGATGTCAGGCGGATCACGGGAGCATGATATCATTGCTTTCAATGTTCATAAGGCACTGGATTTACACTTTCAGTCCAGCCCATGCTTCGTGAGTGGTTCAGATATGCGCGTCCGGGTCTCGAAAGAGCATGATTACTATTTCCCCAATGTGACCGTTTCTTGCGATGTGGCAGATCGACGACGTGGCAATACCCTGATCCGCTCTCCACGTATTGTGGTAGAGGTGCTCTCTCCTTCGACCGAGAAATTTGACCGAACGGACAAGATGAAGAAGTATCAGGCGTGGCCCAGCATGCAAGAAGTCGTCCTGGTCAGTCAATTTGCCCCATTTGTCGAGGTCTTGCGGAGAAATAAGCAGAATAGCAGCAGTTGGCACCGCACTGCCTATGGACTGGGAGAGGTCGTCGTATTTGAAAGCGTTGATGTACACATCTCGATGGAAGAAATCTACCGCAAGATCGACTTCGACGAACCTCTGATGGAGGACGAATAACAGATTGAGCGTTTGCTTATAAATAAAAGGCTGGGAACCTTTGACAGCGTCCAGCCTTTCACGAGCACACATGTAGAGCGTGCTTTTTGCACGCTTAGAAGATTCTCACCGCCGCCTCAGCTGGCGCATCAAACCATTTCACCAGCTCATCATCCAGCTTCACCAGGGTAAGCGAGCATCCAGCCATATCCAGGGAGGTGCAATAATTGCCAACGTAGTTGCGCTGAACCTTGATACCACGCGCAGCCAGTTGCTTATGCGCACGCCCATAGAGCAGATACAGCTCGGAGATAGGCGTACCACCCAGACCATTGATCATGAGTGCCACGTTATCGCCCTGTTTATAGGGCAGATCTGACACGACGGCCTCAAGGAGTTCATCCACGATGGCATTGGCGTTCGCCAGCTTCTCGCGACGGCGTCCCGGCTCACCATGGATGCCAACGCCTATCTCCATCTCGTCATCCCCAAGCTCGAAAAGCGGCGAACCTTTGGCGGGCGGGGTGCAGGAAGTCAAAGCCATGCCCATCGAGCGAGTGGCGTCGTTCACACGCTGAGACAGATTGACCAGATAATCCAGGTCCGCGCCCTGCTCGGCTGCCGCACCTACGGCCTTGATGACGAAAAAGTTTCCCGCAACGCCACGTCGGCCAACCGTATAGGTCGAATCTTTCACGGACACATCATCGTTGACGAGCACAGTCTCGACGCGGATACCTTCTGCCTCTGCTAACTCTCGCCCCATATCGAAGGACATACGGTCGCCCGTATAGTTATTGATGATATGTAATACGCCCTTTGGCGAGGCCAGCAATTTCGTCGTCTCCAGCACATAATCCATCGGCGGGGCAGAGAATACGTCTCCAGGGCAGGCGGCATCGAGCATGCCTTTGCCCACAATCATCACGTGAGCTGGCTCATGACCGGAACCCGATCCCTGAATAATGGAAACTTTGTTTTCTTTCGGCGCATCGGCCCGCATAATGAGGTTATAGTCTGCTACATATTTGAGGGTATCTGGATTCGCGAGCGCGATCCCTTCCAGCATCTCTGGCACAAATTGCTTCGGATCATTGACAAACTTCTTCATAAGTCATTCCTTCATCGGTACATGTGGTGGTCAGTATGTTTTCTTCGATCACCATGGTGCTTTTCTTTATTGCTGGACTGCCTGCTGCGTCCAAACACTACTTACCTGCTCAAACATTACGGCGACGGCGACGGCACCGGCGTCAAGCGTGCCAATGCTACGCTCTCCCGAGTAGGAGGCGCGCCCTCGCTTCGCCACGAGTTCTCTGGTCGCCTCTGCCCGCTCACGCGCTACCTGAGCGGCCTGCTTGAGCGCGGTCGGACCATCAGCGCCAGCATTGAAGGACCGCTCTAGCTGATCTACAGCAGGGATAAGGGAGTCGAGGAGGGTCTTGTCGCCAAGATCCGTCTGACCACGCTTTTTGATCCCTTCAATTGCCGCTCGCAGCATGGCAACGACATCCTCTTCCCCCAGCTCCTGTTTATCGCCAATTGTGGTAGCCGCACGTAAGAACGCGGTCCCCCAGATCGGACCAGAGGTTCCGCCGATACGACTGGTGATGATAATCGATACCTGTTTGAGGAAGGTACCGATCGTATCACGATTGAGCGTATCCCAGTCAGCCAGGAGTTTCTCAAAACCTCGCGCCAGCGAGTAGCCAAAATCGCCATCGCCGACGACCGCATCAAGGTCGCCGAAGTATTTTTCATTGTCAAGGGCAGCCTGGGCAATCGTCTTGACCACAAGCTGGGTCTCCTCCAAACTTGAATGCTCCATTCATCCTTCTTTCATCGATGCTCTCTGGTGTCCTCCAAAGAGTTCAAGATAAACATGCTTCAAGGTCGTGTAAAGTTATCATTGTCGAGGGTGTAGCCTGCCCTCTGTTCGCTACCATGCGCATGGGCTGATCCGGCTCTCCAAGATCTGAGACCACCAGAACGGCTTCGTGCATGTCTTCGTTTGCCGTATAACTACTCAGGGTTACGACGCAGCGAAGACCAGCTCCTACAGCGGCCAGGAGGCCATTGCGCGAATCTTCTACCACAATAGTTTCCTGTGCATTGCTTTCCAGACGCTCCAGCGCGAGCTGGTAGATATCTGGCGCGGGCTTTTTCCTGGGCACCATATCCCCGGCCAGAATCAAAAAATGGCTGGCGGCTTCTTGCCCGACGGCATACTCTAAGATCGCTCGCACCGATTCTTCTGCCGAGGTTGAGGCCACGGCGAGCTTCCAGTGCGCCGCAATCGCCTCTTTGATGACGCGAGCAATTCCAGGACGGCCGGGCAAACGCCCGTTCGCAACGAATTCTTTGTAGATCGCGGTCTTGCGCTTATGCCACGCAGCCAGTACCTCGCGCTGCCCCTCGGGATCGGTAGGCAGATGCGCCAGCCGCACAAAATCGTCCGTGAGCAAGGTTGCCATACGCTCCTTGCCTCCGCCAATTTTGAGCTTCTCGGCGTAATCTTCCTCTGACCACTGCACGGGCAGACCAAACTCGCGAAAGGTCTGGTTGAAGGCTGGCAGATGGCCGTAGCGCTCAGTATCTGCAAGCACGCCGTCACAATCAAAGATGAGCGCCTTTACCATGCTTTCCCCTCAGAGCCAAATGTATGCATATGTTTCAAGGCGAGCTCTTTGACGTCCTTACTCACAGCGCGGAAGAGAGATGGCGGATCCCATTTATTTTTGGCTTCAGCATCGCGTAAGAAGGCAAGATTAGCTTGCATATACGTCATTTTGACGGCGGTGGAGATATTCACTTTGGCGCAACCTCGTGCAATCAGGTCTTTAAATTGCTCTTCGGTCAGCCCAGTACCACCATGCAGCGCAATTGGCATTGGAATGGCTGAAACGATATCGGTGACGCGCTGCGAATCCAGCTTCGGCTCAGACTTGTACATGCCATGCGCATTGCCAATCGCGGGCGCAAAACAGTCGATACCGGTCGCACGCACGAAATCCAGGGCCACATCCAGCGATTGACGCCTGGAGGCTTCATCAGACCCAACCCCATCCTCCACTCCCTGAATGCCCTCGATCTCACCCTCAACGCCTGCATGATAACGCCGCGCTTCCTCGACTACCTCTATCGTCTGCCGCCTGTTTTCCTCAACTGGCATTGATGAAGCGTCAAACAGAACCGAGTTCCAGCCCCTTGCCAGGCATTCACTGATCACGGCACGCTCAGGACAATGATCCAGATGCAAGCTCACGGGTACGGAGATATTGCGCGTCATTTCGGTCCACATGCCAAACAGAACATTGCTCCCTATCGATTTTACGGTCTTCACTGAGGTCTGAATAATGACAGGAGAATGTGCTTCTACTGCTGCTGCCAGGATGGCCTCCAGGGTAAGATCATTGAAGATGTTAAACGCAGGTACTCCATAACGTTCTTTGAAAGCATGGCCCAATATCTCTTGCATTGAAACTATGGGCATCATTTACTCCTTGCTTCTATGTTCTTGTGTAAAAACCGCCATGACGTACGCAGAGCCAGAAGAGGGGAGCGTACTGTAGTAATTACACAATAACTCTACAATAATAATAGACTGAACAGCGGATTTTATTCAGCAAAAACACTCCTCCTGAACCAGCCATAGGCCCAGCAGTAAAGCATGTAGCGCACGCTTTTTATCATATGTGTTTTTGCATAGATCAGCATCCATATGTGTAAAAAAAACCACACATGGGCAAATCTACAGAAAGAGGAATACGTGTATATTGAGGACAATTTACACAAAAGCTACAACAATAAATCCTCTCACTCGATTGCTAACCTGCATTAACAATAGTATCACAAAAAGTATTTTGTCAAGATCAGATATACTCGATAGCGAGAAACTGATTCTCAAGCTACCGCTCTTCGCGGAAAAATAACCGTGGTTTTTCAGCATGATCATAGCAGTATTTGGTATGATAATAGTTGCGCTACATTCTCTACCATTCTTTTCTCGTATCGTTAAATCGTTAAGGAGTAAAACTATGTTTATTGATCTCACTATGTCAATCTCTAACGGTATGCCATTTAATCCAGAGCATTTTCCGCCCGAGGTCGCGCCATACTCCAATATCGACGAAAATGGCTGGACGGCCTCAAGGGTGGTTCTGAGCACGCATAACGGAACCCATATGGATGCCCCTCGCCATTTCGTCAAAGGCGCAGAAAGCATTGATAACATCCCCCTGGATCTCCTCATCGGACCGGCTCAGATCATCCATTTAGACCATGTTCTTGCGGAGAAAACACCTATCACTCCGGCCCATCTTCCTGAGATCCATCAACCCAGGGTGCTCCTGCATACAAAGTGGTTGGAGCGGACGCTTGGCACGCCCGCCTACTTTTCCGGTTTTCCCATTCTTACCCCTGAGGCGGCAATCTATCTGGCAGAAAAAGGGGTTCGGCTCTTTGGGCTCGATGCGCCCTCGGTCGACTACGATGGCAACACGCACACTGCACTGCTCAGTCGCGGCATCGTGATTATTGAAAACCTGATCAATCTTCAGCAACTTGCAGACTATTGTGAACTTATCGCATTGCCTCTCCCGCTCAAAAACGGCGATGGGTCTCCTATCCGGGCGGTTGCGAACGTAAGCGATAGAAATTGAGGCGCGTCAAACAGAGCAAGCAAAGAGCGCACCTGCCCTGCGCAAAAAATTTCAGTCGTGCCAATACGCGTTTTACACATATTGGCACGACTGAAGAAATTTCGTTAAAAGCGATTGCTTAATAAATGATGATCGATGTATCGTAGCTTGTCTGGTTATAGAGCCATGTCGCCTGATCCTCGCGGATATTCACGCAACCGTGTGTCCCATAATCGGCGCTGACATTTCCGCTGGAATCAACGTGATAGTACTGCGTTCCCGGACCATAATCGTTGCGCCACCAGGAATCGTGCAGGTAATACCCGCCCTCGTGATACAGGATCGCATAGTTAATTTTCGTGGGCTCGTAGTAATACGGCGAACCGGGAGGATAGGGGGAGTGAAAGGTAATCTTGGTCTCACGCCACAACGGTCGCCACAACCCCGGCACGGTCGGCAATTCTGGACGGCCCGCAGTCACCAGAAAGCCCTTCACCAGCTTCCCATCCTGATACAGGCGCAAAGACTGTTCCACCGTTGAGACGACGATGACCTGATCCTTCATCAAGTTATAATGTTGAAGCAACTCCGTATCCGTCTTATGGACCTGATCAAATGGCGTCTTATCGGTAAAGTCCTGTTCTAGCATATGCAAATGGAAGATTTCATTTTGCGCCAGAGTAACGACCTGCTGATAGTCGTCCATCGTCGCCGCCGCACTCAGGTCATTATCCAGATCCTCGCCAATGCCCTTCGTCATATAACTATTGTCGAGAGGATAATTCTTCCCATCGTAGACATCGTGATAGAGGTGCGCATTCCCCCAATCATTCACCTCTTTATGGAACTGCGAAACGAGCGACATCGCCTGACCCTTCACAAGATCCTTCTGCATGGCCGCCGTGTCAGCATCGATCTTTTTGGAGAAGGCGAGGAAATCTTGCATGGTCTTGACCTGATCACCTTGTGCCCGATCTTCATCCAGGGATTGCTGATAGGCCGTGACGTCGATCCCCTCTTGCTGCATCGTCTTGACGTTCGTGGCCAGCGCGTTCACCCGCGAGTCCACCATGTCGGGGATGAGGCTCTGATATTGTGTGGCCAGCGTCTGATTCTGGTCATTGATCTGTTGCTCTATTTTTTGGAGTGTGTTCGGCGTGATCGCCTTGCTGATGGCATCATTATCATCGTTATATTGCTTTTGCTGCGCGCTAATATCCTGGTGATCATTCTTTAATTGCTGAATGACATCACTATAGGTCTTGAGCGTACCCAGCGTATGGGGCAACAGGCTCAGCGTGTCATTGGCACTCCTGACATGGCTGCTCACCGTCGCAAATTGTGCTGGCGTCGTCGCCTTGTTAAACTGTGCCGTTTGCTGATCGTACACCTGAGAAACGGCCTGGATAGGAACACCCGAGGATTGATTAAGGGCAAGCGCTTTTTGCAGAGAAAGGAGATCGGTTTGGGCCTGATTTTTTGTTTGCTCGGTCGTTACCTGAATCACCGCTTGCGTCTGAAGTGTCAATTGCTGGTAGCGCGTCACGAGATTTTGAAAATAGGTTGTCGCAGGCTGGCTATTAAAGAAGGTCCATGGTACATGCGTCTGATCAAGCGTTTGTTTCTGCAACACGATGGTATGCAGAGAGGTCTGAGGCACGCCAATGGTTTGCGCCTGCTGCAACGTCTGCTGCAAATGTACCTGACCCTGTTCCGCCTGCTGCTGTATAGGAGAGGTATTCCCACAAGAACTCAATAACAGCGTGACCGCACTCATACAGAGGAGAAACGCGAGCAACGTCTGCACCGGATAGAGCCCGCCAGATCTGCGCTGCTTACGCCATAAAAAGAAATAATTCATTTGCATCTTTTTCTTTTCTCAGACATTTTTACGATATACGCATATATTCACCGCTCCTAACGATAGAGGAAAAAGCGGAGAGAGAAGACTCTCGTGGACTCCACTTACTCTACAATAATAGAAATGCGCGAAAATATCAATACGTTTCACGCACTATTTTTCCGGTACATTCTTACTGTGTGAGGTTAGATTGTGGGGGTCGTCACAGCTAACATTTCGCGTTTGATCATGAATGCCAGCGCGTCCATGAGGTTGTCGCTCTCATTATATCGGCCAAGTCTGTTATCAACACGATAACGCGCCATTCTCCCCCGCTCTCCCGCAGGATAGATATACACGGAATAGCCAAGTCTCGTTGCCAATTCCACCAGCGGGCTATATTCGGGTGCGAGCCGCACAGCTGTCATCAGTTGCTCTTGCATATCCCTTCGTCCTTCCTCTTTTCCTTCCTGCCTGCCCCCAGCACACTCTTCCGCTGTTTCTACTTCAGCGCACAGAAAAGCGTGCAAATACAACACTTCTCAAATATACTACGCACCATCACGCCAAAAAGATGTAAATTAGCCACTCATTCGCAGAAATACACTGCTTTCTCCAGCTCACAGAGTTTTTTTTGACTGTTTTCTCCAGCTCACAGAGTTTTTTTTGAGGGCATACTGGACATCACCTCGGAGTGCTGAATACAATATGCACATCATAGGGCCTGTTGTTTTGATAAGGATTTGTTCTCCATGGGGATTTGGATACGAAGGGATAACGATGCGCACCGCCACGTTGATTATTGGGGTACTTCTTATTTTGCTCATTGCGCAAGATGGTTTTGAGACGATTATTCTCCCGCGTCGGGTTTCACGCAAGTTTCGCCTTACGCGTATATTTTATGGGCTGACCTGGCTTCTCTGGTCTGCCCTGGGACGGAGAATCCATCGCGGCAATCGTCGCGAACAATACCTGAGCTATTATGGACCTCTTTCGCTCATTCTCCTGCTCGCTGTGTGGGCCACGATCTTCGTGCTCGGTTTCGCTTTTGTACAATGGGGCCTCTCCGCTCCCTTGCGGGTGCCGGAAAATCAGCTCACGTTCGGCAGCTACATTTATTTCAGCGGAACCACATTTTTCACGCTGGGCCTGGGAGATATTACGCCAGAGATAGGCATTTCACGCCTTCTGGTGGTTGCAGAGGCGGGCATCGGTTTTGCCTTTCTCGCTCTGATTATCGGGTATGTGCCTATTATCTATCAGGCTTTTTCTCGCCGCGAGATTAATATCGCCCTCTTAGATGCGCGCGCAGGCTCTCCTCCGACTGCCACCGAACTGCTCAAACGACACGCTCAAAGGCAAGCATGCGACGAACTGATAAGCTTTCTGCATGACTGGGAGCGCTGGTGCTCTGAGCTGTTAGAGAGCCATCTTTCTTATCCAGTGCTCACCTATTATCGTTCTCAACACGAGCGACAATCCTGGCTCGGCGCGCTCACCACGCTGCTTGACTCCTGCGCGATTATCCTGGTTGGCGTTGATGCTATTCCTGCGAAAACGGCAAAATTCACGTTTGCCATTGCCCGTCACGTGGCGGTAGATCTGGCGCAAACCTATGGCAGTCCCCCGACGCTCAAGGTCAACAGACTCTCTTCCAGAGAGTTCCTTCATCTACAGACAGTCTTAGCCTCTCATGGTCTCGCCTTTAGCGATAGCGCCACAGCCGAAAAACGCCTCGCCGATATCCGTGCGCTGTATGAACCCTTCCTCGCTTCGCTGGCTGACCATCTGCTGATGACGCTGCCAGGCTGGATTCCGGAGGCCGATCAGGTCGATGACTGGCAAACGAGCGCGTGGGATCATTTTCTCGATTCGTCTCCCCGTACCGTCGATCATGCCACACGGAGCAGCTAAATGGCCCTTGACATACCAATCATCCTGGCATAGGCTTAACAATAAGCATGTGTTTCGGCACAGGCTCACACATTGATCGTGTTTAGTAAGAACAGGGAAGTCTTTTATAATGCAAGAAAAATCTCTGAATATTGCTATTGTAGGTTGTGGTAATATTGCCGGGCGCTATGCCACGACGCTTCAACCATACCCTCACATCCATCTTCTCGGGGCCACCGACGTGGATCTTCCACGCGCTGAAGCCTATGTCGCACAACATGGCGGCAAGCTCTATGCCTCGCTTGAGGAAATTCTCGCGGATGATGCCGTGGATCTGGTGGTCAATCTCACTATCCATCATGCCCATGCTTCTGTCATTGCGCAGTGTTTGCGCGCGGGAAAAGATGTCTATAGCGAAAAACCTCTTGCGCTCAGTGCGCAGGAAGCGCAAGAGCTGGTCGCTCTCGCCGCAGAGACAGGACGCCGTTTGAGCTGCGCGCCAATGACTATTCTGGGCGAAGCGCAACAGACGGCATGGAAATTGATCAGAGATGGTCGCCTTGGCACGGTCCGTCTGGCTTATGCCGAGGTGAACTGGGGACGTATCGAATCCTGGCATCCCGCTCCTGGTCCATTTTATCAGGTCGGGGCCCTCTTCGATGTCGGCGTCTACCCCCTTACTATCCTGACCACGATTTTCGGGCCCGCCAGACGCATTACCGGCTTTGGCAAAGTACTCTATCCTGATCGCGTCACAAAAGAAGGGGTACCCTTCCACATTGACACGCCAGATTTTGTCGTTTCGGCCATCGAGTTTGCTAACGGCGCGGTCGCTCGTCTGACGACCAACTTTTACGTCGGACATCACAGCAAACAGCGCGGCATTGAGTTTCACGGCGATAAGGGCTCACTCTTCTTGAGCGACTGGCAAAACTTTCATGGCACGGTAGAAGTGGCTGATTTTGCGGGCTCTTATGAGTTTGTGCCCCTGGTAAAAGAGCCCTTTGAGGGCACAGAATGGAGCCGGGGCGTCCTTGATATGGCCGAGTCCATCCACGAAAATCGCCCACAGCGTATCACTGGCGTCCAGGCCGCTCACGTGGTCGACATCCTGAGCGCCGTGAGAACGTCCTTCGAAGAAGGGCACCCGGTCGAGATCAGCTCAACCTTCCCTCAACCCGCCCCCATGGACTGGGCGCTGTAACGTTTTTTCTCCAGCATCCTTGTAGAGGCGGGGTTTATCTCCGCCTGCGCCCCACCTTCTCCCCCTGCGCCCCACCTTCTCCGCCAACGTTGGCAAAAGACGGTCTTGTGAGGCGAAGATGGGTGGTTACCGACCCGGGCGGAGATAAACCCCGCCGCGACAAGAGATGACATTTCGCTTCTGAAAAAGCCCTTTTTCATGATGCGCGATATCCCCTGACATGAAGGCCTCTTCTAAAAAAGCCCTTTTTCATGATACGCGATATCCCCTGACATGAGGGTCTTATCTTCATGCATATAGGCTATCCATCCACACGCTCCAATTGCACGCACTTTCTTTACTCTCATTTTACCCTTTTTCGCGCACAAATTTTGCGCGTTCGTGCATTGACATTGCCCTATTCGCGCAGTTATACTGATACTATCATACGCATACGGAGGCGTTTGTCTGAAGGAGAGGGATTTCATGTCTGAAGATTTACCCATCAGCGGCGTATGGGAGGAACGCTGGCATCCACTGCGCGAAGAGTGGATCGTCGTTGCGGCCCATCGCCAGGACCGTCCCTGGATCGGGGCCACTGTATCAGGGCCGCAAATATCTCCACCTGATTATGTAGAGAGCTGTTATCTCTGCCCGGGCAATCAGCGCGTGAGCGGCACCACGAATCCTCACTATACACGCACCTACGTCTTTGATAACGATCACCCATGCGTCGGCCCAAATGCTCCCAGAGAGCCTGCTATCCCATCCTCTCCCTATCGGGTGCGACCGGCTCAGGGTCTGGCACGCGTACTCTGCTACAGTCCGCGCCATAATCTTACGATGGCTGAAATGCCTCCTGATCTCATCAGCGAAATTATCGAGGTCTGGCAGCAGCAAACCTACGATCTCGGGCAACGTGCAGAGGTTAACCATGTCCTCTGTTTTGAGAACAAAGGGGAGGTCGTGGGCGTCTCCAATCCCCATCCCCACGGCCAGATCTACGCCACAAACTTTGTCTTCAAAACGATCGAGCAGGAGTTACAGGCCAGCCAGCGCTATCATAACGAGACTGGTCGTACGCTCTTTGCAGAGATTATCAGCGCTGAACAGGCGACCAATCTACGCATCCTGTATGAAGATGAATTCACGATTGCGTTTGTCCCCTACTTCGCTCGCTACGCCTACGAGGTCTACGTCGCCCCCAAACGGAGCGTGGCTCATATTCACGCGCTACGCCCCCAGGAGATAGCCTCACTGGCTCGGGCCTTGCAGCAGATCACGATACGTTTTGATAACCTGTGGCAAATGTCTTTTCCCTATGTCATGGCCCTGCATCAAGCACCAACAGATGGCGGTGACTATCGTCCATACCATTTCTTCCTGGCATTTCACCCACCATTACGCCGCTCTACCGTCCTGAAGTACCTGGCTGGCCCTGAAATCGGCGGCGGAAATTTCATTAGCGATACTTCGCCTGAAGCGAAAGCCGCTGAATTGTTGGCCGTACCAACAATTCATTATCGGGAATCGAGAGGGGAATAATGATCCAGACTGCATCTCGTTTGCTCACCCAACTGCGCGTCATCCATGAAGCTATTCGCGATACGGTTGCGAAAAGTGGCGAACAACAGACCACTGAACAGCTTGCAGAGGTTGTTGCCCAACAGGCAGGCGATACGATCTTTGCCATTGATCGTATCTCCGAGGAGGTACTTATCGAGCATTTTACTGTGTTGGGACAGGAACGCTCCTTTGTTTTGATTGCTGAAGGGCTTGGCGAAACCGGCCAGATGACATTTCCGGCTGGCACTGACCCCGCTCAGGCCGAACTACGCATTATTATGGACCCCATCGATGGCACACGTGGAATTATGTATCAAAAGCGCTCCGCCTGGATTCTTACGGGTGTGGCCCCCAATCATGGCGAGCAGACCAGCCTGAGCGATATCGAGATTGCCGTGCAAACGGAGATCCCGCTGGTGAAGCAGCATTTATGCGATTCTCTCTGGGCCATAAAGGGTGAGGGTATCGGCGGAGAACGCTTCAACCGCCAGACAAGAGAACGTCAGCCGCTCATTCCACAGCCGTCTCGGGCTACCACCATCGCTTACGGCTATGGCAGCGTCTCGCGCTTCTTCCCTGGTGGGCGCGCGGAACTGGCAGATATCGATGATGAGATTATCTACCGTATTATGGGCAATGGCACTCCGGGACAGGCCTCTGTGTACGAGGACCAGTATATCTCAACCGGTGGACAGCTCTATGAGCTGCTCATGGGCCATGATCGCTGGATTGCCGACCTGCGGCCACTGCTCGCACCACTACTCCATACACAGGGCCATCCTACCAGTCTGTGCTGCCACCCCTACGATCTCTGCACAGAACTCATCGCACGTGAGGCCGGGCTCATCATTACTGACGCCTATGAACAACCACTCAATGCGCCACTGGACGTTGAGAGCGATGTCACCTGGATCGGGTACGCCAATGCTCGTATTCACCAACAGGTCGCACCTGTGTTACAATCTATCCTCTCAGAGAAAAAACTGCTGGCTCCGGCCCTTCACAAATCTATAAGGACGTTAGAGGATTAGACACATGATGTGGCGCTTTGATCAGCTTGCCGGTGAGACCATACCCGGTCTCACCGCTTTTCTGGCATCTTTACAGCACAACAAAAACTTTTTTGATCAGCAACAGCCGCTCAGAATTGCTCGCGCTCCCGGCCGTCTCGACCTTATGGGGGGCATCGCGGATTATTCTGGCTCGCTGGTGCTCGAACTTCCGTTAGCGCTCGCTACCTGGGTCGCGGTCCAACCCGATGCAACGAGCGCTATTACGATTCGTAGTACGGCTATCGTACAAGAATCGGAAATGGTATTTCCACTGGAAACCCTTGCGCACCTGGATTCTTCCTCGGCCCACACACTGCTTACCGCCGATCCCACCCATTCCTGGTGCGCATATATCATCGGTACATTGCTCATGCTGCATCGTGAGCACACTATTCCACTTCAGGGCCTGCGTCTTTTTATCCACTCCGACCTCCCTGCTGGCAAAGGCGTCAGCTCATCGGCGGCCCTGGAAGTTGCTACCATGCAGGCACTTTGTGGCCTGTATGATCTGCCACTGGACGGACGCGAGATCGCCCTTCTCTGTCAGCAGGCCGAAAATCTCATCGTTGGTGCACCCTGTGGCATTATGGATCAAATGACCGCTGTCTGTGGTCAGCAAGATAGTCTGCTGGCCCTGCTCTGTCAGCCCGCAGAATTGCAACCGGCCATTTTGCTACCGCCCGAAATGGAGGTCTGGGGCCTCGATTCAGGGATTCGCCATGCGGTGAGTGGCGCGGATTACGGCTCTGTACGGGTAGGCGCGTTTATGGGCTATCGCATCATTGCCGAGCTGGCCGGTCTGTCAGTTCTACACACTGAGGACCAGCGCGTCGAGATTGCTGATCCTCTCTGGCAAGGCCATCTCGCAAACATCGCACCTTCGCTCTGGGAGAACAGCTATCGCGACCGCGTCCCCTTACAGATGACCGGCGCGGACTTCTTGACCCGTTACGGGGGATTTACCGATCGCGTCACAAAGATCGATCCCGCTCAGACGTACGCCATACGCCAACCAACCGCCCACCCTATCTATGAGCATCAACGTGTGCGTCTCTTCCGCAGCCTGCTCACGGCACAGAATGTCAGCGAAGAACAACTGCTTCTCCTGGGCGAGCTGATGTATCAATCGCACGAGAGCTACAGCGCCTGCGGACTCGGCTCTACGGGCACGGATCAACTGGTCGCATTGATCCGGCAGGCTGGCCCCGCGAATGGCTTGTACGGTGCAAAAATTACTGGTGGTGGAAGCGGAGGCACGGTCGCGGTCCTGACAAGGCGAGGCGCATACGATCAGATCAAGCAGATTGCATCCCTTTATAGCGAGAAAACAGGGCTCGCAGTAGAAATTCTCGGCGGTTCTTCTCCCGGCTCACTTACCTGGAAAACCCACCTGCTCTTGCCCGATGGCTAAAAACGATCCCATCACCATGGATACGCACATCTACGGAAATGATCGGGGCATGCTTCTTCTCTGGAATATGCATGCCCCGATCTCATTATCACTTCTTCTGCTTATCTTGCAAAGCAGCAATCAGAGAGGCGTACCAGTAACCGCTTTCCTTGATCACACGCGTTTGGGATGGGAAATCAACATAGACAATACCAAAGCGCTGGCTATATCCCCAGGCCCATTCATAGTTATCCAGCAAGGACCAGACAAAATAGCCCCGCATGGGAATCCCTCTGGCAACAGCCTGACCGATACGCTGTATATGCAGGTTCAGATAGTGCGTTCGCTCGAGATCACTCACGTTCGCTTTTCCATCCCAGGTATCAGCAAAAGCCGCCCCGCTTTCTGTCACCAGGATGGCCGGTGGAGCGTAATCGCGCTTGATCCGTTCCAGTGTCTCCAGCAAGCCATCGGGATAGATCTCCCACTCCATTGCCGTATACGCAGAGCCAGGAATCGGCTGAACCTGCTCGTAACGCTGTGAACTCTGCCCCTGCGGTGCGCGCACGACCATGCGCGTATAATAGTTGAGCGCCAGGAAATCCACCGGGACGCCGATATGCTCAAAATCGCCCTCTTGCGCCATGGGCGGCGAAACACCCAGATCGGTAAACAAACCCTCTGGATACTGCTTCTTGAAAATCGGATCGAAAAACCAGCGATTCCTGAAAGCGTCCGCCCGCTCAACCGCGATCTGCGTCTCCGCACTCTCATCATAGGCATGGACAGGATAATAGTCCAGTGCCACCCCGACCTTCGTTCCCGCAGGCGTATTTGCGCGAATACGAGGCACCGCCAGACCATGCGAGAGCAGGACATGATGCGCAGCATACACCCCAAGCTGAGCATCCTTCAAGCCTGGCGCATGAATACCCAGGACATGCCCAAGATAGGAGGTACACCAGGGCTCATTATGCGTCACCCAGTTGCTCACTCTATCCCCAAGGCGTTTGGCAACACATTCGGCATAATCAGCAAAAGCGTACGCAGTATCGCGGTTCAACCAGCCGCCTGCCTGTTGCAACGTCGAGGGCAGATCCCAGTGATACAATTTCAGGAGAGGGGTAATCCCTTGCGCCAATAACGTATCTACCAGCCGCTCATAAAAATCCAGGCCCGCTCCATTCAGCGCCCCCCTACCCGTCGGGAACACACGCGGCCAGGCAACGGAAAAGCAATACGCGTTCAGCCCCAGCCGCTTCATGAGGGCAACATCTTCCTCCATCCGATGATAATGGTCAATGGCAATTTCGC
Source organism: Ktedonobacteraceae bacterium (assembly GCA_035493895.1). Classification (GTDB taxonomy): domain Bacteria; phylum Chloroflexota; class Ktedonobacteria; order Ktedonobacterales; family Ktedonobacteraceae; genus DATJHM01. The sequence continues at coordinate 18,481 of DATJHM010000079.1, forward strand.
CCGTTTCTCCATTATAGGTCATCCCTGGAGTGGCAGCAAAATCATCCCAGATCGACAATCCACGACCGTCTTCACGGGTCGCTCCCTCGATCTGGTAAGCCGAGGTGGATGCTCCCCAGAAAAAATCGGCCGGGATCTGTCCCAGTTGAGAAAGATCCAACTGCGCTTTTGTTTTGTCCTCTGTTGTCATATCCCTTTTCCTTCCCAAAATTACCTGCTACGATCTACACGCAGCACGTCATGCATCCCTTCAGACAATGCATAGGCTAGCTTGTCTGAGTCGCAGCATGAGTCGCCTGCTCATTGCCATAGAGGAAACAGTTTGTCCAGTGCCCATGCCCCAGATCGGTACGTGGTGGGAAACGCTCTTTACAGATCGGCATCGCATGCGGACAACGCGGATGAAAGCGGCAACCCGTTGGAGGCGCAATCAAACTGGGAATCTCTCCTCGCGTTGGCAGCGAAGAATCTCCTTTTACCACCCGTTTGGCACGCTGCGCATCGGGCGCGGCCGAAATCAAAAGCTGGGTATAGGGATGCTGAGGACGCTGAATCACCTCGTCGCTTGGGCCTCCTTCGACCATCTGTCCCGCATACATCACCAGCGTATCCTCGGCAAAATAGCGAGCACTGGCAATATCATGCGTAATAAAAAGGAGGGCCAGATGCTCTTCATCTTTTAGCCGCAACAACAGATTGAGAATATCCAGACGGATCGAGACATCCAGCATCGACACCGGCTCGTCTGCCAGCAAGACACGCGGTTGCGCCGCCAATGCCCGCGCAATTGCCACGCGCTGACGCTGCCCGCCGCTCAATTGATGGGGATATTTTTCAATGAATTGCTCGGCTGGACTCAAACTCACTCTGTTCAACAATGCCAGCACCTGCTGCCTGAGCTCTGACTTATGCTTCACATGCCCATGCACCAGTAATGGACGACTCAGATGATAGGCAACGCTATGAATAGGATTGAGCGATGCAAATGGGTCCTGAAACACCATCTGTACTTCACGTCGGTAAGCACGCAATGACATTCCATGCCCGCTATTGACCTCTTTCCCCTCGAAACGAATTGTTCCGCTGCTTGGTTCATAGATTCTTGCAAGCATACGTGCAACGGTTGTCTTCCCACTGCCACTTTCGCCTACCAGCGCAATGGCCTTGCCTGGATAGAGCTCCAGAGAGGTATCTTCCACCGCATGCACCTGCAATGGCGAGCGAGAGAAACGCATCTGGCGTACGGGAAACAGTTTGCGCAAATGCTCGGCAGTGACCACTGCATCTGTCTCGCTTTGCTTATCGGCGGAAACAATCGAATGCGATGATAGGTTCATCAGGCTTTGCTCCTCTCGCCCTGTAGCTCATATCCTTGTGCAAAGGTAGAAGCATTTGGGATTTCTTGACGCATGGTTAAGCGAGAATCATACAGGTGGCAGGCGGCTACTTGATCTGGCTGCTCCGGCACGACGATCCGTAACTCTGGATTCACAGACTGGCAGGCAGAAAAGGCGAAGGGACAACGCTCATGAAACGCACACCCATCCGACATGTTCCGTAGATCTGGAGGCGAACCCGGAATACCCGTCATCCTACGGCGCGGCCCATGCAGGGTCGGGAACGAGTTCATCAGGCCATAGGTATAGGGATGGCGCGGATGCTCCAACAATGCTCTCTGCGAACCTCGCTCTACAATCTTTCCCGCATACATCACGGCAACCTCATCGGCCAGTTCCAGCAATAATGACAGGTCATGCGTGATAAAAATCAGGGACGTACCCAGCTCTTTACAGAGAGAACTGATTAACTCGAGGATCTCACGCTGCACGACCACATCGAGCGCCGTGGTTGGCTCGTCCATAATAATCAGTTCGGGATGGAGGGCCAGCGCAATCGCAATCACAACACGCTGGCGCATGCCTCCACTCAATTCGTGAGGGAAGCTGTTCAGACGTTCGGGCGCAATACCGACAATTTCCAGCAGCTCCATGGCTCGCTTCTTACGCGTATGGGCACTACGTCCCGGCTGATGCGCCTCCAGAACATCGATAATCTGCGTGCCAACCGTGAGGACCGGGTTGAGCGCATTCATGGCGCTTTGAAACACGATAGAGAGTTCTTGCCAGCGAAAATTCTGGAGTTGCGCCCTGGTCAAATGTAAAACGTCAATCCCCCCCCGGCCATTTTGTGGCGCAAGATCCAATTTCTGCTCACCATTGCCTGACGATTCGTGCAAGCGTGGATAATAAAATACGCTTCCGCCTGTAATCAGCGCAGGTGGCCGCAAGAGGCGCGCAATCGCATAGGCCAGGGTAGATTTCCCACTTCCACTTTCACCGGCCAGACCAAGGATCTCTCCGCGGCGCAGTTGAAAGCTTACATCTCTCACCGCATGCACGATCCCATTTGAGGCGATATAGTCCACGCATATGTTATTGACTTCTAAGAGCACTTCATTTTCCTGACTCATGCCACCGCCCCTTCTTTCTTCTGCTTCTTTATTTTCGGCATCTTATCGCTGCGCAGGCGAGGATTGGCCAGTTCATCAATCCCGAAATTAATAAAGGTCAGGCCAGCACATATAATAGCCACGCATAAACCAGGGGGCACAAACCACCACCACTGCCCACCCAGGAAGACCTGATTCAACTGGGCCCAGTAGAGCATCACGCCCCAGCTACTGACGGCGGTATCACCCAGCCCAAGGTACTCCAGAGCCACCTCAGCCAGAATAGTATAGACAGTCGTGGTCACGAAATTAGAAACAACCAGCGCAATTTCGTTCGGCAAGATCTCCGCAAAGATGATGCGAAAGGACGTCTCACCCGAGGCTTTCGCTGCCGTCACAAATTCTCGCTCACGCAAAGACATCGTCTGCGCACGCAGCACACGCGCCCCATAACTCCAGGTTGTAAAAAGCAAGACCAGTGTCAACACGATAAAGCCCGTCGGAATTGTGGATGAAGCGACAAATCCTTGTGTGGGCGCAAAGGATGAAAGCACAATGGCCAGAGGTAATCCAGGTAAAACTAGAAACACATTCATAATCAACGAAAGCACATCATCAATGGCCCCGCCGAAGTAGCCGGCGGACAGGCCAAACAGGATCTGCAACAGGCTTGAGCCGATCGCTGAGACAAAACCTATCAGGAGCGATACACGTGCTCCATACACCAGTTGCGCAAACACATCCTCGCCCTTGGTGGTCGTGCCAAGCCAGTGCTTCGCCGATGGGGGAAACGACAGATCATTGGAGAAATTAGAGGGATTATAATGGGTCAATACCGGGGCAAAGATCGCCATTAAGATAAAAAATGCGACCATACATGAGCCAATCAACAACTTCTTATTCGAGACCAGTAACACGAGAATATTGTTGCCCCGCCCCTTCTCCTGGCTGAAGACCGCCTCTGTACTGATCTCGTTATTCGTCACCTGCATGTGCTAACTCCTTCCCTGTCGTACACGAGGGTCAAGCGCAGTATAAAGAAGGTCGGACAGAAAATTTGCCACCAGAACAGTGACCGCGATAACCAGGAAACATCCCTGTATCAAACCATAGTCATGCCCCTCGACCGCAGAAAAGAGCGTCAGACCAATCCCTGGATAATTAAACACCGTCTCCGTGAGCAAAGAGCCACCAACGATTAACGCCAGCGACATCGAAAAGCTTGTCACACTCGGCAACACGGCATTGCGTGCCGCATAGCTGATCATTACACGCCTCTCGGAGAGCCCCTTGGCCTGTGCCATCAGGACATAATCCTCGGACAGGGTAGTCACCATCGTATTGCGCATCGGCAAAACCCAGCCCGCTAAAGAACCAAGCATAATCGTAATCACGGGCAGACAGCCGTAGCGCAGGACACTCAAAAGAAAGGGTAGATTGAAACCTGGCGATGTGTTATAGATATCATAGCCATCACTTATCGGGAACCAGTTCAGCAAAAAGCCAAGAGTATAGACCAGGGCCAGAGCCATCCAGAAGTAAGGGATTGCAGAGATAAACGTCAAAACAGGTGGAAGCGTACTATCCAGTACACCACCTCGCCTCCAGGCGGTCACAATACCTACCAGCGTGCCAACGATAAAGCTCAGCGTCACAGCAACCGCCATCAGCCCGATGGTCCAGGGGAGATGCTCGCCAATGACCGAAACCACGGTGTGAGGGAAATTGACAGACGAAAGGCCAAGATTGCCGTGCGCTAAATTATTGAGGTAGTCCCAATATTGAACCGGTAAGGGGTCGGTGGTATTGACGCCTAGTTCGACTCTCAGTGCCTGTAACTGATAAGCAGTTACGGTCTGCTGCCCCTGCATTTTGGCAATCATCGCTTCCGCAGGGTCACCCGGCATCAGCCTGGGGATGATAAAATTCATCGTCACTGAGGCCCACAAGGCTATCAAGTAAAAGCCTATACGGCGTAAGAGATAGCGCATATCAAGGAACTCCTTTGTACAATGGGATGAGAGAAACATTTCTCTGCTCGCCAAGGCACACATCAGAGTAACCAACTCTGTTCTCTTGTATACGCCCCGGCTAAGCCGATCAGGCACAGTTCCGTTTCACTTCACCGTGCCACCATCAGGCACAGTTCCGTTTCACTTCACCGTGCCACCATCAGGCACAGTTCCGTTTCACTTCACCGTGCCACTACTGGGGTTATGTGAATGAGGAGCTTTGTAAAGCCCCTCATTCATCAATAAAACCATGGTAGACTTACGCGGCATGGAGATGGAGAACAACATTCTCGTTATCTGGCGTCGTATAGGGAGAAGCCACATCATATGGATCGTCCGCACTTGGCCAGCCAACCAGATTCGTTGTCGTGTATTCTGCCCAGAAGGGGTTGTAGGTCAATGGGATCGTTGGCATCTGCTCCACCATGATCTTCTCAATGCCCTGGATGGCCTGCAACTGTACATTGGCATCTTTAGACGTCGAATACTGAAGAAGCAATTTGTCAGTAGCCTTATCGCTCCAACGCTCAAAGTTTGTTCCACCTGTGATCGATTTGCCCGCAGGAGCTGATTTTGCGCTGGAAAGCATGTAGAAGTATGGATAGTACGGCGTAGGACCACCGTTCGTCCAGGAGATAGCTGCTTCATAGGTTCCAGATGCAAGAGCATCATAGTACGGTGTATAGTCACCCACGCTGTTGATCGAGGTCTTAATACCAATTGCCTGGAGATCATGCTGGATTAGCTGCGTGTCGCTATCCCAGTCAGACCAACCATTCACATCCAGTAGCGAGAAGGAAATCTCTTTCCCGCTCTTATCGGCATAGATACCACTGGCATCCTTTTTGAAACCTGCCCCCTGTAAGAGCTTCTCGGCCTGAGCACGATCAACGCTAAACTGCGCACTGGCATAGTCGCTCGTGAGGTAATCTTTGAAGTTTGGCAGCATCACACCGGTCGGGTTGGCTGGTGGTGCGTACGGAGCTGCCTTCTGCTGCAATTCCTGGCGATCAATTGCCAGACTGATGGCTTTACGTACTGGCAACAGGTTAAATGGATACTTTTGCAGGTTCAGGTAGAGCATCACGGTATTGCTCGGAACAAACCAGTGGTGATTGTGGACTGGATCTTTTCCGGTAAAGGCGGGATCAAGCTCTGGCGCCCAACCAGCACCCAGCCAATCGAGCTGGCCTTTGGCCATCTGCAACGCACCAAGTGCATTGGTTGTCAGGGCAGGAACCATGATCTGCTCAACTTCTGGCTTTGTACCCCAAAAATTGGGATTGCGTGTATATTTGATGAGCTGTGCCGAATGGGAGACGAGCGTATAAGGACCTGTATTCACCGGAGAATCATTCGTAAACTTGGCAGGATCACCTGAGATGTTCTTCCAGGTATGCTCCGGGACGATAAACACCTGGTCACCAATACGGAAGAGCGCGGTCACGTCCGGCTGCAACAGGGTGAAGACGACCGTGCTGGCATCAGGAGCGGCGACACTTTTGATCAGCGTCGGCCAGAGGGAATTGGTATCCAGCGCAGGTGCCGTTTTCATCAGGTTAAAGGTGAACAGCACATCATTGCTGGTAAATGGCTGGTTATCGGACCATTTGACGCCAGATCGCAGATGGAAGGTGAGCGTCGTCAAATCGCTGTTATACTCATAGCTGGAAGCAAGCCAGGGAGTCTCTTTGGCATTATAGGCGTTGACAAAGTATAACGTCTCGTAGAGAAACCCCTGCGATCCATAGGAACCGCCCTGGTTCGTGGTGAAGTAGGGGTTAAAGTTGTCCGGGTTGCCCTGTGCAGGGGCCGAGACCACTTTCAGCGTCACTGGTCCTTTGCTCGGCGTTTGTGGCGTATTGCCACCACCACACGCCGCTAATACGACAGAAAGTACGATAAACAGAAAGAAGAACCCTTTGGCAGGAATTTGATGCGCCAAAAATAATTCACGACTCCGTGTCCTGGCAGGATAATCAGTCATAAAGACCTCCTTACGTCAATGAGACAGCATTGTTCAATACGTTGCCAGAGACCATACACAAGAGATAGCCGGCCTCTCTCAGAAGGCTTGTCGTTGCCCATCTCTCTCTCTGGCAATCCAGGGAAAAGTACATTTCTGCTCGTTTCGCTCATCACCACTCTTTCTTTGTTGCGTATCTATACCTGTACAAAACCGCCCTCGCGGAAATAAACGTCGCACTATTGGTATAAGGAAAAATTGCGAATAGCCCCGCACGACTCACGCACGACCAGACGGGTCTCGAGCTGGATATGCGAAGGCGTACTCGGCCTGCGCATCGGCCGAAAAGAACGGCGCACAAACGACGAGTTTTGCACATCGTGCACTGGATCTTCCGCTGCCTCCAGTACCTGCAACAGCAACTCCATCGCCCGTTGTCCCATCTCGTACAGCGGCTGCCTCACGGTGGTAAGCGCCGGGCGAATGTGCGAGGAAGAGGAAATATCATCAAAGCCAACGATCGCCACATCCTCTGGAACACGCAACCCGTGCTGCTCAGCGGCCGCAATAGCACCAAAGGCCATCAGGTCACTGGCCGCAAAAATAGCGGTTGGGCGCTCTTCTACCCCTGTTAATAAATAGCTTGCACACTCCTTTCCGCTCGGCGGCATGAAATCTCCCTGCACCACGATGGCAGGATCAGGCTGCAAACCAGCTTCGGCCAACGCCTGACAGTATCCCTGGTAACGATCGAGCGATACTTGATATTTGAGTGGTCCCTGAATATGGGCAATACGACGATGCCCCTGTTGCAACAGATGGCGCGTCGCCTCGTAAGCTCCCAAACGCTGATTCGCCCCCACCCAGGGTAACTCTTCCGGCGGCAACTCCTGATCATCCAGCATTACCACGGGCATGCCCTGTTTGTGCAGCATTTTCAGGTGCTGCACCGACTGCCCCGGATAAATTGCGAGAAGACCCGCAACCAGCCTGCTCGAGAGAATATGGTCGATGATATCGCTGCGATCTTTCTCATGATTGCTGTCATTCACACTATAAAGGACCAGTTCGTAGGCCGTATGCTCGATGATTTCCCCTACGCCGCGCATCAATTCAGGGATGAGCGGCCAGGTGAGTGCCGGGATCAGCACGCCTATCAAACGACTACGACCCCCTGCCAGTCCACTCGCCACAATACTTGGCACGAACCCCTGTTCGTCAATAATAGCCAGAATACGATGGCGAGTCTCAGGGTCTACGTCTGGCTTATGGTTAAGAACGCGCGAGACAGTTGCTTTACTTACTCCTGCCTGCCTTGCAATATCCTGAATAGTGATTTTACGAGCCATGGGCACCCTTCTTTGACAGCGTCGTGTATTTGTTCCTTGCCCATCCCCCAAAATCTCTCATTACGCTCTTCTTGAGAACGGTACCGGGAACGCTTTTGAACGTTTACGGGAACGGTATCGGAACTGTTTCTGCATGTCTAAGTGTAACAGGCAGAAACACAAAAGAGAGGTGCCGAAAGATGTATTCTCTGGTTTATTTTTTGCTTCACTTCTCTCTTCATATAAAGTGTTTCTCCTTCTAGCGGATACCTAACACGCAAAATACGAACCTTCCCAGGAAAGGCTAAATGGGCTAGAATTCAGATACAGAATGCCAGAAATGCAGTATAATGATGTTATGTAGCGTTATCACCTGTATCTACCAGACGCCTGGAGCCAGAGGTGAGCACCGGAGCTTATTTCTATGGCATGATACGTCCGCTGTTACCGAACATTGCACAATAATGTTGTGGAACTTCTCTCTGTTGAGGATAGAGAACAGGTCAACGATGGCACGAACAACACCTACTGTCCATACCAATAAACTCTCCTATAGAGAACATGGAGACGAACTTGAGATCGCCGTCGGGACGCCAGCGTGGTATGTCTGGCTGGAAACGGCGACGAGCTTTGCGTTCCATGATTCTTCTGGCTCTTTTACGGCCCGGCGCGAACGCTCTACCAATAAACGCGGGGGATGGTACTGGAAAGCGTACAGTCGCCGGGGCGGAAAACTACGCCATGCGTATCTGGGCAAATCGGAAACGTTGACGCCTGAACGTTTACAGGCTATTGCCCTGGAACTTGCGCAGTATAACCAGCAGGAACAACAGACGACAGATCAAGAACGCGAGAACGATACGGCTCTCCCGCAGCTCTCACGAGAGACCGGCGATCTTCAGCATGCCCATATGCTCGATATTATTGGTCGGGAGCAAGAAACCCACACGGCCTGCACGATCTTGCTCCGGCCAGAGGTGCGCTTGCTCACGATCACGGGACCGGGAGGAGTCGGCAAAACGCGCTTTGCCCTGCATGTGGCAAAGGTTCTGACGGATACGTTTGCTGATGGTGTCTATTCCGTTTCGCTTGCTCCTATTACCGATCCTGCGCTGGTGATTACGGCTATCGCGCAGGTGTTCGGCTTTGTCAAAGCAGGCGACGAGCCGCTTTTTTCACGCCTCACCCGCTTTCTGCGCAAGAAACAGCTCCTCTTACTGCTCGATAATTTTGAACAGGTCATCAGTGCGGCTCCGCTGCTGGTTGAGATTGCCGCTACCTGTCCCGCCCTCAAGTTGATGGTGACCAGTCGTGAGATTCTCCATATTCGTCTTGAACATGAGCTCAATCTGCCGCCGCTCGCGTTTCCAGACGCATCTTCGCTCGCTGCGGTCCCTGAGCAGGTACATCGCTATCCAGCAGTTGACCTGTTTGTGCAACGCGCCCGCGCCGTCCAGGCTGATCTGCGTCTCACGGCCGGAAATGCTGCTACGATCGTTGAGATCTGCGCCCGGCTTGATGGCCTCCCTCTGGCGATCGAACTGGCCGCAGCTCGTAGCAGACTCCTCTCGCCTGCCGCGCTCTTAACACGTCTCGACCATCGCCTGCGGCTCCTGACGCAGGGCGCACGCGACCTTCCACGACGCCAGCAGACACTACGCGATACGATCGCCTGGAGCTACGATCTGCTCGCGCCCGAAGAGCAACGCCTGTTCCGCCATCTCTCTGTCTTCGTGGGCGATTGCACGCTTGCGGAAGCTGAACAGTTCTGCCTGAGTTTCTGGCAGGATTCCCTTTCCATTCTGGAGGGGATTGCTTCGCTTGCCGATAAAAATCTTCTGCAACGCATCGAAAAGAGCAATGGGGAGATTGCGCTTTCCATGCTCGAAACGATACGCGAATATGGTCTGGAATGTCTGGTGACCTGCGGAGAAGATCTCCAGGCGCATCAAACGCACGCACTCTATTATCTTTCGATCGCAGAGCAGGCAGCCTCTGTTATTCGCACGGAGCAGCAAGATGTATGGTTGAACCGCCTTGAGGGCGATTATCCCAATCTGCAAGCTGCGCTACGCTGGCTACTGGAACAGGAGCGATTTGCAGAAGCGCTGCGCCTCTGCACGGCCCTTTTGTTCTTCTGGCTGATTCGTGATCGCCAGGGTGAAGGCTACCAATGGGGCAAGCGCATTTTAGCCAGGAGCGCTTCGGAGCCCATCGCAGCGGAGATCAAAGCCAGGGCCCTCTACGCCATTGGTGTGCTGGCAGACAGCCAGGGACGCTACCAGCGCGCCGCTGAGCACTGGGAAGAAAGTCTCGCACTCGCGACGCAGGTGAACGATCAACAGGGCATCGTTGCGGCGCTCAATAAGCTAGGACGCGCCGCATCGCGCAATGCGCCATCTCAGGCCCATGATCTTTACAAAAAAAGTCTGTCGCTGGCCCGCCACTGGCACGATCAGTATGGCATTGCCGATGCGCTCACGTCTCTGGCCGACGAAGCGGCAGAGCCCGGGGACTTTGATCGCGCCCGCTCACTCCTGGATGAGAGCCTGCCCATCTATACAGAGCTCGGCGATAAACGCAGCCGGGCCTATTGCCTGGGTGCCCTGGGTCATGTCGCGGCGGGACAGAGCAGGCATGCCGAGGCCTATACGCATCTGACGGAGAGTCTGGCTCTCTACCGCGATATCGGTGATCGTATCAATATTGCGCTTGGCATGGTTCCACTGGGCATGGTCACCCTCTATCTCGGCGACTACTCAATGGCGCATCATTTGTTTGAAGAGAGTCTGACGGTCTCTAAAGAATTGGGCAATCAGAATGAGATTGCGACCTATCTTGGCACCTTAGGTGAGATCGCGCTGGAACAGAACGGCGAGCAGGGTCCCGCCCGCACGCTGTTCGAAGAAAGTCTGGCCATTTTTCGCGACGCGGGCAATGAGGAGGGAATTGCCTCCCGGCTCTTCGCGCTCGGCTCTTTTGAGCTCTCTCAGAGCAACTATACGGCTGCCCGCAAATTTCTCGATGAATGTGAGACGATCTTCAGAAAGCTCGAGAACCAGGCCATGCGAGCATCGACACTGTATCTCTTAGGCCATCTTGAAGCCCACAAAGCCAACTATCCCCTGGCACGTACGTTTATGGAGGAGAGCGTACTCCTCACGCGTCAGATTGGTGACTACTGGGTCCTCTCATCGCGCCTGGGCTACCTGGGCCTGACGGTGCTCAATGAGGGGAAACGCGATGAGGCACGACCTTTGCTGCAAGAGTGTATCACGCTTGCCCGCAAAAGCGGCGACTCACGCGCTATTGCCGAGGCGCTGAGTGTCATGGGATTGCTCCACTTGAATGAGCGCAATTATACTGCCGCGCTGGCCTGTTTTGAAGAGTGCAGAGGGATTTTAAAACGGCGCGATGATCGCTCTACGCTCTCTTACTGCCTGGCAGATCTGGGATCTCTGGCTATCCACCAGGGCGACATGGTACGCGCTCGTCCTTTGATCGATGAAGCTCTCTCTATCTCTCTCCAATTGAAAGATCGCTGGTTCATTGCTTCTTGCCTGGAACGCCTGGGCGAAATCGAAGCGAGCGAGCAACATTTCCATCTGGCCGTCGAACTCTGGGGCAGTGCCGCCGCTCTGCGCGAGAAAATTGCCGCGCCTATCCCCTCTATCGAGCGCTCCGCCTATGAGCACGCGATGGCGATAGTGCGTACGCATCTCTCTGATGCCGCTTTCCAGGCAGCCTGGCAAAATGGCTATCAGAAACGATCAGCACAGGTGCTGGCAATTCTCGAGCCAATCAATGCGCCCGGCGCAAAATTTACGCGAGCATTGCCAGTTTCTCCTCCACCGGCAGATTCAGACAGGCTGACCAATCGCGAAATCGAGGTGCTTCGTCTGGTCGCAAAGGGTTTTACGAATACCCAGATAGGCGCGCAATTAGTCATCAGTCCACGTACGGTCCAGACGCATCTGAGCTCTATCTATAGCAAAATTCATATCTCTTCACGCAGCGCAGCCACCCGTTATGCCCTGGAACATCACCTCACATGAGCGGGTATTTTCCTCTGATAAGCGATTCTGCTGAAGCCCGGGCTCCTGCTGTCACAAAAGTGTGATAGCACAATTACGCTCTTCTGCTGATGTTTTTCTACTCCTTATGGCGTACAGTGTGTAACACAAGCATTGATCATTATTTTGTGCGCGACCCTCGAAGCGGATCGAGCAGAGTCAGAAAGTGTTACCCATCTCTGGTAGACGGCGCAAACCAGCGAGGTCTCTCATTTGGCACCGGGAGCTCAAAGAGGAGGATAATAAACCCATGGTCCGTATTCCAATTCCCCTGGTTGTCGACGAATATTTTTTCTTGTCAGGCAACACTGAAGATGCCATCTCATTTCATGTTGGTTCGCCTGCGTGGTTTCGCTGGCTTGCGGATACAGAACATCGTTCGTTCTCTATGCGCTGTTATGCGGGCGGATTTACGGCTCGTCATGAGCAACAACGCCATGGCTGGTACTGGTACGCCTATCGTAAGCGCGGCGGGAAATCCTATAAAATTTATCTCGGCAAGGCACAGGATGTGACCCGGGAGCGCCTCTACGAAGTTGCCACACGTTTAGCGAGCAAGGGCGTACCATCCGAGGAAGCAGTGCCTTCTGCGACCGCTCATTTCTCCCCATTGCCAATTCATATGCGAGCGATCAAGTTCTCCGTCCCTTCTATAGAAACACCGACCGTTCCTCGTCCACATCTCCTTTCGCTGCTGGAGGCGGGGAGAAAAAACAAGCTGATCTTGCTCTCGGCGGCTGCGGGCTGGGGCAAAACGGTCCTGCTTTCCACCTGGTGTACCCTGCTCAGTCGCCAGAATATCCCTTTTGCCTGGGTGTCGCTGGATATGTATGACAATGATCCCGCGCTCTTCTGGACCTCACTGATCACGGCCCTTCAGACGATCCATCCCGGACTCGGACAAAAAGCGCTGGCGCTGCGTTCGCTTGACCTTATCCAGCAAGCGTTTCTGGATGAGTGCATGTCGCTGCCCAGGGAATGTATTCTTTTGCTGGATGATGTTCATCGTCTCACATCGCCGGAGAGTCAGCGTTCGCTGGCCTTCTTCCTGGAACGTTTGCCACCACAACTGCATCTGGTCATTGCCAGTCGCACCGATCCCCCATTACCGCTGGCGAAGTTGCGTGTGCAGGGAAAGCTTCTTGAAATTCGCAGTGCAGATCTGGCGCTGGGATTACCTGAGATCGCCACCTTGCTGCATGAGATTCTCAATATCCCCCTGTCCTCGCACGGCTATAGCTCGCTTGCCCAGCGAACCGAGGGCTGGCCAGCCGGTGTGCATCTGGCTGCGCTCATGCTCAAGGATTTGCCCGACCCGGCACAAAGTCTGCTCCATTTTTCCGGTAGCATACACTCCGTCTTCGATTATTTTATTGAAGAGGTGTTACTGCAACAGCCCACAGCGGTCCAGGAGTTCTTATTACAGACCTCCGTTCTCACCCATCTTTCCAGCTCACTCTGCGATGCCGTCTGTGCGCACAACAACAGCCAGGCACTATTAGAATATCTCAGACAGAACAATCTCTTCATCCAGCCATTAGATGCCCAGGGGCTGCAATATCGCTATCACGCGCTTTTCCAGGAGGCTCTGCAAGCGCGCTTGCGCCAGCAGTATCCTCATCTGGAACCAGATCTCCACCTGCGCGCCACGCTCTGGTACGAGCAACATCCAGCCTATAATAAAAGAAAATCGGGCCATCTGGAGAGACTATCCGAGGAGTCATCGCCCGGGCAGAAATCTTCGTTTGCGCCAACGTCTACACTGCCCGTGAACCTTCTGACCGACCGGGAACGAGACGTCCTGGCACTATTATTGCACGGAGCCTCAAATCGTGAGATCGCGCAACACCTGATTATCAGCGAAGGTACAACCAAAAAGCATATCGCCAACATCTGTAGCAAATTCCATGTACAACGTCGTACGCAAGTCATCACCAGAATGCTCGAGCCCGCTCTGTTCTAGCGGAACTCGACAGAGACACGGACAGGCATCTATCCCCCGCGTATGGTGCCTGTCAGCAGACGCTATCGATTCTACACAAACATCGTGTGCATGCCTGTTCATTTTCGCTTTTTGATGTGCGCCAAACATTTTTACGAAAATGCTACATATCCTACACAAAGGTGGATGTGACGGGAGTCTTGACCCTACACTGCCAATATGCATCAGCCTGAGGACCGAGAGGGGAAATCGCCATCGCCTCCGTTGCCGTCATCGCCTGCGGAGCCAGAAGCATCGTGCGAGTTCCCAGGCACAGTTCCGTTATCACTCCACCGTGCCACTACTGGATCCAAAATCCTGCCTGTTCGCGAACTCCACGGCCCTCAGGTTCTGGATCCAAAATCCTGCCTGTTCGCGAACTCCACGGCCCTCAGGTTGATGCGTATTTGTGACGCGCTACGAGAATTTTTATGCTACGAGAACTTTTGTGCTACGAGAATTTTTCCTAAAAAGCTACACTACCTACACGAATGCCGATTTGACCGGGATCTGCCCCTACACGCCCCCTGCACCAGCGCTACATTTTACCCCTCTATCGATGCGACCCTGTCTCTCTATCAGGGAACATCGTCGCCATGAGAGCTGGGAAGGAGGTATTTTTGCCTCTTCTCTTATACCTATTCGGCAGGTCATGAGATTTCTGAAGAGTTGATGCGAGATTTGCTTACCAGAATCAGGCCAGAAAGCCCGTGTCAAATCCTAATATCGGTAAGCTATTGTACGCTCCATTCTGCGTAGCGCGGTGTTGACCTCCATGGCGCGCAAGAGAGCACGTACCCAGAGCGGGAACCGAGAAAACCCGACCAGTTCGCGTGTTCTGAATTCCTTAATGAGCTCAAGCTTTGGCTCAAGCAGCTTGATGTCCTGCGGATCGTCAAGTCCCCACTTGTAGGTTGCACCTGTCCCCCCCACATTTGAACCCACTCTTCTCACCACCGAGGGATGGCAGACATCGAAGATTATCTGTCCGCTGGGGAAGTGACCAACCACAGCATTGAGGAGCGCTTTCACCTCCGCTTCGCGCAGGTATAGTAGCACCCCCTCGGCGATAAGCAGCGCGGGTCGATCCCGTGGAACCGCGTCCAACCAGCGCAAATCCTCCAGCGGTGCACCGATCAGCTGATAGGAGTCCCGTTCGGGAAACAATTGGCGGCGCAGGTCGATCACATCCGGGTAATCCACGTCGAACCAACAGACATCGGCAGGCGGATCGATGCGGAAAACACGGCTGTCCATGCCGCAGCCCAGGTGCAGCACCGTCGCATCTGGGTGATCTGCCAGATAGCGAGCCGTCAGGAGATCGAAGGTTGCGGCGCGGGTAGCAATAATCGTGCACCCGATATCACCTATCAGTCTCCAACCTATTCCCCCGTAGCGCTTGCGGATATCGTAATCAATATGCCGCATCGCTTCTTCAGCCCAGGGGTCGTGCAAGATGGGATTTTTCCATTGGCTCTGGATAGCTCGACCGTTCAAGGTCATAAGCATCGTTTCTTTTTCTTTTGTAAAGTGGATCTTATCAGTTGTCATTGGTTGCTCTCCCTGCCGTATTGTTGGCTCCAAGAAACTGTGCCTGCGCCTCTTCGATTTTCCGGCGCATCATCGCTTTCCCTGCTTCGAGGTTCGTCCCCTCTGAAGGCGTGAGCAAGCGCTCACATAGCTCGGCCACTGTTTCCACCAACTCATCAAAAGATGGCTGGTCCGGCCTGTTGGGATCATCAAGAGGTGCTCGCATGTGAGAAGAGAGTGCCTGAAGGATGGAAGGAGTCAGAGCATCCAGGATGAAAGCAATGGCTCTCGTGTTGATGTCCTGACGAACGGCTCCGACCTCTTGCATCGCCTGGAGATAATCCCGTGTCGGACCAGGATCAGGTGGCCAATATGCGAAAAAATTGCCTGGCCTGTGGAGATATTTACCAAACGTCTGCTCATCTCGCGTATACATCGCAGTCATCAATGGTAGCTGCTTGAGGGCAACGAGGAGCCCCCGATAGACGCTGGCGACCGTGCCACCCAGAGGATCACTATCG
>DATJHM010000080.1:0-18652 GCA_035493895.1 Ktedonobacteraceae bacterium
GCCTCGATCGCTGGGAAAATAGGGCTATTTGCAATAAGTAGCACCAATGCGACGACCGTGGCGTTCCGGGAGAGCAAAATCTGGACGTCGCTGATCGCAGAAGGAGTGACGCCAACAGCGCCAGCCAACCAGGTACCGACAACGCCAGCCAACCAGGTACCAACAGCGCCAGCCAACCAGGTACCGACAGCGCCAGCCAACCAGGTACCGACAACGCCAGCCGATCAGGTACCGACAGCGCCAGCCGATCAGGTACCGACACAGACAGCGATAGCGATGATACCAACGCCAACCGATACGCCTGTATCATCTCTAACACCGACGCCGACGCCGATGCTGATACCGACGCCTAAGCCGACGCCAACGCCGACACCAACACCGAAGCCGACGCCAACGCCGACGCCTAAACCACCGACAACGTATGCCGTTGATGGGCAGAACCCGACGACGTATACCGTTGGTGGGAAGACATGCGACGCAACGCTTTCCAACTCTACCCCTCAGACCGTGACTCTGGGTGGTGCTACAGGAACGTTATATTTTCGTTTCAGTATTACCTGTCATGCGGCCTGGGCAAAGATTGTATTCAACAAGCCGATTCCAGCGGGAGCGCTTGGAAATGCGAGGATTACCCGTACAAACGGAAAGTCATATACCTGTAACACAGGTGGGAATAAGGCGGTCGCACCCGGCCAGACCTCCTGTTATACCGGGATGGTCTATGATGGACCAGATGCCACGGCTACGGCCTATTCCTCTTATACAAGTGGAGGGAAGACTTCTACGTCTTCTGGATTGGGACCGTATTAATCGTGTAAAGCGATGATCAAATTTGTCCCAGATACGGCCTGATCCAGGCGGTATCTGGGACAAATTTTGTGCTCATCCTTGCAATTTTTAAGGGTGAGATGGGGAGGGTGATGAGGAAGGTGAGATTAAAACTTCTCTCTTTTTTTATTATTTTCTCTTCTCTGATCGTTTAAACGCAAAATCTCTTTATTGCTTTGTGTTCGCGCCTCGATTTTATTGAAGAGGCGACGAGTTTCTACTCTGATTCTTGCATATCTCTGGTTGATTTCCGGCGTCTGGACCGTACCCATAATTTCACCATTGCTTTGTGCTCTTACCTTGATTTTATCGAGGAGGCGACGGATCTCTGCTTGAACTCTTCTATCTCTCTGATTGATTTCCAGCGTCTGGCCTGTACCCGTAAATTTAGCAAACACTTTTTTAGCTTCTTGTATATCATATTGATAATCACTATATGTTGTCGTTAATTGCTGAAGGGAAAAATTGTGTAATATTTCCCACTGGCTTATTGCCTTATTTCTGCTTTCAAGTAACTCTGAAGATTTTCTCTTATATTCCTCAATAATTTCTTGCAGTTTTAGCGCATGTTTTTCATAATTTATGTCACTATTTCCATTTTTAGACTGTAGATCATCCATTTTACGTGAATATGCCTGATCAAGCAAAATTTGCATTTTATAATGTTCCATATCAACCTGTTTAATAAAATCATCCGCAGTGAGATTGTATTCTTGCGACGTATTCTTTTCTGAATATTTCATATACTCGTTTAAATTTTTCCCCTGTTCGCTATACAGACTTTGGGTTGAGTCTCCTGGATACAGACTTTGGGCAGAGTCTCCTGGTGTATGTATCTGATCTGGAGCCCTGTTCAAATCATCTGTCGTCACCTCCACATTTTGCCTGTTTTCTGATAGCACAGATATTATTTCTGCTGGCCTTGCAGTAGTTTGTTCTGCTGGCCTGCGAGTTGCCGTCGCTTCCTGTTCTGGTATCCTGTTCAGCTCATCTATCTTCTCACTTGCTCGCTGATCTTTAGTATCTGGAGCAAGCGAGATATCTGATTGATCGCGGGAAGGTATTGTCTCCGCATGGCGGCGTGCATTTCTCAGTTCCTTGTCGGAGGTAGCAGTAGGATGCTCACCGTCAGGCGACAGCCCTTTTTGCAGTTTCTTGAGACGTTCTTCCAGGGTTCTCCTGATGTCAATTCTACTGAGCGTTTCCTGCCTCACCGTCCCTTCGTAAGAAGAGTCAGGAGCATCCGACTGCTTCTTTGCTTCTGAGCGATCGGTGGGCGTCGTAGCCTCTTTCTCTGTGCCTTGAAAGGCAGCGGACTGAGTGGTTTCTGGCTGGTGGCTTGAAGCTGATGAAGGTGGTTGATCGCCCCTTTGCTGCTCGTCGGATGTGATGGTGACAGGTGAGTTTTCCTTATTGCGAGTAGCAACAGTGCGCTCCTGCGTATCTGGTGCTGGTAATTGTGGTTGTATCGCCTCATGTCGTACAATATTAAAGACTTCTTGCGGAATGAGAACGCTGGCTGGCACTTCCAGATGCGTATGTCTCCTCATGTTTCGATCTATTCCTCCCGACCATTCGCTTGACATTGAACACCTCTTCGTAATATTTTACTTATTCTAAAATAGAATATTGATTTATATTGGCAGATTAAGTATCTGCCAGTTTTGAAAGTTGACCTGTTCGAACATATCTTTATTAAGTATATGTAGTATACGATCAAACGAGATCATCAAATTCAGGGCCGATTTGATGATCTCGTTTTCTCCAGGAGGGGGCATCATGGATAAATGTGGCGGACCCTTGTTGCTTCTGCCACACTCTTGACAGCGAGTAGATAGGCAGCGAGGCGATAGTCGCAGTGCTGTGTCTCACTCATCGTTTGTACAGCAGCAAAGCTGTGTTTCATAATCTGATCGAGCCGGGTATTAATTTCATCTTCCGACCAGAAAAAGTGTTGCAGGTCCTGTACCCACTCGAAGTAGCTGACCACTACACCGCCAGCATTTGCCAGAATATCAGGAATAACCGGGATGCCTTTCTCCCGGAAGATAGCGTCTGCCTGCGGGGTTGTAGGACCATTAGCCGCTTCCACAATCAATTTCGCTCGAATACGATTTGCATTCATGGCAGTAAGCTGACCTTCGATAGCAGCCGGGATCAGGATATCGCAGGGTTGTTCAAGCACCGCAAGGCTATTCATCCTCTGTCCCTCAGTGACGCCATGCAATGTGCCATATTCTTGAACGCTAGCGAGAGCCTGTTTGATATCAATGCCTCGCTCATCGTAAATTGCTCCGTGAAGATCGGCAAGCCCAACAATCTTACATCCTGCTTGTGCCAGGAACCAGGCACAGACGGATCCCACATTGCCAAAGCCCTGCACTATCACGCGTGCGCCTTCCAGCTGGATGTTATGGACGAGACAGGCTTCACTGGTTGCGAGAAAGACACCACGTCCGGTTGCTTCCCTGCGTCCGGCACTTCCGCCAATACTAAGCGGTTTGCCAGTGACCACAGCGGGCACAGTGTAGCCACGATGCATAGAATAGGTATCCATCACCCAGGCCATCACCTGTGCATTCGTATTGATATCGGGAGCCGGGATATCGCTCTCAGGACCAATGAACCCCGCGATCTCAGTCGTATAGCGGCGGGTCAAACGTTCTAACTCTGTAGCAGAGAGTTTGTCCGGGTTCACCGAGACTCCACCTTTAGCGCCACCGAACGGAATACCCATGAGGGCACATTTCCAGGTCATCCACATTGCCAGTGCTCGAACCTCATCCAGTGAGACATGTTCATCGTAGCGGATGCCCCCCTTAGCAGGCCCACGCGTAATATTATGCTGTACGCGATACCCGGTGAACATCGTCACAGTGCCATCATCCATACGAACCGGAAAATGGACCGTCAATTCCCTTTTGGGAACGCGTAGAATGTCATGTAGTGCTGGATCAAGATGGAGATGCTCGGCGGCTGCATCAAATTGCGAAAGTGCCTGCTCCAGGGGGTTAAGCCCTGGTGCTTCTTTCAGTATCACGGTGTCTCTTCTCCCCTTTTCTTCCTTATTACCTTGAACTTTGTTGTACTATAAAATACTAATAATTGCTGTCCGTATGAATCGTCAAACGCCCTTGATACATCCTCTCTACGAGAATGTTTCAGGAAGGCTCATGAATATGATTCAATTATAGAGGATAGATGTGTTCTCATTAAAGAGAAAAATCACGGCGTTTTGCTAAAAATAGGCGAGATAGAAAGGTAGAAGACTGGTATGACTTTACAATTTGATAACCTGCTTGATGATACTGGCTGGCAGATCCTCTCCTTGCTCCAGGACAATGCGCGACTCTCCTTCAGGGATCTGGGCAAGAAAGTTGGTCTTTCAGCACCCGCAGCGGCGGAACGGGTGAGGCGCATGGAAGAAGCAGGTATTATTCGCGGCTATCGTGCGGAAGTCGATCTAGAGAAACTGGGTCTATCGTTGCTTGCCTTCATCCGTCTTAGTGTCCCAAAGGAGGATAGCAACTACATTGCTGAACAGCTCAAGGAAATTCCAGAGATTCTGGAGTGTTACCGGGTGTTGGGAGTCGATACATTCCTCATGAAGGTAAGCGTTCCGTCGGTAGAGCATCTGGAGAGAGTGATTGACCGTCTGAGACGCTATGGTCAATCAACCACTTCAATTGTGTTATCTGCCACGATGGATAGGCAGAGTGTCGAACGGAGCGAAGATTTTTGAGAGCAGAGACTGTTGTTGGTTTTCTCTCGTCTACTATTTTTGCATGCCATCCATCTAGCATGGCACGTTCTCCAGTTGCCGTTGCACCGTGAGCCATGAGCAAGGAGAGAAAGAACAAGGGGCAGGGCAAGACGTTACCTACGAAGTGTCTGGAAAATGTCTGGAAAGTGTCGTGGACAAGCGTCCTACTCCCTAATATCCTTTAAAGAGGGGCTTGCTGTGCTTGTTCTTTGGTTGAACCAGATAGACACGATGGAGAGAATGGGTTACGAATACTGCGAGGTCCTTATTTTTGGAAAAGCAGAAGTGAAGTGTTAATCAAAGATGGATTTGATACGGCCCGGCTAGTTGCCAGTTATCGGGCAGCGGAGAGTGAGCGTCCTGGTGGGCTTATTCACGATCCCTATGCGCGACACCTGGCAGGTGAACGTGGCGCAGAACTGATGCGTACCTATGCCCGCTCGCAAGAGGAGGTATGGGCTATTGCCATGCGCACCCGCATCTATGATGAGATCCTGCTCCACAGGATCGAGCAAGAGCAGATCGATACCGTGATTAATCTGGCTGCCGGGCTGGATGCGCGTCCATATCGTTTGAAGTTGCCGACCTCACTACGCTGGATTGAAGTTGACCTGGACGCTCTGCTCAAGTACAAGGCAGCGTGCCTGGCAAACGAGCAACCTGCCTGTGTTCTTGAACGTGTCCCATTGGATATTACCAATGATGCAGCGCGTAAAGCGTTGCTAAGCGAAATAAGCGAGCATGCAAAGCAGATATTTATCCTGACTGAAGGACTACTTATCTACTTGAGGGGCGATCAGGTTGCTGCCATAGCCAGAGATCTGAACGAACAGGCTGCTATAGGCTGGTGGCTTACCGAATTTATGGCTCCGGCCGCCTTCAAGAAGGATGCGAAATCCTGGAATAAGATAGCGACAGACAAAACACAGGTGCGCTTCTCTCCTGCTAATGGAGCGGCATTTTTCCAGGAATATGGTTGGAACGTTGCCGAGTTCCATTCTGCGATTGAAGTGGCACTGAACTTGCATGTGCCAGTACGCCATAGCTGGCTCTTGCGCCTGCTCATGCGCTTTGCGTCCAATCAACCAGGAACGGGCTTTGCTCAAACTGGCTTCGTATTGCTTGAGCGGGCGTCTCGACTGTGTAGAGATAGTGACTGATAGCACGAATAGTTTGTTGGGAAAAGGAGTATACAATCGGGAGAAAAGGGGACTGCTAAATTTTTGATCAATAAAACTGTATGTGGAATTGATTACCTATTATGTATATCATGAACGATAAATCTGCTGACTCAATGCTGGGGAGGAGGATTCGCGGGTATCGTCTGGAGGAATTGCTGGGACATGGGAGCCTTACAGCCGTCTACCGCGCACGTACAGAAGAACTCTGGCAGGTTCCCGAATTAATAATTACTATTCTACTTGTTCCCAATACCCTTTCAGAGCGAGCACGTTCACGGTTCAGGGCGCGTTTCTTGCATGAAGCCAGGCGGCTGGCTCTTTTACGTCATCACTATCTTCACCCGCTTTATGGCTATGATGAGCAAGATGGGCTATTCTATCTTTTAACTCCCCCGGTGCAGGGAGAGGCGTTAACGCAGCATTTGCGCTGGAGGAAACATTGGAATGTAGCAGAGGTGCTTTCTCTGCTGGTTCCTTTAGCGACCGTGTTCGATTTTCTTCACAGCCAGGGAATCAGATGTCAGTTTTTCAATCCGGCTAATGTGCTTATCCAGAGCGACCAGACTGTACTACTCAGTGGACTCGGACTGCCACAGTTGCTCAGCCTGAAAGGTCTGGAAAAAGGGCGCCTGGATATGGCCTCTGATGAACACCTCAAGAGTGTCACCGGCACCTTCCTGGGGATACCTGAATACCTGGCTCCAGAGGTAGTAAGAGGTGCGGAAGCAGATAGCCGCTCAGATATCTATGCGCTGGGTATTTTGCTCTTTGAATTGCTGAGTGGTAACCCGCCTTTTACCGGGAAACGCTATCTGGAAATCGCGCAAAAGCATGTGCGAGAGCCGCTCCCCTCGCTGCATAAAGTGGCTCCAGATTCGCCTGTTGCATTAGAATTGGTGCTTAATCGCGCTCTCCATCGCAATCCAGATCATCGCTTTCAAACGGTCAAGGAATTTGTCTCTGCCTATGCTTATGTTGTTGAACGCATCAATACATCTAAGAATGTAAATCTTACACGGACCCTGGGGCAGATAAGAGCATTATCAATGCCAGAACTGGAGAAGTCGATCAAGCAGAATGAGAATGACTTCTTGCTGGAGGGAAGAGATACTATGCTCTTTCCCGAAGAAGCGAAGCATTCCGAGATTGTTAGCCAGGAAATACGGGAGGTCATCACAGAAGGCATCAGGGAGAAGCCTATCCATCCAGACACGTTCACCCAGGAAATACAGGCGACCATTGAAGCTATTAGAAAAGATAGAGGGAAAGAGCCTATCCATCCAGACACGCTCACCCAGGAAATACAGGCGACCATTGAAGCTATTAGAAAAGATATCAGAGGAGTAACCTTGTCCTCCGATACGCCCACTCAAGAGAACCGAGAAGTTATTACAGAAGATATCAAACTGCCAGATGCCTCTCTTATCCCATTTTCCGGCAACAAACCGGTGCCTGCCAGTAAGGATACTTCTGCAACGTATGGCTCTGTTTCCCGGCCAGAGGAGTCAGGCGAAGAGCAAGTAGTCGTAGCGCCTGAAATGAACGATGATATGGATAAATTGGAGCAGACGGCGAAGGTCACGCGTGTGAGCGCAATGGCAAGCCGACTGCAAATGCTCAAACAACAGATTGACACCCAATCAGTGACACATTCTACCAGGCCTCCGAGGGGTGGAGGCAAAACAGATGAACAAACCTGAATGCAATTATTTTGACAGAAATTTTGAACAGAAATTTTGAAAGGTAGATATGAGCATATGGAAGCTGTATCAACGAGAAAGGAACCATTAACGTCCCCACCTCTGACACGTATGGATATTCTCCTTGCGTCGCTGCTACCCGTCGCTGCCGTTCTGGTAGTGGGCGTGGTTGGCTCGCGCTGGATTATGGGGACTTATATAGCGCTTTTTATTATTGTTTTTGTGCTTTGCTCCCTGGTAATTTTTGGATTGGAATATGCCCTTATTACTTCCATAAAGGGTGACATGAGAAGGCAGCTCAATTCCCACCTTGATTTTGTGGCGCATCAGGAGAAACAAAAGATCTTGTCGCAAGCCCCGGCAGATAAGAGCGAGCAAGTCCTCCAACAACGACTGAAGCAGCTTGCACACGAAGTTGCGCCTGTGATGGATGCTGATTTACGTCGGAAAGCTGCAATTGCCAATGGTGATCTCGGCGTTGTGATTGATGCTTGCAACTATCTTATTGAAGGTTTTGCGCAACAAATCAAATGGACGCGTCAGGCATCCGAGCAGGTTATGAAAGCCACGCGTGAAGTGGTCGATAGCTCGATTGAGTTTGCTCAGGTCACAGAAACGCAGATACAACGTCTGTCCAGGATAACCGAGACAGGGGAAAAGTTGGTGGCTTTTATACAACGCCTGAGTAATATCCTCCAACTTAGTGTGGATCTCGCCCTGGAGATGCAAGATCATCGTCAGGAGCTTGGTGATACAGACAAGCATCCTCGCTATCCCGTCATCGTGGATAGCACTCCATTGACGCATAATTCGTCATCGAGCCGAGCCGAGCGTTTCACCGTCGATATAAAACAACAGATACAACTGCTTGAGGATGCTCTACGAGCGATACAGGAACATACCGTCACTGCCGAGTCAATGATTAGTGATCTCTATTCTTTCAGGCAACGGATGGATCATTCCAGCTCTGCCGTCCTGAGTACAGCCGAACGCCTTGGTTCTCTAGCAGCCCTGGCCGAACGATGGCGCTCCTCGGTGGCTACGTTTTATCTTCCTGGTGATGCGCACCAGAGTCCTTTTTCTGCCAACAAGAGCGAGAGGGAAACGATTAAGTTTTCTTCACCCTCGTAGATAGTATCGATGTAGAAGTAGATCGAGAGGCCATCGCCGTACAGGAGAACAGTAATGCAAGATGTCACCCCACATTCAGAGATACAAGAGCATAGTACATCAGGAACGCAACCCGACCCAGGTGCATCACCTATGATTATGTTACCGCCTCCAGATATGCGAGAATCCCACAAAGCTCATAACATACAACTAGGGGTTTTACTATTAGTGGTCATTTGTCTGGGCAGTCTGGGATCGCTTTCGCTTGCCCCTTATATGCTTCCTGGTCTTATGCAAAAGAATAACATGGTGGCCAGGCAGGTCCAAACGCCCCATATCTCTACACCCATACCCCCTACGTCTACGTCCATCAGTGGCCCTTTTACAGAAAGTGAATGTACAGCGACCCCAAAGAATACGAAATATTTATCTTTATCAGGAGCGGCAAGTACATCAAATCAAGCGCTTCCACTTGAATGGCTTCAGGCTGGACGCAACCAGGAGGATTTTGCGAATGCACAGGCATGCGCAGCTACCTTCGTCAACACCTACTGGACATTTAATTCAGCAGATCCAAAGACATTTGAGACCAGTGTTTCTATGTTCACTGATGGAGCCAGGCAACGCTTTTATGGGAATGCGCTGAACACGCAACCCGATGTGCATATGGACCCCATGTGGCGCGCAGCCCTGCTAAAACAGCAGATTCAACAATCGGCTCAATCCAGCCAGCCAGGCTTACTTGGAGCCCGCTATACAAATGGGAAGTTGCTCTCCTGGATGACGGTATCGTATCAGATCACAATCTCTGCTGTGGGTAGTAAACCGGTGATCGAGAATGATCAGTACACCGTGCTGCTCCTTGGAGTTCCCATCAATACTCAGAAGACGGGAACTGGCTGGCAAGTTTCGCAATGGCAAGAAGGCAGTACACAATTTGCGCCGCCACATCTTCTCTAAGACGCTCACAGGGAACCTGGAGCATTCTATTTATTTCAGGAGTCATTATGTATGATGATATTTAATCGTAACAAGCTGTCATCTACACAACGTAGTAACATCCTTTTCTTAGGTGGCTGTTTGCTCGTCCTTATCGTTTCGATCACTTTTCTGATGGTGAGGCTCTGGCCCACATCTACTGCTCCCCGACCAGCAGCTACGCCTACGCCTACTACTAATCCGCTTTCTCCTCTGCTCTTTGGCACCAACCTGAATCTTGCGAATAACAAGGATCAAATCCTCACCTCGGCAGCCGCGCGCAGCATGCTCCAGCAAATCCATCCACAGAGTATCCGCATCCCGTTGCGCAGCAATCTAGCGCCCTCAACCATGCTCCAGGCTGCTCAGATTGTCAAGAGCCTGGGAGCAACTCCAGTGATTACGTTGCAGGGAGCGCTGGATAGCAATGCGCTTTTCGATGACACCCAGATTATCCAAACCATGAATCAGGTCTTTGGCAACAACGTGGTCTACTATGAATATGGTAATGAGGATGACTTAAAGGGACTTTCAGCTGAGCAATACACCCACTCCTGGAACGCTCTGGTTCCCCTGCTCAAGCCGCTGGCGACTCGCGGACAATTCATTGGCCCGGTGACCTATCACTACGATCAGTCGTATTTAACGACTTTTTTGCGCAATGCCCAGCCACGGCCAGATGGCATCAGCTGGCATGAGTATACCTGCGTCAAAACCGATCCCCAGTCAACCTGTTTTGCACAGATATCGGCGTGGACCACTCATATCTCTAACGCCCATAGCCTCATGATCAAGGGCCTGGGGACTGCTCTGCCCATCATGATTACCGAATGGAATTATGCTGCTGACGCCTCGGCCAACGATGGAAAGAGTACTGATACCACCTTCATGAGCACCTGGACGGAGCAAGCCTTCCAGACCCTGGTCAACAATCGCGTCTTTGCCTCCATGCAGTATTCGGCGACCAATACCCCCACCTCCCTGATCAGCGCGAACAACGATTTGACAACCCAGGGAGCGGTCTTTATGTCTCAGTATCAGCATGCAGCCTCCACATCATCGTCGGGTTCGCCCACTCCTTCTGTAACATCGTCTCCCACTGCAACCGCAACACCTACAGCAACACCTACATCAACGCCTACATCAACGCCTAAAGCAACCCCAGCACCTATTATTGTGGTACAGCCCACAAATGTAACAACACCCCAAAAAACACCTGTACTCATAACACCGCTCCCATCGGTTTCCACACCCGTTCCCCCAACACCAACGCCAAAATTGGTTCCTACAGCAGTTGCGACTCCCCAACCTACTATAGATGTGACGGCAACAGCTATAGCTAACAATAAAACTCCGCTGTATCGGTTATATAGCTCAAAATATGCCAACCATTTCTACACCATATCAGTGGCAGATCGTGATAATGCGGTTGCCAATAATAGCTACGTCTATGAGGGTATTGCTGCTTATGTGCTGAAAAACCAGGTAGCAGGTAGTACGCCATTGTACTGGCTCTATAACGTAGCAATTGGCGACGATTTCTATACCACTTCGGCTTCGGAGCGCGACGGCGCAATTAACAAGTATGGCTATCAGTATCAAGGCATTGCTGGCTATGTATTTACCTCACAAGTAAAGAACAGTATCCCGTTCTACCGCCTGAATAGCTCGAAACAGCAGGATCATTTCTACACCACCTCGACTTCGGAGCGTGACAACGCGGTTGCCAAGGAGGGCTATCAGTATGAAAGTATTGCCTGTTATGTGTTTGGCAATTAATAAGGTTGACAGGGAGGTGTTATGGCATAACGGTATATTGGTATATTTCGGGAAGGGAATCGATGAAAAACCTTGTAAATGTGTTGGGCTTGAAGCAATTAGGGCTACTCATTGGTGGCATCATGATAGTGGGCTTCCTTTCGCAGGCAGTAGACCAGGAGGCAGGCCAGTCGCAGATAGCAAGTTTGCAGAATATTGTTGCCATTGCTCAGGCAATTGAGCAGGGTCAGGCAATTGAGCAAGCTCATTGGGATGGTGGCATAGTGTCCTATGCATGGGGTGGTGGTCACGGCTCTACTCCAGGTCCCTCGCTGGGTACCTGCTCGGGTTACACAGGACCATCACCCTGCCGTGCTAATCAGACCGATGGCCTGGACTGTTCGGGATTTGTGCGTTGGGTGTACTCTATTGCCTTTGGTAGCGATGTTCTCAATGGCTCTACGTATACCATGATCGATAACCCTCATTTACAGCAGATTGATGCTACCACGGCTGTGCCAGGAGATCTCGTGTTCTTTGGCGCGTCTGCGGCGAGTGTTCACCATATTGGCATCTATATTGGCGATGGAAAGATGATTAATGCACTCAGAACTGGAACGGTCGTTAGAACTGATCCCCTTTTGTCTGACCTTTTTGGCTATTACCACTATACGGGAACTTCCAACTTGCTTAATGGCGATCCTTCCAATGTGTCTTCGAGTTCTGTTACTGCCACGATCAATTCGGTCTTCGGGCCGTACGCTGGTGAGGCCATGAAGATCGCCACCTGCGAATCCGGCTTGAATCCACATGCAACTAATTCTACCGCCGTTGGTGGGAGCCATGCAGAAGGGGTCTTCCAGATCCTCTACCCGAGCACCTGGTCCACCACATCTCAGGCTGCTGTGTCACCTTACAATGCCTATGCCAATATTGTGGCAGCACATGAAATTTTTACGAGAGATGGAAATAGTTGGAGAGAGTGGGCCTGCAAGAAAGTTCTCCAGTGATTGTCCACAGGATGAAAAAGAAAAGCTGAGTCGGTGGTGGACCACCAAAGGCATCTTTGCCGCCCGCTTGCGAGACACCGAAGAAGAGGCTTTGCGCATCTGTGTCAGGAAATGGGGTCCACTGCTTGTCCATATCTTTGATCGTGGATATGCCTCCGCAAATTGGCTCACGATTCTGGGGAAATATCGTGCCCGTTTTGTGATCCGTTGGATTGGCAAGCATCTCTTTTGGACCCTTGCAGGCGAGAAAAAGAAAGAAGGTGGGAACATCACATTCTGATGCTCCCACCTCGTCGATTTCCATCAATTTTCTACAAGTGAGAACTATGGATGAACCAGTACGAACCATGCTGCGCCTTCGACAGTGTATTTATACTGCTTCTGTGCGCTAATCAGTTCTACTGTGCTGCCCGTGTAGAAATGGATAGTACCATTGGTTGCGCGATAGAAAGCGGTGGGCAAATACCCTGATGGAATGTCGGCACCGACCAACGATTGTGCTTGCCAGTAAGAGTAGAATGGAATGCCTTCCTTCGTATATCCGGTTGGTCGCTCATTCGGATCTGCTGTATAGAAATGCTCTTTGCCATTGTTCCAACGATATATCGGTGAGGTGTTGCCTACCTGTTGATCATAGACGTAGCCTGCCGTCCCCTCAATCTTATAACCATACTTGCTGCTTTGTACGGATTGCAGCTCTGTTGTATCCGTCTCCGGCAGATAAAGGTAATCGTTACCATTATTCAAGCGATATAATTTGACTGGAGTGGCTGCACTCGCATGAGCTGCATTCGTATGCTGCAGGGCGAGTCCGCCGCCAACAGCGCCCGCTACCGCTAATCCAGCCACCACCGAGGTCCCCACAAGTAATTTGCGTCGCCCAAACTTGCGCTCTTGATTGGAAGAGTTATTGTCTAATTTCTGATACATACGTTTGATCATCCTACTTTTCTAATATACTTTGAGACACTATTTTAAAGTGATAGTGCTATCTATGGGACAGAATAGGTCCGTCACAGATCATAAATACTACTACCCTGCGTAAGAGAGTATCAGAGAGCAGGTTGTTTGTACACGACACGCCTATGACATTTCCTGGACATTCCATATTGTCAAAGGCATAACGAAATGGTACAGGAATATAAGAGATTGCTTGACGTCTGGCACAGGCCATGTTATTTTTTGGAAAAAATGAAATATGATATATACCGATCAAAATAGAGACAACATCCGTAGTAACTACGAGCGATAGGAAGGATACAAAAACGCTATGAGCCTGGGAGATCGCTTGCGTCAAAGGAGACAACATCGTCAGTTAACCCAGGAGGAACTGGCAAAAGCTCTAGGTGTCTCGTCCAGAACGGTCAGTCGATGGGAGCAAGATCTGGCAATTCCGCGAACCCACATGCGACGGCAGCTCTGTCGTATCCTTGAGATGAACCTTGGGGATTTTGAAGAATCTCCGTCACCTTCTCTCCTATGGACGGTTCCCTTTGCGCAGAATCCCTGTTTTACCGGGAGAGAGGAGATTCTGGACCTCTTACATACCCGCCTCATGGCCGAGCGGCCAATCGCACTCACGCAGGCTGCTGCGATCTCGGGACTTGGGGGGATTGGCAAGACCCAGGTAGCGATCGAGTATGCCTACCGCTATGCCCGGCAGTACTGCGCCGTCTTCTGGCTGTCGGCAGAAACTTCTGAGGACCTGATGAGGAGCCTGCAGCAGATCGCAAATCTGCTCCAACTGCCGGAGCGAGAGGCAGCAGAACAAATCATGATGGTTGCCGCTGTGCGCCAGTGGCTTGCCACCCATTCCGGTTGGCTGCTGATTGCAGATAACATGGAGGATCTCGATCTGCTCCAGACAATCCTACCTCCTACACGACCAGGCTCTCTCCTGCTCACCACGCGTCGTCAGGCGCTGGGTACACTGGCAGAGCCAGTGGAGTTGCCACCGATGAGCCTGGAGGAAGGTATTACCCTGCTGTTTCGTCGTGCCAGATTGCTTAGCATGGCCGGTGCGGCCATACCGGAGGAGATGCTCAAGACGCCAGCTATGACCGAAGCCAGGCAATTGGTGACGCAACTAGAGGGATTGCCTCTGGCGCTGGATCAGGCTGGTGCCTATATCGAAGAAACAGGATGCGGCGTAGCAGACTTCTTGCAGCGATATCACCATCAGCGTCAGCTGGTATTGGCACGTCGAGGCTTGCATAAAGGAGAGCACCCAGCTTCCATAGCCGCCACGTTGAGGCTCTCTGTTGAATACGTTGCCCAACACCAACCTGCTGCTGAAGACCTGTTGCGAGTGTGTGCCTTTCTCCACGCAGAAGCCATTCCTGAGGAACTGTTCAGAGAAGGAGCATCCCATCTGGGGCCGATCCTCGGTGCAGTGGCGACTGACGCCTACCAGTTCGATCTGGTCCTGGCCGCTTTGCGCAGTGCTTCGCTGGTGACACGTTCCCCAGAGACACAGACCCTCTCGGTGCATCGATTAGTGCAAGCGGTGCTACAAGACCAGATGGACCCTGCCAAAAGGCGTCTGTGGAGCGAGCGGGTGGTGCGCATCGTTAATGCTATCTTTCCCGATGGAGACTTTGGTACCTGGGAACAGTGTGAGCGGTATCTGCTCCAGGCGCACTCTGTTGCATCGCTCTCAACCTGGATAGACGAAGCCCTGCCAGAGATGGGGGAATTGCTCACGAAGGCCGGACGCTATCTGATGAGGCGCGGACGCTTTGAAGATGCCGCGCCGCTACTCTCGCGGGCGGTGACGCTGGGAGAACAGCACTACGGACTCGATCGCCCGGAATTGCTCCCCAGTTTAATGGTACAGTCAGAACTGGCCTGGAGACAAGGGAAATTTGCAGACACAGAAAAGCTGCTCTTGCGTCTGCTCTCCATCGAGGAACTGCATCCCACATCGCCTCTCATTCTGCCAGGTGATACGCCCAACAATCTGGCGTTGCTCTACTGGGAACAGGGTAAGTATGAACAGGCGAAGCCCCTCTACAACCAGGCTTTACACACTCAGGAGACGCGGTTAGGACCCAATCACCAGGAGGTCGCCGCCACCCTCAACAATCTGGCGTTGCTCTACTGGAGACAAGGGAGATATGAACAAGCGGAGAACCTGTATCAGCGAGCTTCGCAGATCGAGGAGCGGACATTGCCTCCTGGCCATCCAAAATTCACACCTACGTTCAATAATCTAGGCATGCTTTATTGCGAGATGGGTCGGTACGAGCAAGCTGCCTCCCTCCTTCAAAAAGCGCGACAGATTAGCGAACAGGCACTGGGAGCTGAACATCATCTGGTGGGGGACTCACTCATCATTCTGGGGTTACTTTCTCGTTTGCAAGGTCAGTATGAGCAGGCAGAGAACCTGTATCAGCGAGCCTTGCAGATCCGTGAGCAAGGGTTGGGAACTGAACATCCTATGGTGGGGAAAGTACTGAGCGAACAGGCGATGCTTCGTACAGCGCAAGAGCGCTACGAGCAGGCGGAAGCCCTTTTTCAACGGGCTTTGCAGATCCAGGAACAGAAATTGGGTCCCAATCATCCTGAAATAATGCTTTCGCTGATCGGGCAGGCGATGCTTCGTACAGCGCAAGAGCGCTACGAGCAGGCGGAAGCCCTTTTTCAACGGGCTTTGCAGATCTGTGAGCAAGTATTGGGCTCTGGACATCCTCATATGGCAAGAGTGCTGGGTGGTCTGGCAACAGTGTACGCGAAGCAGGGCCGGGACCAGCAAGCCAGGCCGCTCTATGAACGGGCACTCCATCAGTGCGAACAGCACCTGGGAGCAGCCCACCCGCAAACTAGAAAGATCAGGAGTGACTATGAGCGTTTGCGCGAAAAAAATTAGCATGATCTCCTGTGCGTCTGGCTGCTTCCGCTCTCCGTCTGATGCTGGAACGTGGTCTTCATGTCGATCAAGGTTCTGTCAGAACTCAGAAGATGCTATGGCATGGAGACTATTGAAGCCTTAAGCTGTCTGTTCCAGAACCGGTTTCCCTTGCCACTCCGTCTTCAGCAAACATCATCCCACCGCCAAGACTTCCTGACCGTTCTGCACTGCCGATGAGAAGCACTCTCCCCTGTCCAGTTCAACCTGGGAAAACGCTCAACGGGCGTCCTTTCTTCCTCATCGGGCTGATCCTCCTTGTTGCACTGAGCGGAAGCAGCCTGTGGTACTTCCACGTTGGTGCTCAAAAAACGCCAACACATTCTCCAGCGCAGGCAGTTGCGGCTACTGCAACAGTACAAACCTATAATGCTATTGCAACGGCGGCGGTACAAGCCTATGCGACTGAAGTCGTGTTGAGCGATAATAAGAAGGACTCTTCACCAATTTAAGTGAGCCTGCTTGCTACAGACGGCAAAAACGATGGGAGCATCTCCCTCGATTGTAGCAACAAAAGGAGAAACACGAAGCACGAATGGGAGAAGCAAGGGATCTGGTGAAAGGCTGCAAACCAATCAAGCCGCATGAAGCAAGCGTTGCCGTAACAGAGGAAGTTTGGCACGGCCATACATCGATCGCTTGACCAATTTGAGCTTGTGGACCTGAGCCTCGACTGGCCCATTGCTGACGGAGAGCGTCAATCCAGCAATGACGGCATCCTTGTCCTGACACAAGCTGTGGGCAAAACGACGCAGTTCAGGGATGTGGCTAGCTTCGACCGCTGAGAGCCACCCCTCAAATTCCTGACCACGACGCAGGCGCAGCATGCTCATGAACTGTTGTGTTAACGCATAGGTCAGGCGCGCAGTCTCACTGCGCTGGCAGATCAGTTCCAGTTCGGCTTGTTTCTCGACGGTCAGTTGCGCAGGGTCGCGGATGAATAACCAGGTCGCAGTGTTCGCAGAGAAGCATTCTGCCAAGGTTGCTGGAGCAAGGGTGACCTTCTCTGGGACATCTCGAAGGGCCTGCACAAAGCGCTGGACAATCCAGACTGTGCCCGAAAACCCTTGTGCCCGAATCTCCTCATAGAGTTGTTTGCCTTCATGAACGCCTTCTTGCCACCGTTGCAACACATACGCCGCGTAGGGATCAAACACACTGCGACGTCGGAACTGGCGCTTCCAGGTCGGAGCATCCCCCCGTTTGAGCCAGATGCGTACCGTTCTTTCAGCTATCCCCATCCGCTTTGCCACCTCTCTTTGTGTCAATCCTTGTGCATGCAGCGTCGTCATCTGCTCATAGCGATCATCACGACTGGCTTGATGTGCCTGATGTGCTTTCTTCACCTGGACAGGGAATACGCTGCTGCCAGGTAGCCACTGTGGGAAGTGGGTGAGTGCGCTCTTTTCCTGCCTGCTCCAACTGAGGCACAAACGCTTCTCCCTGGCGAATTTCCGCACGACAGTGCCCAAGGATCTCCCAGAGCACCTCTAAGAGGTTTCTCACTATATGGAAACGATCCACCACCTGCCGTGCTTGAGGTGCACTCAGGGTAGCTGCTTTGGCAAACTCCTTGCCACGATCTCGGCTCACAATATTGACTTCCGGGTGCGCTTGTAACCACGCTTCGACGGTCGCGCTTTCTCGATCGGCCAGCACATCAATAATTTTTCTTCGCTCCAGATCGACGAGAATGGTTCCATAGCTGAAGCGTTTCTTCCAGGCGAAGTCATCGAGACCAAGCACCCGAACCGCTCTTGTCACAGGTGCGGGCAACTGCATCAGATGGCGTAACAAGGTGGATGAGGTCGTGGCGACGCCTGTTCGGTCAGCCAGTCGGCTACCCATCTGCCCACCAGCGACGACCCCGAGAACTTGTTCGAGCGCGATAAGCCTGCTCGTCATGCGGGCATAGGATTCAACCAGCCCTGGGAGCCGCTCCGTAAAAATCCTCCGTGAACAGCCTGGCGTCGTACACACAAATTTGCGCACGGTGAGCATGAAGAGCACATTGCGACCTGCACAGGGCAGATCGGTAACCATTCGTTGATACTGCCCATGGATGCGAGCCGAGGGCTGATCACATGCTGGACACGGCATACTTGCACGCTGGCATGCGATACCGACAACGAGCTCGGTGACGCCAGGATAAACAAAGGTGATGGTGATGCCTGCAGGGAGGTGTAAAATGGAGGACAACAGGGCTGCCTCTCTCGGTTCCATTGGATAGAATACTACTGCCGATATTGTACCACAAAATCGAACTACTGTTCAAGCAAGCAGGCTCACTTAAATTGGTGATGGGCCACTATCCCCTTGACGTTTACACCGTTATTACATCGATATATGACAATATTTTCGCTAAGTATCCCCACCACCTAGTGTACCTGAAAGCGCGAGAGTTCTCAATAGATTAG
>DATJHM010000081.1:0-37607 GCA_035493895.1 Ktedonobacteraceae bacterium
CATCAACGACACGAAAAAGATTGCGAATAATTTGTTCCGACATCTGAAGAATCCTTTCTGCTTATGCCTGTGCCTCCCGGAGAGGCAAGGGGCATGACTGCGAATTCGTTACGCGCTACAAAATTTTTCTCAAAAATGCTACATATCCTACACAAATGCCGATGTGATCGGGATCTTGACCCTACACACATGCTACACAGGGGCTATACACCCCTCTCTATCAGGCGACATCGTTGTCGTGAGAATGGAAAGAGAATAGTATGGTTGCTCTTATTACATATATTCGGCAAACAGTGAGGTTTCTGAAGGGTTCGCGGCAAGATTGTATTTTCGTGTGTATGGATCTCTATGAGGCATGCGTGGCGAGCAGGAGGCGATGCATGGGGGTGTCGAGCACGCACACACGACGGAGATCGGCCTCTGCAAACCAGCGATCGTAGTCGCCGAGCGAATAGGCATCGCCTCCGCCCGTGGCCAGCATCGAGGCCGCAAAGAGCAGCGCAAAGCGGTCCTGAGATGTCTGCGCATTGCGTTCATCATCCAGAATATGGTCAACGATGCAGATCAGACCACCTGGCGCAAGAGCACGAGAGGCCATCGTCACCAGCGTACGGGCCGATTCTCTTGTTTGGAGATGAAAAATGTTGGCAAATAAAATAAGATCAAAATTGCTCCCCCACTCATCCTGCCAGAAATCGCAGACCCGACTGCTAAACTGGCTCTCGACTCCCAGGCGCTCACTCTGGGAAATAGCCAGAGGGATAATTCGCTCGCAATCCAGACCCAGAGCTGTCCAATGCTGAAATTTTTGTAGCAGAAGCTGGCAATATAACCCTGTTCCACAGCCAACATCCAGGACCGAAGCAGCTTTACTGGTATCCCACTCTAGCTCCTGCAAACCACGACACAGTTCTGTGATACTTGGAGGAGCCCAGAAATTGATCCCGTTCACCAGATATTCATAGTCGGAGTCCGAAATTTGATTCTGCCCATAATGACCCGCCTGATCCGCAGAGCCGGTGCGTACCGCCTGTGCAAAATTCTGCCATGCAGGCCACGCCAGCCGCCGATCATAGATCATCTTCCCCACGAGACTAAAAATTCCTCCTGGCAATAAACAGCTCTGCAATTCTTGAGATATGCTATAGAGCTGAGTACCATCACCTGCATAAGAGCGCTGCACAAAACCAAGCGCATAGAGCGCATCCAGCAGCACACGCATACCACGTAGATCGCTCTGTAACACCTGCGCCAGCCTGACCACGTCCATCGGCTCCTTAGCCAGGGTGGCAAAGACGGAGAGATCATGCGCCGCCTCAATGATCGCAGGTGCCCATAAAGCAATCAAATGCTCATATACGCTGTGGGCTGTTTTGACGGTCCTCTCGACCATGGTGGTATCCGCCAATAATGTCTGGTCCACCAGACCAGGCAGGCTGCTTGAACTGCGGGTGACGATAGGGGTCAACTGAATAAGCGAGCTTGAGCTAGTGATTTCCGCTGACATACGTTTCTATTTCCTCTCAAGAATGCACTTTTGTCTGTAATTTCGGGGAATACATGTCGGGTAAAAATCAAGGGGGACGCACTACAGGGACTGATGAACAAAACAAAACAAAACAAAACATTAATCGCTGACAGGGCATGCGTGGATCGCTTGCACGGCTCCGAGGGCTCCGGTCAGGGAGAGTTCATGTCTATTCAACCATTCATCGTTATAGATTGTGGCGGCGTAGTTGTCGCCTGTATCAGGGCAGACACAGACAACATCCTCCACCTCGGGATGCTCGGCCAGATAGCGCGCACACGCGACCAGCGTTGCGCCACTCGATCCTCCCACGCGCAGCATTGTGGCGACCTCGAGGGCTCGACAAAACGCAAAAGCCTCTTCATCGCGTACCAGGATATGCCGATCGTAGGCATCTGGTGTGAGAAAACTCGAAGGGCGTGAGGCACCAATACCTGTCAGCTTGCGCGGCGCTGGTGGCGTACCAAAGATCACCGAGCCGTGCGCATCAACGCCTATCATGCGTGTGTGTGGACTAACCTCGCGCATAAATCGGCTAATGCCCGCCAATGTGCCACCCGTAGAGACAGCTACAAAAACGGCATCCAGGCGCGCTTGCATCTGCCGGTAGATCTCTGGTCCTGTCCAGCGATAGTGCGCCAGTGGATTCGCCGGGTTCGCATACTGATTCGTCCAGACGTACAAAGGCGACTCATCGAGCAACTGGCGCACCCGCTCCAGTCTCGCCAGTAAATACCCGCCGGACGCATCTGGCTGCTGCACCATTTCGATCTTTGCCCCAAAGGCCTGCATCCGGGCAATATTTTCTGCGGTAGTCTTGGGGTCAATCACCGCGAGGAAACGATAGCCTCGCGCACGCGCCAACATGCTCAACGCCACACCGAGATTGCCCGATGTCGACTCCAGGATGATCGAGTCTTCGTTCAGCAAACCGCGACCTTCCAGATCGCTCAGCAAGGCATAAGCCGTACGCACTTTGACAGATCCAGCGGGATTAGCGCCCTCTAGCTTGAGGTAGACCTTGCGCAAACGATCGTGAATCGTGAGAAAAATAGGTGTCAGTGGTGTATTCCCGATGTGTTCCAGTTGCTCACGGAGCAGTTCCTGTTCACGATCCGTTGTCACCGTTCCATCCACAAAAGAATCCCTTCTTTTTTATTGTTCTATTCTTCGGCCCGACGGTCAGCATACTTACAATTGCAGAAGTATCCATTGCAGCGTTTGTGTGATGACCGTCAGAAGCGCGGCTTCCTGGGCATGCAGAAAAAAGTGATTGCCAGCAAACATATGACACATAAAAATGCCGTTCGTATGGGCCCGCCAGGCATTCAGCTCCTGAGCATTCACACTCTTATCGCCCCGGCCTCCAAACGCCGAGATTGACGCCGTAAGTGGCGGCCCGGGGACATACTGATAGGTCTCACAAAGGGTAAAGTCGGCACGCAATAAAGGCTGCACCACCGCCATCACCTCTTCGTTCTCCAACACTTCTTGCGGCGTCCCTCCTAAGCGAAGTAGTTCCTGACGAAAGCGATCTTCTGGCAGATCATAGAGTAGAGGCCAGGGATTAGGCAGATGTGGAGCACGATTTGCGGAAATGAACAGGTGACGTGGCGTCGCGAGCTTCTCTTTTTGCAGGTAGCGAGCCAGCTCATAACACACAAATGCCCCCATACTATGCCCGAAAAAAATAAATGGCTTATCACAATATGGTTGAATAACTGGAGCCAGGGCGGCGACGAGCTGCCCTAAAGAAGTGTAAGCCTGCTCTTTCACCAGATTCTCTCTCCCAGGCAACTGGACCGGCAGGACCTCGACCGTCGCGGGCAATTGTTCACTCCAGCGCCTGAAGAGCGTTGCCCCTCCACCTGCATAGGGAAAGCAGAACATTCTCAGACATGCCTGCGGCTTTGTCTTTACATAAGGGAACCAGTTAAGCGAAGACGTATTGGCTACCATCTCTCTCTTATCCTTTCCACAGGCACACTCCCGACCTGATATAAAGTGTCTATCTGCTGCTCCATAATCTCAAGCTGGTCTGCGAAAATCTCCGTTAAACCATCCTGATATGCTACTGGTCTCCTGTTCATAGCCTCACTACTGGCATTCGTGGGCCTGGATATCGCCATCGATTCAGTCGTAGTCGCCTGCTCCGGCAAATGACTTACGGAGAAAACCTCTTTCCGCGCGACAGCAGCGACCTCAGCGGAAGCTTGACGCCCATCAATCCAATGCCTCTGTCGCTCGAAGGGATAGGTTGGCAGGGCGACTTTCTGCCAGCCCTCGCCTGTAAAGCGCGACCAATCTACCTCTCGCCCCTGCGACCAGCACTGGCCTAGCGCCCTGAGCATCGTTGCGAGGTCTCCCTCTTTACTTTTAGGATGGGGCAGTGACGAAAGCATCAGATGTCCATCGTGATAGGCCGGGTGCTGTTTTACCAGCGAGCTCAGCGTTGTCCCTGGACCAAGCTCCAACAGAATACAGGCCGACCTGTTCAGCAACGTCCCTACTCCTTCAGAAAAGCGCACGGGCTGGCACAGATGCTTCGCCCAGTAGGCTGGATTGGCCGCATCCTCTGCCGTAAACCAGGTGCCGGTAAGATTCGAAATCAGAGGGATCTGTGGGTTCTTGCGCCGCAGCTTCCGCACCGCGTCTGTAAAGGATGGAACAAGTGGCTCCAACATCGTTGAATGAAAGGCATGCGAGGTATGCAGCAGGCGACTCATCACGCCTTGCGCATGCAATTCCTGCGAGAAACGCTCGATCTCCGCATGTGGGCCTGCTACCACGCATCGCTTCGGGGTATTTATAGCAGCCAGCGAGAGTTGTGGATAGCCGCTCAATCGGCCATATACCTCCTCTTCCCCCAGAGGAACCGCCAGCATGCTACCAGTCGGCATCCCCTGAATCAGGTAGCCTCGCTGGATAATCAGATGCAAGGCGTCCTCCAGAGTAAATACACCAGACAGGCAGGCCGCAACATATTCGCCAACGCTATGCCCGGAGAGCGCGGTTGGGATAATCCCCCACGCCATCCACTGCTGTGCGAGCGCATACTCCACCATAAAAAGAGCCGGTTGCGCGAACGCCGTCTGCGTGAGCTGGGCCATCGCTCGCTCGATATGCTGTTCGGAGGGATAGATAATAGAGCGTATATCCTGCTTCAGGAGAGGGGATGCATACTCTGCACAACGCTCAAGGGCCGCACGAAACACGGGCTCGGACTGATACAGTTCTGCCGCCATATGAATATGCTGGCTCCCCTGCCCTGGAAAGAGAAAGGCGACCTCGGGCATATTGGCCCTCACAGTATTACCTCTCTTCGGCAACGTCCCCTCTGCGGAGAGTTGCCTGAGTAGCTCTTCACGATCGCGGCCCACGACAAAACTACGTTGCGCAAATTGTCTGCGTCCATGCTGAAGGGTTGCGGCAACATCGGCCAGTTTTGTCTCCTGCTCCTGTACCAGGTAAGCAGCCAGGTTACGCCGCATCTGATCGAGCGCCGTAGGACTCTTCGCCGAGAGGGGCAAGAGATAATATGGCCGCTCAGCCGTTTGCGCTACCGGCAGAGGTGGAGACTCCTGCACAACGATGTGTGCATTGGTACCGCCGATGCCAAAGGAGCTCACACCCGCAGTTCTAGGATGACCATTCTGCTTCCACTCCAGAAGCTGATTATTCACGAAGAAAGGACTGGTCGCAAACGGTATCTCTGGATTCGGCTCGCTGAAATGCAGGCTCGGCGGGATCTGACGATGGCGCAGCGCCAGCACGACTTTTATCAACCCGGCGATGCCCGCAACTACGTCCAGATGTCCAACATTGCTCTTGACCGAGCCCAGTGCGCAATATCCACATTCCTGTGTCGCCCGGCGAAAAGCCTGCGTCAGTGCTCGTACCTCGATAGGATCACCGAGTTGCGTACCAGTCCCATGCGCCTCGATATAATCGAAGCAGGCGGGCGCAATGCCAGCGACTTCCTGGGCCTCGGTAATCACGGCGGCCTGACCCGTCACACTGGGAGCGGTATAGCCAATTTTAGCCGAACCGTCGTTGTTCACCGCTGATCCCTTGATGACGGCTAAGATCTGATCGTTATCTCTCAGCGCGTCGTTGAAGCGTTTGAGCAACACAACGCCAGCCCCGCTGGCGCGCAATGTCCCTTGAGAGGTCTTATCAAAAGCGCGGCAGCTTCCATCGGGCGAGGCAATGCCTCCCTCTTGATACCAGTAGCCGACATGGTGCGGCACCTTAATCGCCGCAGCTCCAGCCAGCACGATATCCGACTCATGACTCAACAGACTCTGGATCGCCAGATGGACCGCCACCAAAGAGGTTGAGCAGGCGGTGCTGACGCTGATACTCGGTCCATTGAGATTGAGCTTATACGAGGTTCTGGTCGCCAGATATTCTTTCTCATTGCCCAGGCCAATCGTAAAATTGCCCTCACGCTCCAACAGCGCACGATCTTGAGAGAGGTTATTTAAAAGGTAGGTATTCATACCAGCCCCGGCGAAGACGCCTATACGCTCCTCACAGCGCAATGTATCATAGCCCGCACGCTCCAAGACCTCCCAGGCACACTCCAGAAACAGGCGCTGTTGAGGGTCCATCAGCGCGGCATCGTGCGGAGAAATGTCGAAAAAAGCGGCATCAAAGCCAGCAATATCCTCCAACACGGCACCGGCTTTGACATAATCAGGATTGCGTAACGTTTCTTCAGAAATGCCTTCGTCGCGAAGTTGCTGATCGGTAAAGAACGTGATGGAATCTACGCCCTGGCTGAGATTCTGCCAGAATTCCTCTAACGTCCTTGCACCTGGGAAACGGCCACTCATGCCGATAATCGCAACATCGTTCGCATATAGTTCTTGTTCCATGATCCTCCTTTCGGATAATTCGGGGGGACGCGGATCGGCATCAAGCGCGATCCCTACCTCTGCCTTTCTTCGAGAGTTGGGACCACATGCACCCCCTTGTCAAACGAGACCCGTCAGCAAAAGAAAACGGGGAGGGGCCGGGCTCGTCCCGACCCGCATGCCCCACCGGCAATCTCGGCCTTTCGGTTGATGCCTATTCGGCGCAGGTAGCGCCTCTACGAGCGGCGTCTACGGGAAACGTATTGACGAGCGGCCGCACGCTCGACGGCCTGCTGCAATTCCGGTTGAACAGGATGCTGTTGCGCAAAGAATGCGGCCTGGGTGCTAATGGTGGTGTGCTGGAAAAGGTCTACAAGCATCACATCCTGCTTCAGCTTCTCCACGAGGCGGCTTTGCAGACGTGTTAAGAGCAAGGAATGACCGCCAACGTCGAAGAAGCCATCGTGAATGCTTACCCGTTCAAGATGCAACACGTCACACCAGATTGCAGCGATCTCATGCTCAAATTGCGCACCCGGCGCAACATACTCACGATCCGCACGCACTTCCTCAAGGTCGGGCTTCGGCAGGGCACGTACATCGATTTTCGCACTCGTGGTGATGGGTAGCGCATCTAACGGCACCAGCACGCTCGGGACCATATATTCGGGCAATAACTCTTTGCTACGCTCGCGCAACGTACTCATAACTGGTGTCTGTCCCTCCTGCGCGACAATATACCCGACCAGCTGCTTCTCACCCGGCACATCCTCGCGCATAATGACGACACATTCAGCAACGCCCTCCTGCTGTCTGAGCACGGACTCGATCTCGCCCAGTTCGATGCGGAAGCCGCGTATCTTCACCTGTTGATCCAGTCGTCCCAGGTACTCTAACTGTCCATCGGCGCGCCAGCGCACCTGGTCTTTCGTACGATACAGACGGGCCCCCGCCTCCTGGCTCCACGGGTGGGGCACAAAACTCTCTGCCGTCAGGTCTGCGCGTCCCAGGTATCCCCGCGCCAGGGCAATGCCGCCGATATAGAGCTCACCCGGCACACCAGGAGGAACCAGTTCCCCATGACGATCAACAACGTATAGCTCCAGATTGGCAATTGCCGATCCAATAGACGGTTTTCCGCCAGACACATCACAGCAGGCAACCGAAGCGCACACCGTTGTCTCGGTCGGACCATAGGCATTAAAGAACGCACGCCCGGCTCCCCAGCGCGCAACGACTTCAGCCCCACACGCTTCACCCGCCACGATAATCTGCTGAAGATCAGGATATTCCTCCTCCGGCAGAGCAGCGAGGACGGAAGGCGATAACGTCACAATATTAATCCGCTGCTCGCGTAATATTGCCTGGAGAGCCGGTCCCGGCAGCAATTGAAGTTGTTCCGCAAGAACCAGCGTTCCGCCCTGTGCCAGCGCCATGACCATCTCCCACACAGAAGCGTCGAAACTCAATGAGGCAAACTGGAGAACACGCCTGCCCTGCTGACTGCCAAACGCCTGGATCTGTGCTCCTACCAGACTACAAACGCCTTTGTGAGAGACCACCACACCCTTGGGACGGCCCGTAGAACCAGAGGTGTAAATCACATATGCCGGTTGCTCGCCATGAGTCACAGGCAAGACGCTCTCGGCCATATCAATCGGCGGTAGATCTGGCGCTCGCCCATCGCTATCGAGCACAATGATCGGGATCTCCGCGACAGGCACCCGCGCCTTCAGCCGATCCTGGGTGAGCAGCAACACCACACCGGCATCCTGGCACATATAAGCCAGTCTATCCTGAGGATGATTGACATCGAGCGGCACATACGCACCGCCCGCGCTCATCACGCCCAGAATAGCCACAACCAGCTCCAGAGAACGCTCCATATAGACGCCAACCAGCACCTCCGGTCCCACACCAACCGCATGCAGTCGCCGGGCCAGACACGCTACACGCTCCTGAAGTTGTTCGTAGCTCCAGGCTCGCTCCCCAAAGTGTAGAGCCTCAGCAGCAGGACGCAATACAGCCTGATGCGCAATCAGTTCGTGTATCCCATGCATCGCTGGCAACTCAAGCGCTGCCCCTCGCCCTTGTCGCAGGAGCGCAGCAAGCTGCTCGGGTGGCAGAAGTGGCAGGCGCGTCACCGTCTGAGCAGGATTTACGCAGGCCGCCTGCATGAGAGAGACCAGCGAAGCATGCCAGCGCGCGATACTTGCTCCCTCAAAGAGATCGCTGTTATAGTCCCATTGGAGCAAGAGAGCGCCATCGGGCGTCTCGATGATATCCAGCATCAGATCCTGTTTCGCGGTAGTATTTTCCAGATAGAGCGGCTCAACCTGGATGTTTCCCCAGTCTCGTCGTTCACCCCGCTGCGACCAGAAACCAAACCCGACCTGGAACAGTGGATTATGGCTCAGGCTCCGCTGTGGAGCCAGGGCCTCGACCAGTTTCTCAAAAGGCACATCCTGATGGGTGCTGGCCTGCAATACGGTCTCGCGCACCCCTTGCAAGAGCGCTGCAAAGCTCGGCTCATTGCGAAGATCAATGCGCATCAGCACCGTATTCACACAAAAACCTAACAATGACTCAAGCTCAATTAAGCGGCGATTGGCATGGGCAGTGCCGAGCAACACCTGTGTCTGATTGCTGAGCCGCGAGAGCAAGAGCCCAAACGCACTCAGGAAGAGAATGAAAAGCGTGTATCCTTCACGCCGTCCCAGGAGACGTAAACTGTTTGCGAGCTCGTCTGGCAATGCATACCTCAGGGTCGCGCCACGAAACGTTTGAATAGGCGGTCGTGGATGATCGGTTGGCAGTTCTAGAATCGTGGGCACATCGCGCAAGAGCTCCTGCCAGTAGCGGATTTGTGGCTCCAGCACCACATCCGTCAGCCACTTCCGCTGCCAGAGTGCATAGTCTACATATTGCACCACCAGTTCTGGCAACGGAGAAGGCTCGTTCTGGACAAACGCCTGATAGAGCGTCGCAAGCTCCCGCAAGAACTGCTGTTGCGACCAGCCATCAAAAATCAAATGATGGAAAGTAAAGAACAACGCATGTTCATCTTCCGCGAGTTGGAGAAGTTGGGCACGCATCAACGAAGAAGCCGTGAGATCGAAGGGGCGCGAACGCTCCCTGCGTGCAAATGCCATCAAGGCCTCTTCTTGCGATCCGCCTTCTTCCAAAGCCAAAGACGTACAGAGAAGCTTCACCGATCTGTACGGCTCGACAATCTGGAAGGCTTCCCCTGCCCGCTGCACCATACGCGTGCGCAGAATCTCATGGCGACGTATCACCTCACCAAGGGCCGCCTCCAGCGCTGGATACTGCAATGGTCCACGCAACCGAACCGCAAACGCAATATTATAGAACGGATTCTCAGGATCTAATTGACATAAAAACCATAAACGCTGTTGAGCCGGAGAGAGCAAGAGCTGCTCCGGTCGTGTCTGGGGAACCAGTTCCGGCACCTGCTCCAGACCAGAGCCCTGCTTTCTGGCAAGCTCGATCTGCGCGGCCAGATGAGCAATCGTAGGAGCTTCCATGAATACACGCAGGGCCAGATCGCAGCCGAGATATTGCCGCACGCGTGCGAGAATA
Source organism: Ktedonobacteraceae bacterium (assembly GCA_035493895.1). Lineage (GTDB taxonomy): Bacteria > Chloroflexota > Ktedonobacteria > Ktedonobacterales > Ktedonobacteraceae > DATJHM01. Next base: position 9,988 of record DATJHM010000081.1, read on the forward strand.
TGCATCGCCAGAAGCGAATGGCCGCCGGACTCAAAGAAATTATCATGAATACCGATGTGTGGCACCTGCAACGCCTCGCACCAGATCCCACTCAGAATCTCCTCAATCGGCGTCTGAGCGAGCTGCGTGCTCCCCTGGTCCCCCATCTCGCCTTCAGGAAACGGCAACAGGCGTCGGTCCACCTTACCGTTTGGAGAAAGAGGGAAGGCATCCATAGCGATGACGCGGGCGGGGAGCATATATTCGGGGAGCCTTCCACGTAACCAGCCTCGAACCTGTCTCTCATCCAGTTCAGCCCCGGTTTGCATCAGCACATAAGCCACCAGCAGCTTATCGCCAGAGGAGCGCTCATGCACAATCACCACAGCATCGCGTACCTGATGATACGCTTGCAACGCCGCCTCTATTTCGCCCAGTTCGATACGGAAGCCGCGCACCTTCACCTGAAAATCGACGCGTCCCAGAAACTCAAGTGTCCCATCGGGCACAAAGCGCACAATATCGCCAGTCCGATACAAACGCGCACCTGGTTCCGTACCAAACGGATGGGGCACATAGCGCTCGGCAGTCAATACCGGACGGCGCAGATAGCCACGTGAGAGGCCAGCACCGCCGACATAGAGCTCCCCATATGCGCCCACCGGGACCTGTTGCATCGCTTCGTCGAGCACATACATCTCCGTATTCGCAATCACGCGCCCGATCGAGACATTCGTCCCCACATCCTCCACGCTCCGCATCGGATAGCAACAGGTAAACACCGTATTCTCGGTCGGACCATAGCCGTTCAGCAGCGTACAGCGACCACCGGCCTGAGCCAGCACCCTTTTGACGTGCGCAACCGACAACACATCGCCCCCGGCCATGATCTGTCGTAACGAGAGGAGAGCCTCGAGATGATGATCAACTAACTGATGAAAAAGGCCCGCCGTAATCCAGGCCGTCGTCACGCCATACAGTTGAAACAAACGCGCCATCTCACTGAGCGACAGCGTCCCCGGAGGCGCAATCACCAGACGCATACCATTCAACAGGCTACACCACATCTCCAGAGTAGAGGCATCGAAGGCGATCGGATTATACTGCACAAGCACCTCGTGCTCATCAAGGCGTGCATAAGTATTGCCTTTCACCAGCCGGGCCACATTCCCATGTGTGACACTGACGCCTTTGGGTAAACCCGTCGAGCCAGAGGTATAGAGCACATGCGCGAGGTTCGCCGGACAGGACAGATTCAACAGCGGCATGGCAGATAGTGCTTCAGAGTTTTCCAGCAGCGTCTCAAAATAGAGTACCTGCATAGGAAGCTGAGAAAGGCGCGTCTCAAAAGAACGTTGAGCGATCATCAGCGTCATCGCAGTATTCGCAAACATATAATCCAGGCGTTCGGCCGGATAGTGTGGCTCAATCGGCACATAGCAGCCGCCCGCCTTGAGAATACCCAGGATCGCCATAATCTGCTCAGGTGAACGCTCGAAACACGTGCCCACCATCATCTCAGAGCCAACGCCCTGATTCCGCAAATGCCGTGCGATCAGGGAAGAAGAGCGATCCAGCTCTTCATAGCTCACCTGAACATCGCCACAGGTGAGAGCAATCGCATCTGGACGCAATCTCGCCTGTTCCGCAAAAAGCTCATGGATACATAGCTCACGTGGATACTCCGCAGAGATCGCGCTCCACTGCTGAAGCTGCGCTTGCTCCTGTGCATGCAGCAGAGGTATCAGCGAGACAGACTCGGACGGACGAGCCAGCACATTCGCCAGCAACGTCTGAAAATTCTGCACCATGCGTCCAATCGTGGATGGAGCAAAAATATCCGTATTGTATTCCAGCTTACAGCGCAGCTCCTGATCCGTTTCCGTCACATCCAACGTGAGATCGAACTTCGCCGTCGCACTATGGTTCTCCATCCATAACGCCTCCACGCTCCCCAGTTGTTCGACCGTACTACGAGCGCGCTGCAACACCAGAGCCACCTGGAACAGCGGGTTCATACTCGCCATACGCTCAACGTGCAGCGCCTGAACCAGATACTCAAACGGCACATCCTGATGGCTATAGGCCTCAAGCGTCATCGTGCGGACGCGCCGCAGTAGCTCAATAAAGCTCGGGTGACCATCCAGATTACAGCGCAACACCAGCATAGTGACAAAGAAACCGAGCAGATCTTCCAGCTCCACCTCATGGCGATGCGCAGCCGGCGAGCCCAGCACAACATCCCGCTGGCCGCTATAGCGAGCAAGCAGGATACTAAAAGCGGCCAGAAGCGTCATAAAAAGCGTCACATCCTCCTGCTGACCCAGAGCCTTGAGAGCAGAAGTCACTTCAGGCGAAATCACAAAGCGCTCCACCGCCCCCTGAAAAGTCTGCATTGGGGGGCGTTGATGATCAGTCGGCAGATTCAATACCGTCGGAGCACCGGCAAGCTGAGCGCGCCAATACGCAAGCTCATGTTCGAGCTGTTGCCCTTGCAGACTCTGCCGCTGCCAGAGGGCATAATCGGCATAGTGCAACGCAAGCGCAGGCAACAGTTCAGCGTGTTGACCTGTAGGGAAGCGTTCGTAATGCGCATAGAGCGTAGACAGTTCGCGCAAAAAGAGTTGTTGAGACCAACCATCAAAAACGATATGGTGAAAAACGAACGAGAGGGCATAATCAGCATCGTCCAAACGGAGCAAGAGCGTGCGAAACAATGGTCCTTGCTCCAGAACGAAGGGACGCCGGGCCTCCTCGCGCAACAGCGTATGCAATTGCGCTTCGCGCTGCGCCTCAGGGCTGGTCGAGAGATCGACGCTCGACAGCGGAACCGCGCTATTCGCCATGACCACCTGCTCCGGCTCACCATCGAGAGAGGCAACAAACGTCGTGCGCAAAATCTCGTGGCGCAGGATCATATCCTGTAGAGCCGCCTCAAGCGCGGGAAGAGAAAGCAGATTGCGCAAACGAAACGCCAGAGGAATATTATAGAAGGGATTCGTCGGCTCAAGCTGATAGAAGAACCACAGGGATTGTTGCGAGAGAGATAAGGGTAGACGCGCTGGTCTGGTCTGTAGAGGCAGTAAAGCTCGCCCTCGCGCCTCAGCCGGTTCACCGCGCAAGCGCTCGATCGCAGTTGCTAACAAAGCAATCGTAGAGGTCGCAAAGAACGCGGACAAAGAAAGCTCTACCGCCAATTCGCGCCGAACACGAGCCAGGAAGCGCATCGCCGCCAGTGAATGGCCTCCCACTTCAAAGAAATGCGCATGGACACCCGGCTGTGCTCCGCCCAGAACCTCCTGCCAGAGCTTCGCCAGTTGTTGCTCGACAGTCGTTCGCGGAGCCTGAAATACGACGTCACGCGCACCATGCAATTCAGGATCGGGAAGCGCCCGACGATCAATCTTGCCATTGGGCAGCAAAGGCAGATGCGCAAGAAACACAAACGTCTGCGGGATCAGATGGGTCGATACCCGTTCACGCATCCAGGAACGCAGGGAACCAGCAGTCAGCCTGGCATTTTCGGCAAGCATCACATAAGCAACGAGTTGGAGATCGCCATGCAGATCCTCACGTGCCAGCACCACCGCATCATGGACCGCCTCATGCTCTGTCAAAAGTGCGGCCACTTCACCGGGCTCAACTCGATAGCCACGGATCTTTACCTGATCATCCAGGCGTCCCTGATACTCAAACAGACCGTCCGCCCGCATGCGCCCGCGATCGCCAGTACGATAGAGACGTGAGCCCAAAGCCTGCGCGAACGGATCAGGCACAAAGCGTTCAGCCGTTAATGCTGCCCGACCAGCGTAGCCACGCGCAACACCGGGTCCCCCAATATAGATCTCCCCTGACACGCCAGCGGGCACAGGCTGCATCGCCTCATCCAGTATATACACCCGTTCCTCATGCAGAGGCAATCCCAGAGGAACAAGCCTGGAATCCAGATCTTGCAGATCGGGACGAATGCGCCACGCCAGACAGCCCACAGTCGCTTCCGTCGGACCATAGTGATTGTACACGGGAAGCTCCGGCGCAACGTCATGGATCGCCTGCACCAGTGACCAGCGTAAGGGCTCACCCCCAAAGATCAAGCCCCGAGCAGGCAAAAGCTCCGGTTCGACATCGCTGCTTGCCAGCGCCGCCCAGTGTGATGGTGTAATCTTCAGGACCTCAATCGCCTGCTCCTGTATATAGCCGCCCAATTGCTGGTGCTCACTGGCAACGTGCTGACTTACCACATGCAAAACGCCACCAAGAGCAAGCGCAGGATAGACCATCGTCACGCCAAAGTCAGCCGCCAGCGACTGAAGTAGCGCCACCCGTACGCCAGTTTCCAGTTCCAGACGTATCGTCACCGCCTCGACGTACTGAAGCAATTGCCGATGCTCAACGACAACCCCTTTCGGCCGACCAGTCGAGCCCGAAGTATAAATACAGTAGGCGATCTGGCGCGGATCAACTACAGGCAACGTTGGTACCGCTTGCGGTTCAAGCTCACGTTGGAGCACGACATCAAGCGCTTCCAACGACACCGCATCGCGCAGAGGAGAAAGCTGTTCCAGGAGTTCTTGATCGGTCAGGACGAGGTCCAGTTGAGCATCACCGATAATATAGCGCTGGCGAGCAACAGGCATCTCTGGCTCAAGAACCACATAAGCGCCCCCGGCCTTGAGCACACCCAGCAGCGCAATCACCAGCAGAGCACGACGCTTCAGACAGATACCAACCAGACGTTCCTGCACAAGCCCACGCGACAACAAAAAGTGCGCGACCTGTTGTGCACAGCGATCTACCTCTGCATACGTCAGCATCCCCTCCGCATCTACCAGAGCTATGGCGTCAGGCTGCTTCTGAACTTGCTCAGCGTAGAGATGGAGAAACGTTCTTTCGGGAACAGCGGGGACATCAGCCGAGAGAGTTGCGTGCGGACCCGACGTGCTCTCTTCGGGCACATCATCTTCAGTGGGTAGCACAGATTTCACACCCCAGAGGTGATAGACCGCAAAAGCGCCACCAAATAGAGCGACAATACCAGTGAAAGCAAAAATAAGATCATAAGTGCTAAATGGTATTCCGAGTATATTACCCTGAAAATGTAAGAGCACCGTGCTTGCCAGAGAGCTCAAGATAGAGATCGAGAGGAGGGAGCTCAAACTCAGCGTAGAGGTAGCAGTTGCCGCAATGCGTCCCAGCATCTCCCTGGGTGCCGTACTCAAAACAATGGGTCCCACAGCCACATTCACAGCTGCAACCAGCAAATCCGTCAGGAAGATACAGCCCAGCGCGACAGGAAGCCACGTCGTACGGGCAAAAATCACCATCACCAGACCGACGCCCACCAGAGCGCCACTAAAAACACGCGTCACCCCCAGGCGCTGAGCGAAGAGAGCCGCCAATAATGCGCCAACAATACCGCCCACACCGGCTGCTGCGCCAACCAGACCATAAAGTTCCATAGGAGCCCGCAGATTGACCTGATAGAAGAAAATCCCTAACGAGTTCAAGGCTCCCTCAGGGACCACAGCCAGAAAAGCGCCCAGCAGCACCACCAGAAGCACCTTATTCTTGAGCATAAACGTCAGCCCTGCGACATACTCCTGGAAGAAATTCGGTGCCTGACCCTCTTCAACGCTCGAGGGAGATACTGGCGGGCGAATAGCTAAAATTGCCAGAAATGATAGCCCAAAAGAGATTGCATTCAGAAGAATCGCGGCCTGTGCGCCCAATCCCATAAAGAGAGGCACAGCCAGCAGAGGTGCCACAATATAGGCGAAACCCGAAAGAGATTGCTCAAAGCCGGTCGCCCGAGCGCGATATTCGTCGGGAACAATATCACCGATCAGAGCAAAAGACGATGGATTGAAAAACTGGGCACATGCGCTCGTGAGAAACACCACAAGATAGATGACCGCAAGTTTTACCATCGCCGGAATATCAGAAAACAGGGGAAACAGACCCGTAAAGGGCAAGAGCGCCGCGATTAATAATGCGCGCAATGCATCCATGCGCAACATCGTTATGCGCTTGACCCAGCGATCCACAAAAACGCCAGCCAGCGAGCCAAAGAGTAGCGTAGGGATAAGCGCCGCCAGCAATACCCCACTGAGCGCTAACGGAGCCCAGGGCTGACCTTTCGCAATCACCAGGATCACCCAGAGGCTCAGAGTCGAAGTAAAAACAACATCACCAATCGTCGAAATAGCATAGCCGCTAAAGAGCAAGGCATAGTTGCGATTGATAAAAAAAGGCACTTTTTGTGGCTTAGCAGGCTGCTGAGTTTCCTCAACAGCCTTTTGCGCTAATTCGTGCATAATATATCCACCCTCCAAATTGTGTCCAGACTGTTGGGCAACGATTTTGACTTTCGCATATTCCACATTTGTCGTTTCCAGGCAAAAAAAATACAGAGAGTAAAAAATGTATGTTTCATGCGCATGGAAAGGGACTCCCTCTGTAACGGGGTAGCAGACATTGTCTGGATACAGGATGAAATCGACACAACGGATTTCTTTCAGGGCAAAGGAAACAGACACAGAGGGAAGCAGAGAGGACAGGCTCCGCCACTCAATAGCTTTATCTATCGAGTAAAAAAGGCCGCTATGGATGCTGGCGGAGCGAGAGGCTACAACGAACAGCAAATTGTGTGTACAAAAGGTAAGCAACCTCCAAAACTGCCTACCGTCATGCTCTAAATACAGGATATGCGGAAGCACCGCAAAGATCAATCTTCTTTGCGGTGAAAAAAAGGGGGGTATCAGGGTAGTCGCGCTACTCCCACATCTACCACTTTTCCCTCATAAATCTCATCCTGGTTGGAGTTAAGTAATCTTGAGTACGGTCTTCTCGAACAGGCAACGCACAATCCACTCCCCAAGAAAGGGATCAACAAGAAATCCGTCCTGCCGAGGATCAAGCAAAATACGCAACATCTCTGCTGAAATCTCTTTTGAAAAGTAGCCGCGTGCACCATGCTCATAAGCAAGCCTCATCAGCGCCAGATCAGGCTTCACAGCGAGCACAGCAAAGCGACGTTCGGGCAAAAGCGCCATATCTGAAATCATCGTCTGGCTCACAACCAGAAAATCCAGATCCCCATCGAGCGCAAGCTGAACATAAAGATCTTCCTGACAGCGAACCTCAGCAACCTCAGAGACGCGAGGGTCGGCGCGGAAGATCGTCTTTAAGCCAGCACACAAAATATCCTGAGTGGTTGCAATTAAGACTTTTTGTCCCACTTTTTTTCGCACTTCTGTCTCACAATCCAATCATCTCTTAAAAAGGCAGGTAAAGGATAAGCCGAGAGATTTTCCCGTTGCAACAAGTTTGGAAGCAAGAGAAAATCTCTCAGAGGAGCCAGTCACACGTGCATCTGCAATTTTCGGCCATAGACCGCAAGGACAAGCAGTACCAGCGTCGCGACGCCAAAGACATAGGGAACACCCAGAGTGAGAGAAGAGCGTGTCACCCCCATAAAGTCCAGAACGGGCATCTGATTAATAGCCCCGATATACCAGATGAGCACATAGAGTAGTTCAAACAAACGTCTGCCCGAAGTCCAGACGCCCGCAGCAAGCGCAAGCGCAGGAATGAAGAGTGAGCCCAGGAGCACCGCCACAAGAGCAGGCATGTCGCCAACGAACAGATCGCGCAACAGCATACCACTGGCCGTGAGAAGCGCCACAGCGACAGCCGCGATATAGAGTACAGGAAGCTGGCGCAGCAGAACGCGAGGAGTCGAAAACACCAGTTGCTGCATATGATCGCGCTTCTCGCGGTTCCCCAATGACGACCAGATCGGCAAAGGCCAGATCCAGGCAATCGGCAGGAAAAAAGCGCGCGCGATATCAAAAGGCAAGAACAGACAGAGGATAATCCACAACAACGCCCCGAGATACCACCATGGAGGCACATCTCTACTGAACAAGCGCAGTTCGCCGAGCAGGACAGTGCCCCACGAAACAAGGCCCGTGCGAGCACGAGCGGGCAAAGGGGTCAGATGAGATGGCAGAGAAGTGGAGACTTCCTCCTGCAAGAGTGGCTCCTTTCCAGATTGCTTCACACGCGCCTTCCCTATTTTCACCGTATCAAAACGGGTAAAGAAGAGCGAGGCAAGCAGCACGATCGCCGCCGCAATCGCCAGCCAGATCAGGCGCGCACTGATAATACTCCAGGGCCAGGTATTACCAGCCCATACAAACGTGTGAGGAGCCTGCGTCGTCGGCGTTATGCCCACATTCAACGTACTATCAAGATGAGGAAAAGCAGCCTGAAACGCCTCACGCATCTTTTGCACGCTATACGATACACCCAGCATATCAAAGAGTGGATTGACCGCCGCCGTCTGATCATCGCCGAAAGAGAGAAACATTATCAAAAAGTAGAAAATCACGTAGATCACGCTACCGATAGCTCCACGCAGCCACTTTACGCACTCAAACAGGACCGCCAGCGCCGCCACAACCGCAAGCGCAGGCAGCAGCATCACCACAAATGGGCTGACTAACTGCCATACATCCAGCGTCATGCTCTCGCCCCGCAGCAACTGCATCACCGCAGTCGCGACGATCAGCACAAGCACCATCGAAGTCAGAACTGCCAGATTGCTCAAGGCCTTGCCGATAATATAGGACAACTTGCGCAGGGGAGTTGCGGCAATAATCTGTCCAACGCCCGTCTGCACATCGCGCCCAATCGTATCACGTACCAGGAAAAAGCCAGCCAGCGTCAGTATGACAGCCGCCCAGAGCGAGACCTGCGTGGCGACCCAGGCCGAATTATAGAGGCCGCGATACCAGAGTGCGGCCTCATCGTTTCCGAACCTGAGCGTTGAGTAACCGGAGGCAACAGCCGGAATGGACGCATAGCCAGCAAAGATCGTCAAAGCCAGGATAATCAGAAAAGAGGAACGACGCACCCGCTCCCGGTAATCAGCAAGCGCAAGATGATAGATTGCGCGTATCATGCTCATAAAGCTTCCCTCCTCCAACAACTACTAGCGAGCAACAAATGCAGGCGTCCCCTGATGATGGGAAGCATTGTCAGCAATAAAGTACAGATAGGCATCTTCCAGAGAAGTGGTCGCCGCACGTACAGCATTCTGTCCAGGAGAGACATCGGACACAATACGCACATGAATCCCACTGCTGCGACGCACAGTACTGCCCACGACATAGCGTTCACGCAGCAGAGGCAGTTCGCTGCTAGAGACCACCATCTCCCAGACCTTCCCCTCAACCGAGCTCAAAAGATCTTCAGGGAGAGCATGCACCAACAGATGACCTTTGTTCATCATCACAATATCGGTCGCAGTAGCCTCAACGTCCGAAACGATATGCGTTGAGAGAATCACAGTCCGCTCGCCGGAAAGATCTGAGAGCAAGTTGCGAAAGCGGACACGCTCTTCTGGATCAAGGCCAACAGTAGGCTCATCGACAATCAACAGAGCGGGATCATTGAGCAAAGCCTGAGCAATACCAACGCGTTGTCGCATGCCTCCCGAAAAGCCACCTAAGGGCCTCTTGCGCGCCTCTACGAGATTGAGCGTTTGTACAAGCTCATCAATTCTACGATTTGCATATTTTGCCTTGAGGCCCTTAATAGCCGCCATATATTGTAAAAATTCCAGAGCCGTCAGATGGGGATACACGCCAAAATCTTGCGGGAGATAGCCCATGACATTGCGTAGCCTATCAGGTCGTTTGCGGATATCCATGCCCTCCCAGGTGATGCGCCCCTCAGTTGGCTTCGTAATCGTCGCCAGAATGCGCATCAGTGTCGATTTTCCTGCGCCATTGGGACCGAGCAGTCCCAATACCCCAGAACCCAATTCGAGCGTAAAATCTTGCAGTCCCCAGAAATCATTCCGATAGCGTTTTCCTACGTGATCCATCACAAGCATCGTACCTTGCTCCTCAAAAATTATTTTCTCTTTGAAATCACCTCTGTTGCAGCAAAAACAATTTGTGCCGCCGTGCCACCTTGATATACACAAGCTTATCTGGCATCTGTTACAGCTTAATGACAAAATTGTTACAGAAATGTGACAATTTCAGCTACTAAACTTTTTTCACTTTAAACTCACCTCGATAGAGGAGAAAAGGCACTGATAGATATACCTCTTTTTCTCTTCTCGGGAGCGAAAAAAATACCTCACAAGAGGATTGTGATTGAGAGACTTGAGGCAGAGGAGTTTTCTCAGGAGAGCGATTTGCAGCTATTGTCAATGGCACAACATCATGCAAATCGCTTGAGCGCGAGATCTTCCAGAAACGTCATCTTGATAGCAGTTAGCGTACAGGCGTAAACGTTATTGGGAGATGTTTTACTCCATACAGGCTACGTACAAACGATGGCTCCAGAGTCACACCCGGAACACGCTGCATGTTCTGCATATGGATCAGCATCTGGCGAATAGCAACGGGAGCTTCCAGACGGGCCAGGGGCGCGCCAATACAAAAGTGAATGCCATGACCAAAGGCCAGGTGCTTGTTCGCGCTCCGTGTGATGTTAAATACATCAGGCTGAGAGAAGGCGCGTTCATCGTGATTGGCAGAACCAGTGTAAGCAATCACGCTCTCACCAGCACGGAGCAGATGTCCATGAAGCTCTACATCACAGGTAACCAGACGTGTAATAGACTGGACCGCGCTACTATAGCGCAACACCTCTTCGATTGTGGCTGGAAGCAAGCTGAAATCTGCACGCACTTGCTGCTCTATTTCAGGGAACATACTAAAACATAAGAAGGTATTTCCGATCAAATTCGTCGTGGTGACAAAACCTGCACTATAGAGAATACGGCAAAAACTGACCAGATCATCTTCGCTGAGACGTTCTCCATCTAATTCTGCTTGCGCAAGATCACTGATAAGATCCTGCCGTGGTGAGCGAAGCCGTTCTCGACTAAACTGGCGGAAGTAGTCATAAATTTCTTGCAATCCTGGGAGCGTTGATGTCGTGCGCAGGATATCGCCACGGGCAGCAAAGGCCTGATCGATGAACGGTTTCAAATACCTGTGATCCTCAGGCGGCACACCAAGCATAGTTGAAATGACAGCAACCGGAAAAGCATAGGCCACATCCTCCATCACGTCCATCGCAGATTTTGCCAGCAACGGCTGCAAAATCTCATCAAACAAGGCTGAGACCATTGGCTCAAGGGTCGCAATACGACGTGGCGTAAACACCTGACTGATGAGCGAACGCAATTGCCGATGCAGGGGCGGATCAGTGCGAATGATTTGACGGGCTTCGAGATTATCGGGGGTTATTTCCGACTCTGGAAAGCGTGAGGAGAACGTCGTGTAATCTGAAGTCACCTTTTGCACATCGTCGTAGAGAAACAGTGACCAGGCATCCATTGAGGTATCATAATACACAGGCGCTTCATCCCGCATACGTTTATACCAGGTAAAAGGAAAATTGTCTGTGAGAGGCGTACGGAATGTGTAGTGATATTGAGCGCGAGCCTCTTTAAAATTCTGAACCATTGTTTGCATAGCACAGCTCCTTTCACGTACAGAACCAAAGACGAAGCAAGTAAGGCTACTATGTCTCTCGCAAGTTTTTCAACGAATCAAGCATACCTCCCTGATGCGAAAACACTTGTATTGTACAACTTTTTATTTGTATGCTACAAGTGTTTTCCCTTCCAGGCAGAAACCGCTAGTCGTTGTGTGTTGCGTATGTTATTCTGTAACGCAACAGAGGCAATGCCTAAGAAATAGAGGAGGTGTCCTGGAGAGGCACACATCAACGACAGTTATGGTGTATCAGCAGAAAGAGAAGAGTTGCGCTGGTCATCATCTCTTCAGGAAAAGCAGCAGTCATCTACGTGGCAGGAGAAAAAAGACATGGATGAAGAGAACGAGAGCGTCGAAGCAGTTGAGCATGAAATCACGATTTTCTTACGTATGGTGGAGTCAGTCCGCAAAGAGATAGGCACGCTCGATAGATCCGCCTATCTTTTGCTCGGCGAAATTGCGCAGAAGGGTCCCCTGGGCATGAATGTTCTGGCCCAGACCTTCCAGTTGGACATCTCGACCATTAGCAGACAGGTGGCGGCTCTGGAGGCGAGTGGTCTGGTCGAACGTTTCTCCAATCCATCTGATGCGCGAGTGAGCCTGCTCCAGATTTCAGCCTTAGGGCAGACAAAATTCCAGGAGACGCACAGGATTCGCTATGCCCTGTTTGCGGAACTGCTTGAGAGCTGGCCAGAAGAGGATAGACACCAATTCGGAATATATCTTGAACGCTTCAATCAGGCAGTACGTCGACGGCGCAATGGACTGACAAAAGTACCCCAGGGGAGTATTGGATTGGTTTGAACAATAGCTGCATACAGCACGAGATATATTTTGTGTGCGGTTCTCCAGAGTTGCTCCTGATTGCCCGGACATGATATCTTGACGGGAGCATACTTTGGGCAACGAGGCCCTATTCCTCGCAGGAGAGAGCGGAATAGAGCGTACCAAATAGAGGAAAGAGTGATACCATTGATAGATACAGAAAAAGCATTACGGGATCAGATACGCGCATTATTGCGTGGAGGCAACGCACATATGTCTTTCGATGAAGCGGTAGCCGACTTTCCGCAAGAACACATCAATACGTTTCCGCCGCAGGTTTCGTACACTCCCTGGCACTTGCTTGAACATCTCCGGATTACGCAGTGGGATATTCTGACTTTTATACTCGATCCTCAGCACGTCTCGCCTGCGTGGCCTTCGGGCTACTGGCCTGCTCCAGATGCGACCGCAGATGAGGCGGCGTGGCAAAAAACCATTGCATCCTTCCGCGCCGATCTGCGTAAGCTGTTTGCCTTACTCGATGATCCACAGACGGATCTCTACTCGCCCTTACCACATGGCGATGGTCAGAACATCCTGCGCGAGTTTTTGTTAGTGGCTGACCACAATGCCTATCATATTGGCGAATTTGCCATTCTGCGCCAGGTCATGGACACATGGGGCTCTTCACGCCATTAGTGGGATCATACCGCTGGTTGCACCTGCCAGCAGTGAGAAAAATGGTGGACGGCGGTCTACGCCATGTCTGATGGAGCCTTCACAGGGCTATCCTTACGAACAATGACCCGGCACTCGCTATGTTAGCGGTTATGGGGCTCCGTCTGATCTGGAAAGGAGGAGCGGGCAATCAACGGATGGGATCTTCGTTTCGACTCGGCAATGGGGTGTGAGGCCCGCCTATGATTATCGATAGCGGAGTCAACTCAAGCGCGGGTCCGGCCCTCGCCTGCGATAAGATGTTCTATCTCCAGCATTTCTCCTGCAAATCGCTGTGTCCGAGCGGAGAGCGCTCCTCCATCCAGGAACGCTACGATCAGGTCATGAAAGGATTGTTTCCTCTGATTATAGCCTGAGTAGCGAGCAAGGCGACGTGCCTCTTTCAGCTGAGCCTCCGTCATGTGGATATCATAGAGCAAGCCATCCGTTCCCACTACACGGATAATGTGCTCCACCTTATGGTTTGCCTGTCCTGGCTCCTCGACCTTTCGCGGCCTCTCCTTGTGGACATTGTACTGCGTCATATGCTTCTCCTTTCACTGCACACATCCTGTTGATTGTCTCTGCTGAAGAACGTGGTAACGCGGCGCTACCAAATATTCTCCTCATGCGCTTTTGCGAACAGTACCTTTCATTCATCTTTCTTCATTGCGATATTGTGAGCGTGCTGCCACGTTGCACATTTTTACGTTGAAATGTTGTGTTTCCATCGGAGCGAGTATTGCTCGGGTTGCTGCGGAACCATGCCCTTATCTCTTGTCAGGAAACGGGCAAGTAAATGACTCTATCGTCATTTACTAACAGCTTGTTTTATAATTCGATCCCTCAGCTTTTTATTGACTTTATAGTCATAATTTTACTTAGAAGTTTTCTGCTTGTCAAGAGAAGTAGGACTACTGTTATAGAGTCTTTCCGCCTCTGATTGCCCTGCCAGGAAGCTGGAGTGGCCTCATTCCTTCCAGGACGTAGGAGCCTCGTAACTGCGTGCAGAGAGAGCCAGAAAATGCAAAAGGGGGCGACATATTTCCCTCTTTGTTGCGTACGTAACAAAAAGCAAGATTTGATGCTTGCCCACCTGTTCCCGTTCAGGCTACACTTTCTATTGCAACAAAGTGATGTCTTTGCATCAACACGTCGCTATGACAAACAGAAAAGAGGAATTTCCGATGAGAGTTTTCGTGACTGGCGCGACCGGTTTTATCGGCTCCGCCATCGTCCGTGAGTTGTTAGCTACCGGACACCAGGTCCTTGGCCTGGCGCGCTCAGATGCTGCCGCGGCGTCGCTTACCGCTGTCGGCGCAGAGGCGCATCGCGGCGAGCTTGAGGATCTTGACAGCCTGCGCCGCGGAGCGGAGGCCTCCGACGGCGTGATTCATACCGCCGCCGTGAGCGATTTTTCCGATCGTGAGAGGACCGCTCGAACAAATCTGCGTGCCCTCGAGACACTTGGCGCGGCACTTGCCGGGTCGGGTCGCCCGTTCGTCGTGACCGCTGCGATTGCGCTTTTGTCGCCAGGTCGCCTTATGACGGAGGAGGACGCACCAGATCCCAACTCAGCGATGGGGGCGTTTGGTGTTGCCCTGGAAGATGCGACGCAGTCGATAGCCGCGCGCGGTGTGCGCGTGTCGGTTGTGCGACTTCCCTTTTCGGTGCATGGAGAGGGCGACCACGGTTTTGTCCCGGGCCTCATCAGTATTGCTCACGCGAAAGGTGTGTCGGCGTACCCGGGCGACGGATCTCAGCGCTGGCCCGCCGTGCACCGCCTCGATGCGGCCCATCTGTTCTGTCTGGCGCTGGAGAAGGACCAGGCGGGATCAGTACTGCACGCGATTGCCGACGAAGGGGTGCCGGTGCGCGAGATCGCAGGCGTCATTGGTCGCCGCCTGGGTGTTCCGGTCGTTGCTCTGCCTGCCGAGAAAGCTGGCGAACACTTCGGCTTCCTCGGATACTTCTTCTCAATGGACTACACGGCATCGAGCAGCCTGAGCCAACAACGCCTGGGGTGGCATCCCGTACAACCAGCTCTATTGGCGGATCTCGACCAGGAGTACTACTTCAAGAACGAGAGATGATGTCCTGGCAGGTTGCGCGAAGAAGGAGCGACGACACGAGCCTTTCGTCGTCGCCGGGTGAAGGCCTCCCTGACGAAATCTGGAGGGCCTGGAGACGTAGAATATTCTATTACGAGGAGGATACACATGCCTGAGATGAATGACTCCAATGCCTGGGATCGCCAGATCATCGAAGAGTTCCGTGCCAACGGCGGCAACGTCGGTGGTCAATTCGCTGGTGCTCCCTTACTTCTGCTGACGACGACGGGAGCAAAAAGTGGTCAGCAGCGTATCAGCCCGCTGGTCTATTTGTCCGAAGGCGGTCACATCTACATTTTCGCCGGGAATAGGGGCGCGCCAACCAATCCCGCCTGGTACCACAATCTGGTCGCGCATCCTGATGTAACGGTCGAACTCGGCCCGGAAACGTTCGAGGCCAGAGCCACCGTCGTCGACAGCGCGGAGGGGGAACGCCTCGGGCGCATCCAGGTACAGAAGATACCCGCTCTCGCTGAGCTTTTCGCGAAGATCACACGCAAGATCCCCGTTGTTCTGCTGGAACGCAAAAAGTAAAGAGAGCGTACAAAAGAGAAAATAAGGGGGACCTGTAAATCCCAAACAATTGCTGGATATTCTTCCACCTTCTACATTTTTATCCACACCACGGCACGATTACTTATCGTGTCGTGGAAAGGCCCCAGAGGAATACAACCTTGAATGCGATAGCAATCTTCTTGTCTACTATTATGAAGATATACAATCAAGCAAACGATCTAATGATTATAAAAAGAGCTATTGATAATATATATTTTAACAAAATATATTCGTGATAAATACGTGAAAAATAATTTATAAAATGTGATTTGCCAGTGATACATTAAATATAATATTTAAGTGGTTGAATGTAAGAGAAAGCCTTTTACAGAATTATCAGGTATTTTATTTCAGGTAAAAAATGGTTGCCTGTATAAAGTATCTGGGATAGAAGGAGGGTACGCTCATGATGCCGATAGACATAACAATTTTAATCATTCTTTTTCCTATTCTGTTCATGCAGTCTGTGATGATGGCTGTTGTAAAGGGCGTTCACCGTATCTCAGTTCTGTACATGATAGGGTATGGTTTCTTAGCACTGGTGGTGGGGGGAGTATATATTCTGAAATTACTCGGGTTTGCGTTACTCCCCCCCGAACCGTTGTCAATCTTAGTCAGCATTGGTTTGGGTATCGCACTATCCGTTCCTCTCGCTGCTGAACTACTGCCGAAAAAGGATGAATTAGCTTCTTCATCTACAGCTTCAGCGTCAACTCCAGCTCCAGCGGAGGCCACTTAGCTTCTTGCCACCAGGTACATCGTTTGTGATCGGGGATTACGCCCTCTTTCTCTCTTTTAGTTGCGACATTTTCCGTTGTGCAGTCCCATCGCACAAAAATGGTCACACGCTAATCGAAGTTTTGGCCCGGTCGGGTGATCGCTGTGAGCTTGACGAGAGAGCTGGCGTAGGTTTGCTCTTTACCCGATAAAGGAGGAAGACCAGCAGCCATCAGGGCAGCACCAGAGAGGACTGCTGGATATTCCTGAAGGGAAGAGGGCGCAGGCAGAGCGTGCAGAGGCTCGATGCGATACAGGGCATCGGGCTTGAGATGACAGAGCCGCAGTGGAGGATGCGAACCACCGAAGACCTGATCGCGCTGGAAGAAGAAGAGCACAGCCTGATCACGCGTCTGGGAAACATACTGCACTGCGGCGAACTGGTTGCGGGTGGCGTGCGGCGAGAGGAGCCAGGATTGTTCGCCATCCTGAACCAGATGGCGGATCTGTTTGTAGATGGCGATCCAGCTCGCGGCCTCGTCCATCTCTTCGCTACTCCAGTGAATCAGATTGCCGCCGACACCTAACGCGCCGAGCATAGAGACATGGAAACGGAATGCGAGCGGGATCTGCCCACGCCCGGCATCGGTCACCCACGCACTCATCACGCGTGCAGGCAATGTCAGCGAGAAGCCTTCCTGAATCAATAATCGTGCCTCGGGGTGCGTATTATCGCTGGCCCAGACTTCGTCGGTTCGACGCAGGATCGCAAGGTCTGCACGCCCACCACCGCTGGCGCAAGATTCGATAGCGAGCGCAGGGTGATGCGCACGTAGAGCGTCCATCAGTGCATAGACTCCATAGGTGTGACGCACCCAGAGTTCGCGGGCCTCACCCCCCTGAGCGAGATAGTCGGTCCAGCCAGGCTCACTGATGGGGCGATTCATATCCCACTTGAGATAGGCGATGGGATGCTCGGTCAGCAAGCGATTGAGGATCTCAAAGAGATAGCCGCGCACATCTTCCCGGCCCAGATTGAGCACCAGTTGATTGCGTGCCTCGCTGCGAGAGCGCGAGGGAAAAGCGTAGACCCAATCGGGGTGGGCACGATACAACTCACTGTCGGGATTGACCATCTCTGGCTCAACCCAGAGACCGAACTCCATTCCGAGAGCATGGACGCGCTCGATCAGCGGTCCCAGGCCACGAGGGAACTTCTGGGGGTCAGGGTGCCAGTCTCCCAGGCCAGCAGCATCGGACACGCGCCCCACAAACCAGCCATCATCAACAACAAACAGCTCCACGCCCAGACGCGCAGCCAACTCGGCGAGTTCGCTCTGTCCCTGCTCGCTGACAGCAAAGGTCGTCGCCTCCCAGGAATTGTAGAGGACCGGGCGAGGTTGCAGCGCCTGGGGCCTGGGCAGAACCGTCTCGCGCACATAGCGATGCAGACGTTGGCGCGCACCATTCAAACCATCGTTGGCAAAACCTGCCACAAAATCCGGCGTTGTGAAGGTTTCCCCTGCGCCCAGTTGCCAGGCAAAATCGTGCTCTGAGATTCCCCCGACCACCGTTGCCTTGCCTGTCACATCGCAATTCACACGGATCAGCCAATTGCCGCTCCAGGCCAGTGAGGCAAAATAGACTTCGGGAGCAAGCTGGCCCGGCGTAGGCTCATTCTCAATAGCCAACCAGGGCGCGGCATTCAGACTGGTAATCCCACGGCGCGACTCCAGCAATGTTGTTCCCGCGACCAGGGGACGGCGCTGAATCTGCGACTCGCCCGCCCACTGGCCCGCCAGCGTGGTCAGCGTACGCGAGGAAAATGAGCGTGGCAGATGCCAGGCAGCAGAGAAGGCGCGCTCCAGACGGATCGGCTCGTTTCCTTCGTTGCGCCAGAGAGCAGAGCGGATAATCAGATCGTTGGCAGGATTGAGCTGATAGCGTAGGAGCAGCGTCAACGGATAGTGCCGATCACGCAGATACAGCGTCAGTCCGGGGAGGTGAGCGCTGTCCGGCAAGAGCTCAGCGCGCTCATAGCACAGATCCAGGTCGCGCACCCCATCGGCAAAGACTGCCCGGGCCGCCAACTCGCCATAGCGCAAACCGCCATAGCCGGGATACTCTTCCGCCGCGCTGGTCAGCGCCGGGTCCTGCGACGAATGCGCTCGAGCAAGGTGGGGATCGGGCAGATCGGCCAGCGTTGCCAGGCGCGGTCCCCAATGCAGATTGACGACCAGACCATCACTGGTCACGCCCAGCGCATAAGTGCTATGTTCCGTCACCAGTGCCCAGAGAGGACGGCTCTGGTCAGTAATAATACCTGGCTCCAGCATGACAGAAGAGAGATCGTTCATAGTTTTGTGTGTTTTCCAACTTTCTTTAATGATTAAAGTTAAGCTGAGTATACCTGTGAAAGAATTCGCCTGTCAAGCGCCTCGATCCTCTGAATCCGCAACGTTCTCGCCCTCACCCAAAACAGACGGAACGGGCAGAAGGAGAGAAGAATGAAAAAAGACACCTTTTCCTGCTGGAAAGTGAGGCTCTCCTTGACAGGCGAGCACTTTCTCAGTATGCTTTAGTTTAATCAGTGATTAAACTAACTGATCGGAGTGCAGGGAGGGGAGATGCTATAGCGCAACGAAGATATTCCTCTGGTCGGGCAAGCCCTACGATACCAATGGGAAGGATGAACGCAGTGACTGGTAAAGACGCAATTGATATTACGAGCTATATTAGTGTGCCACGAGCGCATAATCCGTCCTGGTCATACGACGGAATGCATCTTGCTTATATCGCTGATATTGATGGTTTAGATCAGGTCTGGGTCACCTCTGGCACAGAAGAGCCGAGACAGGTCACACATCTTACTGAACGGGTTGAGCAGGTTGCCTGGTCGCCTGTCGATCAACAAATGATTATTTCGATCGATGTCGGTGGCAATGAACATTTCCAGCTCTCCCTCCTTGGACTCAATGGGGAACTACGAGCATTGACAAATGCGCCCCATGTCATCCATCACTTCGGAAGCTGGTCGCCAGATGGTACACACATCAGTTACAGCAGCAACCAGCGGAATCCAGCATTTTTTGACGTCTGGGTCATGGGCGTCTCTTCCGGCCAAACACGTTGCGTCATGCAAAGTGATGAAACGTTGCTGGCAAATGCATGGTCTCCCGATGGCAGTCATCTTATCGTGAGCCGCCTTAACACTGAATTAGATTTTGATCTCTTTCTGCTTCCCCTCAACGGAGATGCACCGCGCTTACTCACAGCGCATCAGGAAGAAGCCAACTACGAAAGCCCTTGCTTTGCGCCTGATGGTGAGAAGCTCTATATACTGACCAACTATAATCGTGAATTTATGGCTCCAGCATGTCTCGATCTCGCGACTACACTTCCAGCAAATGAACATGCCCCTCTCCGTTTCCTGACAGAGACCTCCTGGGATGCAGAAGGTGGACTCGCGCTTTCTGCGGATAAGAAGCTCCTCTCCTGGGCGATCAACAACAATGGTTACTCGCAATTGAAATTTTATGAGCTGGCAACAGGCCAGGAGTTGCCAGCCCCCCAATTGCCACCAGGGGTAATTGAAGGTATCGTATGGGCACCAGATACAATGCAAGTCGCCTTCAGCCTCAATGGTTCGCGACATAACGGCAATATCTGGCGAGCATCGCCTGACGCGAGCGCCGCCCAACAACTTACAAACATTCACCTGAGGCTTGATACAACAACGCTTGTTGAACCAGAGCTTATTCACTACACCTCATTTGACGGCCTGGAAATCCCTGCCTATTATTATCGTCCAGAGGCAACCCCAGGAGAGACGAATGCCGGTCTACCCGTCATTGTATTTGTACATGGGGGACCAGAAAGCCAGTTTCGTCCGCTCTATGCAGCCCCCTGGATGCCTCCATTGCAATACTATTTAAAGAAGGGCTTTGCCGTCTTTGCTCCGAATGTTCGTGGGAGTCTGGGATATGGCAAAACCTTTGTCCATCTCGATGATGTGCAATTGCGTCCAAATAGCGTTGCCGATTTGAAAGCGGGAGTAGAATGGCTCATTAGTGATGGAGGAGCAGATCCACGACGGATTGGGATTATGGGGCGCAGTTATGGTGGCTTTATGGTGCTCGCGGCAATCACCAGCTATCCGGATCTCTGGGCAGCAGCGGTCGATATTGTGGGCATCGCTAATTTCGTCACCTTTCTCGAGAATACTGGTCCGTGGCGGCGTAAGTGGCGTGAAGCTGAATATGGGAGTCTGGAAAAAGATCGTGCTGTTCTGGAGCAAATTTCGCCAATTCATCGGGTAGATCACATTAAGGCTCCGCTTCTCATCATGCACGGTGCAAATGACTCCCGCGTCCCTGTCAGCGAGGCGGAGCAGATGAAAAGCGCACTACAAGCACGCAATGTACCAGTTGACTATCTGCGTTTTGAAAACGAAGGCCACTTCATGCTTCACCACACGACACAACTCAAGGCCTATCCAGCGATAAGTAATTGGTTCGAACAATTTATGCGCAAAGCAGATGCCTGATATTCTATCAGTGTCTTTTTTAAGGGATGATTGTTGCTGGATCGACCGACTCGGTAACAAACGGTGAGAGCAGGCGTCTGATATCATAAATATGTGAGGCGACGAAGAATGCCTTTTCTTGTAGAGCACGCGCGATAAACACGTTGCGGCTCTGCTTGAGCGCTTCTAGATCGTCCCGTAAAACCATCCACGTTGGATATGCCAGCTCGACGGGATGATGATACAGATCGCCGATGAAATATGCCACCTGTCCGCCAGCCTGTAAGCGTATCAACTCATGTCCTGGCGACTCGCCCGGCGCTGCCAGCACGTGAATCTGCGCGTTGATTTCCAGATCGTTTTCAATCAATGTTAACTTCTTGCGTTGCTGTAACACGCCCAGGGTATGGCTGATCAGTGAGTCCGGGTTCTGGAGTGACTTCTGTACACTGTCGCTGTCCCAGTCCGCCTTACCGAGATAATACATCGCCTGCGGATAGGCGGGTACGTATGCCCCATCTTGCAGTATCGTCGAGCCACTAATATGATCGAAATGATAATGGGTAAAGACCACATGGGTAATCTCGTCTGCTCTGACCCCGATCTCCGCTAGCTGCGCGATCAGTGTCGGTGGAGCAGGGATCTCATGCTGCTCATATTCGGTCCCGATAAACCCATCGCTATCGCCTGAATCGATAAGCAGGGAAAGGGCAGGCGTGTGAATATGGATGCATTGCGCTGGTATGATCGATGGTTTTGAGCAGATTGCCAGCCACTCCGGGCTAAGATCAGGCCATGGCGTATGCATCTCGTTTGCCAGAGGGAATTGCAAATAACTTGATGTAAGGATCGAGACGGTCGCTTCACCCATGCGAAATTGCTGTATGTAGGAACGATCTCCCATGCTGCATCAATCTCCTTGAGTATTATGATTTTCTGATAGTATACATCATCAATGGCATCTCTCCTTTGAAAGGGAGAGATGTTTCTTTTTCCCTCTTTTACTGGTAGTGTGCAGTAGCAAGTGAAACGGTGGGAAGAGAGGGCACGCCATGTTTCCGGGTGAGATGACCGGTGGGGGAACGAGGGCGGTCAGCGTAGCACAAAAGTTTACCAATGACATTCCTGGTGGAATCCCTCCTCCGGGTGATGTGCCACATTCCTGAGCGGGCTATACTACCTGCATGTAGGGGCACAACCCACTACCTATGTAAGTCTGGTCAATACTCATTTATATTAATAGTTTTGGAAATAGACTTTTCAGAATCACAAGGATGGTTAAAAATGCAAAAAAATACTATTCGTCAGACAAAAGCAATTGAAAATCAGCAGGTACAAAAGCATATGAGCGAGCAGGCCGAAGTAGAACTCAACGATGCAGAGCTTGCTCGCATCAGTGGCGCTGCCGGCACTTCTTTTCATCCGTACATTGGGCGCTTTAACGACTATCATTACAATCGTTACTTCAGGCATGGTAACCGTTGGGGTCACCACTGCTAATCAGCAAGATTGTTTTCCTGCCAGACAGTATAGAGATTATTGTTGCTCCTCTGTGCCCTTTCCTCAACTCTTTGTTTGAGGAAAGGGCACACTATTTTTCTACCCAATAGCACATTATGCAATCCTGGCAAAGTCCTCAGTCAGCCAGTATCTTCCATGGCGAGCATCGAACAAAACATCAACACCCAGTTGCTTGATCTGGGTATTCAAAATGTTTTGCCGGTGGCCGTCATCTGGCGGTCGTTCGGCCATCATTGCCTGATGCAATGCCAGCACGCCACGCTCACTTATATCTTCGGTGAAACCGATATTCTCGGCTGCCACGAGCCAGGTTATGCCTTGCTGCTTTTCACGATCTCCCAATCCGGCTTCGCCAGGCAACTGGTGGGCAAGCTGGTTCGCGGCCGTCATCGTGAGATCATGCTGGTAGGCACTGCGTGCGAGCGCATCGCTCCATTGCAATGGCGAGAGTCTCGCGGCAACACGATCCTTATTGATAGCATCAAAGACGGCCTGTGCGATCTGGTGCTCTTGAGTCGTGGGGGACGTAGCCGCGGTGGCAGACGTGGTATCGGTTGATGATGGTAGTGGTGGTATCCCCACGCTGATCGTACAAGCCGCCATCTGCGTGCCACACAGGAGCAAAAGGATGATCAGGCCCGCAGGTCTATACCAGATGTTTTTCTTCCCTGAATCATTTCGCATAGCGTTTCAATTGTCTTCCTTACTCTCTCTCCCTGTCCAACAAGATCCACTCTCTTCTTATAGAGAACGTAAAATGACGCTGTTTTCAGTAGGTGGCCTGAGCATACGCGAATCCCTTTTTCAAGCTACTCTTTCTTTCTTTACGTTCTAACGCTGAAATTGTTTCTCGGGAAGCCTGTTCACTTTGTCCTGAACAAAACAAAACGACCTGGTAGCATCGATGCTACCAGGTCGTTTGCAGGACAACCCAATGAGGAAGGCCACTCTCGCCAGCATAGTAGAAAATATTACAAGAGTTTTGAGGTGATGCTCCTCATCTGCGGAGCGAGATGTATCGAGCGAGTTCGTGGACGCCATTCCGCAGCGGAATGGCGTCCCACTTGAGCCTGGAGAGCAAGGGACCCTCGAGCCGCCATCACGATCGGGATTGCGATAAACGCTCTACTGCTCTTACAGGTAGTATCACTCTGCTACAGGCACAATAGACGGCAACATGACCATCAAAGGATGCTGGTAAAGGGCCCTTAAGCTTATGCTGAACAAGACGATAGGATTGATCATCGATACGCGCATAGGTGCCAGCAGGAGCAACCTCGCCTGCGTGCCAGGTAAGAAACGCTTCTGTCTCCATTTGCATGGGCGTCTCCCTTCATCAGAGTAGTTACACATCTGAATAAAAGGGTAGCATCGCTCAAGCACATGGCGGTCACAGGTACGCATATACTTTTCACAATCACATCACACAATCTCACGTTTTCTGCTACTTTTCTACTTTTGCTTCGTAATCTCCAGATCCCAGGCTTTGATAGCATTTTCTCGCAACACAAACTTCTGTACCTTCCCACTACCAGTCAGAGGATAGGATGTAACGAATTGAAAGTAGCGAGGGATCTTCTGGTGGCTAATCTGCCCCTTGCAATACGTGCGTAGCTCTCGTTCGCTGAGTTCGCGCCTTGTTCAGGGATAACAACGGCCAGCAACTCTTCACCAAAGAACGCGTCCGGCACACCCACGACCTGTACATCGGCAACTTTGGGATGGCGAATGAGGAACTCCTCGATCTCACGCGGAAAGAGATTTTCACCACCGCGAATAACCATGTCCCTGAGGCGACCTACGATGTTAACATAACCCCGTCCATCCATCGTTGCCAGATCACCTGTGTGCAGCCATCCTTCACGATCAATGGCTTCTGCGGTTCTCTCGGGCAGATTGTAGTAGCCAGCCATGACAAGATAGCCGCGGCAACAGAGTTCTCCGCGTTCCCCAATGAGGACCACGCCGCCTGTTTCTGGATCAATAATCTTCACCTCGGTATGTGGAAGTGGTATACCCACGGTCGCAGACTTCAGGACAAACGAATCGTCGGAGATCGTCGTCGTAATGCCGCAGGTCGCTTCGGTCTGACCAAAGCCAATAAAGACATTCGCCCCCCATTGCGCTTTGACTTGCTCCATTAAGGCCACAGGAACGGGAGCACCTCCTGTCCCAACAAGCTTGAGCGCAGAGAGATCATAGTTGTTGGCATCAGGGTGCTGCATGATGGCAGTGATCATAGTCGGAGTCCCTGACACAAAGGTACAACGCTCACGGCTGATGATTTGTAAGGCTTTGACGGGATCAAAGGCCAATAAGGGATGGAGTGAGCAGCCAAGTAAAAGAGTGGCGATGGTCCCCGCCACACAGCCCATCGCGTGAAAGAAAGGCACCAGCACACACATGGCGGTCTCTTGATCAATTCCCCAGCGCCGAGTCAGGAACCATGCATTGTTGAGCAGAGCAGCATGGGTCAACAATGCGCCTTTGGGAGAGCCTGTTGTGCCTGAGGTATACAGTAACAGAGCGAGATCGGACGACGTGACGGAAGCCTGTCGCTCGCTCAGCGCCGCCTCACTGATTTGCTCTCCGCCAGCGATTACCTCATCAAAGAGGAAGGGCCTCCATCCCTCTGCCATCTGCACATCAACAGGAGGAATACCCAACAGGCACACAGAGCGAAGCAGGGGAAGCCGCTCACCTGTCACTTTTCCCGGCTGCTCAGCGGGAGCGGTGAGAGAGCGAATAGTTGCCAGGCAATCATGATTGCGTATGCGCGCCATAAAAAACAGGGTACGGACGTCACCCTGTTTCAGAATGTATTCAACCTCAGCTGCACGAAGGACGGGGTTAATCGTAAGGAGAACCAGGCCGACTTTGGCCGCCGCCAGTTGCAAAAGCGGCCATTCCGGCAGATTAGCAGCCCAGACAGCTATATGGTCTCCCCTGTCCAGACCCAAAGCCATCAATCCCCGGGCAGTGGCATTGACGCGTTCATGATAGTCCCGATAGGTCCAACGAATATCGAGTGCCTCACCAAATTTGAGAGGCCCTCGCATACTCGCGCTGAAAGGACGCCGCACGCGCCAGGACAATGAGGAAATAAGCGGTCCACCAGGGATCGCCATCCGTTTTGAGGAGAGCTAGAGATTCCTCAGCCAGAGTGAGTATCTGTGCGAACTGGCGACGGTGCAAGGCAATGCCTATTTGTACAGCGAGGACATATATAATCCCCTTCTGATCGGCAAGTTGCTGAAACAGGGTACGAGCTTCGCCGCAAAGTTGCGCAGCGCGTACATAATCACCCTGATACGAAGCGAGGAGAGCAGTAGCCGAGAGTGCCTTCGCCCGCACAGAGGTCTCGCGCTTCTCGGAGAGCACTAAGACGCGCTCAAGGAAAGTGCGTCCTTCCTGCAATCGCCCTCGCACACTCCAGAACCTCCACAGTGCCCACCCCAGACGCACGGCAGTCTCAATATCATTCGCGGTCTCTTCGCACTGGCGCACTAAAACCCATTGCAGGGCAGCCCGCAGATTCTCCTGCTCCCGCTCCAATATCTCGAACCAGCTGCCTGCTTCGGCTCTGAATTGATAGATAGCTGCCTCCTCCGCCAATCGCAGATAACAGGCAGCGTGTGCCTGCCGCATCACCTCCAGTTCGCCCTGCTCCTGTAAGCAAACCAGGCCATACTCGCGAATCGTCTCCAGCATAAGCAGGCGGGGCTCCTCTGCCTCCAATTCCGTTTGCAGCAACAGGCTCTTGTCGAGCAGTGATACCACGTCATCCAACGCCTCCATTGCTTGATGGTGGCCTGTAGTAGCGCCGACCATTTGTGCGACAACTTCGACAGCCTGCAAACTACAACCGCCAACAAAGATCGAGAGCAAACGAAAAAGCCATTGCTCCCGAGGGGTGAGCAGGTCATAGCTCCATTGCAAAGTATTGTGCAACGTTTGCTGGCGTGCGGGTAGATCTTGCTTACCGCCAGTCAATACTTGTAGCCGATGCGTGAGACGTTTGAGCAGGGCCTGAGGAGGAAGCAGCTTAATGCGAGCGGCGGCCAGTTCGATAGCCAGAGGTAAACCTTCCAGGCGAGCACAGATAGCCGCAATAGTGCGAGCATTCGTAACGGTCAACTGGAAGTCAGACTGAATAGATTGTGCCCTCTGCAAGAAGAGGCTCACCGTTGCTATCTGTGCCAGTTCCTCATGCGGAGGAAGCTGCTTGAGATCAGGCACGGGCAGCGGGGATACGATAAATTCGTACTCACCCTGAATACGTAAGGCGGCCCGGCTGGTCACAAGCACCTGCAACTGCGGACATGAAGCTAATAGATCAGCCAATTGTGGAGCCGCCGCTACAACCTGCTCGAAGTTATCGAGGAGCAGCAGCAGGTGCAGATCACGCAAATACGCTCGCAATTGTTCTAGCAGGGGGCGATCCCCAGCTTCCCATAACCCTAACGTCTGGGCGATAGTTGCAATAACCAACCTGTGGTCACTGACTGGAGCCAGGGAAACAAAGCAGACGCCATGGGCAAAGAGCCCGAGCAATTCGCCCGCCACAGACCAACCTAAGCGCGTTTTGCCGACGCCACCAGGACCAGTAAGCGTCACCAAACGCACCTCTGGACGTTGCAAAAGACTGCATACCGCCATCACCTCGCGCTTTCGGCCAATGAGTGGAGTGAGAGGAGCAGTCAGGTTATATGCAGGCAAGGGATCGTGGCGTGTCTGCCCGCTGCGTAAAACGATGCTATTGTCCTGAATAGAGGGTAGCTCCTTCTCGTGTTCTTTTCTTACAAGTTTCAGGGGCACAATGAGGAACTGTTGTTGGCCATTATAGCATATTGCCTGAACAATTTCAGTGCATCTCTGAAATAGTGATGTTGCTGTGTGGTATGGAAACCTGGTCGTGAGCCAAAAGAGAGAGATTCAGCATAAAGTACGCAATATGAACATATGAAAATGATCACTCGCGAAAAACGTTTTGAAAGAGGGTTCCTATGAGTATATCGGATGGAGAAAAGCTGCCATGCAGGCATGAGAGTTCCCCTGAGGGAAAGATGGAATCTGTCATCAGCACAGCCAGTGGTCAGGCCTCCTCACCTTACGCCCTGCTGCAAGGGCAAACGCCCCCCCTTCAATTCACAGGATCAACGTTCCTTGAACTATTGGCAACCCTCAGCCATGAGTTTCACACGC